>NZ_JAGSOH010000060.1 GCF_018139625.1 Actinospica acidithermotolerans | reverse complement strand
GGCACCGCGAACCGCTACGTGGCCAGCTGCGGCGGATACTGCGGATACACCGCCTCGTTCATCGGATACGCGCCCGCGGACAATCCGCAGTTGGTGATAGGGGTCTTCGTGGAAGGGCCGCAGGGCGCCGACCACTTCGGCGGAACGGTCTCCGCGCCGGTCTTCCAAAAAGTGATGTCTTTCGCATTGCAGGAACAGGGTGTCGCCCCCACCGGCGCGAAATCCCCGGATCTGCCGATCACCTGGTGACGGCTTGGTCATAGAACGGTAACCACTCGCCGCGGCGCGCGGACCCGGCGTGGGGCGTGGCACGCGTGGGGCTCATTAAGCGGTAGCCTGCCGACGTGCCCAAGCCGTCCAGTGTCGAAACCACCCCCGTGTCCGAGATCGACCCGCGTCCGCGTGCCGTTCCGGCCCGTCCCCTGGGCGAACTCGTCGCTTCGCTCGAGCAGGTGCGGATCCTCGGCCCGGAGGCCAATCGCACGTTGGCGATCAGCGGATTCACCATGGATTCGCGCGCGGTGAGACCCGGCGACCTGTACGCCGCGGTGCCCGGCGCCTCGGTGCACGGGGCCCAGTTCGCGGCGGATGCGGCCCGGCTCGGCGCCGTCGCCGTGCTGACCGACGAGCAGGGCGCCAAGACCGCCGTCGACTCCGGCCTGCCGCTGGTGGTCGTGCCCGAGGTGCGCCCGGTGCTCGGCCGGATCGGCGCCGCGCTCTACGGCCACCCGGCCGAGGCGATGACGATGCTCGGCATCACCGGCACGAACGGCAAGACGACCACGAGTTTCCTGATGGAGGGCGGGCTGCGCGCCGCGGGCCTGCACTCCGGCATCATCGGCACCACCGGCACCAGGGTCGGCGACCAGGCGGTCAAGTCGGTGCGCACCACGCCCGAGGCCCCCGACCTGCAGGCGCTGCTCGAGGCCATGCGCCGGGACTCGGTCGAGGCCGTGGCGATGGAGGTCTCCAGCCACGCGCTCGCGTACGGCCGTACCGCGGGCATCCGGTACAAGGTCGCGGCGTTCACCAACCTGACGCAGGACCACCTGGACTTCCACGCCGATTTCGAGGATTACTTCGAGGCCAAGGCGAAGCTGTTCACGCCGGGCTACACCGCGCTCGCGGTCGTGAACACGGACGATCCCTACGGCCGGCGCATCGCCGAGCGCGCCGCGTCGCTCGGCGTGCGAGTGTGGACAATCTCACCTTCCGGCGCCGCCGACGCCGACTGGCGGGCCGAGAACACCGACCTCGGGCCGGACGGCTCGGGCTTCGATCTGGTCGGTCCGGACGGCACCCGCCGCCGGGCCGGCGTACGGCTGCCCGGCGCCTTCAACGTCGCCAATGCCTTGACCGCCGTGGTCAGCCTGATCGGTGCCGGAGTGGACCCCGAGGCGGCCGTCGCCGGGGTGGCCGGGGTGGCGGGCGTGCCCGGGCGGATCCAGCCGATCGACGCCGGGCAGGACTTCCTCGCCATCGTGGACTACGCGCACACCCCCGACGCCATCAGCACGCTGCTCGCCTCGCTCCGGCCGGTGACACGTGGCAGGTTGCGGATTGTCGTAGGCTGCGGGGGCGACCGTGATCGGGCGAAGCGGCCCCTGATGGGTGCGGCCGCCGCCCGAGGCGCCGACGAAGTCGTCCTCACCAACGACAACCCCCGCTCCGAGGATCCGCTGCAGATCCTCGCGGCCGCCGAGGCCGGGGCGCGGGACGCGGTGGCGGCGGGCGCGAGCGCCGAGGTGGAGGTCTGTGCGGACCGCGCCGAGGCCATCGCCCGCGCGGTCGGGCGCAGCGAACCCGGGGACACCGTGGTGGTGGCCGGGAAGGGACACGAACAAGGTCAGGAGATCGCCGGAGTGATCCACCCCTTCGACGACGCGGCGGTCCTGCGCGCCGCGATCCAGCACGCCGCGGCCCGGCCGGAGGTAACCGGGTGATCGCGCTCACGCTCGGCGAGATCGCCGGGATCGTGGACGGCGAACTGGCGACCGGCGCGGATCCCGCGCTGGTGGTCGACGGCCCCGCGTTCCTGGACTCCCGCAAGCCGGTGCCCGGCGGCCTGTTCGCCGCCTTCGACGGCGCGAACGCGGACGGCCATGACTTCGCGGCCGCGGCGGTCGCGGCCGGGGCCGCCGCGATGCTCGGCAGCCGGGACGTCGGCGTGCCCGCCGTGATCGTCCCGGACGTGGAGGCCGCGCTCGGCCAGCTGGCCCATGAGCTGCTGCGGCGGCTGCCGGACGTCACCGTGATCGCGCTGACCGGCTCCTCCGGCAAGACCTCCACCAAGGACCTGCTCGGCCAACTGCTGTCCGCGCACGCGCCGACCGTCTTCACCGAGGGCTCGTTCAACAACGAGATCGGCCTGCCGCTGACCGTGCTGCGCGCCGACGCGGACACCCGCTTCCTGCTGCTGGAGATGGGCGCGCGCGGCGTCGGCCACATCAAGCAGCTGTGCGAGCTCGCACCGCCGAAGGTCGGCCTGGTGCTCAACATCGGCACCGCGCACGTCGGCGAGTTCGGCTCCAAGGAGATGACCGCGCAGGCCAAGGGCGAGCTGATCGAGGCGCTGCCGGGCGACGGCTTCGCGGTGCTGAACGCCGACGACGACTACGTCGCCCGGATGGCCTCGCGCACCCAGGCCCCCGTCGTCTGGTTCGGCGAGCAGCCGTCGGCGCGAGTGCGCGCCGAGGACGTCGAGATCGACGAGAACGGGTGTGCGGGTTTCACCTTGACCGCCGACGGTGTCGAGGCGCCGGTGCGCCTGCGCTTCGTCGGCGAGCACCACGTCTCCAACGCCCTGGCCGCCGCCGCGGTCTGCGTGGGAGTCGGAATGCCGGTACCCGCGATCGCCGCCGCGATCGACGCGGCCGAACCGCTCAGCGGCGGCCGGATGACCGTCACGCACCGCGCCGACGGCGTCGTGGTGATCGACGACGCGTACAACGCTAACCCCGAGTCCATGCGCGCCGGGCTCAAGGCCCTGGTCACGCTCGCCCGCTCGCGCCCCGAGGGCCGGTCCTGGGCCGTGCTCGGGCACATGGCCGAGCTGGGCGAAAGCTCGGCGGAGGCGCACGACGCGCTCGGCCGGCTGGCCGTGCGGCTGCGGGTGGACCGGCTGCTGGCCGTGGGTCCCGACGCCCGGATGATCCACGCCGGCGCGCTGCATGAAGGCTCCGGCGGACAGGAGTCCGCGACCGTGGCCGACGCCGACGAGGCGATCGCCGTGCTGCGCGGGGAACTGCGCCCCGGCGACGTCGTCCTGGTGAAGGCCTCCAACTCCGTCGGCCTGCGGCGGGTGGCCCGTGCCCTGCTGGAGGACGCACGATGATG
Organism: Actinospica acidithermotolerans; assembly: GCF_018139625.1. Lineage (GTDB taxonomy): Bacteria > Actinomycetota > Actinomycetes > Streptomycetales > Catenulisporaceae > Actinospica > Actinospica acidithermotolerans. The sequence goes on along the minus strand of NZ_JAGSOH010000060.1, from coordinate 41,031 downwards.
AGAGCGGTTCTGTACGCCAGCGTGATCGCGCTGGTGTGCTCCCTGATCGGCACCCCGATGGCGGTGAAGTTCTTCGCGCGGCGCGGCTACGGCCAGGAGATCCGCGAGGACGGGCCGCAGACCCACCAGGTCAAGCGCGGCACGCCCACCATGGGCGGCACCGTCATCGTGCTCTCCACGCTGATCGGCTACTTCGTCACCAAGCTGGCCACCGGCAAGTGGCCGACGGACTCGGCGCTGCTGGTGCTGTTCCTGATGACGGGCCTCGGCGCGGTCGGCTTCGTCGACGACTTCATCAAGATCTTCAAGCAGCGCTCGCTCGGCCTGCGCGCCAAGGCGAAACTCGTCGGCCAGTCGATCGTGACGGTCGCGTTCGCGGTGCTGGTGCTGCACTTCCCGAACTCGATGGGCCTGACCCCGGCGAGCGACCACGTCTCGTTCCTCTACGACATCGGCTGGCTGGGCCTGGGCCCGGTGCTGTTCGTGGTCTTCGCCTACCTGCTCATCGCGGGCTGGTCGAACGCGGTGAACCTGACCGACGGCCTGGACGGCCTGGCGGCCGGCGCGTCGGTGATGGCCTTCTCCGCGTACGTCGTCATCGGCGTGTGGCAGTACGGCCAGAGCTGCGGTTCCTCGCCCAGCAAGGGCTGCTACGAGGTGCGCGACCCGCTGGACCTGGCGATCGTGGCCGCGTCGCTGATGGGCGCGTGCTTCGGATTCCTCTGGTGGAACGCGGCGCCGGCCAAGATCTACATGGGCGACACCGGCTCGCTGGCCCTCGGCGGCGCCTTCGCCGGCCTGGCGATCTGCTCGCGCACCGAGCTGCTCGCGGTGGTCATCGGCGGCCTGTTCCTACTGGAGATGTTCTCGGTCATCATCCAGGTCGGCTACTTCAAGGCCAGCAAGGGCAAACGCGTCTTCAAGATGGCGCCGTTGCACCATCACTTCGAGATGCTCGGCTGGCCCGAGGTCAACGTCGTCATCAGATTCTGGATCATCGCCGGCCTGTGCGTGGCGCTCAGCCTGGGCGTGTTCTACGGCGGATTCGCAGCGACGAAATGAGTGACCAGAGCGTGGACGCGATCGACTGGCGTCAGCCCGACCCGTACGGCGTCGCATCGGTTCCCTGGGAAGGCCTGCGGGTGTGCGTCGTGGGCGCGCGCGTCGTCGGCATCTCGGCCGCGTACGCGCTGCTGGACCTCGGCGCGGACGTGCTGCTGTGCGACCGCTACGACGACGCCGAGACCGCGGAGCGCTCGGCCCCGGTCGCCGAGCGCGGCGCCACGCTCCGGCTCGGCGACGACAAGACGCTGCCGGAGGGCTGCGACCTGCTGGTCGTGGTCCCCGGCATCCCGCCGAGCGCCCCGATCGTCGCCGCCGCCCGGGAGGCCGGCATCCCGGTCTGGGGAGACGCGGAACTCGCGTGGCGGCTGCGCAAGCCGCTGCCGGACGGCTCCTTCGCGCCCTGGCTCGGCCTGACCGGCACCAACGGCAAGACCACCGCCGTGCGCATGCTCGCCGCGATGCTCGAGGCGGGCGGCAAGCGTGCGGTCGCGTGCGGGAACGTCGGATTCCCGCTGGTAGACGCCGTCCTGGCCGAGGAGCCCTACGAAGTCCTCGCGATCGAACTCTCCAGCTACCAGCTGCACTGGTCCGAGTCGCTGAGCCTGCACGCCGCCGCCGTCCTGAACGTCGCGCCGGACCACCTCGACTGGCACGGCTCGATGGAGCAGTACATCGCGGCCAAGGCGAAGATCTACGAGCGCTGCCGCGTCGCGTGCGTCTACAACGTCGCCGACAAGATCACCGAGCGCATGGTCGAGGAGGCCGACGTCGTCGAAGGCTGCCGGGCCATCGGCTTCACCCTCGGCGCCCCCGGCCTGTCGATGCTCGGCGTCGTCGACGGAATCCTCGCCGACCGCGCGTTCATCGAGGACCGCCGCACCTCCGCCGCCGAGCTCGGCACGATCTACGACGTCGAGCCGCACGCCCCCCACAACATCGCCAACGCCCTGGCCGCCGGCGCCCTGGCCCGCGCCTACGGGGCCCCCGTCGAGGCGGTCCGCGACGGGCTGCGCAACTTCCGTCCGGACCCCCACCGCATCGAGTTCGTGGCGGTACTCGACGGTGTCGACTACGTCGACGACTCGAAGGCCACCAACACCCACGCCGCCGCCGCCTCCCTGGCGTCCTACGAGCACATCGTCTGGATCGCCGGCGGCCTGGCCAAGGGCGCCGAGTTCGACGACCTGGTCGAGAAGTCCGCCAAGCGCCTGCGCGGCGTGGTCCTCCTCGGCCAGGACCGCGCCGTCATCGCCGAAGCCCTGCGCGAAAAGGCCCCCGACGTCCCCATCCGCGACATCGGCGGCGCCGACACCGGCCTCGACGGCCCCGCCGCGATCGACCTCATCCTCGACGCCGCCGCCGACCTGGCCCACAAGGGCGACACCGTTCTGCTGGCCCCCGCCTGCGCCTCGATGGACATGTTCGTCTCCTACAACCAGCGCGGCGACCTGTTCGCCGCCGCGGTCAAGGCCAGAAAGGCCGCGCAGGGCTGACCTCGCAGGTTGCGGTCTGATCACAACCGAAGTCACATGCGTCGCACGAATAACTCAAGAGGAAGTGCGTCACGGAAGTGCCCGGCGCCGAAAAGGCGAAGGTCAAAAACCGCTCTTACGGTCTGGCGCATGGTTACCCCATCGCATGAAGCGATGCATCACTACTTCCGTGACCGACCGGAGAGCATCGATCAGCTCTTCCGCGCTGTCGGGTTCACCACGTTCCCCGACATCGTGGCGACCGAGGATCTCTCCGGGGACGTCACGATGCTCGATCCGGTTCCGCGCCAAGCGGACTCGGTGGTGAAGGCGCGAACGAAGGAGGGCGACGAGTTCGTCCTCATATTCGAGGCTCAGCAGGGACGGCCAGAGGAGAAGCGAATCCGGTGGCCGCAGTACGTCACCAGCCTGCACGACCGCCACGAGATGCCGGTCGTCCTCGTCATCGTCTGCAACGATCGCGCTACGGCGGACTGGGCCGCACGTCCGATCACGATCAGGACGGAGTTCTGGCAGACCTGCGTGGTCCGTCCTCTCGTGCTCGGTCCGGACGAGGTCCCGGTGCTGAAAGGTCCGATCAGCGACGCGGACCTGATGCTCGCCGTGTTCGGCGTCATCACGCATGGCAGGGACCGGAGCATCCTTGGCATACTGGAGCCGCTGGCGAAAGCGGTCCACCAGACCGACGAGGAAATGCGCACCAAACTCGCCCTGGAGATCCAGTCCGCGCTCATCGAGCCGGTACTCGCACAGAAGTGGAAAGAACTCATGCTGCTCATGACGACCGATGAAGAGAGCATGCGCGCGAACCCGGTCTTCGGCGAGGTGCTGCGGAAGGTCGAGGACGCGGCCGAGGCCAAGGGCGAAGCCGAGTCCATCCTCATCGTGCTCGAGGACCGGGAGATCGAGGTCACCGACGCGCAGCGCGAGCGGATCCTCGCAGTCCACGACCGGGAGCTGCTGCGCCGCTGGCTGCGGATGGCGCTGCATGTCAGCGCCGCGGACGAGCTGTTCGGCTGACGCCGCCTCACCTTCGTGGCTGCCTCGGAGCGGTCGCCGTCGCGGAATCCCGTGGCGGTGACCGCTCTGTGCGGGGTGATGCGCTAACCTCGCGAAGGTCAGGGGCGGTGGAAAGGTTGGGCGGCGCAGGCATGGGTGTGGTGGTGTGGGCGCGCACCGGGCTGGGGCAGGCCCGGCAGTGGCTGCGACACCCGATGGCGCCGTACTTCATGCTCATCGGGGCCACGACGCTGCTGGTGGGGATCGGGCTGATCGAGGTCTACTCGGCGTCGACCACCAACAACCTGGTCACCGGGAAGCCGGAGCTGGGGACGATCGCGAAGCAGGCGGCTTCGGCGGCGATCGGGGTGCCGCTGCTGATCGTGGCGGCGCGGCTGCCGGTGCGGGTGTACCGGCTGATGGCGTATCCGCTGCTGATCGTCACGCTGCTGCTGCTGGTCGCGGTGCTCGCGTTCGGGCAGGTGTCGACCGGCGGCAACCAGAACTGGCTGGTGCTCGGGCCGCTGACGCTGCAGCCGAGCGAGTTCGCGAAGTTCGCGCTCGTGCTCTGGGGCGCGGATCTGCTGGACCGCAAGCAGAAGCGGCTCACGACGTGGGACCACCTGATCGTGCCGCTGCTGCCGATGTGCGGGCTGATCATCGGACTGGTCATGCTCGGCGGCGACATGGGTACGTCGATGGTCATCGGGGCCATCGCGTTCAGCCTGCTGTTCGTGGTCGGGGCGCCAGCTCGCCTCTTCACCATTCTGACCGGCGGCGCGGCGGGGCTGGCGACGCTCGCGGTGCTGATCCGGCCCAGCCGGGTGCGGCGGTTCACGGAGTTCCTGTCGAGTTCCTCCGCCGACCCCTCCGGTACCGGGTACCAGGCGGCGCAGGGGTTCAGCGCGCTGTCCTCCGGCGGGTGGTTCGGGGTCGGGCTCGGCGCCAGCCGGGAGAAGTGGGGGCAGCTGCCCGAGGCGCAGACCGACTTCATCTTCGCGATCGTCGGCGAGGAGATGGGGCTGTTCGGGGCGCTGGCCGTGCTCTCGCTGTTCGTCGTCGTCGGGTACTCCGGGCTGCGGATAGCGGTCAGTGCGCAGGACGGGTTCATCCGGCTCGCCTCGGCCGCCGTGACCGGCTGGCTGATGGCGCAGACGCTGATCAACCTCGGCGCGGTGCTCGGCGTGCTGCCGATCGCGGGCGTGCCGCTGCCCTTCGTCTCCTACGGCGGCTCGTCGCTGCTTCCCTCCCTGGCCGCCGTCGGCATGCTGCTCTCCTTCGCCCGCACGCAGTACCGCAACGGGGAGGTCGAGGACCTGAGGGACGGCCCCTCCGATGGCCCCTCCTCCGACGCGTCGGCACCCGCTAAGCTCGGCTCGCGCACTCCGAAGGCCCGCGCTCGCGCCGCCGAGAAGTTGGGAAACACCTTGTGACCGAAGACGCTCCGCTGCACGTGGTGCTGGCCGGCGGCGGCTCCGCCGGGCATATCGAGCCGGCTCTCGCGCTCGCCGACGCCCTGTGCCGCCGGGACGCCCGGAACGAGATCACCTGCATCGGCACCACCCGCGGCGGCCTGGACACCAGGCTGATCCCGGCACGCGGCTATCCGCTCGAGCTGATCCCGGCCGTGCCGATGCCGCGCAAGCCGACGATCGACGTGTTCACCGTCCCCTCGCGGCTGGCCGGGACGGTACGCCGGACGGTCGATGTGCTGGACAAGGCGCGTGCGGACATCGTCGTCGGCTTCGGCGGCCACGTCGCGCTGCCCGCCTACTTCGCCGCGCGGCGCCGCTCGGTGCCGATCGTGGTGCACGAGGCGAACGTGCGTCCGGGGCTCGCCAACCGGATCGGCGCCCGGATGACGGAGTGGATCGCGACGGGCTCGCCGGACTGCCGGCTGAGCGGCGGACGGTACCTGGGCGTGCCGCTGCGCCGGATGATCTCCGAGCTCGACCGGCGGGCCCGGCGCGAGGAGGCGATCGAGTTCTTCGGGCTGCGCAAGGACGCGGTGACGCTGCTGGTCTCCGGCGGCTCGCTCGGCGCGCGGCGGCTCAACGAGGCGATCGAGGACGCGGCCGAGCAGTTCTCCGCGGCCGGGGTGCAGATCCTGCACGCGCTCGGCCGCGGCGCGTGGCGCGACGACGTCGAGTTCCCGGTGAGCGGGGCGCCGTACGTGCGCGTACCGTACCTGGATCGGATGGATCTGGCGTACGCGGCGGCGGACGCGATGCTCTGCCGCGGCGGCATGATGACCTGCTCCGAGCTCGCGGCGGTCGGCCTGCCCGCGGTGTACGTGCCGCTGCCGATCGGCAACGGCGAGCAGCGGCTGAACGCGGCGCCGGTGGTGCGCGCGGGCGGCGGGCTGCTGGTGGAGGACGAGGAGCTCACGCCGGCGTGGCTGGCGGCGAATCTGCTGCCGCTGCTCGCCGATCGCGAGAAGCTGGACGAGATGGGTAAGGCCGCCGCCGAGTTCGGGCGGCGGAACGGTGACGAGGCGTTGGTGGACCTGGTGTACGAGGCGGTGCGCGGCGGCGCTGCGGAGATGGCGGAGGCGATGGTGGCGGCGGAAGCGACCGTGACTGCGGAGGCGGACCAGTGAGCAACATCCACGACCTCTACCACCAGCTGCTCGACCCGCTGCCCCCGGCCGAGGAGCTGGGGCGGATCCACTTCGTCGGCATCGGCGGCGTCGGCATGGCGCCGGTCGCGCGCGTCGCGCTGGAGCGCGGCCTGCCCGTCTCCGGCAGCGACATCAAGCGCACGGTGCCCCTCGACGAGCTCGAGCGCGACGGCGCGCTCGTCACGATCGGCCAGCGCCCCGAGAACCTCGACGGCGTGGACACCGTCGTCGTCTCGACCGGCCTGCGCGCGGACAACGTCGAGGTCCTCGCGGCCAAGGAGCGCGGCCTGCGCGTCATCCACCGGGCCACGGCGCTCGGCTCGCTGATGGTCGGCCGCACCTCGGTGCTCGTCGCGGGCACGCACGGCAAGACGACGACGACCTCCATGCTCGCCGTCGCGCTGGCCGAGCTCGGTCTCGACCCCTCGTACATCATCGGCGGCGAGATCGGCGCGACCGGCGTCAGCGGGCACGCGGGCAAGGGCGAGGTCTTCGTCGCGGAGGCGGACGAGTCGGACGGCACGTTCACGCACTACGAGCCGGACATCGCCGTCATCACGAACGTCGAGCTTGACCACCCGGACTACTTCGAGTCCGTCGATGCCGTGTACGAGGCTTTCAAGGGCTTCGTCGACAAGATCAAGCCCGGTGGCACGCTCGTGGCCTGCGTCGACGACGCCGGCGCCCGGATCTCGATCGAGCACGCCCGCGCCAAGGGGATCAAGGTGCTCACCTACGGCGTCGCGGAGAACGCGGATGTGCGCATCACGGACGTCACCCTGGCGAGCGGTAGCTCGAAGGCGCGTCTCGCGGGTGACACGGAACTCGACCTGAACATGACGGGCCGTCACAACGTGGAAAACGCGGCGGCGGCCGTGACCGTTCTGTCCGCGTTCGTCGAGCGCGCCTCCGCCGCCAAGGCGCTCGCCCACTTCACCGGCGCGCGCCGCCGGATGGAGCTGATCGGCGAGGCCGGGGGAGTGCGCGTCTACGACGACTACATGCACCACCCGACCGAGATCGCCGCCACCCTCGCCGCGTATCGCGAGCTGGCCGGGGACGGCCGGCTGATCGTCGCGTTCCAGCCGCAGCGCTACTCCCGCGCGCGGGCGTTCCTGCGCGAGTACGGCGCCCCGCTCGGTGCCGCGGACCTGGTCGCGGTGCTCGAGGTCTACCCGGGCTCCGGCGAGGACCCGATCCCGGGCGTGACCGGCTCGGTCATCGCGCAGGACGTGCCGCTGCCCGCCGAGCAGGTCGTCTTCGAGCCGGAGACGGCGAACGTCCCCGCGCTGCTGGCCGGCTGGGCGCGGCCGGGCGACCTGGTCGTGACCGGCGGCGCGGGCAACATCACCACCGTGGGCCCGAAGCTGCTCGACCTGCTGCGCGCCCGCGCCGAGAACCGGGGTTAGCTTTGACCGAGGGCGCGCAGCGCGTCTCCGATCTGCCGGCCCGGCTTTACGCCGCCCGGCTGCGGGCGCGCGCCCGCTGGCGCCGGCTTTCGGTGACGCTCACGGTGGCCGCGTGCCTGCTCGCCCTGATCGGCTATCTGCTGCTCTGGCACACTTCGCTGATCGCCGTGCGCGGTATCAAAGTGGCCGGAGTGAAAAGTATTACCGCCGCGCAGGTATTGACGGCGGCTCAGATCGGCAGCGGCGGCCCGATGGCCGCATTGAACACCGCCGCGGCGGCCGCCCGCATCGAGCGGATTCCGCAGGTCGCCTCCGCGAATGTGCGCAAGGACTGGCCGGGAACGGTCGTCATCACGGTCACCGAGAGGCAGCCCGCCGCGCTCGTTCCCGACGCGCGGGGATATCAGGTCGTCGACAGCGGCGGCGTCGTGTTCGGGCAGGTGGCGAAGCCGTCGAAGGGCCTGCCGGTCATCACGGTCTCGGCCCCGGCGAAGGCGGCCGACGTCGTCCCCGGCGCGCTCGCCGCGCTGCGGGCCCTGCCGTCGGGCGTCTCGAAGCAGATCTCCGCGATCACGGCGTCTGATCCGTATGCCATCACGCTGCGATTCACCGACGGCGCGACGGTGAATTGGGGCGGTGGTGACGACGCCGTCGACAAAGCGCGGGATCTCGTGGCGCTGCTGCGCATCGGCGGCGGCAGGCACTACGATGTGAGCGCACCTGATGCTCCGGCAATGTCATAAAATAAGCTGATAATGCGTTGAAGCGTCAAGGAATCAGCGAAACTGCGGTGGGGTGAGTTTCGGCGTGTTCGTTGCGGGGTGAGCACTGTCCGACCTACTGTCGTTTCGTCGATCGAGTCATCTAGATGATGTTGACGGCCGTCAGGGGCGATACAGTTCTTGACTGGACCGTGTGCGCGGCCGCTGACCGCGCGCCGCGGCGAACAACTCACCAGCGCGAGAGGCCTTCGAATCGTGGGTGCACCCCAGAACTACCTCGCCGTCATCAAAGTCGTGGGCATCGGCGGCGGCGGCGTCAACGCGATCAACCGGATGATCGAGGTCGGACTCAAGGGTGTCGAGTTCATCGCGATCAACACCGACGCGCAGGCGCTGCTGATGAGCGACGCGGACGTCAAGCTCGACGTCGGGCGCGAACTGACGCGCGGGCTGGGCGCGGGCGCCAATCCCGAGGTGGGCAAGAAGGCCGCCGAGGACCACGCCGAGGAGATCGAAGAGGTCATCAAGGGCGCCGACATGGTGTTCGTGACGGCCGGCGAGGGCGGCGGCACCGGCACCGGCGGCGCGCCGGTGGTGGCCCGCATCGCGCGTTCGCTCGGCGCGCTCACCATCGGCGTGGTGACCCGGCCGTTCACCTTCGAGGGCCGCCGCCGCGCGACGCAGGCCGAGGAGGGCATCGCCGCGCTGCGCGAGGAGGTCGACACCCTCATCGTCATCCCGAACGACCGGCTGCTGTCCATCTCCGCGCCGGGCGCCACCGTGCTGGACGCCTTCAAGTCCGCCGACCAGGTGCTGCTCAGCGGCGTCCAGGGCATCACGGACCTGATCACCACGCCGGGCCTGATCAACCTGGACTTCGCCGACGTCAAGTCCGTCATGTCCGAGGCCGGCTCCGCGCTGATGGGCATCGGCTCGGCCCGCGGCGAGAACCGGGCGACGGCCGCGGCCGAGATGGCGATCTCCTCGCCGCTGCTCGAGGCCTCGATCGACGGCGCGCGCGGCGTGCTGCTGTCCATCTCCGGCGGCTCCGACCTGGGCCTGTTCGAGATCAACGAGGCCGCGCAGCTGGTCTCCGAGGCGGCGCACCAGGACGCGAACATCATCTTCGGCGCCGTGATCGACGACGGGCTCGCCGACGAGGTGCGGGTCACCGTGATCGCCGCGGGCTTCGACGGCGGCCAGCCGACCAAGCGCCGCGAGCCGGTGATCACGCACGCCGAGAAGGTCGAGCCGGGGTCGACGAACGTGCACGACGGGATGCTCGGCACCACGAAGGGGGCGCCGGAGCACGACGAGAACGCCAGCACCGCGCAGCTGCCGACGATCCCGCCGACCCGGGCCGAGGACGACATCGACATCCCCGATTTCCTGAAGAACATCAACTAGTAGCCGCGCTTCGGGCCGGCTCCGTGGAGGTCCAGAGCGTCTTCGAGCACGGCCGGTTCCGTTTCACGACGTGCGGGGCGGCGGCGGCACGGGCGAGCGGATAGGCTCGGTTCCGTGGAGATCTACGAGCACGGCCGGGTCCGCTTCGCCTTCTCGGACCGGCACGGCGGCGTCAGCGCGGCGCCCTACGGTTCGCTCAATCTCGCCGACCACGTCGGCGACGATCCGGCGGCGGTGCTGCGCAACCGCGGGCTCGCCGCGACCGGGCTCGGGCTCGATCCCGAGCGCGTGCTGTATCTGACGCAGGTTCACGGCGCCGAGGTCGCCGTGGCCGAGGAGCCGTGGGCGGACGCCGAGCGGCCCGAGGCGGACGCCAGCGTCACCGCCGTGCCGGGGCTCGGCCTGGCCATCATGGTCGCCGACTGCACTCCCGTGCTGCTGGCCGATCCGGAGGCCGGGATCGTCGCCACCGCGCACGCGGGCCGCCCCGGGATGGCCGCCGGCGTGGTCCCCGCGACCGTCGCGAGGATGGTCTCGCTGGGCGCCGAACCCGCCCGGATCATCGCGTACACCGGACCGGCCGTGTGCGGGTCCTGCTACGAAGTGCCGGAGGCGATGCGCGCCGACGTCGCGGCCCGGGTGCCGGAGTCCTTCGCCACCACGAGCTGGGGAACCCCCGCGGTGGACGTGCCCGGCGGGGTCTGGGCGCAGCTGGCCGCCGCCGGAATCGCCCCGGAGCACGGCCACCGCTCGGAGATCTGCGCGATGGAGTCCAAGGACCACTACTCCTACCGGCGCGAGGGCGCGACCGGCCGGTTCGCCGGATTCGTCTGGCTGGCCGACGCCGCGGACGCCGCCTGATGGCGGATCGGGCCGCCGAGATCGCCGCGAACCTCGCCGCCGTCCGCGAGCGGATCGCCGCCGCGTGCGCCGCGGCCGGGCGCGGCGCCGAGGAGGTGACGCTCGTCGCCGTCACCAAGTTCCGTCCGGCCTCTGATGTTCTCGAGTTGCTGCGGCTCGGGCAGCGCGTGCTCGGCGAGAACCGGGACCAGGAGGCGTCGGCGAAGGCGAAGGAGGTGGCCGAGGCGCTGGTGTCGGATTTTGCCGACGTGGCGTCGATTCCCGCGCCCGAATGGCATTTCATCGGTCAACTCCAGACCAACAAGGTCAAATCAGTCGTCTCCTACGCCGACGTCGTCGAGTCGGTCGATCGGCTCTCTCTGGTCGCCGCGCTGGATAAGGCGGCGGTTCGGGCGCAGCGCGAGATCCGCGCGTTCGTGCAGGTCAACCTGGATCCGGAGGCGGTACGCGACGGCTCGGGCCGGGGCGGCGCGCATCCGGAGGAGGTGCTCGAGCTGGCCGACGCGGTGGCCGGAACCGATGCGTTGCGCCTGGCCGGGCTCATGGCCGTGGCCCCGCTCGGGTCGCCGCCGGAACCGGCGTTCGAGCGTCTCGCCGCCCTCGCGGGGGAACTGCGTGGCGCCCACCCTGACGCCGTGTCACTCTCGGCAGGGATGAGCGGCGATCTCGAGGCCGCGGTCGCGGCGGGTGCGACACACGTCCGGATCGGGACCGCGTTGCTCGGCGGCAGGCCGCGACTGCGGTAACGTCGTGATTTGAGACGGTTTCTTGGGTAAAGCCGATCACCCGCTGACTGGCACACCGAACCTAGTCGGCGCGACGACCAGGATGAGACGGAAGGACGGGTCAATGCCCGGATTCATCAAGAAGACGGCCGTCTACCTCGGTCTGTCCGAGGGGGAGGACCCCTACGCGTACGACGAGGACGACTACGAGTCGGCCGAGCCCGAGCAGCCGCACGCCGAGTCGGCGCCGGAGGAGCGCGAGGAGGAGTTCGTCCCGCGCTTCGCCCAGCAGCCGCCGCGCTACAGCGAGTCCGCGACGCCGCGCCAGGCGCAGTCCTCCGCCGCCGAGCAGGAGGTGCGACCGCTGTTCCTGGCCGAGCAGCCGCGGCGCAACGCGGTCCCGGTGCCGGCCCGCCCGTCCGCCTCCTCGATCCGGCCGACCACGGTCGCGGTGCTGCCGGACTCCTACGAGCGCAACGGATCCGGCGGCGGGGAGCCCTACCGGATCACCACCCTGCACCCGCAGCGCTACGACGACGCGCGCACCATCGGCGAGCACTTCCGCGACGGCACCCCGGTGATCATGAACCTCAGCGAGATGGGCGACCCGGACGCGAAGCGCCTGGTCGACTTCGCGGCGGGCTTGGTCTTCGGCCTGCGGGGAAGCATCGAGAGGGTGACGCAGAAGGTGTTTCTGCTCTCACCTGCTAACGTCGATGTGACGGCCGAGGACAAGGCCCGCATCGCAGAGGGCGGGTTCTTCAACCAGAGCTGACCGACGGTGTCCGGACGGGCGCCGCGGGTGACGGCGGTCCGGAAGGAACGGTGCGGGAGATGGGGCACGTGGCGATCCAGGTGGTCACGGTGGTGCTCTGGGTCTACTGGATCCTGCTCATGTTCCGGCTCGTGATGACGTGGGTTTTCCAATTCGCCCGCTCTTACGATCCGCACGGTGTCATGCTGGTTGCCGTGGAGTCCGCCTATACCGCCACCGATCCGCCGCTGAAGTTTCTGCGGCGGTACATCCCGCCGTTGCGGATCGGCGGTCTGGCGCTCGACCTGGCGTTCTTGCTGTTGGTGATCATCCTGTTCCTGGCGATCCAGTTCGTGGGGACGATCTGAGGGACGATCTGACGATACATAACAGCCAGGACACGAGATATTGTCTGTCCGGTACGCCGACGACCACGCCGAGGTGAAGAGATGCCGTTGACCCCCGAGGATGTGCACAACAAGCAGTTCACTACAGTCCGCCTCCGCGAGGGCTACGACGAGGAAGAAGTCGATGCCTTCCTGGACGAGGTGGAGGCGGAGCTGACCCGTCTGCTGCGGGAGAACGAGGAGCTGCGCGCCAAGCTGGCAGCGGCGACCCGTGCCGCGGCCCAGGCCCAGCAACAGGCGCAGCAGGCCCAGCAGCAGGCCGCGCAGCAATCCGGTCCGATGGATCGGGGTGGGCCTGGCCCGATGGACCGCTCCCCGGTGCCCATGGACCGGATGCCGCAGCGTCGCGAGCCGCAGCCCATACCTCCGCAGCTGCCCGCCCCGATGCCGATGGCCATGGCGGTGCCGCAGCAGCCCCAGTTCCCGCAGGCGCCGGGCGGCGACTCCGCCGCGCGCGTGCTGGCGCTGGCGCAGCAGACGGCCGACCAGGCGATCGCCGAGGCGCGCAACGAGGCCAACAAGATCGTCGGCGAGGCCCGCACCCGGGCCGACGGTCTCGAGCGCGAGGCCCGCAGCAAGGCCGAGGCGCTGGAGCGGGACGCGCAGGAGAAGCACCGCGTCGCGATGGGCACGCTGGAGCAGGCCCGCGCCTCGCTGGAGCGCAAGGTCGAGGACCTGCGCGCCTTCGAGCGCGAGTACCGGCAGCGGCTCAAGTCGTACCTGGAGAGCCAGATGCGGCAGCTCGAGTCGAACAGCAGCGACGACTCCGCCCTGGCGCGCAGCTCGAGCTCCTCGTTCGGCGGCGGCGTGCCGCAGCTCGGCCCGGGCACCTCGGCGGCGGCCCAGTCCGCCCCGCCGGTCCAGGCCCCGCAGGTCCCGCAGCCGCAGCCCGTTCCCGGGATGGGCGGCCTCGGCTCCTCCGGCGTGGGCATGATGCCCGGCCTCGGCCAGTCCGGCCCGCAGCCGAGCTACGCCGCGGCCGTGCCGAACCCGGGCATGCCCGGTCCGGCTCCCGCCATGGCCGGCTCGATGAGCCAGATGACCCAGACGATGGCCCCGATCCGGCCCGGCGTCCCGCCGCAGCCGAACCCGGGCATCCCGCAGGCGCCCTCCCCGATGCGCGGCTTCCTCATCGACGAGGACCCCGACAGCTGACGGCTCGGCTCCCGGCCGGCTCCACCTGATCCACCTGATTCACCCCTCGGCATTCGGCGCACGCTCCGGGGGCTCGCGGTCCGGCGTGGTACCGCGGCTCCCGGAGGGCTCGCCGAATGACGGGTATACGGCCCCGCACGCGGTTCCTGACCCGGCGTCAATACTAGCCGTATTCATGCTCTCACAGAAAGTGCGCTCTGGCGCACCGCCCCGTACGGCTGCTTCACTGCCCCTGTGGGTCAGGAGACGGCCGCGGACTGGCGGGCGGCGCTCGCGGCGGCGAGCGCGGGCTACGCGGCGTCCGCGCTACGGGAGCCGCGGGAGAGCGATCCGGCGGCGGTGGGCCCGTACCGCGTCGAGGCGGTACTCGGGCAGGGCGGCATGGGCCGGGTGTTCCTGGCCCGCCACAGGGCCGCGCAGGGCGCCCAGCCGGTCGCCCTCAAGGTGCTCTCGCACACCGACGACGCCACGGCGCGCGCGAGGTTCCGGCGCGAACTGGCCGCCGCGCGCAGGGTCGAGGGCGAGGGAACGGCCCGGGTGCTCGACGGGGACCCGGACGCCGACCCGCCCTGGCTGGTCACCGAGTACATCGAGGGCCCGACGCTGGATCGCCTGGTGGCCCAGCGCGGCCCGTTCCCGGCCCATGCGGCCGCCGGGCTCGCGGTCGGCGTGGCCGGCGCCCTCGCCACGATCCACGCCGCGGGCGTCGTGCACCGCGACCTGAAGCCCGCGAACATCATCCTGGCCCCCGACGGCCCGCGCGTCGTCGACTTCGGCATCGCCCGCACCGCCGACTCCACCACCCTGAGCGTGACCGGCTGGACCATGGGCACGCCCGGCTACATGGCCCCCGAGCAGATCGTCGATCCGCGCACGGTCGGCCCGGCCGTGGACGTCTTCGCGCTCGGCGCGGTGCTGGTCTTCGCGACCTGCGGCCTCTCGCCGTACTCCGGCGGCGACCCGGCATCGGTCGTCTACCGGATCGTGCACGGCGAGCCGAACCTCGACGGCGTGCCGGGCGAACTGCGCGAACTCGTCGCCGACTGCCTGGCGCGGAACCCCGCGGACCGACCCCGCCCCGAGGCGGTGGCCGCCGCGGGCCTGCGCATCGTCGACCGCCTCACCCGACGCGGGACGGTCCCGCCGGCCGAGCCGATCCTGCCGGACCCCGTCTCGGCCGCGGCCCAGACCGTCGTCACGCCGTCGCTTCCCGAGCCCGGGCGCACATCCGAACCCGCCCGACGTTCCGCCGCCCCGACCGGTGATCGCCTTCCGGTCCTTCGACGGCGGCGGCGCGCGATCGGCATCCTCGCGGCCCTACTCGCCGCCGCGCTGGGTGTGAGCAGCTGGTTCGCCGTCGAGGCGTTCGGCCGGCCCGAGCACACCGCGTCCGGTTCCGCGACGCTGCCGGCCACGGCCGGAACCACGTCCTCGGCGAAGCAGTCCGCGGGCGCGACGGCGTTCGCCGGGGGCACCGTCGTGGCCGGAGTGGGGTGCCCGAGCACGAAATGGGCTGTGTTTTCCGTCACATCCGGCAGTTTGGAGACCGACGTCCACGGCGGCGATCCGGCGTGCGGCGGCGCGGCGGACGCTTTTCGCAAATCGGGCAAAAGCGCGAAATCCGGGTCGAGCGCCGACTGGTCCTTCGACTTCAAACGGCCGGTGACCTGCACGCTGAAGATCTACATCGCGAACGCCGATCCCTCGTCCGGCTTCGCGGTCTACCAGATCGCGGCGGGAGGCTCGGAGAACCGCTTCCGGATCGACCAGGCGGAGAACAAGGGCGCGTTCGTGGCCAACGCGGACCTCGAGAACCTGAGTGCGCCCGACGGAGTGATCCGGCTGACGCTGACCGACATCAGCGTGATCAACGGCGATCAGAACCATGTGACCGCCTCCTCGGTCTCCGCCGCCTGCCGGGCCGGCTGAGAGCCGAGCCGACAGGCGGCGTTGCGATCAGGCCGCCGAATCAGGCCTTGGCGACCGTGAACTCCAGGCCGAGCTCCTCGTCCCGGAAGGCGTCCGCGCCGAGCGCCGCGCCGTCCGCGGCGAACTCCACGGCCAGCACCTCCTCGGCGATCGTGGACTGATGCGCCGTCAGAGCCGAGGCCGTGTCGGCGTCGGTCGCGAACCAGCGCAGCGTGATCCGGTCCGAGACGTCGAGGCCGCTGGTCTTGCGCGCCTCCTGGATCAGCCGCACGGCGTCGCGGGCGAGGCCGGCGAGCTTGAGCTCCGGAGTGATCGTCAGATCCAGCGCGACGGTCTCGCCGCCGGCGGTGGCGACCGCCCAGCCCTCCTTCGGGGTCTCGGTGACGACGACCTCCTCGGCCGTCACCTCGACCGGCTCTCCCTCGACGGTGACCGTGGCCGCGCCGCCGGAGCGCAGCGCCGCCGCCAGTTCGGCCGCGTCCGCCGCCGCGATGGCGTTGGCCACCAGCGGCGTCCGCTTCGCGAACCGCTTGCCGAGAGCGCGGAAGTTGCCCTTCGCGCTGTACTGCAGCAGGTCGCCAGCGGCCTCGCTGAGCGCCTCGGTGCTCTGCACGTTGAGCTCCTCGGCGATCTGCGCGCGCAGCTCCTCGCCGAGCTCCGCCCAGCCGCTCGCGCCGACCAGGGCCCGGCCGAGCAGCTGCCGGGTGCGCACCGCGGACTCGGCGCGGGTGGCCCGGCCGAGCTCGACCAGCCGCCGCACCATCGCCATCTGCGCCTGCAGCCGGTCGTCGATCGCGCCCTCGTCGGCGACCGGCCACGCGGCCAGGTGCACCGACTCCGGGGCCTCCGGCGTCACCGGGCGCACCAGGTCCTGCCAGACCCGCTCGGTGATGAACGGCACCAGCGGGGCCATCAGCCGGGTCAGCGTGTCCAGCACGGTGTGCAGCGTCGCCAGCGCGGCCGGCTCCGCCTTCCAGAACCGCCGCCGGGAGCGCCGCACGTACCAGTTCGACAGGTCCTCGACGAAGCTCGCGAGCAGCTTGCCGGTCTGCTGGGTGTCGAAGTCCTCCAGCGCCGCGTCCACGTCCCTGACCAGGCGGTTGAGCTCCGAGAGCACCCAGCGGTCCAGCACCGGCCGGTCCTCGACCGCGGGGTCGGCCGCGGACGGCGTCCAGTTCCCGGCCCGCGCGTAGAGCGCCTGGAAGGCCACGGTGCTCCAGTAGGTGCCGAGCGTCTTGCGCACGACCTCCTGGATCGTCCCGTCGCCCACCCGGCGCGCCGACCACGGCGAGCCGCCGGCCAGCATGAACCAGCGCAGCGGGTCGGCGCCGTGCCGGTCCATCAGCGGGATCGGCTCCAGGATGTTGCCCAGGTGCTTGGACATCTTCCGCCCGTCCTCGGCCATGATGTGGCCCAGGCAGAGCACGTTCTTGTACGAGGACTGATCGAACACCAGCGTGCCGATCGCCATCAGCGTGTAGAACCAGCCGCGCGTCTGGTCGATCGCCTCGCAGATGAAGTCCGCCGGGTAGGAGGCGTCGAACTCCTCGACGGAGCCGTCGACGTGCGGGTAGCCGCGCTGCGCGAACGGCATCGAGCCGGCGTCGTACCAGCAGTCGATGACCTCCGGCACGCGCTCGGCAGCGGCGCCGCAGGGCTCGTCGCCGTCCTTCGCCGGGCACGCGAACGTGACCTCGTCGATGAACGGGCGGTGCGGGTCCAGGTCCGCGAGGTCGCGCCCGGCCAGCGAGCCGAGCTCCCCGAGGGAGCCGACGCATGTGAGGTGGCCCTCCGCGCAGCGCCAGATCGGCAGCGGCGTGCCCCAGTACCGGTTGCGGGAGAGCGCCCAGTCGATGTTGTTGTTCAGCCAGTCGCCGTAGCGGCCGTGCTTGACGTTCTCCGGGTACCAGTTCGTCGCCTCGTTCTCGCGCAGCAGCGCGTCCTTGATGGCGGTGGTCCGGATGTACCAGGACGGCTGCGCGTAGTAGAGCAGCGCGGTGTGGCAGCGCCAGCAGTGCGGGTAGGAGTGCTCGTACTCGAGGTGCCGGAAGAGCACGCCGCGGTCGCGCATGTCCGCGACCAGGCGCTCGTCCGCCTTCTTGAAGAAGACGCCGCCGACCAGTGGCACCGACTCGTCGAACGTCCCGTCCGGGCGGATCGGGTTGACCACCGGCAGGCCGTAGCCGCGGCAGATCTTGAGGTCGTCCTCGCCGAACGCGGGGGCCTGGTGGACCAGGCCGGTGCCGTCCTCGGTGGTGACGTACTCGCCGAGCACGACGTAGTGCGTCGGGACGTCGGTCGGGAACTCGACCAGCTCGAACGGACGCTGGTAGGACCAGCGCTCCATCTCGCGGCCGGTGTACGCCGGGCCGACCTGCTCCCAGCCCTCGCCGAGCGCCTTCTCGACCAGCGGCTCGGCCACGACCAGCGTCTCGGCGCCGTCGGTCATCGCCACATAGGCCACGTCCGGGTGAACCGCGACGGCCGTGTTGGACGGCAGGGTCCACGGGGTGGTCGTCCACACCAGCAGCGCGGCCCGGCCTTCGAGCGGGCCCGAGGTGAGCGGCATCCGCACGTACACGGACGGGTCGACGATGGTCTCGTAGCCCTGCGCGAGCTCGTGGTCGGACAGGCCGGTGCCGCAGCGCGGGCAGTACGGCGCGACGCGGTGGTCCTGGACCAGCAGGCCCTTGTCGAAGATCTGCTTGAGCGACCACCACACCGACTCGATGTACGAGGGGTTCATGGTCCAGTAGGCCTTGGACAGGTCCACCCAGTAGCCCATGCGCTCGGTGAGCTTCTCGAACTCGCCGACGTGCCGCTTGACCGATTCGCGGCACTTCTCGTTGAACTCGGCGATTCCGTACTCTTCGATGTCCTTCTTGCCGGTGAAGCCGAGCTCCTTCTCCACGGCGAGCTCGACCGGCAGGCCGTGGCAGTCCCAGCCGCCCTGCCGCTCGACGCGGTAGCCCTTCATCGTCTTGAAGCGCGGGAAGACGTCCTTGAAGACGCGCGCCTCGACGTGGTGGGTGCCGGGCATGCCGTTCGCGGTCGGCGGGCCCTCGTAGAAGGTCCAGCGCGGTCCGTCCGCGGTCGCGTCGAGCGACTTCCGGAAGACGGACTCACGGCGCCACAGGTCGAGCACCTCGTGTTCGAGGGCGACCAGGTCCGCCTTGGCGGGTACGGGTCGGTACATGGGCGGGCCCCTCCGCGGCTCGTCGCGTGCTGCGAGGCTTTCGCAGCATCGGTCACGAAGGGACGAGCGCGCGTCCTGCAGACGGCGTCCCGCGGTACCACCCTCCTTGGCGCGGCGGCCGTGCCCGGCTTCCGCGCCCACTCAACTCGCGGAAAGGCCGGTTCTACTGAGGAGCCCGGCAAGGCTCCCGTTCTTCCGGCGGCTCGGGGGTGATGGCCCCGTCGTCGCCGTCGCGATCCGCAGGGCTCCAGTGTACGGCCTCGTGGAACGCTTCTCGCGCGATTAGATTTTCCGCATGGAAGCCGCCGTGAAGATCGCCATCCGGGTCAAGCCCGGCTGGTCGCCGCGTGGCCGGGCCGGCCAGCCGGGCGCCGTGACCGTCAGCCTCTCGGGCTCGGCGCGCGCCAGAGTGGGCGGGTCGTACGGAGACGCGGGGGCGCTCGTCGTGGCAGTGACGGAGCGCGCGGTGGACGGGCGCGCGACGGCCGCCGCGGTCGAGGCGGTGGCGGCCGCGCTCGGGCTGCCCAAGTCGGCCGTCACGCTGCACACCGGCGCCGCGAGCAGGGACAAGGTGCTGCTGGTCCGGGATCCGCCGGCCGATCTGGCGGACCGGCTCGCGGCGCTTCGGGGTTGAACTAGGGACGCGACCATGCGAAACCGCATGGTCGCCGAGCGTAACGTCAGCCGGTCGGCCCAGCGTTCCGGCGAAAAAGATCTTCATCGTTCCGTGATTAGCGATTCGGCCGACCGGGCACCAATCTGCCGCGTAACCCGTTATGCGGAATGGGTGAACGGCGCGGACCGCGCCGGCCCGCCCGCAGCCCGGCCGGCCCACCGCGCACTCGCAGGTGGTGACCGGTCCTTTTGATCCGATCCGAGAGCGAGGGATGCACCTTGAGCACCACCGCGCGTACCACCGCCACCCCGGCGGCCTCGTCGCCCGCAGCCAAGACCGCGAAGAAGGCGCCCGCGGCCAAGCCCGCCGCGCGCCCGGCGACCAAGGCGCCCGCCGCCCGCGCCCCGCGCACCCCCGCTCGCACCGTGAAGCCCAGGGCCGACCTCGAGTCGCTGCCGGTACGCCCCGGCGAGGACCCGTGGACCGCCGAGGAGATCGCCGAGGTCGAGGGCGACCTGCGGGCCGAGGTCGACCGGCTGCGCGCCGACGTCGCCTCCGCCGACCAGGCGCTCGGCGACCTGCTGCGCGACGCGGGCACCGGGGCCGGCGACGACCAGGCCGACACCAGCTCGAAGAACTTCGAGCGCGAGCACGAGATGTCCATCGTCAACAACGCCCGCGACATGCTGGTGCAGTCCGAGCGCGCCCTCGCGCGCATCGCGGCCGGCACCTACGGCGTGTGCGAGTCCTGCGGCGAGGGCGTCGGCAAGGCCCGTCTGCAGGTGTTCCCGCGCGCGACGCTGTGCAAGGACTGCAAGGAGAAGCAGGAGCGGCGCTAGCCGAGGCCGGGGGGCCGGGTGCCCGTCGCAGGTGCCCGGCCGCGTCACGACGCGGTCCACGTCAAGACACGGTCAACGCGCGCACGTTTGTACTGTTAAGGTCGCCGGGTGGAAACAGCACAGGAGGACGCAGACCGCGCGTCCCACGGCGAGCAGCGGACGCCCTCGTCCGCCGAGGTCGAGGCGGCCGCGACGGGCCCGCGCCGGCGCCGGGTCGGCATACTCCTGACCGTCGCCGGGATCGTCTACGTCCTCGACGTGATCACGAAGTACCTGGTGGTGGCCAAGCTCACCCCGGGCCAGCCGGTGCACGTGCTCGGCTCCTTCCTGCAGCTGACCTACACGCGCAACTCCGGCGCGGCCTTCTCCATCGGCTGGGGATACACCGCGGTCTTCTCGCTCATCGCGATGGGCGTCGTCTTCGTCATCCTGCGCCTGGCCCGGCGCCTGTACAGCGCGCCCTGGGCGGTCGCCCTCGGCCTGCTGCTCGGCGGCGCGATCGGCAACCTGACCGACCGGATCGCCCGCGCCCCCGGCCTGTTCCGCGGCTGGGTCGTCGACTTCATCCAGTTCCCGCACTTCGCGATCTTCAACGTGGCCGACGCCGGGATCACCTGCGGCGGCGTGCTGATGGTGCTGCTCGCCTTCCGCGGCCTGCACCCGGACGGCACCGACGAGCGCCGTGCGCAGCCGCCGGCCGACCCGCCCGCCGACGCTCCGGCGGACTCCCCGTCCGCGCCGGAGTGACGCGACGCGGCTGAGCGATCGCTTACCTACCGGTATCCTGAGGGCGTGACCTCCAGCCAGTCCCGCTCCCTGCCCATCCCCGACGGCCTGCACGGCGAACGGGTCGACGCCGCGCTGGCCCGGATGTTCGGGCTCTCCCGGACGAAGGCCGCCGAGCTCGCCGAGCAGGGCCTGGTGGCCATCGACTTCAAGTCCGTGGGCAAGTCCGACAAGGTGCGCGGCGGCGCGTGGCTCGAGGTCGAGCTCCCGCCCCCGCCCGGCGCCGAGGACTTCGACGCGGCCGCCGTCGCCGAGCCGGTCCCCGGGATGCGCATCGTGCACGACGACGACGACATCGTGGTCGTGGACAAGCCGGTGGGGGTCGCCGCGCATCCGAGTCCGGGCTGGCTCGGGCCCACCGTCGTCGGCGGGCTGGCCGCCGCGGGCTACCGGATCTCCACGTCCGGTGCGGCCGAGCGCCAGGGCGTCGTGCACCGGCTGGACGTCGGCACCTCCGGCCTGATGGTCGTCGCCAAGTCGGAGCACGCCTACTCGGTGCTGAAGGACGCGTTCCGCGAGCGCACCGTGGACAAGCGGTACAACGCGCTGGTCCAGGGCTACCCGGACCCGATGAGCGGCACCGTCGACGCCCCGATCGGCCGGCACCCGAAGCTCGACTACAAGTGGGCGGTCACGGCCGACGGCAAGGACTCGGTCACCCATTACGACACGATCGAGGCGTACCGCCGGGCCACGCTGCTGGACATCAAGCTGGAGACCGGCCGCACGCACCAGATCCGCGTGCACATGTCGGCGCTGCACCACCCCTGTGTAGGCGACCTCACCTACGGCGCCGACCCCAAGCTCGCCCAGCACCTCGGGCTCAACCGGCAGTGGCTGCACGCCGCCCGGCTCGCCTTCGCGCACCCGGCCACCGGCGACCGGGTCGAGTTCGCCTCGCCGTATCCCGAGGATCTGCAGCACGCCCTCGATCTGATCGCCGCCGAGAGCTGATCCCGGCCGTCGCCCGCGTCGCCACCATCACCGCCTCGGCACGAACAACGTCCCGCCCGTCCGCCGCACCCTCCCGAAGGAGCGTCCCCGCCATGAGCACCGTCAGCCGCGAAGTCCACCTCGTCCGCCGACCGCACGGCGAACCGGTTCAGGACGACTTCTCCCTCGTCGAGACCACCGTCGGCGCCCCCGAGCCCGGCCGGGTGCTGATCCGCAACGAGTGGCTCTCGGTGGACCCGTACATGCGGGGCCGGATGAACGACGTGAAGTCGTACGTTCCGCCGTTCCAGCTCGGCGCCCCGATGGAGGGCGGCGCGGTCGGCACCGTCGTCGAGTCCGCGGACGAGTCGATCCCGGTCGGCGCGACCGTGCTGCACATGGCCGGCTGGCGCGAGTACGCGAGCATCCCCGCGAAGCACGCGCAGATCGTGGACACCGAGATCGCCCCGGCGCAGGCCTACCTCGGCGTGCTCGGCACCACCGGCCTGACCGCGTACGCGGGCCTGGTCGAGGTCGCCCCGGTCAAGGAGGGCGACGTCGTGTTCGTCTCCGGCGCCGCGGGCGCGGTCGGCTCGGTGGCCGGCCAGATCGCCAGGAAGCTCGGCGCGTCCAAGGTGATCGGCTCCGCGGGCGGCCCGGAGAAGGCCAAGAAGCTGACCGACGAGTACGGCTTCGACGCCGCGATCGACTACCGGCTCGGCAACCTCGAGGCCCAGCTCAAGGCGGCGGCGCCGGAGGGCGTCGACGTGTACTTCGACAACGTCGGCGGCGACCACCTGCGCGCGGCGATCGCCCGGTCGAACGTCGGCGGCCGGATCGCGCTGTGCGGCGCCATCTCGCAGTACAACGCGACCACGCCGGTGCCGGGACCGGACAACCTGGCCCAGGCGATCGGCAAGCGGCTCACGCTCAAGGGCTTCATCGTCATGGACCACATGCACCTCGCCCCGACCTGGGTGCCGCAGGCCGCGCGGTGGCTCGCGGACGGCGAGCTGCGCGCCGAGGAGACGGTCGTGGACGGCGTGGACCACGCCGTCGACGCGTTCCTCGGCCTGCTCCGCGGCGCCAACACCGGCAAGATGCTGATCCGTCTCTGACCTGCCGTCCGGCGCACTGCGGAAGATTTCACCTCCCGGGCCTTGCGGCGTTCGCGGGCCCGGGACGATAGTCCTTCCCATGCCGAGTATCGAGATCCCGGACCTGAGCGAGGACACGTACGAGGCACTCGAGCGGCTGGCCTTCGCCGCCGGGCAGAGCGTCTCGCAGTACGTCCGCGCCCTGGTGCTGCGCGAGACCCGGCACCACCTCCCCGGCGTGCCCGCCTACTCCGGCCTCAACGAGTCGCTCGCCGCCCAGAGCACCCGGGCGCGCCGCACCCAGCACGCCTTCAGCGAGTCCCCGGCCGACTCGCGCGATTCCCGCGAGCGCTGGCGCGACCTGTAACCGCGTCAGAGCGGCGTTCGCTCTTTCGTTCGCCCCGGCGCGACACCGCAAGACAGCTGTGAAACAGTGTCGTCGATGAGTACCGAGATAGCGCCCACGTCGCCCGCGTTCGAGACCGGGAAGCCCTGGTGGCGCGGCGAGGTGTGGAGCGCGCTGCTGCTGGGCGCGCTGTCCATGGTCGCCGGGGTCCTGGTAGCCGTGATCTGGCGCGCGATCGCGCCGACGGTGCAGGGCGTGGTGAGCATCTCGAACGGAGAGAAGTCCGCCTACTACGCGAACGCCGAGACCAAGGGCTTCGTCGGCCAGGACGGCACCTTCGGCATCTGCGCCGCCGTCGCCGGCATCCTGCTCGCGATCGTCGCCTTCACCTGGTTCCGCCGCCGCGGCCCCGTCGGCGCCGCCCTCGCCCTCGCCGGAGCCGGCATCGGCGCCGCCTACTTCGCCGCCTGGTTCGGCACCTGGCTCGGCCCCGGCCGCGGCTCCATCGTCAAGGCGGCGGAGAACATCCCCAACAACGGCACCTTCGACCTCCCGCTGCAACTGAGCGCGACCGGCGTCATCTGGCTCTGGCCGGCTGTCGCCGTCGGCCTGTACTTCCTGCTGATGCTCATCTTCGGCCCGGCCGACCCCGAGCCGCAGCAGCCGGAGTCCTTCCCCGGCTGGGCCGACCCGGTCGACCTGACCGCGCCAGGTCCGGAGGACCCGGCGGCGCGGTGACGCGGCGTCCGGCGAGCGGCCGTCGCGGCGGCCGGTAATCTTGCGGCCGTGGCGAAGAACGGCAAGGCGGCGAACAGGACAGCGGGCGCGGGCACCCCGGCGACGGTGGCGCTGACGAAGGCCGGCGTCCCCTTCGAGACGCACAGCTACGAGCACGACCCCGCCAACGGCAACTTCGGCACCGAGGCCGCCGAAGCGATGGGCGTCGTCCCCGAGCGCGTCTTCAAAACCCTGCTCGCCGACGTCGACGGCAAGCTGACGGTCGCCGTGGTCCCGGTCTCCGGCTCCCTCGACCTCAAGGCCCTGGCCACCGCGGTAGGCGGCAAGAAGGCCGCCATGGCCGACCCCGCCGCCGCCGAACGCTCCACCGGCTACGTCCTCGGCGGCATCTCGCCGCTGGGCCAGCGCAAGCAGTTGCGCACCGTCGTCGACGACTCGGCGCTCGAGCACGAGGCCGTCTACTGCTCCGGCGGCCGCCGCGGCTTCGAGATCGAGCTCGCCCCGGCGGACCTGGTCCGGCTCACGGCCGCGGTGACGGCGCCGATCGGGCGGGGCTAGGGCGACATCACCGGCGGAGTCGTTCGCGTCGGTCGCGGTTCCAGCGCGGTCGTCGTTCGTCAGCTACCGGCCCCGCCTACCGACTAAAGCGACCTCAGTCCCGCTTCAGCAGGTCCACCGCCGGCAGGGAGCGCAGCTCCTGGATCAGCAGGGCCTCGCGGCGGAGCAGGGCCTGCTCGCGGCGCAGGCGGGTGGCGGTGTCGGCGGCGGCGAGGAGGGAGTGCTTCTCGCGGACGTCGATGATCATGGTGGCGGCGATCAGGTACGAGAGCACCGTCGCGTCGTCGGGGAGCTGGGGGAGCGGGCCCACCCGCACGCCGCGCAGGCCGGAGAGGGCGCGCTGGTAGGCGAGGAACTGGGCGGTGGCGGGGGTGCGCAGGGAGTCGGCGTCCTCGCCGGGGACGTCGTCGAGGAACTCGACCTCGCCGGTGGGGTACGGGGCGCCGGCCAGGTCGGCGGAGAGCACGCGGAAGCGCTCCACTCCCGTCGTGACCAGCGAGTACGAGCCGTCGTCGGCGGCGTCGACGGCGGAGATCTGGGCGGAGCAGCCGTACTCGTAGACGCTGCGGACGCTGCCTTCGCCGACCTCTCGGCCGTCCTTGATGGCGACGACGCCGAAGCGCTGGTCCGCGCCCTCGGGCAGCGCCTGCAGGTCCTCGACCAGCTGGCGGTACCTGGGTTCGAAGACGCGGAGCGGCATGACCACTCCGGGGAAGAGCACCGAGCCGAGCGGGAACAGGGGCAGCGTCGTCGGCATGCCCATAGCGTAAGGCGTGCGGAGCCGGGAATCCGCACGGCTCGGCGAACCCCTTCGGGCCGCGGCGCCGACGCCTCGCTCACCATATGGATATCCGCGCAAGCAGCGGGTGAGAGGCATCTACACTGGTTGTGTGATCAACCGTATCGATTTGCGTGGAATGGACCTGCGTTCGGCGAACCTCGACGTGCGCACGCTGGTGCCGCGGGCCGAGTTCGACATCGAGGCGGCCGTCGAGACCGTCCGGCCGATCTGCGAAGACGTCCGCCATCGCGGCGAGGCGGCGCTGATCGAATACGGCGAGCGGTTCGACGGCGTGCGGCTGCGCTCGCTGCGGGTGTCCGCGGACGCCATCGCGCAGGCGCTGACCGGGCTCGACCCGCAGATCAGGGCCGCGCTCGAGGAGTCCATCCGGCGCGCCCGCAAGGTGCACACCGACCAGAAGCGGCGCGACGTGCAGACGGTCGTGGTGCCCGGCGGAATGGTCACGGAGCGCTGGGTGCCGATCCGGCGCGCGGGCCTGTACGTGCCCGGCGGCCTCGCGGTGCTGCCCTCCTCGGTGGTGATGAACGTGATCCCGGCGCAGGTCGCGGGCGTGGAGCAGATCGCGGTCGCCTCGCCGCCGCAGCGCGAGTTCGGCGGCCTGCCGCACCCGACGATCCTGGCGGCGTGCGCGCTGCTCGGCGTCGAGGAGGTCTACGCGGTCGGCGGCGCGCAGGCGATCGCCATGTTCGCGTACGGGTCGGGGCCGGGCGAGACCGGCTGCCGCCCGGTCGACATCGTCACCGGGCCGGGAAACATCTACGTCGCCGCGGCCAAGCGGCTGCTCAAGGGGCGGATCGGCATCGACACCGAGGCCGGCCCGACCGAGATCGCGATCCTCGCCGACCTGTCCGCCGACCCGGGCCACGTCGCGGCCGACCTGATCAGCCAGGCCGAGCACGACCCGATGGCCGCGGCCGTGCTGGTCACCGACTCGCCCGCGCTGATCGAGGCCGTCGACCTGGAGCTGGAGAACCGGGTCGCGGCGACCAAGCACCGGGAGCGGATCACCCAGGCGCTCGGCGGCCGGCAGTCCGCGCTGATCCTGGTGGACGACCTGGAGGCGGGCCTGGCCGTGGTGGACGGCTACGCGGCCGAGCACCTGGAGATCCAGACCTCGAACGCCCGCGTCTGGGCCGGACGGGTGCGCAACGCCGGCGCCATCTTCGTCGGCCCCTACTCGCCGGTCTCGCTCGGCGACTACTGCGCCGGCTCCAACCACGTGCTGCCCACCGGCGGCTGCGCCTGCCACAGCTCCGGCCTGTCGGTGCAGAGCTTCCTCAAGGGCATCCACATCGTGGAGTACAACGAGCCCGCGCTGGCCGAGGTCGCGCCGCACGTCGTCACCCTCGCGAACGCCGAGGACCTGCCCGCGCACGGCGAGGCCGTGCTCGCCCGCCGCCAGCCGGAGCAGCCTGCTCCGGCCGCGGCCCGGCCGGAGGCCGCCGACGCCGTCGAGCCTCCGCGCACCGACCCCGTCGACCAGCCCCTGGAGGACTGAGTGTCCGAGCCCGTGCTCACCTGGCGGGACCTGCCGATCCGGGACGACCTGCGCGGCCTGTCGCCCTACGGCGCGCCGCAGCTGGACGTGCCGTACCTGCTGAACACGAACGAGAACCCGTACCCGCCGTCCGCCGCGCTGGTGGCCGACCTCGCCGAGGCCGCCGCGCACGCCGCCGCCGGGGCGAACCGCTACCCGGACCGGGACGCCGAGGAGCTGCGCAAGGACCTCGCCCAGTACCTCGGGCACGGCCTGGTCGGCGGGAACCTGTGGGCCGCCAACGGGTCGAACGAGATCATCCAGCAGATCCTGCAGTGCTTCGGCGGCTCCGGCCGCAGCGCGCTGGGCTTCGAGCCCTCCTACTCGATGCACCGGCTGATCGCGCTGGCCACCGGGACGACCTGGATCTCCGAGCCGCGCTCGGCCGACTTCACGCTGGACCCGGCCGCCGCGGCGGCCGCGATCGAGCGCCACCGGCCGGACATCGTGTTCCTCACCTCGCCGAACAACCCGACCGGCACCGCCGCGCCGATGGAGCTGGTCGAGGCCGTCGTCGATGCGGCGCCCGGCATGGTCGTGATCGACGAGGCGTACGCCGAGTTCTTCCGGCCGGGCACGCCCTCCGCGCTCACGCTGCTCCCGGGCCGCCCGCGGCTGATCGTGACCCGCACCATGTCGAAGGCCTTCGCCATGGCCGGCGCGCGGATCGGCTACCTCGCCGCCGACCCGGCCGTGATCGACGCGCTGCTGCTGGTGCGCCTGCCGTACCACCTGTCCGCGTTCACCCAGGCCGTCGCGCGCACTGCGCTCGCGCACACCGCCGAGCTGCTCGGGACGGTCGACGCGGTGAAGGCCCAGCGCGACCGGATCGTCGCGGAGCTGACCGCGCTCGGCCTGGACGTCGTCCCCTCCGACGCGAACTTCGTCGCGTTCGGGGACTTCCCGGACGCCCACGCGGTCTGGCAGGCGCTGCTGGACCGGGGGGTGCTCGTCCGCGAGGGACTGCTGCCCAATAAGCTGCGCGTGACGGCGGGCACCGTCGAAGAGACCACCGCGTTCCTGGATGGCCTCCGGGAGATCTTGACCGAGGAGAATTCGTGAGCGAGACCCGTCACCGGCGTTACGGCCGGGTCGCCCGGACCACGAAGGAGTCCAGCGTCCTGGTCGAGGTCGACCTCGACGGCACCGGCGTCGCGGACATCGACACGGGCGTCGGCTTCTACGACCACATGCTCGCCCAGCTGGCCAAGCACGGCCTGTTCGACCTGCTCGTGAAGACCACCGGCGACCTGCACGTGGACTCGCACCACACGGTCGAGGACACCGCGCTCGCGCTCGGCGGCGCCTTCCGGGAGGCCTTGGGGGACAAGGCCGGGATCCGCCGCTTCGCCAACGCGTCCGTGCCGCTGGACGAGACGCTGGCCGAGGCCGTCGTCGACCTGTCCGGCCGGCCGTACCTGGTGCACGAGGAGCCCGAGCGGATGGCGCCGATGATCGGGGCGTACGACACGACCCTGACCCGGCACATCTTCGAGTCCTTCATCGCCCAGGCCCAGATCTGCCTGCACGTGCGCGTGCCCTACGGGCGCAACGCGCACCACATCGTCGAAGCCCAGTTCAAGGCGGTGGCGCGGGCGCTGCGGGACGCCTGCGCGCTCGACCCGAGGGTGACCGGCGTCCCGTCCACGAAGGGTGTCCTGTGACCAACAGCTACAGCGCGGCGCTGCTCATTCTGCTCGGTCTGTTCCTGCTCGGCGGGGTGATCTCGTTCGTCAAGCAGGGGCTGCCGAAGACCGTCATCGGGATGCTCGCGGTGTGCAGTGCGCTCGCCATCGCCTCCGGTGTCATGAGGTGGAAATGACGACGGTCGCGATCCTCGACTACGGCTCAGGCAACATCCGCTCGGCCGAACGAGCGGTGGCCCGGCACGGCGTGGACGTCACCGTGACCTCCGACTTCGACACCTGCGTCAACGCGGACGGGCTGTTCGTGCCCGGCGTCGGCGCCTACGCGGCCTGCATGGAGGGGCTTCGCGGGGTGCTCGGCCACCGGATCATCGGGCGCCGGCTGGCCGGCGGGCGACCGGTCATCGGCGTCTGCGTCGGCATGCAGATCCTGTTCGAGCGCGGCATCGAGCACGGCGTGGAGACCGAGGGCTGCGGCGAGTGGCCGGGGACGATCGCCCGGCTCGAGGCGCCCGTCGTGCCGCACATGGGCTGGAACTCGGTGACCGTCCCCGAGGACAGCACCATGTTCGCAGGGCTCGACGAAGGCACCCGGTTCTACTTCGTGCACTCCTACGCGGCGCAGGAGTGGCACCTGAACGACACCGGCGCGCTGGCCACGCCGAAGGTCGCCTGGTGCGACTACGGCGCGCGGCCGTTCGTCGCCGCCGTGGAGAACGGCCCGCTGTGGGCCGCCCAGTTCCACCCGGAGAAGTCCGGCGACGCGGGCGCCCAGCTGCTCGCCAACTGGATCAAGACGCTCTGACACCCAGATTCAGCCTGATTTAGCGAAGGAACCCCCGGCATGTCGAAGCTCGAACTCCTGCCCGCCGTGGACGTCGAGGGCGGAGCGGCGGTCCGGCTGGTGCGCGGCGAGGCGGGCACCGCCACGTCGTACGGCGCGCCCCTGGAGGCCGCGCTGGCCTGGCAGTCCGCGGGAGCCGAGTGGGTGCACCTGGTCGACCTCGACGCCGCCTTCGGACGCGGCTCCAACCGGGAGCTGCTCGCCTCCGTCGTCGCCGCGCTGGACGTCAAGGTCGAGCTGTCCGGCGGCATCAGGGACGACGAGTCGCTGCGCGCGGCCCTCGCCACCGGCTGCACCCGGGTCAACCTGGGCACCGCGGCGATGGAGCAGCCCGAGTGGGTCGCCAAGGCCATCGCCGAGTACGGCGACCGGATCGCGGTGGGCCTGGACTGCAAGCTGGAGGACGGCTCCTGGCGGCTGCGCGGCCGCGGCTGGACCACCGACGGCGGCGAGCTGTTCGAGGCGATGGCCCGGCTCGACGCGGAGGGCTGCGCGCGCTACGTCATCACCGACGTGAACAAGGACGGCATGCTGGCCGGGCCGAACGTGCAGCTCTACCGCGAGGTGTGCGCGGCCACCGACCGGCCGGTGGTGGCCAGCGGCGGCGTGTCAAGCCTCGACGATCTCAGGGCGCTCGCCGGGCTCGTGCCGCTGGGCGTCGAGGGGGCTATCGTGGGCAAGGCGCTGTACGCGGGCGCGTTCACCCTCGAGCAGGCCTTGGAGGCTGTGTCCCGTTGAGTGTGGTTCGTATCGCGTCGGGCGGTCCCTGGGAGGACGCCTTCGGTTACAGCCGGGCCGTGATCGCCGGCCCCAACGCCTACGTCTCCGGCTGCACCGCGGTCGAGGACGGCGTGGTGCACCACGAGGGCGATCCCTTTCAGCAGGCGATCAAGGCCTTCGGCATCGCGCTGGCCGCGCTCAAGCAGGGCGGTTTCGGCCTGGAGCACGTCGTGCGCACCCGGATGTACGTCACGCACACGCGCGACATGGCGCCGGTCGGCCGTGCGCACAAGGAGCTGTTCGACGCGGTGCGCCCGGCGGCCACGATGGTCGTCGTGTCCAAGCTGATCGACCCGCAGATGCTGGTCGAAGTCGAGATCGACGCCTACCGGGACGGATCGACATGACCCTGGCTGTTCGCGTCATCCCCTGCCTCGACGTGGACGCCGGCCGCGTGGTCAAGGGCGTGAACTTCGCCGACCTGCGCGACGCGGGCGACCCGGTCGAGCTGGCCCGCGCCTACGACGCCGCCGGGGCGGACGAGCTGACCTTCCTGGACGTCACCGCCTCGAGCGGGGACCGCGAGACGACCTACGACCTGGTCCGCCGCACGGCCGAGCAGGTCTTCATCCCGCTGACCGTCGGCGGGGGAGTGCGCACCCCGGACGACGTGGACCGGCTGCTGCGCGCGGGCGCCGACAAGGTGGGCGTGAACACCGCCGCCATCGCGCGTCCCGAGCTGATCTCCGAGATCGCGCACCGCTTCGGCAGCCAGGTCCTGGTGCTCTCGGCCGACGTGCGCCGCTGCCCCGAGGGCGTGAGCACCGGGTCGGGCTTCGAGGTCACCACGCACGGCGGGCGCACCTCGACGGGCATCGACGCCGTCGAGTGGACCGCCCGGGCCGCCGAGCTCGGCGCCGGCGAGATCCTGCTGAACTCGATGGACGCCGACGGCACCAAGGACGGCTACGACCTGGAGCTGATCCGGCTGGTGCGCGCCGAGGTGAGGATCCCGGTGATCGCCTCGGGCGGCGCCGGCCGGGTCGAGGACTTCGCCCCGGCCGTGGCCGCGGGCGCGGACGCGGTGCTGGCCGCGTCGGTCTTCCACTTCGGCGATCTGAGCATCGGTCAGGTCAAGGACGCCCTGCGCGAGGCCGGCCACCCGGTGCGCTGAGTCACGCCCGGACGCGCTTGACGCCCCTGATCCCACGGCATATGTTGCGGTAGCCAAGCCGTTCAGCATTATGCATAGCGTTCACGTATGTGAACAATGGGAGGCGTCATGAGCGCACCGAAGATCACCGATGTCGTCGTGACTCCGGTGGCGGTACTCGACCCGCCGCTGCTCAACGCCTCGGGCGTGCACGAGCCCTACCAGCTTCGCGCCGTCATCGAGCTGCGCACGGACGAGGGCGTGGTCGGCCTGTCCGAGGCGTACGGCGACACCCCGACGCTGAACAACCTGCGCAAGGCCGCGCCCTCGCTCATCGGGCTGAGTGTGTTCGACCTCAATGGCCTGACGCAGCGTGTCGCGGTCACGCTCGCCGGGGTGACGCCGAGTACGCTCACCGACCTGGTCGGCAAGGCCTCGCTGCAGAAGACGGTCGGCCAGGCGATCGGCGCTTTCGAAGTGGCCTGCTTCGACGCGCAGGGCAAGGCGACCGGCCTGCGCGTGTGCGACCTGCTCGGCGGGGCGGTCCGCGAGGAGGTGCCGTACAGCGCGTACCTGTTCTACCGCTGGGCCAAGCACCCGGCCGGCGCCACCGGCCCCGACTACGAGGACGACGACTGGGGCGACGCGCTCGACCCGGCCGGCATCGTCGCGCAGGCTCAGCGCATGGTCGACACCTACGGCTTCGCCTCGCTCAAGCTCAAGGGCGGCGTGTTCGACCCGGATGCCGAGGCCGACGCGATCGAGGCGCTGCGCGCCGCGTTCCCCGGCCACCCGCTGCGGCTGGATCCGAACGCGAACTGGTCGGTCGAGACCTCCAAGCGCATCGCGAAGCGGCTCGAAGGCCTGCTGGAGTACCTGGAGGACCCGACCGGCGGCAACCCCGGGATGGGCGAGGTCGCCAGGGCCACGTCGCTCCCGCTGGCGACCAACATGTGCGTCACCGCGTTCCAGGAGATCCCCGAGGCGGTGGCCCTGGACTCGGTCAGGGTCGTGCTCTCCGACCACCACTACTGGGGCGGCTTCCGCGCCTCGCTGAAGCTCGCGGGGATCTGCGAGACCTTCGGCTGGGGGTTGTCGATGCACTCAAACACGCACCTGGGCATCTCGCTCGCCGCGATGACGCACCTGGCCGCGGCCGTGCCGAACCTGAACTACGCCTGCGACACGCATTCCCCGTGGACCCGCGAGGACGTCGTGCGTCCCGGCGCCCTCGAATGGAACACCGCGACCGGCTCGCTCCTCGTGCCGGGCGGCGCGGGCCTCGGCGTCGAACTGGACTACGACGCCCTCGAAAGGCTCAACCGCCAGTACGAGGACTGCGGCGTCCGGGTGCGCGACGACGCCTCCGCGATGCGGCTGGCCGAGCCAGGTTGGGAGCTGCGCACACCGCGCTTCTGACGGCTGAGAGGGGATGTTTCGAGCCCCTTTACCTCCCGCCCTCACGGTCGAATCACGGCCGCGATCAGATCTCTGCGAACGCGATTGCGGCCGAGAGAGCGGATGGGAGCAGGGCGATGGAGACTGGGCAGCTGGCGACGGCGTCGTTCTACGAGCGGATCGGCGGCGGTCCCGCGCTGCAACTGGCGGTGGGCGAGTTCTACGAACTCGTGCTCGCCGACGAGGAGCTCAAGGGCTTCTTCGCCGAGACGGACCTGGCGCAGCTGAAGAAGCACCAGGCGGCGCTGCTCGCCAGCGTCCTGGGCGGCCCGAGCGCGTACGCGGGCCGGGACATGGTCGACGCGCACGCCGGACTGGGGATCACGGAGCGCCAGTTCCTGCTGGTGCGCGACTACCTCCTCTCGGTGCTGTGGAAATTGCACGTCCCGGTGGACATCATCGACGCGGTGACCTCGACGGTCCTGTCGCTCAAGGGGTCCATCGTCACGGCGTAGCCCGCCGCCCCGGGGCCGGCCTCGCGCCGGCCCCGCCTCATGCGGCTGACAAATATTGACATCTGTCATTCCAAAGTCCAAGCTTGAGCCAACGCATACGACGAGGGGATGACGATGATCACTCGCACGTTGGGGACGGGCGCCGCCGCGGTCGAGTCCGGGGCGCTCGGGCTCGGGCTGATGGGCATGTCCGGGATGTACGGGCCCGCGGAGGAGGCCGAGTCCATCGCGACGATCGAGGCCGCCGTCGCCGCCGGGATGGTGCTGCTGGACACCGGCGACTTCTACGGCATGGGGCACAACGAGATGCTGCTCGGCCGCGCGCTGCGGCAGCTGGGGATCCCGCGCGAATCCGTGCGGATCTCGGTGAAGTTCGGCGCCCAGCGCGGTCCGGACGGCGCCTGGCTCGGCTACGACGCGCGGCCGGCCGCCGTGAAGACCGCGCTCGCCTACACGCTCAACCGGCTCGGCGTCGAGTACATCGACGTCTACCGGCCCGCGCGGCTCGACCCGAAGGTGCCGATCGAGGAGACGGTCGGCGCGATCTCGGAGCTCACCGAGGCAGGCTACGTGCGCCATGTCGGCCTTTCCGAGGTCGGCGCCGAGACGATCCGCCGGGCGCACGCCGTGCACCCGGTCACCGACCTGCAGATCGAGTACTCGCTCATCTCGCGCGGCCCGGAGGCCTCGATCCTGCCGACGACGCGCGAGTTGGGGATCGGTATCACCGCGTACGGGGTGCTCTCCCGGGGCCTGATCAGCGGCCACTGGAGCGCCGAGCGGGCCGGGGCGGTCGGCGACTTCCGCAATTCCAGCCCGCGCTTCCAGGGCGAGAACCTGGCGCACAACCTCTCGCTCGTCGAGGAGCTGCGCTCGATCGCCGAGGCCAAGGGCGCGAGCGTCGCGCAGATCGCGATCGCGTGGGTCTCGGCCCAGGGCGAGGACATCGTGCCGCTGATCGGCGCCCGCCGCCGGGACCGGCTCGCCGAGGCGCTAGGCTCGCTCGACGTGCAGCTCACGGCGGCCGACCTGGAGCAGATCGAGAAGGCGATCCCGAAGGACGCGGCGGCCGGCGACCGGTACGCGACCGAGCAGATGCGGTCACTCGACAGCGAGAGGTAGACGGATGATGGCGGCGGAGCCGCTCACGCGGGAGCAGGTTCTCGCGGCGGCCGAGGAGGCGCTGCGGCGGTACGGTCCGACCAAGATGAACGTGGTCGACGTCGCCCAGGCCCTCGGTGTCTCGCACGGCTCCGTCTACCGCCATTTCCCGACGAAGGCGGCGCTGCGGGCCGCGGTCGTGCGCAAGGGCCTGGAGAAGAAGGCCGCCCAGCTGCTGCCGATCGCGGAGGAGTCCGGTCCCGCCGCGGACCGGCTCCACCGCTGGCTGCTGGCCCTGATCGAGTTCAAGCAGCGCCTCGCCCGCGAGGACCCGGAGCTGTTCGGCGCCCATGCCGTGGTGGACAAGGACGACGCGGCCCTCGTCCGCGAGCATGTCGGGGTGCTGACCGGCCAGATCGCCCGGATCCTCGAGGACGGGGTCGACTCAGGCGAGTTCCGCGGCTCGGCCCTCGAGGGCAGCGCACTCGCGATCTGGCACGCCACGACGCGCTTCCACCACCCGGCCCACCGGTACGAGTGGACCGACCCGAAGATCGGCGAGGACTTCGAGCGTGTCTGGACGCTGATCCTCGACGGCCTCACCTAGCCGCGTCCCCCAGCATCGCCGGGTCCGCGGCGCCCGCCACGCATGCTCGCGGCGTTGCAGGGACGGTTGCAGACGACCGAGTATGCGCCTGCCCCTGCGCCTTGCGAGCGTGCGCGTCCGACGCCGCGGCCTGATCCGACGTTTGCAGACGACCGAGTATGCGCCTGGCCCTGCGCCTTGCGAGCGCGCGCGTCAGACGCCGCGGCCTGATCCGACGCCCCGCTGGAAGGCACCGCCTGGCTCGGGGGCGCTTCAGAGTTGGCTCAGGGCCTTGATCGCGGTGAGGTCGCTCGCCGAAGCGATTCCGGCGTGGTAGAGCCGCAGTTCGTCCGCCCCGGCCGCGCGGACCTGCTCGGCCCAGTCGACGATCCCCGCGCTGTCGCAGCCCATGCCGCCCACGATGTTCAGCGTCGCGGCGAGCGGCTGCGGGGTTCCCGCCTTGGCGAGCGCGTCGGCGTACGCGTGCAGGGCGACGAGCGCGGCATCGGAACGCACGCCGCCGCACTGCAGCACCGCGCCGAAGGTTCCGTCCGGCACCGCACCCGGGTTCGCGCCGGCCGCCAGCGCGTCGGGCGAGGTGTGCAGCAGGATCGGGAGATCGGCGCGCGTGGCGCGTACCGCGGCGATGACCTCGGCCTGGTAGGTGGAGGCGAGCTTCACGCGCAGGATCGAGACGGCTTCCAGCAGATCGGCCGGCAGCGTGGCGGTCTCGGCGACGCCGAGGAAGACCGGGGCGAGTGCGGCCCGGACCACGTCCCGCAGCCCGTCGAGACCGGCGTCCGCATAAGAAGCCGTGCATGCCGCGCAGAAGCACAGGTTCAGCAGGAACTTCGTCGCCGAGTCGAACGCCATGCCGCCGGTCTTGTCGTGCGCGTGCAGGTGGTCGTAGCCGTACCAGCCGCAGGATTCGAGCTCGATGCCGTCGATGTGGGGCTGACCCGCCACCTCCGAAGCAAGCAGCGCGGAGTACGTGCGCACCTCGGGCGAGTTTATGCACAGCGCCCACGCGTACGGATCACCGAACGCGTTGACGACCGCGTGCTCGTGGTGCATCGTCCCGAGCCGCTGGTTGTGCGCGAGGATCGTCCACGCGTAGACCTTCAGGCCGGCGGACTGCAGCGCCTTCGCGCCCGCCGTGAACGACCCGGGCGCCCACGCCGCCTCGGCCGGGCGCAGCAGCGAGTCCTCCCAGTGCGCGCTGTCCGGATGGTAGTAGACGGCCGAATGGGTGGCTGTGACGACCTTTCGGGTCGGGTGACGCGGGCTCAGTGCTCTGACCGTGTGATACGCGGCGGCCAACGTCACCCGGTCGGCGCCCAGATCCGCGATGCGGTCGGCGCAATCCGGGTCGCCCGCGACGTCCCACGGATAGAGATTGACCCCGAGGCCTCTCATCTGAGTGCCGCCCTCGTGCGGTCGAGCAGCGCGAGGAGTTCGGCCACGTGCTCGGGGGCCGGTTCGGTCAGCGGTGCGCGCACCGCTCCGACCTCGTGGCCGGCGGCGCGCGTCGCCGCCTTCACCAACGAGACGGCGTATCCGGGCCGCTTGTGGCGCAACTGCACGTACGGACGGAAGAACACGTCAATGAGTGTATCCACGGTCTTCTGCTCTCCGGCGTCGATCGCGCGGTGGAAGGCGAGCGCGATATCGGGGGCGAAGCAGAAGACGGCCGACGAATACAGCGGAACGCCGACGGCGCGGTACGCGAGCTGCGTCATCTCGGCGGTCGGCATCCCGTTGAAGAACAGGAACCCGGACTCGCCCGCGGTGCGCACCGCGCTGACGATCCGCAGCATCAGGTCCAGATCGCCGCGGCCGTCCTTGAAGCCGACGATGTTCGGCACCTGCGCCAGCTCGGCGACCGTCTCCGGCGCGAAGACCGTCGTGTCGCGCTGGTAGAGGATCAGGTCGAGGTCCGTGGACGCGGCCAGCGCGGTGTAATGCCGGAGCAGGCCGTCCTGCCCGCCGTCCGCGCTGTACGGCGGCAGGACAAGGAGTCCGTCCGCTCCCGCGTTCGCCGCCGCCCGCGCGTACTCCTTCGCCAGCGTCGTGCCGTACCCGCAGCCGCCGATCACCGGCACGCGCGAGCCCACGGCCTCGGCCGCGGTGCGCACGCACAGCTCGTACTCCTGCGGCGCGAGGGCCGGGAACTCGCCGGTGCCGCACGCCGCGAACACCGCGCCGGGTCCGTCGGCGAGCCGCGCCTCGACGTGCTCGCGGTACACGCCGGGAGCGAACCGGCCCTCCGCGTCGAAGGCGGTGACGGGGAAGAACAGCAGGCCGTCGAGGCGGCGGGGGCTGGCGTTCGGCGGCACGGGGCTGATCCCTTCGGGAGTGTTCACAACCGTGAACACGGTGCAGTATGATGAACCTGTGGGAACCCTAGAACGGCGAACAGAGCACGTCAAGGCGGCCGAGGCGCCGGGCGCGAGCGCCGCCGTGAAGTCGGCGGACCGGACGATCGAGCTGCTCGAACTGCTCGCACGCACCAGTGAACCGCTGACGCTCAGCGAAATCCAGCGGGAGCTCGCGTACCCGAAATCCAGCCTCTTCGTGCTGCTGCGCACGCTCGTGGCCCGCGGCTGGGTGGAGACCGACCGACGCGGCACCGGCTACTCCATCGGCGTGCGCGCACTGCTGGTCGGCACCTCGTACCTGGACCGCGACCCGGTGATCCGCGCCGCGACGCGGGTGCTGGAGGACCTGCGCGCCGAGGTCAACGAGACCGTGCACCTGGCCCGGCTCGACGGTGCCGACATCGTCTACCTCGCCAGCCGCGAGTCGGCCCACCAGCTGCGGCTGACCTCCCGCGTCGGCCGGCGGCTGCCCGCGCACGCCACCTCGCTCGGCAAGGCCGTGCTCGCGCACCGTACCGACGAGGAGGTCGACGCGCTGCTCCCGGCCGAACTCGTCGCCGTCACCCCGAAGACGATCACCGACCGCGCGGCGCTGTTCGCCGACCTCGCTGAGACCCGCGAACGCGGGTACTCGATCGAGCGCGGCGAGAACACGGCGGGCCTCGGCTGCTTCGCCGCGACGCTCGACTACAAGCACCCGGCGGTCGAGGCGATCAGCTGCTCCGTGCCCAACGCGCGCCTAGCCGACGCCGATCACGCCGCGCACGTCGCCGAAGCGGTCGTCCGGCACGCAGCGGAACTCGGCGCGATGCTGCGCACCGCGGCATGACGGGCCCGAGGGCAGCACGGCCTTCGCGCCGCCCGACCGCCGCGCCGCCTGACCACCTCCCCGCCTGACCACCTCACCCGAGAAGGAGCGAGACGTGTCCACGATCCTCATCACCGGTGCCGCGGGCGGCGTCGGCGGAATCCTGCGGCCGCGCCTCGCCCGGCCCGGCCGTACCCTGCGCCTGCTCGATCTCGCCGAGATCACCCCGGCCGCCGGCGAGGAGGTGATCCAGGGATCCGTCACGGACCCGGACATCATGCTCGAGGCATGCCAGGGCGTCGACGCCGTCATCCACCTCGGCGGGATATCGGGGGAGGCGCCCTGGGAGCGCATCCTCGACGTCAACATCAACGGCACGTACACGCTCTTCGAGGCCGCCCGCCGCGCCGGCGTCCCGCGCGTCGTGTTCGCCTCCTCGAACCACGCCGTCGGCTTCCACTCGCCGGACGACTTCCCGATCCGGGAGGACGTGACCGCGCTGCCGGACACGTACTACGGCGTCTCGAAGGTCGCCGGGGAGGCCCTCGGCGCGCTCTACGCCAAGCGCTACGGGATGGACGTGATCAGCATCCGCATCCTGAGCTGCTTCCCCGAACCGCGCGCGCTGCGGTCGCTGTCCACCTGGCTCTCCCCGGACGACGCCGGCCGGCTGTTCGAGGCCTGCCTTACGGCCGAGAAGCCCGGCTACCGGGTCGTCTACGGCGTCTCCGAGAACACCCGCGGCGGCTGGGTCT
Organism: Actinospica acidithermotolerans; assembly: GCF_018139625.1. Taxonomy (GTDB): domain Bacteria; phylum Actinomycetota; class Actinomycetes; order Streptomycetales; family Catenulisporaceae; genus Actinospica; species Actinospica acidithermotolerans. The sequence continues at coordinate 2,133 of NZ_JAGSOH010000060.1, read as the reverse complement.
CGCTCGACGGCGCCCGCGAACTCGGCTACGAGTCGCACGACGACGCCGAGGTCTACCACGACAAGCTCGTCGCCGAGTTCGGCCCGATCGACACGACGGACTTCGCCTTCAAGCACCTCGGCGGCCCCTTCTGCTCGCCGGAATTCGACGCCGACAACCTGTAGACGCCGACAACCTGTAGACGCCGCCCACATCCGCAAAGGACCACTGATGACTGCTGCTGCTGAGCTGGAACTGATCCAGGGCTACGACCCGCGCACCGGCGAGCCCGCGGGCTCGCCCGTACCGGCGACGCCGACCGGCGACGTGGACCGGCTCGTCGCCGCCGCACAGGCCGCGTTCCCGGCGTGGCGGGGCTTCGACCGCGCGGCGGCCCTGGACGCCGTCGCCGCGATCCTCGACGAGCACGTCGACGAGCTCGTCGCCCTCGCCGACCGGGAGACCGCGCTCGGCGTGCCCCGGCTGACCGGCGAGGTGGCGCGCACGACCGGGCAGCTGCGCCTGTTCGGGCAGGTGCTGCGCGACCGGACGTACGAGGACACGATCGTCGAGCACGCCGAGGGCCCGCGCCCAGACCTGCGCCGCGTCAACCGCCCGCTCGGCCCCGTCGCCGTGTTCGCCGCCTCCAACTTCCCGTTCGCCTTCTCCGTCGCCGGCGGCGACACCGCCTCCGCGCTCGCCGCGGGCTGCCCGGTGATCGTCAAGGCGCACGAGGCGCACCCGCACACCTCGCTGCGCACCGCGGAGCTCGTCAGGCAGGCGCTGGCCGGCATCGGCGCGCCCGACGGCGTGTTCGGCATCGTCTTCGGCTTCGCCGCGGGCGTGCACCTGGTCCAGCACCCGGCCGTCACCGGCGTCGGCTTCACCGGCTCCACCCGCGGCGGCCTCGCCCTCGCCAAGCTGTGCGCGGACCGGCCGACCCCGATCCCGTTCTACGGCGAGCTCGGCTCCGTCAACCCGGTCTTCGTGCTCCCCGGCGCGGTGGCCAAGCGCGCGAGCGAGATCGCGGGCGGCTACGCGGGCTCGCTCACTCAGGGTTCCGGCCAGTTCTGCACCAACCCCGGCATCATGTTCGTCCCCGAGGACGAGGTTCTGCTCCAGACCATCGCCGAGGCCGTCTCCGGCACCGTCGGCGCGCCGATGCTCGCCGAGCGCATCCACTCCGGCCTCGTCGCAGGTCTCGACGACCTCGCGAGGGTCCCCGGGGTGCGCCTGCTCGCCGAGGGCAAGCCCGGCGACGGCCCCTGGGCCCCCACCCCCGCCGTCTACGTGGTGAGCGAGCAGGACTTCCGCGCCAACGCCGAGCGCCTCCGCGAGGAGCACTTCGGCCCCGTCGGCCTGATCATCACCTACCCCGCCGACCAGACCCCTGCGCCCGCGGGCGTCGGCGACGGCCACCTCACCTCCACCATCCACCTCGACCCCGACAACGCCTCCGACGTCGCCGCCGCCCGCGACCTGCTGCCCCAATTGGAGCGCATCGCCGGCCGCATCGTCTTCAACGGCTGGCCCACCGGCGTCGCCGTAACCCACGCCCAGCACCACGGCGGCCCGTTCCCGGCCACCACCGCCCCCGCCCACACCTCGGTGGGCGCCACCGCCATCCGCCGCTGGCTCGTCCCGGTCGTCTACCAGGACGCCCCTGCCGAGCTGCTGCCGGAGACGCTGCGGGACTAGTTCCCCTTAGGGGCAGGGCCGATCACATGCCGCGGTATGTGGCCGGCCCTGCGTCCGTGACCCGGGCCGGGGCCGGGGCCGCGTCGGGTCTACACCCCCAGATCAGCCCGATGCAGCCGCTCCACCGCCGCCGCGTCCCCGTGCAGTTCGACCTTCGCCGCGTCCTTGCGGCCATAGCAGAACATGGTCAGTTCGCCGGCGGTGCCGGTGACGGTGACCATCTGGGGAGTGGCGGCCTTGGCGACGACGGTCAGCTGCTGGGGGGCGCGGACGAGGGTCACGCCCACCGGGACCTTGCGGAAGAGCAGCTTCACGCCGGCGCGGAGGCGGCGCCAGATCTCGTCGTCGAGTTCGGGGTCGAGCTCGCGCGGCTTCCAGTCGGGGGTGGCGCGGCGGACGTCTTCGAGGTGGACGAAGAACTCGATGGTGTTCGCGGCGTCGGCGACGGAGTCGATG
>NZ_JAGSOH010000005.1 GCF_018139625.1 Actinospica acidithermotolerans | reverse complement strand
GCTCGGGGGCGTCGCGGGGGCGATCGGGCCGTTCGTGGGCGGGTGGCTCGTACAGGCGGCGACGTGGCGGCTGGTCTTCCTGATCAACGTGCCGGTGGCGGTGGCGGTCATCGCCGTGGCGGTCCGGGGCGTGCCCGAGTCGCGGAATCCGGATGCGGCACGGAGCCTTGACGCGATCGGCGTGCTGACGGCTGCGGCGGGGCTCGCGGGCCTGACGTACGGCTTCACGGCGTGGCCTGATCGCGGCGGCTCGAGTCCGGCCGTGATCGGTGCGCTGGCCGTCGGCGTGGCCGGAATCCTCGGCTTCATCCTGGTCGAGAAGCACGCGCGCGAGCCGATGCTGCCGCTCTCGATCTTCCGGTCACGCGCGTTCAGCGCGGCGAACCTGGTGACGTTCGCGGTGTACGCGGCGCTCAGCGGCGTGCTCTTCCTCGTCGTGCTGAACCTGCAGGTGGTCGTGCACTTCACGGCGCTGGCCGCCGGGATCTCGATGCTGCCGGTCACGGTGCTGATGCTGCTGCTCTCCGCGCGTGCCGGAGCGCTCTCGCAGCGCATCGGGCCGCGGATTCCGATGACGCTGGGGCCGATCGTGTGCGCATGCGCGATGCTGCTCTTCTCGCGGATCGGGGCGGGCTCGACGTACGTGCGCGATGTCCTGCCGCCGGTCGTGGTCCTCGGCCTCGGGCTGTCGCTGACCGTCGCGCCGCTGACCGCGACCGCGCTCGGATCGGTGGACGAGCGTCACGCTGGCATCGCGAGCGGCGTGAACAATGCGGTCGCGCGTGCTGCCGGGCTACTGGCGGTCGCGATTCTCCCGTTGGCCGCGGGCCTTGGCGGCGGGAGTCTGACGAGTTCGGCGGACCTCGGGCCGATGTATCACCGGGCCATGCTGATCTGCGGCGGTCTGCTGCTCGTCGGCGCGGGCATCGCCTTCGCCGCCATCCCGTCGAAGCTCCGCGAGCCGAGTGCGGGCGCCGAGGCAGCGGCGGAACCGTCCGTGGAGGCCGTCCAGCCCGTGGCGCTGGTCGAGCAGATCGAGCCGGTCCGCGTGCACTGCGCGATCGCGGGCACGCCGCTACAGCCGCACGCGCCGAACCCGCACACGTCGAGCCCGCACGCGCCACGATCCGAGGAATCTCATCGATAGAACCCCCGCAGTACGTCGACCAGGACCCCGACGGCTTGCAGATAACCGGCTTCCGTGGGTGCGCCATAGCCGACGACGAGGCCCTTGGCGCGGTCCGGGCGGCCGGAACCATGCCAGTGCTCTGCCAGGCCGCCCAGGGCCAGCCCGCGCCGCGTAGCCGCGCCGATGACTTCTGATTCGTCGGGGCCGTCGGCCGGCAGGCTGACGAGGATGTGCTGGCCCGCGCTGATTCCGGCCGCCGAGAGGGCGGGGAACGCGGCGACGGCGTCGACGAGCAGGTCGCGGCGGCGACGGTGGCGGTTCCGGCCGGCGCGGATCTGGCGGTCGTAGCCGTGTGTGGAGATCAGGTCGGCGAGAGCGAGCTGGCCGGGGCTTTCCGTCTCCAGGGTGCTGAGCCGCAGTTCGGCGAGGACCGGGTCGACGAGCTGCGGCGGCAGCACCATCCAGCCGAGCCTCAGGGCCGGAGCCAGCGCCTTCGCGCAGGTCCCGGCGTAGACGACGTGGTCCGGCGCCATGGCCTGGAGCGCGCCGACCGGTTGGCGGTCATAGCGGAACTCGCCGTCGTAGTCGTCCTCTATCACGATCGCGTCCGCCGACCTCGCCCAATCGATCAATGCCCTGCGACGCTTCGGGTGCAGCGTCACACCGGTCGGGTATTGGTGGGCGGGAGTCGTCACGAGCAGGCGCACGTCGGCGGGCAACGTACTGGGGTCGGCGCCGAGGCTGTCGACAGGTAACGGCCAGGGCTCGCCGCCCGCGTGCACGACGAGTTCGCGGTGGTACGGCAGCCCGGGATCCTCCATCGCGACGCGGCGGGACGTCGGCGCGAGTACCCGCGTCAGCAGCGAGAGCGACTGCGTGTAGCCGCTCGTGATGACGATCCGCTCCGGGGTCGCGGCCACGCCTCGCGCGCGGCCGAGGTAGTCGGCGAGCGCGGCACGCAGTTCCGGCCGGCCCCGCAGGTCGTCCGCGTATCCGAACGCCGACGACGGTGCCGTGGTCAGCGCCCTCCGCATCGAGCGCAGCCACACCTGCACCGGGAACGCGTTCATGTCGCCGGTGCCGGGCCGCAGATCGTAGCGCGGCTTGGCGGCCGGGCGACGGATGTGGTGGCCCGCAGCGTGCGGCACGTGCGCGACCGTGGTCCCCGACCCGTGCCGCGCGTGCAGGTAGCCCTCCGCCACGAGCTGGTCGTACGCGGCGCTCACCGTGCCGCGCGACAGGCCCAGCTCCGTGGCCAGCACACGCGTCGCGGGAAGCCGCTCACCTGCGGCAAGCCGTCCGCCCTGGATCGCCTCCCGCAGCGCCCGCTCCAGTCCGTCCCGCCGCCGCTCGCCCGGCAGCAGCTCCAGGAACAGGTCGAGCCCGGAAGAAGTGGCCCAATCTCTCGCCATGGAATTGGACCTTAGCACCGGTCCACTTCCACCCTAGGGTCAGAGTCATGACAACGAACACGAACACGAACACCGCCGCCTACGTCGCCGCCCCCGCCGTCCGCATCGCAGCCGACAAGCTCGCCCCCGCCGCCATGCGCGCCATGTCCGCGCTGGACAAGGCCACCGCCTCCAGCGGCCTGGAAGCCGGCCTCAAGGAACTGGTGCGCGCCCGCGCTTCGCAGATCAACGGCTGCGCCTATTGCGTCGAGACGCACACTAACGACGCCCTTGCCGGCGGCGAGGGCCGGCGCCGGCTGTTCCTGCTCCCCGTCTGGCAGGAGACCGGCCTGTTCACCGCTCGCGAGCGCGCCGCCCTCGCCCTGACCGAAGCCGTCACCCGCCTCTCCGACGGCCCCGTCGCCGACGGCGTCTGGGCCGCGGCCGCCGCCGAGTTCGACGACACCGAGCTCGCCGACCTCGTCTGGCTGATCACCACGATCAATGCCTGGAATCGGGTCAACGTCGCGGCGCACGTCTGGCCGGTGGACTGACAGCCGGCCGGAAGCGGAATGCCGACGTCTTCGGCTACTTCAGCCAGGCGCGCTCTGCGCCCTCGACCGGCAGGCCGAACTTCTCGAAGTCGGCGTCCAGGAACGCCGTGACGGCGCTGATCTTGTCGCCGCGCAGGGTGAGGACGTCGATGCAGTGCGGGAGGAAGGCCTGCCGGCCGGGGTCGTACATGTAGCAGGCGACCGCGAGGTGGCCGTTGGCGCGGGCGGGCAGGTGCCGCCACTGCCGGGTCAGCGGGTAGCGGCTCAGGAAGGAGGCGATCGCCTCGTGGCCTCGGAAGTAGGTCGGGACCGGCGGCATCGACCAGGTGGCGTCAGCAGTCAGCATGCTGATGATGGCGTCGACGTCGCCGCGTTCCATGGCGTCGACGTAGCGGTGGGCCAGTGCGCGGGTGCGCTGCTCGCCGAGGGCGCTCAGCGTCTCCCGCTGCGTGGCTTCGTCGGGGCGGTGGGCGCGGACGGAGGCTCTGGCGCGCTGGAGGGCGCTGTTGACGGAGGCGGCCGACGTGTTGAGCTGGTCGGCGATCTCGGCCGTCGTGAAGCCGATGACCTCGCGCAGCAGGAGTACGGCGCGTTGCAGGGGCGGGAGGCTCTGCAACGCGATGACAAAGGCCAGTTCGACGCTCTCGCGTTGTTCGAACCTTGCGTCAGGAGATGTGAGCCACTGGTCGGGGTACGGCTCCAGCCACGGTATGTCGGCGGACGGCGGCTCCAGCTCCGCACCCGCGTCTGCTGCCGGACCGAAGCCCGCGGGCAGTTCACGGCGTGACCGGTGGGTGGCGATGTCGAGCGCGGTGTTGGTCGCGATGGAGTACAGCCACGCGCGCACGGTGCCGCGCTCCCGGTAACCCGACAGGCCCTTCCACGCGCGGAACACCGCGTCCTGCAACGCGTCGTCGGCGTCGTGGATCGAGCCGAGCATGCGGTAGCAGTGCGCGCGCAGCTCTGACTGGTACCCGGCGATCAGCTCGTCGAAGGCGCGGGAATCACCGGTCTGTGCGCGGTGCAGCAGCGCGGAGGTGTCCAGAGCGTCCCCTGTGCGCTCGGCGTCCTGCGCGCCCTCCGGGTCGGGCCTGTCGGAAGTCACCTAGCTATCCTGACGGCCGAGCGCGGTCATATCCAGGAACGCGTAACGCAGCTCGGTGAGGTCCATGCCGCGCGCGTAGGCCGAGTAGGTGTGGAAGATCTCGCCGTTCTCGCGCAGGAAGCAGCTGGCTCCAGGCACCTCGGTGCTGACCTCGTCCTCCCCGAGGATCCCGGGCTCTGGCCGGTAGTTGTACTCCAGCTGCGGGATCGAGGAGTCGACCGTCACTCGGAAGTCGTAGTTGAAATCGCTGCCGTACGACGAGTACCAGGGCAGCGCCCAGCCGCGGCCCTCGCTGTACGCCCGCACCTTCGCGATCGGCGCGCGGCAGACCATTGCGAACTCGGTGTCAGCCTCGCGCATCCGGTCCAGCAGGGTCGGGGTGAACTCGCTGGTCGCGGCGGTGCAGCGGGGGCAGGCCGAGTCCCAGTCCGGGCCGAACATGATGTGCTGCACGACGAGCTGCCGGCTGTCGCGGAACAGCTCGGCGAGCGTGACCTTGCCGTCCGGGCCCTCGAACACGTACTCCTTCTCGACGCGGACCATCGGCAGTTCGCGGCGCTTGGCGTTGAGCGCGTCGCGCCGGCGGGTGAGCATCTTCTCCTCGGCGAGCAGGGCGATCCTGGCCTCGAGCCACTGCTCGCGGGACACGACCTGGGGTAGCGACATCTTCTCGATCTCCTTCGGTGAGCCGGTGCTTCTGCGGATGCTTCGGTGCATGCTTCGGCCGGTTCGACACGGTTCGGTGCGCCGAAAGCCCTCCGAGGATGAGACCGGCGCCGGGCGCCGGAATCATCGGTCCCCGGGCGAATTTCTCGCGCGGTATCCCGCCGGGAGCGCGTACCACCGCCCCGTCGGCGGCACTTGGTGAACGGCCGCCCTCGGCCGACCCCCGGGGATAGGATCGCCGCATGGCCGAGGCCTCGCCGAACGGGGATGCCCGCGCGGTGGTGCTCGTCGAAGGGGTGAGCGACCGGGCGGCGCTGGCCGTGCTGGCCGAGCGGCGCGGGATGGATCTCGCGGGCGCCGGAATCGAGATCGTGTCGATGGACGGCATCACCAACATCGGGCACTACCTCGACGTCTACTGCGCTCCCGCGCGCGAGACGCACGTCACCGGGCTCTACGACGACGGCGAGGAGCGCTTCGTGCGCCGCGGGCTGGGCCGGGTCGGCCGGCTGGAACCCGGCGGCGATCTGGAGCCGCTGGGCTTCTACGCCTGCTCGCCGGACCTCGAGGACGAGCTGATCCGCGCGCTCGGGCCCGGCGCGGTCGAGGAGATCGTCGAGGCCTGCGGCGAGCTGCGCTCGTTCCGCACGCTGCAGCGGCAGCCCGCGCAGCGGGCCCGGAGCCTGCACGATCAGCTGCGGCGGCTGATGGGCGGCCGCTCGGGCGGCAAGGAGCGGTACGCCGCCGCGATGGCCGCCGCCGTGCCGCTCGACCAGGTGCCCCGGCCGCTCGACGCCGTGCTCGCCCACGTCTGCGCGGCACTCTGACGCTGCTCGCCGGGCCGCGACCATTGCAGTTCGCCGACAGCCTGTTGATACGATTCAATCACGCCGTGTTATTCTGACTCGCTAATCTGCAGACGTCTGTCATGGATTGGGACGGACCTGGTCGAAGGACTTGGGCATCGTGGGCAGTGTGTGGGCACCCCTTCCGGCCGGACTCAATCCGGCTGCCCGGAGACTGGTCGGTGAGCTGCGCGCGCTCAAGACCGACCACAACCTCTCGCTCGCACAGCTCAGCGCCTCGACCCACTACAGCCGCGCGTCCTGGGAGCGCTGGCTCAACGGCAAGCGGCTGATCACCCGGCACGCCCTCACGGCCGTGGCCACCCGGTTCGGCGCCGACCTGGTGCTGCTGATCACGCTGCTCGGCGAGGCCTCCCTGGACGAGGAGGCGGACCGCGAGGCCGCCCCCGAGGTACTCGCCGCGTCGGCGGACGCTTCCGCGCAGGACGACGTGCCGGTCGTGATCGCTCAGCTGCCCGCCAGCGTGTCGGACTTCACCGGCCGATGCGCGCAGGTCGAGGACCTGTCCGCCGCGCTGCTGCCGGGCACGGGCGATCCCGGGCAGGTCTCGATCGCGGCGGTCACCGGAGGCGGCGGCCTCGGCAAGACGACGCTCGCCGTGCACGTGGCGCACCGCATCGCGGAGCGCTTCCCGGACGGGCAGCTCTACGTGGACCTCAACGGGGCGTTCGAGAACGCGCTGACGCCGGAGACCGTGCTCGGCCAGTGGCTGCACGTGCTCGGCGTGGCGCCGTCCGAGCTGCCCTCGGGGCTGGAAGAGCGCGCCGCCCTGTATCGCAGCCTGCTGAGCACGCGGCGGGTGCTCGTCGTCCTGGACAACGCGCGTGACGCCCAGCAGATCCTGCCGCTGCTGCCCGCGACGAACGAGTGCGCGGTGCTGATCACCAGCCGCAGCCGGCTCGCCGAACTGCCGGGCGCCTACAAGCTGAGCCTGACGTCGTTGCCGGACGACGAGGCGACGATCCTGCTGGCCCAGCTCGTCGGCGCCGCCCGGCTGGCCGCGGAACCCGAGGCGACGGCCGAGCTGCTGCGCGCGTGCGACGGCATGCCGCTGGCGCTGCGCATCGCGGGCGCGAGGCTCGGCGCGCGGGCGAACTGGGCCGTCTCCACGCTCGCGCGGCGGCTGTCCGATCGACGCCGCCGGCTGGACGAACTCGCGATCGGCGACATGGCCGCGCGGGCCAGCTTCGACGTCAGCTATGCCGCCCTGGCCAAAGCGGGCTTCGACGGCGCGCTCTCCCTGGAGCGCGCCTTCCGCCTGCTGGGCCTGGCCTGCGGCCCGGACATCTCGCTGCCCGCGGCCGCCGCGTTGCTCGACCTCTGCGAGGCGCGAGCGGAACTCGTCCTCGAAGCCCTCGTCGACACGCACCTGCTCGAATCGCCCGAGCCGGACCGGTACCGGATGCACGACCTGATCAGGCTCTACGCGGCGGAGCGGGCGATGGCCGAGGAGAGCGAGCAGGCGCGCGCGCTCGCCGTCAGCAGACTGATCGGCTGGTACCTCGTCACCGCCGCCAACACGCACGCGATGCTCTCGCCGCAGTCGCGGCCCATCCCCCTGGGCGACCTCGCCCCCGAGCCGCCGGCGCCCGTGTTCGCGAGTTACCAGGAGGCGCTGGACTGGTGCGAGCGCGAGCGCGCGAGCCTCGTCGCGGGCGTCATCCAGGCTGCGGAAGCCGGCCTCGGCGAGTACGCCTGGAAGCTGGCCGCGGCGATGCTGGGCTTCTTCAACGCGCGCCGGTACCTGGCCGACTGGACCTCCACGCACCTCGCCGCGCTCGCCGCCGCGCAGTCCATCGGCGACCTCGTGGGCGAGGCGTGGATGTGGAACAACCTCGGCTTCGTCTACTTCTACTGGGAGGAGACGGAGCACAAGGCGCTGGAGAGCTTCGAGCGCTCGCACGAGCTGCGGGTGCGTCTCGGCGACCGGCTCGGCGAGGCCATCGCTCTCAACAACATCAGCGGCGCGCAGTACCGCCTCGGCGACCACGCGGAGGCGATCAGCACACTCGACAAGGCGATGCGGATCCGCGAGGAGCTCGGCGACATGATGGGCGTCGGCATGGCCTGCCTGAACATCGGCACGGTCTACTCGGACAACGGCCAGAACGCGCAGGCCGAGCTGTACCTGCTGCGCGCACTGGAGATCGTCGACGAGCTCGGAGCCGAGCAGCTGAAGCTCAAGACGCTCAATACGCTCGGCGCCGTCTACGAGGCGATCGGCGAGACCGCCGTCGCCAAGAAGTACCTGTACGCCGCGCTGGAGCTCGGCAGCGAGCTGCGCGAGGTGGACGGCGAGGCGACCGCGCTGCAGAAGCTCGCCAAACTGCACGCGGCGGACGGCGACCGCAGCACGGCGATCGAGTTCTGGCAGCGTGCGCTCGGCCTCTACGAGCGCTTCAACGACTCCGAGGCAGAGATCGTGCGCGCCGAACTGGCCGCCGCGAGCCGATAGCCGCGCTCGTCCCGTTCGCTCAGAGCAGAGCCGAAAGGGGCTCCCGGGACGGCGCGCTCTGCCTACTCTGAGGGCATGGAGACACGCGCACACGATGACCGCCCCCGACGTGAGCCGCTCTGGCGGGACCTGATCGGCGACGTGCTGCGCCGCGAGCGGCAGGCCCAGGCGCGCACGCTGCAGGAGGTGGCGGACGCGGCGCGCATCTCCATGCCGTATCTCTCCGAGCTGGAGCGCGGCCGCAAGGAGGCCTCCTCGGAGATCCTCGCGGCCACGGCCCGCGCCCTCGGATTGCGCCTGTCCGACCTGGTCAGCCTCGCGAACAGCCGCCTCGGCGAATACGAGACCGCGATGGCCGCCCAGCCGGCCCCGGCCCACGCCTCTTCCGGCGCGCACGGCGCCCGCGGGGCCCTCGCGCTGGCGGCGTAGGCGCGGAATCCTCCGGCGGTCTTCTCAGAGCCCGATGCGGCGGGCCGGGGTCGACGGGCGGATCTTCGCGAGCGACTCCAGGATCGCGTCGACCAGGCCGTGCTCGACCGCCTCCCGCGCGGTGAACCGCCGCTCCACGTCCTGCGGGCGCTCGGGCCGGCGCACCACGATCCGCGCGCTGGGCAGGGCGTAGCGCTTGCCGGGCGTGCCGGCCGTGAGCAGGACCTGGCCCATGCCCGCGACCAGGCCGGTCGCCACGGTGGCGACGTCGTTCGGGATCAGCCGGAGCACGTCGTGGACCGCGAGGCCGGCCGTCGCCGTGCCGCCGGAGCTGTTGATGTAGAGGCGGATCTCGTCGCGCGGGTTCTCCGCGGAGAGCAGCAGCAGCTGCGAGCAGATCCGCTGCGCGGTCACGTCGTCGACTTCGCTGCCGACGAAGATGATCCGCTGGGCGAGGAGCTGGTTGGCGAGGTGGTCGTCGAAAGTCGCGGACATGCTTCCACTCTCGCCCGCGCGCGGGCGGAAATCACCCGAATCTGCTGACAGCAGAGCGCCGTACCGCACCGCGTGCACCCCGCTCGCCCCCCGCCCGGCCCGAGGATCGGCTCCCGTCGATCACCGGCCGGATTACGCGCTTAACGCGCCCGCGAGAGAACGCTCACATCAGCCGGTACGCCACCGTTCGGACGGCCGGCGCATGGGACCATGGTTGACACTGGATGAGCGAGCGCGACGACGAGAAGCTGCGCAGGAAGAAGGCAAGACCGCGATCATGACTACTCAGCCCAACGCCTCCTATTCGTACACGGTGCGCCTGGAGGCCCCGTCCCGCGGCAACGCGGTGTCCAAGCTGACGCGAACCGTGGAGGACGCGGGGGGCGAGATCACGGCGCTCGACGTCTCGGGCTCCGGCAACGACCGGCTGCGCATCGACGTCACCATCGCGGCGTACTCGAGCGCGCACGCCGCCCAGATCACCGACGGCCTCAAGGCCGTCGAGGGCATCGAGGTCGGCCGCGTCTCCGACCGCACCTTCCTGCTGCACCTCGGCGGCAAGATCGAGATGGCCTCGAAGGTCCCGCTGCGCAACCGCGACGACCTGTCCATGGCGTACACGCCGGGCGTCGCGCGCGTGTGCAAGGCGATCGCCGACAACCCGGAGGACGTGCGCCGGCTGACCATCAAGCGCAACTCGATCGCCGTGGTCACCGACGGCTCCGCGGTGCTCGGGCTCGGCAACATCGGGCCGATGGCCGCGCTGCCGGTGATGGAGGGCAAGGCGGCGCTGTTCAAGCGCTTCGCGGGCATCGACGCGTGGCCGATCTGCCTGGACACCCAGGACACCGAGGAGATCATCCGCACGGTCAAGGCCATCGCGCCGGGCTTCGCCGGGATCAACCTCGAGGACATCTCGGCGCCGCGCTGCTTCGAGATCGAGCGGCGGCTGCGCGAGGACCTGGACATCCCGGTCTTCCACGACGACCAGCACGGCACCGCGATCGTCGTGCTCGCCGCCATGACCAACGCGCTGCGCGTGGTCTCCAAGGACCTGTCCGCGGTGCGCATCGTCTGCTCCGGCGCGGGCGCCGCGGGCACCGCGATCATCAAGCTGCTGCTCGACGCGGGCGCCAAGGACATCACCGTCGCCGACTACCACGGGGTCGTGCACCTCGGCCGCGATGACCTGGGCGCCGAGGACTCGGACCTGCGCTGGGTCGCCGAGCACACCAACCCGGCGGGCTACACCGGCACCCTGCGCGAGGCGCTGGCCGGGGCCGACGTGTTCATCGGGGTCTCCGCGCCGAACATCCTGACCGGCGCCGACATCGCCACGATGGCGGCCGGATCGATCGTGTTCGCGCTGGCCAACCCGGACCCGGAGGTGGACCCGGAGTCGGCGCGGGAGCACGCCGCGGTGGTGGCCACCGGCCGCAGCGACTACCCGAACCAGATCAACAACGTGCTCGCCTTCCCCGGCTTCTTCCGCGGCCTGCTGGACGCGCAGAGCCATGAGATCCGGCCGGAGATGCTGGTCGCGGCGGCCCGGGCGCTGGCCGACGTGGTCAAGGAGGACGAGCTGAACGCCAACTTCATCGTGCCCTCGGTGTTCGACCCCGAGGTCGCGACGAACGTGGCGGCCGCGGTCAAGAACGTGGCCGTCGCCGCCAGGTGAGCTGATCCGACGCGACGTCAGGGCCCGTGCCCGCCCACGCGGGCGGGCACGGGCCCCGGGCGGCTACGGGATGAGCAGGACCTTGCCGGTCGTGGCCCGGCCGGCCAGGGCGGTGTGCGCGTCGGCCGCCTCGGCGAGCCGGAAGCGCGCGCCGATACGGATCTTCAGGCTGCCGTCGGCGACCGCCGCGAGGATCTCGCCCGCGCGCCACTCGAGCTCCTCGCGCGTCACGATGTGGTCCACGAGCGTCGGGCGGGTCAGGAAGAGCGAGCCCAGCCGGTTGAGCACCTGCGGGTCGAAGGCCGGCACCGGGCCCGACGCGCCGCCGTACAGGGCCAGCAGGCCGCGCCTGCGCAACGACCTGAGTGAGGCCTCGAAGGTGGTCTTGCCGACGCCGTCGTAGACCACGTCCACGCCGCGGCCGTCGGTGAGCGCGCGCACCTCGGCGGCCAGATCCGCGACCTCGGTGTAGTCGATCACGGCTTCGGCGCCCGCCTCGCGGGCCAGCGCGGCCTTCGCCGCGGTCGACGTCGTGCCGATGACGCGGGCGCCCTTGCTCGTGGCGATCTGGGTGAGCAGCAGGCCCATGCCGCCCGCCGCCGCGTGGACGAGCGCGATGTCCCCGGCCTTGAGCGGCCAGGTGGAGTTCGTCAGGTAATGGGCTGTCATGCCCTGGAGCATCGCGGCGGCCGCGGTCTCCAGGTCCACGCCCTCGGGCACGTGCACCAGGCGGTCGGCCCGCACGACGTCGTACTCGGCGTACGAGCCGGTGTTGCCGTCCGCCCAGGCCACGCGATCGCCCACGGCCAGGCCGGTGACCCCCTCGCCGAGCGCGGCGACCGTGCCCGCGCCCTCGCCGCCCGGAACCGCGGGCAGCGGGCGCGGGTACAGCCCCGTGCGCACGTAGATGTCGATGAAGTTGACGCCCGCGGCCGCCACCCTCACCAGCACCTGGCCGGGCCCCGCCGCGGGGGCCTCGACCTCGGAGTACTCCAGGACCTCGGGTCCGCCGGTCTTCGTCACATATGCCGCATGCATGAGGCTCATGCCTCTGCGAACGTTCGGCTCTAGCTCGGGAATTCCACCTGAGCGCCGAGCGCCTGCAGCTTCGTGCCGAAGTCCTCGTAGCCGCGGCTGATCAGCGAGATGCCGTGCACGCTGGAGGTGCCCTGCGCCGCGAGCGCCGCGATCAGGTAGGAGAATCCGGCCCGCAGGTCCGGGATCACCAGGTCGGTCGCGTGCAGCTTCGTCGGTCCGGAGATCACCGCCGAGTGCATGAAGTTGCGCTGGCCGAAGCGGCAGGGCGTGCCGCCGAGGCACTCCCGGTACAGCTGGACCTGCGCGCCCATGTCGATCAGCGCCTTGGTGAAGCCGAGCCGCTTCTCGTACACGGTCTCGTGCACGATCGACAGACCCTGCGCCTGCGTCAGCGCGACGACCATCGGCTGCTGCCAGTCGGTCTGGAAGCCCGGGTGCACGTCCGTCTCCAGCGCCAGCGCGCTGAGCGGACCGCCCGGGTGCCAGAAGCGGATGCCGGTCTCGCCGGGCTCGTCCTCGACCTCGAAGGCGCCGCCGACCCGCCGGAAGACGTTCAGGAACGTCATCATCGGGCCCTGCAGCGCGCCGCGCACCAGCACGTCGCCCCCGGTGGCCAGCGCCGCGCACGCCCAGGAGGCGGCCTCGAGCCGGTCCGGCAGCGCGCGGTGCCGGTAGCCGCTGAGCGAGTCCACCCCGGTGATGTGGATGACCCGGTTGTCCAGCACCGAGATGATCGCGCCCATCTTCTGCAGGACGGCGATCAGGTCCTGGATCTCCGGCTCCGTGGCCGCGTTGCGCAGCTCGGTCACGCCCTCGGCGAGCACCGCCGTCAGCAGCACCTGCTCGGTGGAGCCGACGCTCGGGTAGGGCAGCGTGATCTTCGTGCCGCGCAGCTTCTGCGGGGCCGAGATGTGCAGGCCCTCGGGGCGCTTGTCCACCACGGCGCCGAACGCGCGCAGCGCGTCGAGGTGGAAGTCGATCGGCCGGTCGCCGATGCGGCAGCCGCCGAGGTCCGGGATGAAGGCGTGGCCGATCCGGTGCAGCAGCGGGCCGCACAGCAGGATCGGGATCCGGCTCGACCCGGCGTGCGCGGCGATCTCGGCGTGGTCGGGCCGGTCCACCGAGGTCGGGTCGAGCACCAGGTCGCCGGGCTGCTCGCCCGCGCTCACGGTGACGCCGTGCGCCTCGAGCAGGCCGGTGACGATGCGCACGTCGCTGATCTGCGGCACGTTGCGCAGCAGGCTCGGGCCGTCGCCCAGCAGGGCCGCCACCATGGCCTTGGGGACCAGGTTCTTGGCGCCGCGCACGGTGACCTCGCCGGTGAGCGGCGTGCCGCCGGTGACCCGGATGAGGTCCGCGGAGTCGAACGCCTCGGACGGTTCGGCGGGCCGGGGCAGGGTAGTGGCTGGACTAGTCATGGCTCCAAGTGCGGGTTGACGAGGGGCGGTCGCACGGGACGTCAGTCTGCCAGAGACGCACCGGCTGTGCCCAACGCCGCACGCGCGTCCTCTCGCCTGTCAGTATGTACTCCATGGGTGTGGCGCATGTCCGACACTGAGCTGACCGGGCGACTGCTGGTGGCGACTCCGCTGCTGGTGGACCCCAATTTCGACCGCACCGTGGTGCTGGTGCTCGATCACGACACCGACGGCACCCTCGGCGTGGTGATCAACCGGCCCACGACGGTGCCGGTGAACGAGGTCCTGCCCGCGTGGAGCGAGCTGGCCGGCCCCATGCCGATGGTCTTCCAGGGCGGCCCGGTCGCCCTCGACTCGGCGCTCGGCCTGGCCGAGCTGCGCGCGCTGCCCCGCGGCGAGGACCCGGACCCGCTCGGCTGGCGCCGCGTGCACGGCGACCTGGGCCTGGTGGACCTGGACCTGCCGCCGGAGCTGCTGGCCGCCGAGATCTCGGCCTTCCGGGTCTACGCGGGCTACGCCGGATGGAGTGCCGGGCAGCTGGAGCGGGAGCTGGGCCAGGGCGCCTGGTACGTGGTCGACGCGGCCCCCGCGGACGCCTTCACCCTCTCCCCGGAGCTCGCCTGGCGCACCGTGCTGCGCCGCCAGCGCGGCGGCCTCGCCCTGCTCAGCACGTTCCCGGACGACCCCGAGCTCAACTGACCTTGATAAGCACTCCACAGGCGGCCCGGCGACCTTCTACACTCGGGGTTATGAGCACCGTAGAAGAGATGACCGTATCGGGCGGGACGTCCACGCTGATCGAAGAGCGGACCGACTACCGCACCGACGACGGCGACCACGAGCGCTTCTCGCACTACGCGCCCAAGGACAAGATCACCGAGGCGATGGTGTTCGGCACGCCGATCACCGCGCTGTGCGGGAAGACGTGGGTGCCGAGCCGCGACCCGAAGCGCTATCCCATCTGCCCGACCTGCAAGGAGATCTACGAAGGCCCGGGCTGGGCCGACGACAACTCCGACGACAAGGCGGGGAAGTCCGGCGGCGAGTCCTGACGCGCGGCCGCGCCCCGCGCCCAGCGCCGACCAGTCCACCCCCTCGTAGACAAAAAAGACAAAGCCCTCCATGCCGGTGTCCACCCCCGTAGCGGCCCTGCGCCCGACCGAGCTCGAGCCCGCGGTCGAGGCCCTGGCCGCGCAGCCTGATCTGTGCGTGCTGGCCGGCGGGACGGAGCTGATGGTGCTGGCCAACGCCGGAAGGCTGCGGCCGGGCGGCTTCCTGCTGATCGACCGGATCCCCGAGCTGCGCGGGGTCTGGTTCACCGAGCAGGAGGTCATCATCGGCGCCGCCACGACCTGCGCCGATCTGACGCACCCGGACCTGCGCGCGGTGCTGCCCGCCCTCGCCCAGGCCGCCCGCGCGATAGGCTCCGCCGCCCTGCGCACCCGGGCCACCCTCGGCGGCAACCTGGCCTCCGGCAAGCGCCTCGGCGGCGGCCCGGCGCCGCTGCCCGGGCGCGACATGCTCACGACGCTGATAGCGCTCGGCGCGGTCGCGGTGTGCCGCACCCGGCACGACTGGCGGCAGGTCCCGGTCGCCGGGCTCTACGCCAGGGACGGCGGCGTGCAGCTGCAGCCCGGCGAGCTGATCACCGCGTTCCGGCTGCCGCTCGGCACCGGCCAGCAGGGCTTCATGAAGATCGGCACCCGCGGCGGACCGGGGCGGCCGGTGCTCACGCTCGCCCTGGTCGTCGACCCGTCCACCCGCCAGGTCGCCTGCGCGATCGGCGGGCACGGGCCGGTGCCGGCGCGGGTGGACCACGCCGGGCAGTGGCTGCAGGCGCACGTGGACTGGGAGGCGGGCGCGATCCCGGACCCGGGGACGTACCAGACCTTCGCCCGGCTGGTGGCCGAGGGCCTGCTGGCCCCGCTCACCGCCGGCCCGGCCGGCGCCTCCACCTCGCGCATCCCGGACGAGTACCGCAGGCAGGCCGCCGAGGTCTGCGCGCGCCGCGCGCTGGTCCGGGCGCTGCCGCCCTCGGGCTGGCTGGAGCAGGTGAAGCAGTACCAGATCAAGGCGGAGCTGATGCGCGCGCGCTCGGCCGTGGAGCGGGCCGAGCGCGGCCTGCCGCAGGCGCCGCCGGTGCCGGGCCCGATCACCGGGCCGATCAACGTGCCGGGGCTCGGCGCGCTCGGCGCGCGCACGGACATCACGATCCCGGCGCAGGGCAACGGGGGGCGGGCACAGTGAGCGGGCTTGCGAGCGAGCCGTGGGGCGCAGAGCCCGAGCGCCTGCCGAGCGCCGACGAGGCGGGCGCATGAGCGAGGCCCACGACTTCGATCAGTACGACTTCCTCTCGGCGGACTCCTCGAACGAGCTGGAGATCGACCCGCTCGCGGGCAGCGGCACGTACACCGTGGTGAGCAGCCTGCCGAGCCAGGTCCAGCACGCGGCCGAGGCGGTGGCCGGGCCGCCGATCCCGCCGGCGTCCGGTCCGTTCGCGACGGTGTCGATCCGCTGCACGGTGAACGGCGAGCCGGTCGAGGTGCCCGAGGTCTGGGTCGCGGACAGCCTGCTGTTCGTGCTGCGGGACCGGCTCGGCCGCACCGCCGCGAAGGACGGCTGCGGCGAGGGCGAGTGCGGGGCGTGCCTCGTGCTGCTGGACGGCGAGCCGGTGCTCGGCTGCCTGACGCCCGCGCTGGTGGCCGAGGGTTCCTCGGTGACCACGCCCGAGGCGTACGGCGACGGCGACGAGGTCTCCGGCGCCCTGGCCGCGCACTGCGGCGCCGGATGCGGCTACTGCCTGCCGGGCATCGGCCTGACCACGCGCGCGCTGCTGGCCCGTCAGCCCGAGCCGAGCGAGGCGGCGATTCGCGAGTCGCTCTCCGGCCACCTGTGCCGCTGCCTGCCTCCCGGCCACTTCATCGATGCCGTGAACGAGGCGGCGCAGGCGGTGAAGCGGCGTGGATAAGCCCTCTGCGCTTCCCGGCTTCCTGATCGGCGAGCAGCTGCCGGCCGAGGTCGCGGCGGCGGCGCCGGTCGACGTCGTCGCGGCCCCGGCGTACGCGGCGGTCGATCCGCCCGCGGACGGCATCGGCAAGGCGGTGCCCGCCGCGAAGGCCGCGGGCCGCTACCCGTACGCGGCGGATCGTCCCGGCGGCCCCGGCATGCTCTACGCGGCGCTGGCCCGCAGCCCGTACCCGCACGCCGCGCTGCTGAACATCGACGTCAAGCCCGCGCTGGACATCCCCGGAGTGCACGCCGTGCTCGCCGGCCAGGAGCTCGGCGTGACGGCGGTCGAGTACCGCGGGCAGTGCGTGGCGGTGGCCGCCGCCGACCATCCCGCGCTGGCCAGGGCCGCGCTGGACGCCGTCGAGATCACCTACGCGCCGGGCGAGCCGCTGCTCGACGCGCGCCAGGTCTTCGCCGCGGCGCGCCGCACCGGAAACGACTCGCGCGTGGCCGCGTACCGCCGGTACACGCTGGGCGAGGGCGGCGACCTGGCCGAGCCCGACGAGGGCGAGAGCACGGTCATGTACGGGTACGAGTTCGGCCGCGGCGCCGATCCGGCCGCCGCGCCCGGCGCCGTGCTCGCCGTGCCGCACTTCGCGCAGGACGGCCACGGCGGGCTGCGGCTGGTCGCGCTCGACCTGCACACGGCGTGCGCCGACCCGATGCGCGACCTGCGCGCGGTCTCCGCCGCCCTGGGCCTGCCGATCGAGGCGATCCACCTGGTCCCGGCGCCGTTCACCGGCACCAGGTCCGGCGACGACCCCGATCTGCGGGTGGCCGCCGCGCTGCTCGCGCTGCGCACCGGACGGCCGGTGCGGGCCGAGGGCGGTCCGGCCGACCGGCTCGCGGGCGACGCGGGCACCCCGGCGATCCGGGTGCACGCCACGCACCGCGTCGACGCCGAGGGCACCTTGCTCGCCGTCCGGGTGGAGCTGGTCGTGGACGGCGGCGCCGACCCGGCCGGTGCCGAGCCGCTGCTCGACGAGCTGTGCCGCAGCGTCGTCGGACCGTACCGCTGCGAGAACGTGGACATCCAGGGCTGGGTCGTGCGCACGCACAACCCGCCGGCCGGTCCGTGGCCCGGCGGCGCCGCGATGGTGGCCGCGGTGGTCGCCGAGGCGCAGATCGACGCGGCCGCGGCGGCCTGCGGGCGCGGTCCCCTCGACCTGCGCGTCAGGAACCTGATCCGCTCCGGCGACCATCTGCCGGACGGCCGGCGGCTGGCCGGCGCGGTCCCGCTGCCTGAGCTGCTGACCGCGCTTCTCGACACGCAGATGCCGCCGTTCCCGCCGGGCCCGGACATCCGGACGTTCCCCGGCACGGTCGGCCGCACCGGCGAGCTGACCCGGGTGCGCCGCGGCGCGGGCATCGCGCTCGCCATGGTGGACCTGGTGCCGCCGGAGCTCGGCGAGGAGTTCGCGAGCGCCCAGGTCGCGCTGACCTCGGACGTCAACGGCCCGATCGTGCACGTGGCGACGAGCATGGTGGACACCGGCAACGGCCAGCACGCGCTGCTGCGCAAGATGGCCCGCGAGATCCTCGGCGTGCGCCGGGTGATCGTGCGGCGTCCGGCGAATCCGGCGGACCTGCCCGCGACGGCGATCGGCCCGGGGCGTACGACGTGGCTGCACTGCATGGCCGTGCAGCGCGCGGCCCGCGCGGCGCGGTCGCAGGCCCTGGCGAAGATCGCCGCGCAGTTCGCCGTCTCCCCCCAGCTGCTCGAGGTGCGCGACGGCATGGTCGTCACCTACGACGGCACGCTCTCCAAGCCGGTCGAAGAGGTCTACGCGCAGGTGCTGCGCGGCGCCGCGGTGTACGTCGCGAACGGCGAGTTCCGCGTGCACGGTTCGGGCGCGCCGTCTCCCGGCGTGTTCGTGCCCGAGCCCGGCACCGCGCACGTGGCCGTCGCCGCGTACCGCGCGGTCGTGGACGCCGACACCGAGCTGCACACGCTGCGGCCGGTCCGGGTCACGGCCGCCCACGACGCGGGCCGCGTGCTGCTGCCGGAGCGGGCGCAGGCCGCGGTCGGGTCTGGCGTGCTCACCGCCGTCGACTTCGTCTTCAACGCGCAGGCCGAGGAGATCGACCTGGCCGGCGCCGAGCTCGGCGGCTTCGGCGCGCTCGGGCCCGGCCAGTTCCCGACGATGCTGGAGCAGCCGGAGCTGGAGCTGCTGCCGTTCGCGGAGTCCTCGATCGGCGAGCTCGACTCGACGATGCTGCGCCGACGCGGGTTCGCCGCGCCGCTGCCGCTGGGCTACATCCCGGTACGCCGCGCCGCGTACGCCGCGTGTGCCGCCGCACTGGCCTGCGCGACGCGCGACGCGCTGGAGGCGCACCCGACGCGGATGCCACTGCGGCCGTGGGGCGTGAGCAACTGACGCGGCGTCACCCGACGGTTGGGTGGGCCGCGCGACGCGTCTGAGGCGCACCTGACGCGGATGCCGCTGCGGCCGGGAAGCGTGACGCGCCGGAGGCGCACCCGACGCGGATGCCGCTGCGGCCGTGGGGCGTGAGCAACTGACGCGGCGTCACGCGACGGCGGCTTCGGTCAGCTCCAGCCCGATCCGCGTCCGTAGCGCGCAGCGTCCGTAGCGCCCGCAGCGCGCAGCGTCCGTAGCGCCCGCAGCAGCCGCAGCAGCCGCAGCGCCCGCAGCAGCCGGTCCTCCTCCAGCCGGTAGCGCGCCTCCCACGCGGCGCCGGCCAGGCTGTGCGCATCTCCGCCTCTTCGCCTGCCGGGGCGCTCAGCGCACCGCGCGCGGATCACGGAGGCCGGCGTCCGGTGTAACAGGTGGATAACCCATTGGGCTATGACATACCATCCTGAGGTGACCACGCTCTCCGCCGCCGCCCCCGCCCAGCCCGCAGCCTCGGAGAGCATCCTCAGCCCGCGGTATCTGGCCGTGACGATCGGCTTCGTCGCCTCGATCCTGCTCACCGCCTTCGAGGCGATGGCCGTGGGCGCGGCGATGCCGGTCGCGGTCGCGAAGCTGCACGGCCTGCCGTACTACTCGCTCGCGTTCTCGGCGTACCTGACGACCAGTCTGCTCGGCATGGTCCTGAGCGGGCAGCGCTCCGACCGCAGCGGGCCGCGGCTGCCCTGCCTCGGCGGCATCGCGCTGTTCGGCGTCGGGCTGCTCACCGCGGGCACGGCGACGACGATGGCGCAGTTCGTGCTCGGCCGCGCGATCCAGGGCCTGGGCGGCGGACTCGTCATCGTGGCGCTGTACGTCCTCGTCGGCCGCGCCTACCCGGAGCACCTGCGCGGCAAGGCGTTCTCCGCGATGGCCACGTGCTGGGTGCTGCCCGGCGCGGTAGGCCCGGTGATCGCGGGCGTGCTCACCGAGGATCTGAGCTGGCGTTGGATCTTCCTCGGCACGGCGGTGCTGATCGTCATCCCGCTCGTGCTGCTCGCCGGGCCGCTGCGCGACCTGCCGCGGGTCGAGGCGGCCGAGCGCGACGAGGCGGAGAACGCGCGGCTGCGCCGGATCCGCGTGGCCGCCGGCGTCACGGCGCTCGGCGCCGGGCTGCTGGAGCTCGGCAGCCAGGAGATCAACCTCGTCGGCCTGATCCTCGCGCCGATCGCGATCGCGCTGCTCGTCCCGAGCGTCCCCCGGCTGCTCCCGGCCGGCACGCTGCGCGCGCGCCGCGGCCTGCCCACCGTGATCCTGATGCGCGGGCTGATGGCGGGCTCGTACTTCGGCATCGAGGCCTTCCTCCCGCTGATGCTGGAGCAGCACCGCGGCATGAGCGTCACGTTCGCGGGCCTGTCGCTGGTCACGGCGACCGTCGGCTGGGCGATCTCCTCGTGGGCGATCAACCAGCCGGCCGTCGCGACCCGCCTGTCCAAGCCCGCCCGCGTCCGCACCGGAATCGCCGTCTGCGGCCTGTCCCTCATCGGCGACATCGTCGCGGTCAGCACCGCCACCCCCCTGTGGACCGTCGCCCTCGCGATGGGCTTCGCCTCGCTCGGCGCCGGAATGGCGTTCCCCACCGTGAGCCTGCTCACCCTCGAGCTCTCCGAGCCCGAGGAGCAGGGCACGAACTCGGCCTCGCTCCAGGTCGCCGACGGCATCACCAGCACCCTCGCGATCGCCCTCGGCGGCAGCATCTACCACGCCATGAGCACCGACGGCTCCTCCGGCGGCGTCTACGTGCTGCTCTACGCGTTGTACATCGGCATCGCCGCGGTGGCATGGATGCTCGCCCCGCGGGTGCGCCGGGCCTGAGTCCACGGAACGTTTCCCGTTCTGTCGGCGGCGCCCGGTACGGTGGAAGACCGCGCCGACCGAGCAACGCCGCCACGGCGGCCCAGTCGACACTTGAGGGGACGACGTCACCGTTGAGCACCAACGCCGCCTCACACCTGTCTCCGGCGTACCCGGACCGGGCACCGTGGGGGACCGCGGGCAAGCTGCGGGCCTGGCAGCAGGCCGCCCTGGACGAGTATCTGAAGCGCGAGCCGCGCGACTTCCTGGCGGTCGCGACGCCGGGCGCCGGCAAGACGACGTTCGCGCTTCGGATCGCGACGGAGCTGTTGGACCGTCACATCGTGCAGCAGATCACCGTCGTGGCGCCGACCGAGCACCTCAAGCACCAGTGGTCCGAGGCCGCGAAGCGGGTCGGGATAGGGATCGACCCGACGTACTCGGGCTCCTCGGGCGGCACCTCGCGGGACTACACCGGCATCGCCGTGACGTACGCGGGTGTGGCGGCGCATCCGATGCTGCACCGCTCGCGGGTGGAGAACCGGCGCACGCTGGTCATCCTCGACGAGATCCACCACGCGGGCGACGCGCTGGCCTGGGGTGACGCGATCAACGAGGCCTTCGAGCCGGCGGCGCGGCGCCTCGCGCTGACCGGGACGCCGTTCCGCTCGGACATCGCGCAGATCCCCTTCGTCGAATACGCGCCGGACGCCGAGGGCGTGCGCCGCTCGGTCGCCGACTACACCTACGGGTACGGCGCCGCCCTCGCGGACGGCGTCGTGCGGCCGGTCATCTTCCTGTCGTACGCGGGCCAGATGCGCTGGCGCACCAAGGCCGGGGACGAGATCGCCGCCTCGCTCGGCGAGCCGATGACGCAGGACGCGGTCAGCCAGGCCTGGCGTACCGCGCTGGATCCGGCGGGCAACTGGATGCCCTCGGTGCTGCGCGCGGCCGACCGGCGGCTGACCGAGGTGCGCAAGTCCGTGCACGACGCGGGCGCGCTGGTCATCGCCACCGACCACTTCGCCGCCCGCGCGTACGCCAAGATGCTGCGCGACATCACCGGCGAGTCGCCGACCGTCGTGCTCTCCGACGACCCCAAGGCCTCATCGAAGATCGAGAAGTACAGCGAGAGCGAGTCGCGCTGGATGGTCGCGGTTCGGATGGTGTCCGAGGGCGTGGACGTCCCCCGGCTGGCCGTCGGCGTCTACGCCACCTCGATCTCCACGCCGCTGTTCTTCGCGCAGGCCGTCGGCCGGTTCGTGCGCGCCCGAAAGCGCGGCGAGACCGCCTCCGTCTTCCTGCCCTCGGTGCCGATGCTCGTCCAGTTCGCCAACGAACTCGAGCTGCAGCGCGACCACGTCCTGGACCGCAAGAAGCGCGACGACGACATGTGGTCCGAGGAGGAGGACCTGCTCGCCGACGCCAACGCGGAGAAGAACGAGACCGACCTCGGCGAATTCAAGTTCGAGGCGCTGGAGTCGGAGGCCAACTTCGACCGGGTCATGTTCGACGGCGGCGAGTACGGTCTCGCGGCCGCGCCGGGCAGCGCGGACGAGGCGGACTACCTCGGCATCCCCGGGCTGCTCGAGCCGGAGCACGTGCGCACCCTGCTGCAGAAGCGCCAGACCCGGCAGATCGCCCGGCAGCGCGGCCAGAAGGCCGGCCCGGACGGCGCGCCCGCGCTGCCCGCGCAGGAGCGCCCGGTGGTCAGCCACCAGCAGCTGCTGAGCCTGCGCAAGGAGCTGCACACGCTGGTCGGCGCCTGGCATCACCAGTCCGGCCTGCCGCACGGCGTCATCCACAACGACCTGCGGCGCAGCTGCGGCGGGCCGCCCGCGGCGCAGGCCACGGCGGCCGAGCTGCGGGCCCGGATCGACAAGGTCAGGGCCTGGGCCGCCGGCCGGGACAAGCAGCGCTGAAAGCCCGCTTTCCGGACCCGGCCCGCCCCGTCGCGCTTAGCCGCTGACAGACCGCGTGTTTAGACTGCTGCCGTGACGACAAGCACGGCGACCCCGGCGGGCGAACACCATCCCGAGACCTCGCAGACCCTGGACCGGGGCCTGCGCGCGCTCGAAGAACTGGCGGAGGTCCCCGGCGGCCTGACCGTGACGGAGCTGGCCGACCGGCTCAGCGTGAACCGGACGATCGTCTACCGGCTGCTGGCCACCCTGGAACTGCACGGCCTGGCCAGGCGCGACTCCTCCGGCCGGGCCCGGCTGTCCATCGGCGTGCTGGCGCTGGCCAGGCAGGTGCAGCCGCTGCTGCGCGAGGCCGCGACGATCCCGCTGCGCCGGCTGGCCGAGGAGGTCGGCGCGACCGCGCACCTGACCGTCGTGGACGGCAGCGAGGCGCTCGCCGTCGCAGTGGTCGAGCCCACCTGGACCGACTACCACGTGGCCTACCGGGTCGGCTCGCGGCACGCGCTGGACCGCGGCGCGGCCGGACGGGTGATCCTCAACTACCGGGAGAACAAGAGCGCCGGCTACCTGATCACGGACGGCGAGCTGCAGTTCGGCGCGTACGGCATCGCGGCCCCGGTGGTCGACGTGCCGGGCGTCGAGGCCTCAGTCGGCGTGATCTCCTTCGGCCAGCTCGACCCCAACCGCACCGGCCCGCGGGTGATCCGGGCCGCCACCGAGGTCGCCAGCGCCCTGCGCTGAGCCCTCGGACGTCGCGGACGCCACGGACGCCACGGACGTCGCGGGAACCGAAGGCGCCGGTGCCGGCACCGCGCACGCGGGCGTGGCGCCGGGCATCCGGTAGCGGTTCTTCGCGATCAGCCGGTAGACGAGCTCGGCCAGCCAGGAGATCGGCGGAACCAGCATCAGCGCGCCGACCGGCCGGAACGGCCAGCGCGAGCGCAGCAGCGTCCGGGCGACGGCGGCGGAGCCGTGCGGGATCGGCCGCGTGACGGACGTGCGCGGGCCGAGCCACTGCACCGACGAGGTCACCGCCTCTTGCGACAAGCCGTGCGCCGCCAGATCCAGGTTCTGCCACGGTACGAAGCGCACCGCCGGCCGGCACCAGCGCTCGGCCCAGTGCACGGTCGATGTGCAGAATCCGCAGTCCCCGTCGAACACCAAGGTCGGTTTCGCAACGCCTGCCATACCCTCAGCGTACGCGGGGCCGGAGACCCGCCTCTCGACGGCCTGCCAGACCCGGTCGGACAGGAACACCGCGTCGCCGACCAGCATCATCAGCGAGAAGAACGGCAGGCCGAGCAGCACGGCGATGCTCAGGTGCATTCCGGCGAGGACGACCAGCGACGGGTACTTGAGCTTCGGCGAGAAGACCGCGAACGGGAACGCGACCTGCACGAACACCGTGACGTAGCCCGCGAGCGCGAGCAGCACGGTGTGCGCGAGCAGCCAGGAGTCGAGGGCCGGCCAGGGCTGGAACCAGTGCAGCCGCAGCACGAAGCCCATCGCGGTGCCGTCCTGCCACATCGAGCCCTGCACCTTGTACAGCCCCGCCGTCGCGTATATGACGCAGACCTGGAAGGCGATCACCAGCACGGCGCCGTTGTGCAGCACGTTCGCGACCTGCTCGCGGACCGCGCGGAGTTCGAGCCGCCATTCCGGCACCTCGGCTGTGCCGGTGTCGGCCGCGTCGTGCGCCGCGTCGTCCGTTGGACGTGAACGCAGCCGCCGCGCGTCCAGCGACCAGTGCCTGCCGCAGCGGGTGAAGCAGAGGAAGAGCGACATGATCATCAGGACGTTGTCGCCGCCGTCCGTGATCAGCGGGCTGCGGTTCTCCAGCGCGACGACGACGAAGCAGAACAGCAGTGAACTGATCCGGGTGCGCCAGCCGAGCGCGAACAGCACCCCGGCCACGACGGCGAGCGCGTAGAAGGCCTCGAAGGCGCCGCTGCCGAGCCCGGCGACCGCGGTGAGCCAGTCCCGGATCCAGCCGAACATCGGGATCTGCGCCTCGTACGCGCGCGCCATCGCCGGCGTCCAGGGCGCGTTCGGGCCCCAGGCGGTGAGCCGTTCGTTGAAGGAGGAGAGCAGGTACAGCGTCCAGAGCGTGCCGTAGCCGATGCGCAGCGCCGCGGTTCCGCGCGCCGCGACGGCCGATTCGGTGATCCTTCTGTAGGCGTTCCAGAAGCGGTTCACGACTGCGTCACCGGCCACCACGGCATCATCGCCGTCTGCGGGGCGGTCTGCGCGGCCGTGCGGCCCTCGCCGGAGAGAAGCGTCGTGACGAACCGCACCTGGATGGAGTCGATGGTCTGCGACTCATGCGGCCGCAGGTAGGTGAGGACGAGGTTCTCCAGGTATCCCTGCGCCGTGCCGGCCAGCGGCGAGTTGGCGAGCGGAATGCCGGTCGAGGTGTGCGTCTGGATGAACTTGATCCACGCATTGCGCATCGCGTTCATCGTCAGGTGGCTCGGCGCCGGGTCGCCGTCCGTCTGCGCCTCGTCGATCGCCGAGAGGTTCACCCACGAGGTCACGGCCGCGGACGGCCCGACGCTGGCGCGCGCGTCGACCTCGACGTTCTCCGAGATCGGGTTAGGAGCGAACAGCTGCCAGTTCTGCATCTGCAGCGGCGTCATCCACCAGGAGACCTGTGCGGCGTACGCCTTGGAGATCACATTGGCCGGCGCGTTGTAGAGGAACGACGCGGCCATCTGGCAGCCCACCAGCGCCAGCGTGACGAGTACCGTCACGCCGACGAGCGCGCGCGACCAGTGCCGCGTCGGCCTCCGGGGTATCGCCTGCTCGGTCACCGCGCCGAGACTACCCGGAGACTCATGAAGACGCAGCGGCCTGCGCCAACTGCACGACCCGCAGCGGGATCGGGTTCTCCATCGCGATCATGGTCGAGGTGCGCACGATCCCGTCGAAGTCGATCAGCCGGTCGATCACGTGCTGCAGGTCCAGGTTGGAGCGCGCCACGATCCGGCAGAGCATGTCCCCGCTGCCGGTCACGGTGTGCATCTCCAGCAGCTCGGGCACCGTAGCGAGGTGCGCGCGCACGTCCCGGCCGCGGCCCTGGGCGATCTCCAGCGTCGCGAAGGCCGTCACCGGATAGCCGAGCGCCTCCGGGTCGAGCTGCGGTCCGAAGCCGCGCACGACGCCGTCCGCCTGCAGCCTGTCGAGCCGCGCCTGCACGGTTCCGCGGGCCACGCCGAGGCGGCGCGAGGCCTCCATCACGCCGACCCGCGGCTCCTCGTCGAGCAGCCGGATCAACCGGGCGTCCAGCTCGTCCACGGCCATGGCCCCGATCACGCTCGCAATCTGTACAAGTTGCCGACCGAAATTACCGTTCCACTGGTCATTATGTATATCATAATCGCAAACTATTGACCACTCTGCGGAGCGCGGGCACGATCACGGTCATGACCGACCTGATGCACGAGACCCCCGCAGCGACCTCCGCCGGCGCATCCTCCGAGGACCCGTTCCCCGTCAAGGGCATGGACGCGATCGTCTTCGCCGTGGGCAACGCCAAGCAGGCCGCGCACTACTACGCCACCGGCTTCGGCATGCGGCTGGTCGGCTACTCGGGCCCGGAGACCGGCAGCCGGGACGTCGCCTCCTACGTGCTGACCTCCGGCTCGGCCCGCTTCGTGTTCAACGGACCGGTCCGCGCGGGCACCGAGCTCGGCGCGCACATCGCCGCGCACGGCGACGGCGTGACCGATCTGGCGATCCAGGTGCCGGACGTGCACAAGGCCTACAAGTACGCGGTCGAGCACGGCGCCAAGGGGCTCGAGGAGCCGCATGAGGTCACGGACGAGCACGGCACCGTCGTCCTCGCCGCCATCGCCACCTACGGCGAGACCCGGCACACCCTCGTCGACCGCTCCCGGTACCAGGGTCCTTACCTGCCGGGCTACGTCGCGCGCGAGCCGATCGTCGCCGCGCCGGAGAAGCGCTACTTCCAGGCCGTGGACCACTGCGTGGGCAACGTCGAGCTCGGCAAGATGGACGAGTGGGTCGAGTTCTACCGGCACGTCATGCACTTCACGAACATGGCCGAGTTCATCGGCGACGACATCGCCACCGACTACTCGGCGCTGATGTCGAAGGTCGTCGCGGACGGCACCCGCAAGGTCAAGTTCCCGCTCAACGAGCCGGCCGTCAGCCGCCGCAAGTCGCAGATCGACGAGTACCTGGAGTTCTACGGCGGCCCGGGCGTGCAGCACATCGCGCTGGCCACCAACGACATCATCCGCACCGTCGACGAGATGCGCGCGGCCGGCGTGGAGTTCCTGGACACCCCGGACTCCTACTACGAGGACGAGGAGCTGCGCTCCCGGATCGGCAGCGTGCGGGTCCCGGTGGCGGAGCTGCAGGCGCGCAAGATCCTGGTCGACCGGGACGAGGACGGCTACCTGCTGCAGATCTTCACCAAGCCGGTGCAGGACCGGCCGACGGTCTTCTTCGAGCTGATCGAGCGGCACGGCTCGCTCGGCTTCGGCAAGGGCAACTTCAAGGCCCTGTTCGAGGCCATCGAGCGGGAGCAGGAGCGTCGCGGGAATCTCTGAACTCGGCTAATCTCTTCCGCGGAGAATGGAACAGGCCGTCGGGGGAGGGGACCTTGAGCACCGGAAATCCGCCTGCCGGATATTACGCGGATCCGTCGATTCCGGGATATATCCGTTACTGGGACGGCAACGAATGGGTCGCGGGGACCAGCAGGCCCGCGCCGGACGAGGCGGAGCGGCAGGCCGCGGAGCAGGGGCTCGCCGCCTCGCAGGCGGACGCGGTCCCCGCGGACAGCTCCGGCACCTGGACGCCGGAGCCCGCGGCCGCCGCCGCGGCCTCGCCGGACCACTCGCAGGCCGCCGCCGCGGGACGCAGCGGCGCACGGGGGTACGCCCAGGTCCCGCAGCAGCCGCAACCGCCGCGCGAGGATCCGCAGGTCCCGCAGCAGCCGGTGGTTCAGCCGCAGGTCCAGCCGGACACGCAGGCGCAGTCGCAGGTCCAACCGGACACGCAGGCGCAGTCGCAGGCCCAGCCGCGGTTCCCGGCCCAGCCGCAGCAGTACGCGCAGCCCGCGCCGCAGGAGCCCGTTGCGCAGCCGCAGCGGGTACCGCAGGTCCCGCAGCAGCCGGTGGTTCAGCCGGACTTGCAGCCACAGGGGGTCCCGCAGCAGCCGGTGGCCCCGTCGCAGGTCCAGCCGGACTTGCAGCCGCAGTTCCCGGCCCAGCCACAGCAGCACGCGCAGAGCCCTGCGTCGGCGCCGGCGACGCACCGAACGGCCACTCCTGTGCCGAGCCCGCGGCAGCCGCAGCTGCAGCCCGAGCCGCCGCAGCAGGCCGAGTCGGTCGCCACCATGATCGTTCCCTCGGCGTTCGCGCCGAGCCAGCGCACCGGCACCTACCGGCTGCCCGGGCTGAGCACCAACCCCTTCGCGGGGCTGCCCGGGACCGGCTTCGGCGCGTCCACCGGGCCGGACGACGAGGACGGCGAGGGCGAGGCCACCGTCGTCGAGCTGGCCACGCCCGGCTCCCGCTTCCTGGGCCGCATCATCGACCTCGGCATCGCCGCGATCTTCTCCGCGCCGATCACCGTGACCCTGCTGCTGATCGCGCACCGGCACGACCACCAGTACGTGCTCCGGCTCGACGCCGAGGCCACGACCACGTACACCACGCTCGGCATGGACGCCGTGGGCATCGCGCTGTGGGCGGGCGCGCTGCTCGCCTTCGTGATCGTCTCGGTCGCCTACGAGGGCTACCGGCTCGGCCGCGGCGGCCAGACCTTCGGCAAGCGCCTGGCCGGCGTGCAGATCGTGCAGCTGCCGAGCGGGCAGCCGCTGCGCACGAGCGGAGTCGGAACCCGCAGGGCCCTGTTCTTCTGGGCGCTCGCGATCATCCCGCTGGTCGACATCTTCGCGCTCGGCGGGGTGCTCTGGGGGCGGCCCTACCGGCAGGGCGTGCACGAGAAGGCGACCTCCACGGTCACCGTCAAGGCATGAGCCTGATCCGAGCGAACGCAAGGGCCCGCACATTGCATGTGCGGGCCCTTGCTTGTTCTCCCGTGAATTCCATCCATTAGCCCTGATTGACCGCCGCGCTCAACTCCACCAGCACGCGCGTCGTGAAGCCGAGCCTTTCGGCGTCCTTCGCCGTCGCCGCCACGCAGAAGTCCGTGGCCAGGCCGCAGACGTCCACCTCGATCACCCCGCGCTCGCGGAGCCACGCCTCCAGGCTCAGCCCGGAGCCCGCCGCGTCCACGCCCTCGAAGCCGGAGTAGGCCGCGGCGTGCTCGCCCTTGCGGAACTCCGCGTCGAAGGGCAGGTCGGCGACGGCCGGGTGGAACTCCGCCCCCTCGGTGCCGACCCGGCAGTGCACCGGCCACTCGCCGAAGTGCGCGCCCGGGTCCACGTGGTAGTCGCGGGTCGCGACCACGTACAGGGCCCCGCCGCTGCCTCCGTTCAGCACGTATTCGCGCACGTTCGCGGCCACGGCGTTGCCGCCGGCCACCGCGAGCGAGCCGCCCTCGCAGAAGTCCCTCTGGACGTCCACCACGATCAGTGCCTTCGTCATCTGCTTCAGTCCGCCTTCGCGTAGACCGTGGGGATCACCGCGTCCCCACGGGACAGCTGGGTCGCCGAGAGCGGGAGCTGCGCCAGGCTGTCCTGGTGCAGCCGCCGCCCCTCGGCCAGGTTCTGCCTTTCCACCACGTCGCCGTCCACGACGAGCGGGGTGATCAGCGGCCGGCCCAGCGCGGGGTCCGGCCGGGTGGCGATGATCTCCTCGGTCGCCACGCCGTCCTCGTCGATCCGCCGGTAGGCCCACTTGCGGCCGCCGAGGCTCGGCTTGCCGGTCGACTTCTTGGCCACCGGCAGCAGCGGCGCCTTCGGGTCGGCCGACTCCGCGCGGGCCACCAGCTTGTAGACCATGGACGAGGTCGGCGCGCCGCTGCCGGTCACCAGCTGCGTGCCCACGCCGTACGCGTCCACCGGTGCCACGGCCAGCGCCGCGATCGCGTACTCGTCCAGGTCGCTGGTGACCACGATCTTCGTGTCCTGCGCCCCGAGCTCGTCGAGCTGCCGGCGCACCCGGTGGGCCATCCAGAGCAGGTCGCCGGAGTCCAGCCGGACCGCGCCGAGGTCCGGCCCGGCCACCTCCACGGCCATTCGCACCGCCTCGGCCACGTCGTAGGTGTCGACCAGCAGCGTCGTGCCCTTGCCGAGCGTGGCCACCTGGGTCTGGAAGGCGTCGCGCTCGCTGTCGTGCACCAGGGTGAACGCGTGCGCCGCGGTGCCGACCGTCGGCACGCCGTACCGGAAGCCGGCCTCCAGGTTCGAGGTCGAGGCGAAGCCGGACAGGTACGCCGCCCGGGCGCCGGCCACCGCCGCCTCCTCGTGGGTGCGGCGCGAGCCCATCTCGATGCACGGCCGCCCGGCCGCCGCCGAGACCATCCGGGAGGCCGCGGCCGCGATCGCCGAGTCGTGGTTCAGGATCGAGAGCACGAGCGTCTCGAGCAGCACGCACTCGGCGAAGCCGCCCTCCACGGTGAGGATCGGCGAGCCGGGGAAGTAGCACTCGCCCTCCCGGTAGCCGCTGATCGACCCGCGGAAGCGGTAGTCGGCCAGCCAGTCCAGCGTCGGCCGGTCCACGACCGCGGTGCGCTCCAGGAACTCCAGCTGATCCCCGGTGAACCGGAACTCGGCCACCGCCTCGATGACCCGGCCGGTGCCCGCCACCACGCCGTACCGCCGCCCCTCGGGCAGCCGGCGGGTGAACACTTCGAACACCGACCGCCGGTCGGCCGCCCCGCTGCGCAGCGCGCCCTGCAGCATGGTCAGCTCGTAGTGGTCGGTGAGCAGAGCCGGGGTACTTATCGTCACCATGACGCTAAGGGTAGCGCACTTCTGCGCGGCCGGCATGTGAGGCCTGTCTCAAAGAGTGCGACGATAGGACCGTGAGCACTGCGCCCATCGAACTCGAACAGCCGGAAGCCGCCGAAGCCGACCCGCTGGAGTCCGCTGACCGGCCTTGGACCACGATCGTGTGGAACGACCCCGTCAACCTGATGAGCTACGTCAGCTACGTCTTCCAGACGTATTTCGGGTATCCGCGCACGAAGGCGGAGAAGCTGATGATGGATGTGCACCAGCGCGGAAAGGCGTCGGTGTCGAACGGGACCCGTGAGGAGATGGAACGCGACGTGGCCGCCATGCACGGCTATGGTCTTTGGGCCACGCTGCAACACGACTGACGCCGCGTCACCACTCCCTCAACGGAAAGATCCGCCGTGAGCTTCACTTTCCGAGCCGGCCCGCACCGCACCGTCCAGGCGAACCTGGAGGCGGTGGAGGCGCAGCTGCTCGCCTACCTGTTCGGCCAGCTGCTCGACCTGCTCGGCCCGGCCGAGGAGCGGGCGGCCAGCGCCGACCCGCTCGCGATAGAGCTGGGCCTGGCCGACCTCGGCTTCGAACCCGAGGAGGTGGCGCCGCCGGACGACCCCGCGCTCGCCCGGCTGTTCCCGGACGCCTACCGCGACGACGAGAAGGCCGCCGCCGAGTTCCGCCGCTTCACCGAGGGCGAGCTGCGATCCGGCAAGCGCGGCCGGGCGCAGTGCGCGCTGGAGAGCCTGCCGCAGGACAAGGGCGGCCGCTTCGACCTCGACGAGGAGCAGGCCCAGTGCTGGCTCGGCGCGCTCAACGACCTGCGCCTGGTGCTCGGCTCCCGCTTCGGCCTGCAGGACGACGGCCAGGAACCCGGCGCCGACCTCGAGGCCGACGACCCGCTGCGCGCCTACGTGCCCGCGTACCACTATCTCGGCTACCTGCAGGAAACCCTGCTCGAGGCGCTGCCGCGCTGAGCTCGGACGCGCTGCCGCCGTGAGTGTGAGAGCGGCCGCTCACCGTCTCCGATTGCCCTGTGCGCGCCCTGACCGTTTGGTCGGCCCAGGCGATCCGCGACGCGCTTTCAAGGTGACCAGCTACCCTTTTCCCGTGCTGACCATAGGACAGGCGATTCGAGACGCCATCATCGACCATGCGCGCGCCGACCACCCCGACGAGGCCTGCGGCGTCGTCGCCGGGCCGATCGGCTCGGATAGGCCGGTCCGCTTCATCCCGATGGCCAACGCGGAGCGCTCGCCCACGTTCTACCGCTTCGACTCGCTCGAGCAGCTGAAGGTGTGGCGGGAGATGGACGACCGGGACGAGGAGGCCGTCGTCATCTACCACTCGCACACCGCGACCGAGGCGTACCCCTCGCGCACCGACCTGTCCTACGCCTCCGAGCCGAACGCGCACTACGTGCTGGTCTCCACCCGGGACGCCGACGGCCTGGGCGAGTTCCAGTTCCGCTCGTACCGGATCGTCGACGGTGTGATCTCCGAGGAGGAGATCGAGGTAGTGGACGATACGGAATGACCCTCACCGTCGCCCGGCCGCGGTACCGGCGGGTCCTCGCGGCATGGTTCGCCAGCCGGGTGCTGCTGATGCTCCTGGCGACGACCGTGCTCCCCTGGTTCTCGCACGGCGCGGTGCTGGGCGACGTGAAGATCTACCAGGGCTGGGCGCACATCCTGGAGCACGGTTCGTACCCCGTGCACGACACCCGGTGGCAGTACCCGCCCGCCGCGGCGCTGATCTTCCTGGCGCCGCTGCTGGTCGCGCACTTCGGGGCCAGCTACCTGGTCACCTTCTTCTTCCTCGCGCTGCTCGCCGACTTCGCGGTCTACGCGCTGCTGCTCTCGCACTCCGACCGGAACGCGGCGGCGGACGGCGCGGAACCGCACCTGACCGGCGTGTGGGTGTGGGTGGTCGGCGGCTTCGCGATAGGGCCGCTGCTGCTGATGCGCTACGACGTGATCGTCACCGCGCTGGCCGTGGCCGGGCTCGTCCTCCCGGCGCGCTCGGTGAAGCTGCGCTGGTCGCTTCGCGGCGCGCTGCTCGGCGTCGGCGCGCTGGTCAAGGTCTGGCCGGGCGCGCTGATCCTCGGACTGCCGCCGAAGGGCCCGGGCCGCCGCGCCGTCGCGTGGCTGGTCGGCACCGCGGCCGTGCTGACCGCGATCCTCTCGCTGTCCCTGACGGGCGCGCTCTCGTTCCTGTCCGGCCAGTCCAACCGCGGCATCGAGGTAGAGTCCGTGCTCGCCTCGGTCTTCATGATCCTGCACTGGTTCGGCTACCCGGCCAAGGTCGCCATGACCTACGGCTCCTTCCAGGTCTCCGGGCCCGGGATCTCCGCGGTCGCCTCCTTCGCCGAACTGCTCACCGTCGTCGGCGTCGGGATCGTGCTGTGGTGGCGGCTGATGCGGTTCAAGGCGCGCTCCTGGACCCCCGGCCTGATGTACGACACGGCGTTCACCGTCGTACTCGTGCTCGTCGTGACCAGCCGGGTGCTCAGCCCGCAGTACCTGATCTGGCTGCTGGGCCTGGCCGCGCTGGTGCTCACCGAGAACGGCCCGATGCGGCGGGGCACCGTGATGGCCAGGCCGGCCTGCCTCGTCGTGTTCTGCGTGCTGATCACCCAGGTCGAGTTCCCGCTGCTGTTCGGCGAGGTCATGGGCGGCCAGTTCTGGGGGACGATGGTGGTGGCCGGGCGCAACCTGATCCTGGTGGTGGCCTGCGTGCAGGCGCTGCACCGGCTCTGGCAGTCCGGCGCCCGCGAGCCGCAGGAGTTCGCCGAACCGGCCAGGACCGCGGCCTCGGCCGCCCACGCCGACTGAGCAAGCACTAGCATCACTGCGGGGACCGAGCGGGACGAGGAACAGTGACGGAGCCGATAAGAACGGGCGGGGGCCCTGGGGCCATCGTCGTCGGCGGACCCGGCTCAGGCCGGTCCGCGGGCCGGCCGCGCCCGGAGGACGGCCCGCGCGGACCGGTCGCCCGGGCCATCGAGCTCGTCTACCGGCTCGCCAACTCCGAGCTCGCCACCGCGCGCAGCGCGATCATCATCTCGCTCACCGGCATCGTGCTGATCATGGTGGTCGGCATCTTCTCGCCGAACTACAACACGCTGCCCCGAGTGCCGTTCACCCTGATCACCCAGAACGGCGGCACGCTCGACATCAGGTCCGGCTTCACCTACATCATGCTGCCGCTGTCCGGGCACCTCGGCAGCCTGCCGGACTGGGCATCGATCTCGATGACCTGGACCGCGATCATCCTGCAGTGCGTCGGCCTGGCCGCACTGCTGTGGGCCAACAGCCGCGGCTGGCGGCCGAACCCGCGGCACCTGTTCCTGGCCGCCGCGGCGATCGTCGCCGTCATGGTGTTCATCACGCCGGTCGGCTCCTCGGACACCACCAGCTACGCCGCCTACGGCCGGATGGCGAACCTCGGCATCGACCCGTACGACAACGGCCCCAGCGCGCTCGGCCCCTCCGACGTCTACGTGCACACCGTCGGCCAGATGTGGTGGCGCACGCCCTCGGTCTACGGCCCGCTGGCCACCTGGCTCCAGCAGTTCGCCGCGCTGTTCGGCGGCAAGTCCAACCCGGCCGCCGCCGTCTCCGCCCTGATGATCATGAACGGGCTGGTCTTCCTCGCCGTCGGCTACTACCTGATGCGCACCGCCGACGACCCGGTCCGCGCCAGCCTGATGTGGGTGGCCAACCCCGTCCTGATCCAGCAGCTGGTCTTCGGCGGCCACCTCGACACGTACGTCGCCGCGGCCACGGTCGTCGGCGTCCAACTGGCCCGCAGCCGGACCAGCGGCTGGCGCTACCTGTGGGTTGGCGTCGCGATCGGCGTCGGCTGCTGCTTCAAGATCAACGCGGCCTGGGCGGGCGTGGCCATCGGCTGGGTGCTTCTCATGCGGCGCGAGTGGATCAACCTGCTGCGCCTGAGCGTCGGCGGGCTCGGCACCGTCGCGTTCTTCTACTCGTTCTTCGGCATGCACGCCTTCAAACAGGTGCTCCAGGCCTCCAGCCTGGTCGCCACCCCCTCGCCCTGGCGCGCCTTCCAGCTCTCGGTCGAGTGGGTGTTCGGCCTGTTCGGCGCCGAACCCGCAGGGCAGCGCATCTCCTCCGACATCATCTCGGTCAGCTGGCCGGTCCTGATGGTGATCATCGCCTACGCGATCTACCGCAAGTTCGGCGCCGACCAGCCGGCCGTGGTCACCGTGCCGTTCGCGCTCTCGTTCGCCTGGATCCTGGTCGCGCCCTGGTCGCTGCCCTGGTACGCGGCGGTGGCCTGGGCGATCCTCGCGCTGGTGCCGCGCAACCCGATGACCCGGTGGCTCACCCTCGCGACCGTCTACCTCGCGCTGATGCACTGCTCCGGCGGCGGCCCGGCGACCTGGGCCAACAACTGACGTAACGCCCGTCACACCCCGTCCGAGCTGCGGAACGGCCTGGGGCCGCCGCCCCGGGAATCGGTAGAATGGTCATATGCGTTCCCCCGATGTGATGACGGCGCCAGAAGGACAGCACCCGAGCGTGCCGCCCTTCGCGGGGACGACCGCACGCTCTGCGGACCCGAGCGTGCTGCTCGTCGCGCGCCGCCACGTCGATCTGGGCCGCCTGGCCAGCGCGCTGTGTCGCTGACATCCCGCATCGCTGACGACCCCCCGACCCGCAGGGCGAGAACGCCCCGAATCCCAGGAGCCACCATGGCCGTCCAGGTCTCCATCCCGACCATCCTGCGCAGCTACACCGACGGCGCCAAGAGCGTCGAAGGCAGCGGCGAGACCCTCGCCGCCCTGATCACCGACCTCGACACCCGGCACCCCGGCATCGGCGACCGGCTGCTCGACGAGGGCAAGCTGCGCCGCTTCGTGAACGTGTACAAGAACGACGAGGACGTCCGCTTCCTCGGCGGTCTGGACACCGAGCTCGCCGACGGCGACAACGTCACCGTGCTGCCGGCCGTCGCCGGCGGGATGAGCTGACCCCGCCGCCATGCGCTACGACTCGCTGCTCGACTCGCTCGGCCACACCCCGCTGGTCGGGCTGCCCAAGCTCTCCCCGTCCGGGGACGTCCGGATCTGGGCGAAGCTGGAGGACCGCAACCCGACCGGCTCGATCAAGGACCGTCCGGCGCTGGCCATGGTCGAGGAGGCCGAGCGTGACGGGCGGCTGCGCCCCGGCTGCACGATCCTCGAGCCCACCAGCGGCAACACCGGGATCGCGCTGGCCATGGCGGCCAAGCTCAAGGGCTACAAGCTGATCTGCGTGATGCCGGAGAACACCTCGGCCGAGCGGCGCCAGCTGCTGCGCATGTGGGGCGCCGAGATCGTCCCGTCCCCGGCCGCCGGCGGCTCCAACGAGGCGGTCCGGGTGGCCAAGGGGCTGGCCGAGCAGAACCCCGACTGGGTGCTGCTCTACCAGTACGGCAACCCGGCCAACGCCGGCGCGCACTACCACGGCACCGGCCCGGAGATCCTCGCCGACCTGCCGACCATCACCCACTTCGTCGCCGGCCTCGGCACCACCGGCACGCTGATGGGCGTCGGCCGCTACCTGCGCGAGAAGGTCCCCGGCATCGAGATCGTCGCCGCCGAGCCGCGCTACGACGACCTCATCTACGGCCTGCGCAACCTCGACGAGGGCTTCGTCCCGGAGATCTACGACGAGTCGGTTCTGACGACCCGTTACTCCGTCGCCTCCGCCGACGCGCTGCGCCGCACCAGGGAGCTGCTGACCACCGAGGGCATCTTCGCGGGCATCTCCACCGGCTGCGCGCTGCACGCCGCGATCGGCATCGCGACCAAGGTGCACAAGGCCGGCGGCACCGCGGACATAGCCTTCGTGGTCGCCGACGGCGGTTGGAAGTACCTGTCCACCGGTGCGTACGAGGGCACCCTGGACGAGGCGGAAGATCGCCTGTCCGGTCAGCTCTGGGCTTAGCCGTTACAGTTTCCTGGTGGCAGACGCACCGATTGGCATTTTCGACAGCGGCTACGGCGGATTGACCGTGGCCAGGGCCGTGCTGGACCAGTTGCCGCACGAGCCGGTCTTCTACCTCGGCGACACGGCCCGGGCCCCCTACGGCCCGCGGCCCATCGCCGAGGTCCGCAAATTCGCCCTCGAATGCCTCGACCAGCTGGTCGAGCAGGGGGTCAAGATGCTGGTGATCGCCTGCAACTCGGCCAGCTCCGCGATGCTCAGGGACGCCCGCGAGCGCTACTCCGTGCCCGTCGTCGAGGTCATCCACCCGGCCGCCCGGCGCGCCGTGGCCGCCACCCGCAACGGCCGCATCGGCGTCATCTCCACGATGGCCACCAAGACCTCGCGCGCCTACGACGACGCGCTCGCCGCCGTCCCGAACGTGACCCTCACCAGCCAGGCCTGCCCGCGCTTCGTCGAGTTCGTCGAGGACGGCGTCACCGGCGGCGAGGACCTGATCAAGGCGGCGCACGAGTACCTCGACCCGGTCGCCGCGGCCGACGTGGACACGCTGATCCTCGGCTGCACCCACTACCCGCTGCTCACCGGCGTGATCTCGTACGTGATGGGCCAGGACGTCACGCTGATCTCCAGCGCCGAGGAGACCGCCAAGGACGTCTACCGCGCGCTCGCCGAGCTCAACCTGATGCGCGACGAGACGCTCGACCCGCCGGTGCACGAGTTCCGCACCACCGGGGACCCGGAGCGCTTCCGCGAGATCGGCAGGCGTTTCCTCGGGCCCGAGCTGAGCGACGTCGCCCGGGCCGTTACCCTCGACGCATGACCTCCTCCCCGACTCCCGAGAACGCCGCCCGCATCGACGGCCGCACCGCGGATCGCCTGCGCCCCGTGACCATCACCCGCAACTGGCTGGACCACGCGGAGGGCTCGGTGCTCGTCGAGTTCGGGCGTACCAGGGTGCTGTGCGCGGCGTCGGTGACCGAGGGCGTGCCGCGCTGGCGCAAGGGCTCCGGCCTCGGCTGGGTCACCGCCGAGTACGCGATGCTGCCGCGCGCCACGCACGACCGCTCCGACCGCGAGTCCGTCAAGGGCCGCATCGGGGGCCGCACGCACGAGATCTCCCGGCTGATCGGCCGGGCCGTGCGCGCCGTCGTCGACTACAAGGCGCTCGGCGAGAACACCATCGTGCTCGACTGCGACGTGCTGCAGGCGGACGGCGGCACCCGCACGGCCGCCATCACCGGCGCGTACGTCGCGCTGGAGGACGCCGTGAGCTGGCTGCGCGAGCGCGGCGCGATCAAGGGCAAGCACGAGCCGCTGACCGGCTCAGTCTGCGCGGTCTCGGTGGGCATCATCGACGGCAAGCCGATGCTCGACCTCTGCTACGAGGAGGACGTGCGCGCGGAGACCGACATGAACGTGGTGTGCACCGGCGACGGGAAGTTCGTCGAGGTGCAGGGCACCGCCGAGGGCGCGCCGTTCGACCGGGCCGAACTCGGCAGCCTGCTCGACCTCGCCGAGCTCGGCTGCCGCGAGCTGACGCTGATTCAGAACAAGGCGCTGGGCCGATGAACGACGCTCCGCAGCGCGTGGTGCTGGCCACGCGCAACGCCCACAAGATCGGCGAGCTGCGCGCGATCCTGGCCGACCTCGGCGTGGTCGTGGACCTCGTCGGGGTGGCCGAATTCCCGGGTGTGGCGGACGTGGCCGAGACCGAGCTGAGCTTCGCGGGCAACGCGCTGCTCAAGGCGGTGGCCGTGGCCGAGGCGACCGGGCTGCCCGCGATCGCCGACGACTCCGGCATCTGCGTGGACGCGCTCAACGGCATGCCCGGCATCTTCTCCGCGCGCTGGGCGGGCAGGCACGGCGACGACGCGGCCAACCTGGACCTGCTGCTGGCCCAGGTCTCCGACGTGCCGGACGAGCACCGCGGTGCCGCGTTCGTCTGCGCCGCCGCGCTGGCCGAGCCGGGCCCCGACGGCCGCCGCATCGTGGAGGAGGGCCGGATCAACGGCGTGCTGCTGCGCGAGCGGCACGGCGAGGGCGGCTTCGGCTACGACCCCGTGTTCCGGCCGCACGGCCACGACGTGAGCACCGCCGAGCTCACCGCCGAGGCGAAGAACCGGATCTCGCACCGCCGCCGCGCCTTCGCGGCCCTGGCCCCGCACCTGGTGCGCGGCTGAGCCGCCCCCGCCGCGGCCGACAGGCTGCCGGGAAGGGCCGGGCATCCCGAGAGGGTACCCGGCCTTTTGGCATACTTTGTCCCATTACTGCGGGTGATCAAGTCACGGCGCCGTGCAGCTGAGATTACGATTAGATAACTGGTCTATACCTGGACTCTCCCTGGTATAGACCAGCGTGTACCGGCGCGCCTACATTGTCGGCACCTCCCGAACAGAGCGTGTCCTGGCAATGAAAGGCATATGCCAATGAAGCGTCGCCTCGCAGCCGCGGCAACCCTCGGACTGTCCGCCGCCCTGGCCCTGTCCGCGTGCAGCTCCTCGTCCACCTCCGGTTCGTCGTCTTCAGGCGGCGGCTCGGTCACCTTGCACTTCTTCGGCGCCGACTACGGAACCGCCGGCACGTCCAACACCACCCAGACGTACTGGCAGAACATCGCCACCGCGTTCCACAAGCAGTACCCGAACATCACCGTCGACGTGCAGACGATCGACTGGAACGACTTCCCGACCAAGCTGCACACCCTGCTGCAGTCGAAGAACTACCCGGACATCATCGAGGGCGACGCCCCGCAGTCGTACGCGCAGGAGGGGATCGCGTACAAGGCCTCGGACGTGCTCAGCGAGTCCACGCTCGCCAACCTGATCCCGACGTTCGCCAAGCAGGGCGACTACCAGGGCACCGAGTACGGCATCCCCTTCACCACCAGCACCCGGGCGCTGTACTACAACAAGAAGCTGTTCGCGCAGGCCGGCATCAGCGCCGCGCCCACCACGTGGGCCGAGCTCCAGGCCGACGCGGCCAAGATCTCCAAGCTCGGCAACAGCACGATCGGCTACGGCATGCCGCTCGGCACCGAGGAGGCCCAGGCCGAGTCCTACATGTGGATGCTCGGCGCCGGCGGCGGCTACGTGAACGGCGGCGGCGCCTACACGATCAACTCGGCCGCCAACGTCACCGCGTTCAACTTCATGAACACCCTGGTCAAGGCCGGCGACACCGAGGCCAACCCGGGCACCGTCAACCGCGCCACCCTGTGGTCCGACTTCGCCGCCGGCTCCGTCGGCATGGTCGGCGGCTCCCCGGCCGTGGTCCCGATCATCCAGGCGGCCGGCAAGCTCACCTCCTCGGACTGGGCCACCGCCCCGTTCCCCGGTGAGAACGGCACCGTCACCAACCCGCTCGGCGTCGACGACCAGATCGTCGCGCTGAACGTGCACAACCAGCAGAGCGCGATCCAGCAGTTCCTGAACTTCGCCTACCAGGACACCTACCAGGCGCAGTTCGACAAGGAGTACGACCTGCTGCCGGCCACCACCTCGGCCGCCACCGCCGAGGAGAACGACCCGATCTTCGGCCCGTTCGTCAAGGCCATCCCGACCTCCTCGGCCTACCCGACGAACGCCAACTGGTCCGACGTCAGCACCAAGATCAAGCAGACGATCGGCGCCGCCGTGGACGGCACCGCGCCCGCCACGGTCCTCGGCCAGATCCAGACGTTCGCGCTGAGCAACCAGTAACCCGCTCGGTCCCGCCAGCCACCCCCGGTCCCGGCCCGCACCCGGGACCGGGGGTCGCCCCGCAGCAGGACAGCCGGCAGACGGCGCCCGAAGGAAGAGAACTGACCATGCAGGAAACCGTGGACACCCCGCAGGCCGCGCCGGCCCCGGCCGCGGAGCCGAACCGGCGGGCCGGCGCGGCCGCGTTCCGCCCCTCGCTCGCCCGGCGCGCGCGCCGCGCCCTCGCGCCGCTCCCGTGGCTCGCCCCGGCGCTCGCCCTGATCGCATTCGTCGTGCTCTGGCCGGTCTGGGAGATGTTCCAGACCTCCCGGCAGCACATCAACTCGTACGGCTTCAACCTCGGCGACTACGGCTGGAAGAACTACTCCACGCTGTTCGCCGACCCGAACCTCGGCTCGGTGATGGTCCGCACCGTGCTGTGGGTCTTCGCGATCGTCGCCATCACCGTGCTGATCTCGCTCGGCCTGGCCCAGCTGCTCAACCGCGGCTTCCCCGGCCGCAAGCTGGTCCGCTGGGCGCTGATCGCGCCGTGGGCCGCCTCCGTGATGATGACCGCCATCGTCTTCCGCTGGATGCTCGACCCGAACAACGGCGTGGTCAACGTCTTCCTGCATCAGATCGGCGTCGTGCACGACTACAACGGCAGCCAGGCCTCCTGGCTCGGCGACCCGACCGCGGCCCTGTGGTGGATGATCGCCGTCGCCGTCTTCGTCTCCGTGCCGTTCACCACCTACGCGCTGCTCGCCGGCCTGACGTCCATCCCCGCGGACGTCTACGAGGCCGCCCGGATGGACGGCGCCGGGAAGTGGCGCACGTACCGCGCCATCACCTTCCCGCTCCTTCGCCCGGCCCTCCTCGTCGCCGTGCTGATCAATCTGATGAACGTCTTCAACTCCTTCCCGATCATCTGGACGATGACCGGCGGCGGGCCGGACTACCAGACCAGCACCAGCACCGTGTACATGTACGCGCTCAAGCAGTTCAACATCGGCGAGTCCGGCGCGCTGTCCGTGGTCAACTTCGGCGTGGTCATCCTCATCGTGCTCGTCTTCCTGCGGGCCAACCGCAGCGCCCTGAAGGAGGGCTGATCCATGGCCGCCGTCACCGTCGCCGCGACACCGCCCCAGGACCAGGACCGGGTCGCCCGGACCCGCCAGAAAAAGCCCCCGACACTGCGCACGGTCCTGGTCTGCGCGGTCGCCTACCTCGTCGCGCTGATCTTCGTCCTGCCGTACCTGGAGATGATCGTCACCGCGCTGCGCCCCCAGGCCGAACTGCGCGACCGCGACTACTTCCCGCACCACCTGACCTTCGCGAACTTCACCAACATCTGGTCCACCGGCCTCGGCACCAACCTCGCCGTCAGCCTCGAGGTGGCCGTGGGCAGCACCGTGCTCGTCCTGCTCGTCGCCATCCCCGCCGCGTACTACACGTCCAGAAGGAAGTTCCGCGGCCGCGGCGTGTTCCTGATCCTGGTGCTGGTCACCCAGATGTTCCAGCCGACCTCGCTGATCGTCGGCATCTACCAGGAGTTCACCAACACCGTCCACGTGAACTCCACCCTCGCCCTGATCCTGGTCAACGCCGGCTTCAACCTGGCCTTCGCGATCTGGATCCTGAACGCCTACTTCGGCGCCATCCCCAAGGAGCTCGAAGAGGCCGCCATGGTCGACGGCACCAGCCGGGT
The DNA here is from genome assembly GCF_018139625.1 of Actinospica acidithermotolerans. Classification (GTDB taxonomy): domain Bacteria; phylum Actinomycetota; class Actinomycetes; order Streptomycetales; family Catenulisporaceae; genus Actinospica; species Actinospica acidithermotolerans. Next base: position 115,058 of record NZ_JAGSOH010000005.1, on the reverse strand, counting down.
GGGCGCGATGTTCCGCGTCATCATCCCGCTCGCGCTCCCCGGCATCGTCACGGCCCTGATCTTCACCTTCATCGCCGCCTGGAACGAGTTCATCACCGCCCTGACGCTCACCAACACCGACTCCAGCGAGCCGCTGACCGTTAAGATGAACAGCTTCATCGGCCAGTACTCCACCGACTGGCAGCACCTGTTCGCCGCCTCGGTGATCGCCACCATCCCGGTGATCATCCTGTTCGCCTTCATCGAGGGCAAGGTGGTCTCCGGCCTCACCGCCGGCTCGGTGAAGTAACGCCAGGCCGCAGGCCCCTCTTCCGATCTGAATGCTGAAACACTTGTGGCCAGGCATCATGCCTGGCCACAAGTGTCATGTCGCAGTGGGACCGGTCGGATTCGAACCGACACTGTGATGCACCTAAAGCATCTGCCTCCTGCCGTTGGGCTACGGTCCCGGCCTGCAGATTCTATCGGATGGACTTCTTGCGGCAGTAGTTGTCCGTAGTGGCGTGACAGTTCGGGCACATGAAGCGGAGATTCTCGCGCCGATTGTCCCGAAAATCGCCGTTGATGTGGTCGAGTTCGAGGGTCAGCGGCCTCCCGAGCCATTCCGGGCCGGTGCCGCACCCGGCGCATCTCTCGGCCATGCCCGTCTCAATCAATGCTCTGCGGAGTACCGGCGGCTTCGCGCGCTGCAGCTGCTCGGGCCGAAAGATCAGCACGGCTTCGGGCGCCATGCGTCGGCCGTTCGGAATACCGCGCAAGTGCCCTTGGCCGAGGAAGTGGCGCGTGTCGAGCCCAAGACGGCGAGCCTCCTCCCGGACAAGCCCGCAACGCTGTGCAGACGGTGCCATGCCGAGCATGCGGACGACGTGAGCGACGCTGTGGCACCGAGGGACGACGGCGCGCAGCATCGCCTCGTCGACGACTAGCCTGCGGCCCTCGTACCGGAAACCCACGCTGGCCGTTCGCGGCTTGATCGACTCCCTCGGCCTGGACTTATTGAAGTGACCGGTGTCCAGGCCGAGTGCATCTATTCGCCGCCTGAGGTGGTGGATCGTGCCGCCCATCGGCTTCGCGCCGAGGAGGACGGCGACATCGACCATCGTCGCGGACACGGATACGGCTTCGCGGAGGTCGGCGTCGGTGTAGAGCAGTGATGTGCTGTGGAGATGGCTGCCGTCGATCCCGAGAGCCTTGATTCGGCGGGACACGTACGCGCGGCGCTCACGGCTGTCCTCGAGTCCGAGGTTGGTCAGCACCTCGCCGAGGGTGCCTGCCGCTGCGACGGCGGGGATGAGCTTCTCGGGGGTGTACATGCCACGCGGGCGGGCTGCGGTCATGGCGTGCTCCTCGGTCAGTCGCTCGTTCGTCGGTAGAACTGGTGAGCGAGGACTACAGCGTATGCGCGGCCTGAGCTGCAGGGGAAGAGGTTTGATATAAGTCATATGATCGGATCGGGCGGTATCGGGGCATGCGAAAGGGCCGCGTACCTCGCCCGTGGAGGGGAGCGGGGTGCGCGGCCCTGACGGCCTGGTGCACGGCCCTGACGGCCCGGCGCGGCGCGGCCTAGCGGCCGGTGCAGGTGGCGGTGCCTGTGCTGAAGCCGGTGCCTGTTTCGGGGCCGGGCTGCTGTGCCGGGGCGTCGGTCAGACGGTGGTGACGACGGCGTCCTGGTCGAGGCGCGGGTTGCGGGGGAACCAGGCGTTCTCGCCGGGCTTGCCGATGTTGACGACGACGAGGGTCTTGTAGCCGGACTCGGAGAAGAACTCCTTGTCGATGCCCTCGGCGTCGAAGCCGGTCATCGGGCCGGCGGCGAGGCCGGCGGCGCGGACGGCGAGGATGAAGTAGCCGACCTGGAGGCTGGCGTTGAGGGACGCGGTGCCGAAGCGGTGGTCCTGGCCCTTGAAGATGGCCTGGGCGCCCTGGAAGTGCGGGAACTGGGTCGGCAGGTGCTCGTGGAACTCGGGGTCGTAGGCGAGCACGGCCACCAGCGGGGCGGTCTCGGTCTTGGCCTTGTTGCCGTCGGACATGTGCGACACCAGGCGCTCGCGGGCCTCGGGGGTGCGCACCAGCAGGATCCGCAGCGGCTGGGTGTTCATCGAGGTCGGGGCGTACTTGACCAGGTCGTAGATCGCGGCGACCTGCTCTTCGCTCACCGGCTCGTCGCTGAAGGTGTTCGCGGTGCGGGCCTCGCGGAACAGCAGGTCCTGCGCGGTCTTGTCCAGGACCAGGTGCTCGTGCAGCTCAGTCATCGTTCTTCCGTTCTTGGTCGTCGGTCGCGTCCCCGCGTCGGGGAGGGTGTCCGGAAGGGCCAACCAAGTTGAAGCTTAAACTATTCCGCCGGGCGCCTTCGACAGGGTCCGGGACGCCCCGGCCACGATCGCCAGTCCCAGGGCCCAGCCGAGATACGGCAGCAGAAAGGCCACGAAGGCGGCGAAACCGTGCGACTGGAACGCGTCGGCCTGGCCGAAGTGCACGATCGGCACGAACAGATCCGCAGCGTAGAGCAACGGATAGAACGTCACATGGTCGCCCGGGTGAACGGGGGTGGGCACGTCGTAGGCGTAGAAGATGCTCGCGGCCGCCTGAACTGCGGCCGCGAGGTATGCGGCGCGCCGGGGCAGGTAGCCGTAGCCCAGCAGTGTGCTGGAGATCACACTGCCGAGCCGGGAGAGCGAGTGGAAATCCCGGTGCCGCACCCGCTCCTTCTCGATCAGGATCCGCCGGGCGGCCTCCTCGTGGCCGAGGGCGCGGTAGTACGCGGCCATGAATTCGTACGGCTGTGCGGTGTAGCCCGGCTGCCGGCGCAGCAGCCCGACCCGCTCTCCGGCGTCCAGGTACGGGTCGAAGGCCTCGTAGGTGAACCCGTCCAGCTGGACGTCCGCGGGCCAGGAGCCGACCCCGCCGGCCACGTACCGCCCGTGCTGCGTCCGGCCGTCGCGCACGGTGGCGGCCTTGGCGTGGTAGAGCTGCAGGGGGCCCGAGCCGGGGGCCATGCCGAACAGGTCCAGGTGGCCGCCGATCTGAGCGCCCGTCAGGCGGGCGCCGGTCGCGGCGCGAAAGCCGTCGCCGATGTACAGGCCTCGGGCCACGGTCACGGAGCTGGCCATCAGCGCGGGCCACTCCGGCATCGGGCTGCCCAGCCGCGCGCCCTTGAAGGAGAGCCGCCCGCCGAAGCTCGCGCCGGTGAGGTCGATCTGCGCGGCGGCGGTGACGCGGTCGAAGAAGGCGTTGCCGTTGACCTCGATGGAGTCGGCGGAGACGGACTGGTGGGCGAACAGGCCCGCCGTCGGCGGGTCGGCGAGGGTACTGTCCTCGAGGCTGAACATGCCGCCGACGGACAGGCCGGGCATCCGCAGGTGTCCCTCGATCGTGGCGCCCGTGAAGTAGAAGCTGCTGCCGACGCTCATGCCGCCGACGTTGATCGCGACGTCGCCGGGATTGCGCAGTTCCGCGCGGTTGAGCCGGAGCGCGGAGCCGACTCGGGTGTTGATCAGGGTGATCTTCCCGCGGCAGCGCAGGCGTATGCAGAGCAGATCCGTCTCCACGGTCAGCAGCTGCAGGAGCGCCGCGTCCTGTCCGCCGTCGGATATCCCGAGCCGGTTCAGGGTCAGGCTGCCGCGTATGTGCGCGCCGGTCGCCCACAGCCTGACCAGATGGCTGCCCGTCAGGTCGATGGACTTGGTGACGGACTGCTCCAGCCGCACCGGATCGGGGAACGTGCAGCTCAGCATCGTCAGCGGGACCTCGACCGTCCCGTGACGCAGGTCCAGCTCGCCGACGATCCTGGCGCCGCGCATCCGCACGCCGGCGGTGCGTCCCGGGGTGCCGGCGACGGCGCCGAGCGCGAGCGCCGCGACGACGTCGGCGCGGATCTCCTCGCCGTGCCAGAACTCGACCTGCCGGCCGTGGCCGAACGCCTCCCAGAGCCGCTCCTCGGCCTCGCTCAGCTCGCCGAGCCAGTCGGGTCCCTCAGTCATGCGCGACATCCTGGCAGGTCGCGCCGTTGGACGACGGGCTACCGCAGCGTACGGCGGAAACCCGATTTCACTGTGGTGGCCGCGCCGTGTATGGTTTTCCACGCAGCGACCGATTGCACGGAGTCGAAGGACGCCGGGCAGCGGAAGCAGGCCCCTTTAGCTCAGTCGGCAGAGCGTCTCCATGGTAAGGAGAAGGTCTACGGTTCGATTCCGTAAAGGGGCTCTTGATCGGCGGCCCGCCCGTGACGTGACGAGCGTCGACCGGCGGGCTTTTGTCGATCATGGCGGTGTAGCTCAGTTGGCAGAGCAAGCGGCTCATAATCGCTGTGTCACCGGTTCAAGTCCGGTCACCGCTACCGAACCCTGCTTCACCCCGTGGCATCCTCGCTCGCCGAGGCCCTGTCTGGTATGGGGTAAAGTATTGGGGTCCGTCTAACGGCCCGTGTCCGCGGGCCTCGCAGCAGCTTCCGATTGGCAGTAGGAGTCGTACTCGTGGCAGCCACAGACGTCCGTCCCAAGATCACGCTGGCTTGCACCGAGTGCAAGGAGCGCAACTACATCACCAAGAAGAACCGGCGCAACGACCCGGATCGTCTGGAGATGAAGAAGCACTGCCCGCGTTGCAACAAGCACACGGCGCACCGCGAGACGCGGTAACCGCGTCGGCTGATCTTCCAGGGCCGCCCACCCCGCCTCGGGGAGGGCGGCCCTCGGCGTTCTGCGGACTTCCGGCGCCGCTATGCTCGAACGCGGTCTTACGACGCTGCAGATTGAGGTTTTCCATGGCCTTGGACCAGTCCTTCGTCGGCCGGACGTATCCGCCGACCCCCGCCTACGAGGTCGGCCGGGAGAAGATCCGCGAGTTCGCGGAGGCGATCGGCGACCCGAACCCGGTGTACCGGGACCCGGAGGCGGCCAAGGCGCTCGGCCACCCGGACGTCGTCGCGCCGCCGACCTTCCCGATCGTGATCTCGATGCCGGCCGCGGACCAGGTGGTCTACGACCCGGCGCTCGGCCTCGACTGGTCGCGCGTGGTGCACGGGGACCAGCGGTTCAACCACGAGCGGCCGATGCGGCCGGGGGACCGGGTCGTGGCGGTGGTGACCGTGGAGTCGATCAAGTCGATCGCGGGCAACGACATGATCACGCTGATGACCGAGATGAGCACGGAGGACGGGGAGCTGATCACCGTAGCCCGCGCCCTGCTGGTCGCGCGTGCCGCGGAGGAGGAGCAGTCGTGACGGAGACCGAGTCCGTGGCCGAGCGCTTCGCGGTGGGCGCGGTGCTGCCCGCGGCGAGCTTCCCGATCACCCGCAAGGACCTCGTGCGCTACGCCGGGGCCTCGGGTGACTTCAACGACATCCACTGGAACGGCCGCTTCGCCGTCGAGGTGGGTCTGCCGGACGTGATCGCGCACGGCATGTACACGATGGCCGTGGCCGGGCGGGTGCTCACCGACTGGGCGGGTGACCCGGCCGCGGTGCAGGAGTACTACGTGCGTTTCTCCCGGCCGGTCGCGGTGCCGGACGACGGGGTGGGCGCGCTGGTCGAGGTGACCGGCAAGGTGACGAAGGCACTGGACGGCGGCCGGGTGCAGGTGGACCTGACCGTGCTGAGCGCCGGGCAGAAGGTGCTCGGCAAGGCGTCCGCGGTGGTGCGGGTCTCGTGAACGGCGCGGTGGGCGAGGGCGGCGGGGGCGGCTGGAAGCACGGCGTGGAGCTGTCCGGGCTGACCACGCTGCGGCTCGGCGGCCCGGCCGGGCACTACTTCGAGGCGGATTCCGAGCAGACGCTGATCGCGGCGGTCAAGGACGCCGAGGGCCACGGCGAGCCGCTGCTGATCCTGGGCGGCGGCTCGAACCTGGTGGTCGCGGACGAGGGCTACCCGGGCAGCGTGGTGCGGGTCGGCCTGCGCGGGGTGACGGCGCGGGACGGGCTGCTCTCGGTGGCGGCGGGCGAGGTCTGGGACGAGGTCGCGGCCCGGTCGGTGGCCGAGGGGCTGGCCGGGATCGAGTGCCTGTCCGGCATTCCGGGCCTGGCCGGGGCGACGCCGATCCAGAACGTCGGAGCGTACGGCCAGGACGTGAGCCAGACGGTCGTGATGGTGGACGCGTACGACCGCGCCACCGGGACGATGACCGTGCTGGACCGCTCCGACTGCCGGTTCTCGTACCGGCACAGCGCCTTCAAGGGCAACGCGCGGTACGTGGTGACCGCCGTGCACTTCCAGTTGGAGGACCTCGGCGGCCTGTCGAAGCCGGTGATGTTCCGGGACGTGGCCGACGCGCTCGGCATCGAGATCGGCGGCCGGGCGCCGCTGGCCGAGGTGCGCGAGGCGGTGCTGGCCCAGCGGCGCAGGCGCGGCATGCTGCTGGACGAGGCCGACCACGACACGTGGAGCGCCGGATCCTTCTTCACCAACCCGATCCTGACGCCGGATCAGCACGCCGAGTTCGAGCGGCGCTGCGCGGCGGCGGGGATCGAGGCGCGGCCGACGGCGTACCCGGAGGCGGACGGCCGGCTGAAGATCTCGGCGGCCTGGCTGATCGAGCACGCGGGCTTCGGCAAGGGCTACGGCTCGGGCCCGGTCACGCTCTCCACGAAGCACACCCTGGCGCTGACCAACCGCGGCGGCGCGAGCACCGGCGACCTGCTCAAGCTGGCGACGGAGGTGCGCGACGGGGTGTCCGCGCGGTTCGGCGTCGGGCTGGTCCCCGAGCCGGTCTTCGCGGCCCCCTTGACTTGGTAGTTATCGGTCACTAACTTAGTTCTCGGAAGGAGGTCCGCCGATGAGTCCGCGGATGGCGATGGAGGAGCGTCGGGAGCTGGTGCTCCGCGAGGCGATCCCGGTGTTCGCCCGCTACGGCTTCGAGGGCGCGACCACCGCCGAGATCGCCAAGCGGTCCGGGGTGACCCAGCCGTACATCTTCAAGCTGTACGCGTCCAAGAAGGACCTGTTCATCGCGGCGTGCGAGCGCAACATGCGCACCACGCTCGAGCAGATGCGCGACTCGGCCGGGGGCAAGACCGGCCAGGAAGCGCTCGAGGCGATGGGCGACGCGTACGTCGAGCGGATGGAGACGGACCGGGACTCGCTGCTGCTGCAGATGCAGCAGTACGCGGCGTGCTGGGACGAGGACGTCCAGCGCACCGTGCGGCACTGCATGCAGGGCATCTGGAACATGGTGGTCGAGCTCACCGGCGTGCCGCTGGAGGAGATCGCCGTGTTCTTCGCCAAGGGCATGATGTGCAACGTGATGGCGGCGGCCGGCCGAGCGGACGGGAACGATCCGCAGTGGCTGCCGGTGCTCATGGCGCTGTGGCCGCACAAGTTCCCGCTGCCGAACGGCCAGTAGGACCGGCGCGTCGGCGCCCGCACTGTCGGGCGCCTCTCTTTTTGACCTGCGAAGTTAGTAATCGATAACTACTCTAAGGGGTTCGAGGACGATGGCCGAATCGACACTGGCCCGGGACGCGGGGGCGTCGCCGGGCACGCAGACCGGCGCCGGAGCGGGCGCCGGAGCAGGTACCGCGCAGGCCGCGCCGACCACGGTCGGCCACCCGGTCCGCACGTTCGTCATCGTGGGCACCGCGATGTTCATGGCGCAGCTCGACAATCTCGTCGTCACCTCCGCGCTGCCCTCGATCCAGAAGGCGCTGCACGCCGGGCTCTCCGGACTGCAGTGGACGATCTCCGCCTACACGCTCACGTTCGCCGTGTTCCTGCTCACCGGCGCGACGCTCGGCGACCGCTACGGCCGCAAGCGGCTGTTCGGCATCGGCCTGACCGTGTTCACGCTCGGCTCGATCGGCTCGGCGCTGGCGCCGAACATCGCGACCCTGATCACCGCGCGCGCGGTGCAGGGCTTCGGCGGCGCGATCATGGTGCCGCTCACCCTGACCCTGCTGTCCGCCGCGGTGCGCCCGGAGCGCCGGGGGCTGGCGATCGGCGGCTGGGGCGCGCTGGCCGGCGTGGCCGTCGCGCTCGGCCCGGTCATCGGCGGCGGCATCACCGACGCCGCGTCCTGGAAGTGGATCTTCTGGATCAACGTGCCGATCGGCATCGTGCTGCTGCCGCTGTCCCGGTACTGGCTCAGCGAGTCGCACGGCCCCTCCCGGCGCCTGGACGTGCCCGGCAACGCGCTGGTCAGCCTGGGCCTGTTCGGCGTGGTCTACGGCCTGATCCGCGGCGGGCAGATCGGCTGGACGCGGCCCGAGGTGCTGGCCGGCTTCGTCGTCGGCGGGCTGCTGCTGGCCGCGTTCCTGGTCTGGGAGTCGCGCACCGCCGAGCCGATGCTGCCGCTCGGGCTGTTCCGCGGCCGGCAGTTCACGCTGGTGAACCTGGCCTCGATGCTGATGTTCTTCGGGATGTTCGGCTCGGTCTTCTTCCTGATCCAGCTCTTCCAGGACGTCTACGGGATGTCCCCGCTGGCGGCCGGCGTGCACGCGCTGCCGTGGACGGCGATCCCGATGGTGGCCGCGCCGATCGCCGGCGCCCTGTCCGACCGGATCGGCGGCCGGGTCATCGTCGGCGTCGGACTGCTCTTCCAGGCGGCCGGTCTCGCCGCGATCGCCGCGGTGACCACGACCACCGTGCCCTACTCGCACGTGATCCCCGGCCTGGTGCTCGGCGGCATCGGCAACGGCCTGTTCTTCGCGCCGATCGCGAACCTGGTGCTCGGCTCGGTGCGCCGCGACCAGGAGGGGCTGGCCTCCGGGGTGAACAACGCGATCCGCGAGTTCGGCGGCGTGCTCGGCGTGGCCGTGATGGGCGCCATCTTCGCGGCCAGCGGCGGGTACGGCCCGACCGCGACGCTCAGTGCCCCGCAGCACTTCGTCAACGGCGTGATCCCGGCCGTCTACACCGGCGCCGTGGTCCTGCTGGTGGCCTCCGCCACGGTCTGGGCCCTGCCGCGGCGCGCCCGGATTCCGGCTGCGGCGTAAGCCATTCGACTCTGGACCGCGGAAACCGTTAGACTGCTCGCCAGTGCAGAGCGATCTGAACCATAGGGTCGTAGCTCAACTGGCAGAGCACCGGTCTCCAAAACCGGGGGTTGGGGGTTCAAGTCCCTCCGGCCCTGCACGGGAAGAACGGACAGGCACCCCCCGGCCTCGGGGGGTGCCTGTCTCGTTCCCGGCGGTGTTTGCCTCGCCGAGGCCGGGACGCGTACGCTGGGGAAAAGACTTCGGCAGGGTGGATCTCGGCCCTGTACCGGTGGTGACGAAGCCGCGTCGGGCGCGCTTTCCATGCGGAAGGTGGCCCTGGCGCGGCTTGCGTCGTACGCTGTGCGGTGCACCGCATCGATCGCGGCTGCCGAGACCGAGCAGTGAGGTAGACAGGTGAGCCAGACGCGCAGCAACGCCGGCGAGGAACTGGACGGCGTCTCCGACGAAGAGGAGTTCGAGGACTCCGAGGAGTTCGACGAGGACTCCGACGTCGTCGAGGACGAGGTCCGGGCCAAGAAGCCGTCGCGCGCCGAGCGCAAGGCCGCGAAGCGCCGCGCCCAGCGGGACAAGGCGGCCGGCAAGACCGCGCCCAAGGCCCCGCGCAAGAAGCGCACCTCGCCCGCGCTGTTCGTCCGGCAGATCCTCGCGGAGCTGCGCAAGGTGGTCTGGCCCACGCGCGGCGAGCTGCTCACCTACACCAGCGTGGTCATCGTCTTCGTGGTGGCCATCATCGGCATCGTCGCCCTGTTCGACTACGGCATCACGCACGCGGTCTCCGCCGTCTTCGGCTGAGCCGGGCCGAGCCCGTCGTAGTTTCCGGCTAGTCTGGTTAACAGCAGGAAACGGAACCACACAGGGAAGAAGAGGCCGTAGTGTCCGACATCAACGAATCGGATTCGGAGCTGCTCGAGGAGCCGCAGGAGCAGGACGCGGCCGTGGACGTGCCCGAGCCCGAAACGCCGGGCACCGCCGACGACTTCCGTGAGGCGCTGCGGCGCTCGCCCGGCGAGTGGTACGTGGTGCACTCCTACGCGGGCTACGAGAACCGGGTCAAGCAGAACCTCGAGACCCGGATCACCTCGCTCAACATGGAGGAGCAGATCTTCCGGGTCGAGGTGCCGATGGAGGAGGCCGTCGAGGTCAAGAACGGCCAGCGCAAGAAGGTCAAGCGGAACAAGTTCCCCGGCTACGTGCTGGTGTGCATGGACCTGACCGCGGACTCCTGGGGCGTGGTGCGCAACACCCCCGGCGTGACCGGCTTCGTCGGCAACGCGCACGACCCGTACCCGCTCACCCTCGACGAGGTGGTCAAGATCCTCGCCGCGGAGGAGCCGGAGGCCGCGGGCGGCGCGCCCAAGCCGGCCGTCGAGGTGAAGGTGCTGGACTTCGAGGTGGGCGACTCGGTCACCATCATCGACGGCCCGTTCGCCACGCTGCAGGCCACGATCAACGAGATCAACGCCGACTCGCAGAAGGTCAAGGGCCTCGTCGAGATCTTCGGCCGGGAGACCGCCGTGGAGCTCTCGTTCTCGCAGATCCAAAAGAACTAGCAGCTTAAAGCGCGAGCTCTGCCCGAGCCCGTCGCCGCACGCGTTTTGGTGTGCGGTGACGGGCTCGGGTACTCTTGGCGTTTGTGTCATCAGACCCCCGCATGCTCGGCGAAAGCATGCGCGCAGGGTGGACACGTTCAGGGAAATCACCTTTCCAGAGTTAAGGACCCGGAGCATGCCTCCCAAGAAGAAGCTCGCAGCGATCATCAAGCTGCAGATCAAGGCCGGTATGGCGAACCCGGCCCCGCCGGTCGGCCCCGCGCTGGGTCAGCACGGCGTGAACATCATGGAGTTCTGCAAGCAGTACAACGCGGCCACCGAGAAGAACCGCGGCGAGGTCATCCCCGTCGAGATCTCGGTCTTCGAGGACCGCTCGTTCACCTTCATCACCAAGACGCCGCCGGCGCCGAAGCTGATCCTCAAGGCCGCGGGCCTGGACAAGGGCAGCGGCGTGCCGCACAAGGACAAGGTCGGCTCGATCACGCAGGCCCAGCTGCGCGAGATCGCGCAGGTCAAGATGGAGGACCTGAACGCGAACGACATCGAGGCGGCGGCGAAGATCATCGCCGGCACCGCCCGGTCCATGGGCGTCACGATCTCCGACTGATTCAGGGCTCTGCCCCAAGCGGAACCCGAAGGTGGTAGGGCCTCGCGCGGCCCGAATACACCACGAACTCCAACAAGGAGCGAAACATGAAGCGCAGCAAGGCCTACGAGGCGGCGGCCGCCAAGATCGACCGCGACGCCCTCTACGCACCGCTCGACGCGGTGAAGCTGGCCAAGGAGACCTCCTCGGCCAAGTTCGACGCGACCGTCGAGGTCGCCTTCCGCCTCGGGGTCGACCCCCGCAAGGCCGACCAGATGGTCCGCTCGACCGTCATCCTGCCGCACGGCACCGGTAAGACCGCCCGGGTCCTGGTCTTCGCCACCGGTGAGCGCGCTGAGGCGGCCCGTGCCGCGGGCGCCGACCACGTCGGCGGTGACGAGCTGATCGACGAGGTCGCCAAGGGCTTCCTCGACTTCGACGCCGTCGTCGCCGACCCGGCGCTGATGGGCAAGGTCGGCCGCCTCGGCCGCGTCCTCGGCCCGCGCGGCCTGATGCCGAACCCGAAGACCGGCACCGTCACCCCGGACGTGGCCAAGGCCGTCTCCGACATCAAGGGCGGCAAGATCGAGTTCCGCGTCGACCGGCACTCCAACCTGCACCTGGTGATCGGCAAGGCCTCGTTCACCACCGAGCAGCTGGTGGAGAACTACGCCGCCGCCCTCGACGAGGTGCTCCGGGTCAAGCCGTCCGCGGCCAAGGGCAAGTACCTGAAGAAGGTCACCATCGCCACGACGATGGGCCCCGGCGTGCCGGTGGACTCCAACCGGACCCGCAACCTGCTCGGCGAGGAAGAGGACTGATCCAGTCCCCTCCCGAGACGGTTTCGATACCGATTCGAGCCTGAAGAGGCGCCCCGCGACGCGGGGCGCCTCGTTCGCTCTACCGGACGAGATGGCTAGGCTGGGCTCGCGACTCAAGGCGGCGGCGCACGGCCGCCGCGACGGGAGGGTTCGACATGAAGCGCTCGAAGGCACGGCTCGGCATCGGCGCCGCGGCCGCGTCGCTGGCCGTTCTGGCCGCGGCGGGCTGCTCGGGTTCGGGCAGCGGCGGCGCGACGGCGCAGGGCACCACGGCGGCCGGGGACCCGGCCTCGCTGACGCTGGTGGCCGACGCGATGAACAAGGCGGACTCGGCGGGCACGGTCAAGGTCACGGGGACCATGACGACGCCGGGCTCGACGACGCCGATGACGATGACGGCCGAGGAGGAGTACAGCCCCAGCCTCGAGATGTCGATGACCACGCAGCTCAACGGGCAGAGCATCAGCGAGGTCCTGATCGCCGACAAGCTGTACATGAAGTACGCCGGGCTCTCCGCCATGATGGGCGGCAAGCCCTGGGGCGAGATCGACCTGTCCCAGGCGACCGGCTCGCTCGGCTCGCTCTCCACGCTGCTGTCCTCGGTGCGCGACCAGAACCCGACGACGCAGATCTCGGCGCTGGTGGCCTCCGGCGACGTCTCCAAGGTCGGCACGGCGACGGTGGACGGTCAGCAGACGACGCACTACTCCGGCACCCTGACGACGGGTCAGCTGGCGACGCTCAGCGGCGGTTCCGCGCACCTGAGCGCGGCCCAGGTCGCCCAGCTCAAGAGCCTGCTGCAGGACGCCGGCGCCAGCGCGGTGACGATCGACGTGTGGATCTCGTCCTCCGGCCTGCCGGTGGAGGAGAAGTACGCGGAGAAGCTGAGCTCCGGCACGGTGACCGGCGACATGCACCTGTCGGACTGGGGCGCCCCGGTGTCGGTCGGCGCGCCGCCCTCCGCTGAGGTCTACAACATGACCTCGGCGCTCACCGGCGCCGTGGCCAGCGCGAGCGCGGCCGCCGCGACGTCCTCGCACTGAGCGTCCCGCCTTCGGCGGGTTGTCCCGCTTGGGGCGGGACAAGCACCGAATTTGCACCGAGCGCGGGCCACCGGTTAGCCTTGGGCCAATCCGATGACCGCTGGTCGTTACGTCGTGCGCGAGCGCGGCGAACCGAAGGTCCTGTGTCCACAGGTGGCCCGCGCAGGTGTGCTGTGAACGAAGATCCGCCTCGATCGCCCGAGCGGAGCTGCGACCTCATGCGCCTGCGCATGGGGTTTTCTTGTTTTCCCGGGATGTTCAGCGGTCTCACAAACACCGTCCCGGAAGGAGGGCCATGGCGAAGTCCGAGCGTCAGGCCGCCGTCGAGGAGATCACGGCGCAGTTCCGTGAGTCCAACGCGGCCGTGCTGACCGAGTACCGCGGGCTCACCGTGAAGCAGCTCAAGGAGCTGCGTCGCGCCCTGGGTGCGGACACGCAGTACGCCGTCGTGAAGAACACCCTGACCAAGCGAGCGGCCGACGCGGCCGGCATCGAGGGTCTTGAGGACCTGCTGGCGGGCCCCTCCGCGATCGCCTTCATCAAGGGCGACGCGGTCGAGGCCGCCAAGGGTCTGCGTGACTTCGCGAAGGCTCACCCGCTGCTGGTGATCAAGGGCGGCGTGATGGACGGCAACACGCTGTCCGCCGCCGAGATCACCAAGCTCGCCGACCTCGAGTCCCGCGAGGTCCTGCTGGCCAAGGCCGCCGGCGCCATGAAGGCGTCCCTGGCCAACGCCGCCGCCCTGTTCCAGGCCCCGCTCACGCAGTTCGCCCGCACCGCGGACGCCCTGCGCGCGAAGGTCGAGCAGGACGGCGAAGCCGCCGGCGAGTAGTCCCGCCTCAGGCTGCGGCACGCACGCGCGAACCGCCGCCCGACCCTTATTCGCAGTACCGAAAGGAAGCCATCATGGCGAAGCTGAGCAACGAAGAGCTCCTCGAGTCCTTCAAGGAAATGACCCTGATCGAGCTCTCCGAGTTCGTCAAGCTGTTCGAGGAGACCTTCGACGTCAAGGCCGCCGCTCCGGCCGCCGTCGCGGTCGCCGGCCCGGCCCAGGGCGGCGGCGCTGCCGAGGCCCCCGAGGAGAAGGACGAGTTCGACGTCATCCTCGAGTCCGCCGGCGACAAGAAGATCCAGGTCATCAAGGTCGTGCGCGAGCTGACCTCCCTCGGCCTGAAGGAGGCCAAGGACCTGGTCGACGGCGCGCCGAAGCCGCTGCTCGAGAAGGTCAACAAGGAGACCGCGGACAAGGCCGAGGAGGCCCTCAAGGCCGTCGGCGCCGGCGTCTCGGTCAAGTAGTTCCGGCCAGGCTCGAAACGAGCCCCGCGCGCCTCGCGGCGCCGGCGGTCTCGTTGGGCCGTATGGACCACTCAGTGGGCCGTACGGGTGGATCGCCCCACCCGTACGGCCCACTGGCCTTTTCCGGCCCCGCAGGGCCCCTCCAGGAGGCCCCCGGCCCTCGCGCCATCCTGGCGCCAGGCTCACCCGTACGTGTCCCCACGCGCCGTCTGCGCCCGCGTGCCGCGGCCGGGCGGCCCGAATCGGCTGCGCCCGATGAGTGATCATGTGCCGCCGGGGGTAAGGACTCTTCCGAACGGCTGGAGAAGTGGCGGAAATCGGCCGGTCACGAGGTCAAGGGGCTTGTCACTCTTGACGAAACGGCCGGAGCGCGCAATTCTCTGGTCGTCTGCATGAGACGCGGCGGCCTCACCAAGGCAGCGCAAGCCGGTGCCGCCGCGTACGCATGACACGGTTCGGATCGTGGTACCCGTCCGCGGGGGCCATGGACGGACCCGGTCGGACCGCGGTATCCGCCCCGTCGCATCTGCCGGGGCACCGCCGCGTAGGAGTCTGAAGACTCCCTGCCGAACGGTCCGACTCCGCCGGGCTCAACAGTGCGTTCTGCGGCACTGGGCCTGGCTCTGAACTGGGCTTTTACGAAGCCCGCGAGCCGGACTCGACAGCAGTTGGCCTTTCGGCTACACTGCTCGTTTGCGCTGCCTTCTACCGTATGAGCACGTTCCGGAGTCTGCCGATCACCCCCTCCACGGGTGTCGGCACTGTCGAGGACCCCGGGGCGCGGCCCGTCCGCTGACGACCGGTGGCGCGAAGTGAGTCCGAGCCCTCGGAAGGACCCCGTCACCTTGGCCACCGCCGCCCCGCACGCCGTGAACGGTAATAACAACAGCACCGCCCCCCGCCGAGTCTCCTTCGCGAAGATCCGCGAGCCGCTGGAGGTCCCGAACCTCCTGGCCCTGCAGACCGAGAGCTTCGACTGGCTCGTGGGCAACCAGGCATGGAAGGACCGCGTCGCCGCGCAGCAGGCGGCCGGCCTCGAAGTGCCCACCACCTCGGGCCTGGAGGAGATCTTCGAGGAGATCTCTCCCATCGAGGACTTCTCCGGGTCGATGTCCCTGACCTTCCGCGACCACCGCTTCGAGCCCGCCAAGTACTCGATCGACGAGTGCAAGGAGCGGGACTTCACGTACGCCGCCCCGCTCTTCGTGACCGCCGAGTTCACCAACAACGAGACCGGCGAGATCAAGAGCCAGACCGTGTTCATGGGCGACTTCCCGCTCATGACCAACAAGGGCACGTTCATCATCAACGGCACCGAGCGTGTCGTGGTCTCGCAGCTGGTCCGTTCCCCCGGCGTGTACTTCGAGCGCTCGATCGACAAGACCAGCGACAAGGACATCTTCACCACCAAGGTCATCCCGTCCCGGGGTGCCTGGCTGGAGCTGGAGATCGACAAGCGCGACCTGGTCGGCGTGCGCATCGACCGCAAGCGCAAGCAGAACGTCACCGTGCTGCTCAAGGCGCTCGGCTGGGACGACGCGAAGATCCTCGAGGAGTTCGGGGACTACGAGTCGATGCGGCTGACCCTGGAGAAGGACCACACCGCGACCCAGGACGACGCGCTGCTCGACATCTACCGCAAGCTGCGTCCGGGCGAGCCCCCGACGCGCGAGGCGGCGCAGAACCTGCTCGAGAACCTGTACTTCAACCCGAAGCGCTACGACCTCGCCAAGGTCGGCCGGTACAAGATCAACAAGAAGCTGGGCACCGGCCAGGCCATCGACAACGGCGTGCTGACCGTGGACGACGTGGTCGCGACCATCCGCTACATGGTCAAGCTGCACGCCGGCGAGACCGAGATGGCCTCGCTGGTCGAGGGCGCCCCGGAGATCGTCGTCGAGGTCGACGACATCGACCACTTCGGCAACCGCCGCCTGCGCACCGTCGGCGAGCTCATCCAGAACCAGGTCCGCACCGGCCTGGCGCGGATGGAGCGCGTCGTGCGCGAGCGGATGACCACCCAGGACGTCGAGGCGATCACGCCGCAGACGCTGATCAACATCCGGCCGGTCGTCGCCTCCATCAAGGAGTTCTTCGGCACCAGCCAGCTGTCCCAGTTCATGGACCAGACCAACCCGCTCTCCGGACTGACGCACAAGCGGCGCCTGTCCGCGCTGGGCCCGGGCGGTCTCTCCCGTGAGCGGGCGGGCTTCGAGGTCCGCGACGTGCACAACAGCCACTACGGCCGGATGTGCCCGATCGAGACGCCGGAAGGCCCGAACATCGGCCTGATCGGCTCGCTCGCCTCCTACGGCCGGATCAACGCGTTCGGCTTCGTCGAGACGCCGTACCGCAAGGTCGTCGAGGGCGTGGTCTCGGACGCGGTGGACTACCTGACCGCCGACGAGGAGGACCGCTTCGTCATCGCGCAGGCGAACTCCCCGCTGAACGCGGACGACACCTTCGCCGACGAGCGCGTCCTGGTCCGCCGCCGCGGCGGCGAGGTCGACCTGATCCCGGGTGTCGACGTGGACTACATGGACGTCTCGCCGCGCCAGATGGTGTCGGTGGCCACGGCCATGATCCCGTTCCTCGAGCACGACGACGCCAACCGCGCCCTGATGGGCGCGAACATGATGCGCCAGGCGGTGCCGCTGCTGCGCAGCGAGGCCCCGCTGGTGGGCACCGGCATGGAGTACCGCTGCGCGGTGGACGCGGGCGACGTCATCCGGGCCGAGAAGCCGGGCACGGTGGCCGAGGTCTCGGCCGACTACGTGACGGTGGCCAACGACGACGGCACCCAGACCACCTACCGGGTGGCGAAGTTCCAGCGCTCGAACCAGGGCACCTCCTTCAACCAGAAGGTGCTCGTGGACGAGGGCGTGCGGGTCGAGGTCGGCCAGGTGCTGGCGGACGGCCCGTGCACCGAGGCCGGCGAGATGGCGCTGGGCAAGAACCTCCTGGTGGCGTTCATGCCGTGGGAGGGCCACAACTACGAGGACGCGATCATCCTCTCGCAGCGCCTGGTGCAGGAGGACGTCCTCTCGTCCATCCACATCGAGGAGCACGAGGTCGACGCCCGGGACACCAAGCTCGGCCCCGAGGAGATCACCCGGGACATCCCGAACGTCTCCGAGGAGGTCCTGGCGGACCTCGACGACCGCGGCATCATCCGGATCGGCGCGGACGTCGTCCCCGGCGACATCCTGGTCGGCAAGGTCACGCCCAAGGGCGAGACCGAGCTCACCCCGGAGGAGCGGCTGCTGCGCGCCATCTTCGGCGAGAAGGCCCGCGAGGTGCGCGACACCTCGCTGAAGGTCCCGCACGGTGAAGAGGGCAAGGTCATCGGCGTCCGGATCTTCGACCGCGAGGAGGGCGACGAGCTGCCCCCGGGCGTGAACCAGCTGGTGCGCGTGTACGTCGCGCAGAAGCGCAAGATCACGCACGGCGACAAGCTGGCCGGCCGCCACGGCAACAAGGGCGTCATCGCGAAGATCCTGCCGCCGGAGGACATGCCGTTCCTGGAGGACGGCACCCCGGTCGACATCATCCTCAACCCGCTGGGCGTCCCGTCCCGGATGAACCCGGGACAGGTCATGGAGACCCACCTGGGCTGGATCGCGAAGACCGGCTGGAAGGTCGAGGGCGAGGACGAGCCCGGCGAGGAGTGGAAGGCCCGCCTGCGCGGCATCGGCGCCGACCAGGCCGAGCCCGGCACCAACGTCGGAACCCCGGTCTTCGACGGCGCCCGCGAGGACGAGATCAGCGGCCTGCTGGACTCGACCCTCAAGACCCGGGACGGCGTGCAGATCGTCAACCGCACCGGCAAGGCGAAGATGTTCGACGGCCGCTCCGGCGAGCCGTTCCCGTACCCGATCTCGATCGGCTACATGTACATCCTGAAGCTGCACCACCTGGTCGACGACAAGCTGCACGCCCGCTCGACCGGTCCGTACTCGATGATCACCCAGCAGCCGCTCGGTGGTAAGGCGCAGTTCGGCGGTCAGCGCTTCGGCGAGATGGAGGTGTGGGCCCTCGAGGCCTACGGCGCCGCCTACGCGCTGCAGGAGCTGCTGACGATCAAGTCCGACGACGTGACCGGCCGCGTGAAGGTCTACGAGGCCATCGTCAAGGGCGAGAACATCCCCGAACCCGGCATCCCCGAGTCCTTCAAGGTGTTGATCAAGGAAATGCAGTCGCTCTGCCTCAACGTGGAGGTGCTGTCGAAGGACGGCAGCTCCATCGAGATGCGCGACACGGACGAGGACGTCTTCCGTGCCGCAGAAGAGCTCGGTATCGACCTGTCCCGGCGCGAGCCGAGCAGCGTCGAGGAAGTCTGAGGGGACTGATAACACATGCTCGACGTCAACTTCTTCGATGAACTGCGGATCGGTCTGGCCAGCGCGGAGCACATCCGGGAGTGGTCCTACGGCGAGGTGAAGAAGCCGGAGACCATCAACTACCGGACCCTCAAGCCGGAGAAGGACGGCCTGTTCTGCGAGAAGATCTTCGGTCCCACCCGGGACTGGGAGTGCTACTGCGGCAAGTACAAGCGCGTCCGCTTCAAGGGCATCATCTGCGAGCGCTGCGGCGTCGAGGTCACCCGTGCCAAGGTGCGCCGTGAGCGGATGGGCCACATCGAGCTGGCCGCGCCGGTCACCCACATCTGGTACTTCAAGGGTGTGCCCAGCCGGCTCGGCTACCTGCTCGACCTCGCGCCGAAGGACCTCGAGAAGGTCATCTACTTCGCCGCGTACATGATCACCTGGGTCGACACCGAGCGCCGGCAGCGCGACCTGCCCTCGCTCGAGGCCAAGATCTCGGTCGAGCGGCAGCAGATGGAGCAGCGCCGCGACTCCGAGCTCGAGAACCGCCAGCGCAAGCTGGAGGAGGACCTCGCGGCCCTGGAGGCCGAGGGTGCCAAGGCGGACGCGCGCCGCAAGGTGCGCGAGTCGGCCGAGCGCGAGATGAAGCAGATCCGCGACCGGGCGCAGCGCGACCTGGACCGCCTCGACGAGGTCTGGTCCCGGTTCAAGAACCTCAAGGTCCAGGACCTCGAGGGCGACGAGGTGCTCTACCGGGAGATGCGGGACCGCTTCGGCCTGTACTTCTCCGGCGGCATGGGCGCCGCGGCGCTGCAGAAGCGCCTGGAGTCCTTCGACCTGGACGCCGAGGCGGAGAACCTGCGGGAGATCATCCGCACCGGCAAGGGCCAGAAGAAGACCCGCGCCCTGAAGCGGCTGAAGGTGGTCTCGGCGTTCCTGCAGACCAACAACAGCCCGATGGGCATGGTGCTCGACTGCGTCCCGGTGATCCCGCCGGACCTGCGTCCGATGGTGCAGCTGGACGGCGGCCGCTTCGCGACCTCCGACCTGAACGACCTGTACCGCCGGGTGATCAACCGGAACAACCGGCTCAAGCGGCTGCTCGACCTCGGCGCGCCCGAGATCATCGTGAACAACGAGAAGCGGATGCTCCAGGAGGCCGTGGACTCGCTGTTCGACAACGGCCGCCGCGGCCGTCCGGTCACCGGTCCGGGCAACCGTCCGCTGAAGTCGCTCTCCGACATGCTCAAGGGCAAGCAGGGCCGCTTCCGGCAGAACCTGCTCGGCAAGCGCGTCGACTACTCGGCCCGTTCGGTCATCGTCGTCGGCCCGCAGCTCAAGCTGCACCAGTGCGGCCTGCCCAAGGCGATGGCGCTGGAGCTGTTCAAGCCGTTCGTGATGAAGCGCCTGGTCGACCTGAACCACGCGCAGAACATCAAGTCGGCCAAGCGCATGGTCGAGCGTGCCCGCTCGGTCGTGTGGGACGTGCTGGAAGAGGTCATCACCGAGCACCCGGTGCTGCTCAACCGCGCCCCCACGCTGCACCGCCTGGGCATCCAGGCCTTCGAGCCGCAGCTGGTCGAGGGCAAGGCGATCCAGATCCACCCGCTCGTGTGCACCGCGTTCAACGCGGACTTCGACGGCGACCAGATGGCCGTGCACCTTCCGCTGTCCGCGGAGGCGCAGGCCGAGGCCCGCATCCTGATGCTGTCCTCGAACAACATCCTCTCGCCGGCGAACGGCCGCCCGATCACCGCGCCGACGCAGGACATGGTCCTGGGCCTGTTCTTCCTCACCATGGAGAAGAAGGACGTGCGCGGCGAGGGCCGGGCGTTCGGCTCGATCTCGGAGGCCGTGATGGCCTTCGACAACCGCGAGCTGGACCTGCAGACGCCGATCGACCTGCGGCTGATCGAGGCCGTGCCGCCGCGCGACTGGGAGGCTCCCGAGGGCTGGGAGTCCGGCCAGCCGTTCCGGATCCGCACGACCCTCGGCCGGGCCATCTTCAACGAGGCCCTGCCGCTGGACTACCCGTACGAGAACCGGCCGATCGCCAAGAAGCAGCTCTCCCAGATCGTCAACGACCTGGCCGAGCGCTACCCGAAGGTCCAGGTCGCGATGACCCTGGACAACCTGAAGGCGGCGGGCTTCCACTGGGCGACCCGGTCCGGCGTGACCATCGCGATCGAGGACATCGTGGTGCCGCCGACCAAGGGCCAGATCCTCGAGGGCTACGAGTCCAAGGCCGACCGGGTGCAGAAGCAGTACGAGCGCGGTCTGATCACCAAGCAGGAGCGGACCGAGGAGCTCATCGGCATCTGGACCGAGGCGACGAACGACGTCGCCAAGGCGATGGAGAAGAACTTCCCGCGGGAGAACCCGATCTTCATGATGGTGGACTCGGGCGCCCGAGGAAACATGATGCAGATGCGGCAGATCGCCGGTATGCGCGGTCTGGTGTCGAACGCGAAGAACGAGACCATCGCCCGTCCGATCAAGGCCTCGTTCCGCGAGGGCCTGACCGTGCTGGAGTACTTCATCTCCACCCACGGTGCCCGCAAGGGCCTGGCGGACACGGCCCTGCGCACCGCCGACTCGGGTTACCTGACCCGCCGTCTGGTGGACGTCTCGCAGGACGTGATCATCCGCGAGGAGGACTGCGCCACCGACCGCGGCATCATGATGCCGATCGGCGAGCGCGGCGAGAGCGGCGCGCTGTTCGCGGCGGAGAACGTGGAGACCTCGGTCTACTCGCGCACCCTCGCCGAGGACGTCGTGCACGAGGGCAAGACGCTGCTCAAGGCCGGCGCGGACCTCGGTGACGTGGTCATCGCCGAGCTGGTCAAGAACGGCGTGGCCGAGGTCAAGGTGCGCTCCGTGCTCACCTGCGAGTCCAAGGTCGGCACGTGCGCGATGTGCTACGGCCGTTCGCTGGCCACCGGCAAGCTGGTGGACGTCGGCGAGGCGGTCGGCATCATCGCGGCCCAGTCCATCGGTGAGCCCGGCACGCAGCTGACGATGCGTACCTTCCACACCGGTGGCGCCGTCGGCGGTGACGACATCACCCAGGGTCTGCCGCGTGTCATCGAGCTCTTCGAGGCCCGCAACCCGCGCGGTGTGGCCCCGATCGCCGAGGCCGCCGGTGTCGTCAAGATCGAGGACACCGACCGCACCCGCAAGATCGTGATCGTGCCGTCCGACGGCACCGAGGAGATCGCCTACCCGGTCTCCCGCCGCTCGAAGCTGCTGGTCAGCGAGGGCGAGTCGGTCACGGTCGGGCAGAAGCTGGTCAACGGCGCGGCCAACCCGCACGACGTGCTGCGGGTGCTCGGCCAGCGGGCGGTGCAGCAGCACCTGGTCAACGAGGTGCAGAACACCTACCGCTCGCAGGGTGTGTCGATCCACGACAAGCACATCGAGATCATCGTCCGGCAGATGCTCCGCCGGGTGACGATCATCGAGACGGGCGACTCCGAGCTGCTCGCGGGCGACCTGGTCGAGCGCGGCAAGTTCGAGTCGGAGAACCGTCGCGTGGTGTCCGAGGGCGGCCAGCCCGCCTCCGGCCGCCCGCAGCTGATGGGTATCACGAAGGCCTCGCTGGCCACCGAGTCCTGGCTCTCGGCCGCCTCCTTCCAGGAGACGACCCGGGTGCTGACCGACGCCGCCATCCACGGCAAGTCGGACTCGCTGGTCGGCCTGAAGGAGAACGTGATCATCGGTAAGCTCATCCCGGCCGGTACGGGCATGCAGCGCTACCGGAACATCAAGGTCGACCCGACCGAGGAGGCCAAGGCCCAGATGTACACCCTGGCGGGCTACGACGAGCTGGACTACAGCCCGTTCGCCATGGGTGGCTCCGGCCAGGCCGTCCCGCTGGAGGAGTACGACTTCGGCGGCTACGCCGGCTGACGCCTGCGGTCTCAGCGACGCCCCCGCCACGCGAAAGCGCGGCGGGGGCGTTCGGCGTCTGCGGGGGTTTTCGGCGCCGGGGACGTGTCGCTGGTCTCCCGGATCGCCGGTCTCCCGGAGGTCGGCTTGGTCCCAGCTACAGACTGCTGATAAAGACGCCGGCGGCGACCGCGGCGAGCAGCGCGGTCGCCAGGTGCGCGGCGTGCTGCACGTCGTGCACCAGGTAGAGGGTGAGGGTGACGAGGGCGACGCCGAGGGCGGTGCCGAGGCCGCGGGTCATGTTGACCAGGCCGCCGCCGGTGCCCGCGGCGCGGGCCGGGATGGCGCCCATGACGATCGTGTTGTTCGCCGGCGTGAAGGTGCCGAGACCGAGTCCGAGCAGGGCGAGCAGCGGCATCTGGCCGGCCGGGGTGAACGGCATGGGGATGAGAGCGATGAGCGCGATGACGGCGAGCGCGGAGCCTGCGAGCGCGCGGCGGCGGTCGGTCCAGGCGAGGGGCAGCACGTGGTTCGCGCCGAGCGCGGCGGCGGCGAAGCCGAGCGGGAGCGCCGTGAGGATGAGTCCGGCGCGGGCGGACTGGTGGGAGCCGAGCACGTCGGGCACCAGGACGAGCGGGCCGAAGAGCACGAGGTAGCCGCCGAGCGCGCCGGCCAGGCCCGCGGTGATCCGCCGCGTACGCAGCAGGATCGGGTCGACGAGCGGGAAGGCGGCCGCGTTGATGCGCCGCCAGAAGCCGTAGCCGCTGACGGCCGCACCGAGGTACAGCAGCGCCGTCGCGTACCCGGGGAGGCCGAGGCCGGAGCCGCTGGAGATGCCGAGCAGCAGCGCGGTGCTGGCGAGCCCGAGCAGGGCCAGGCCTGGCCAGTCGAAGGAGTCGGTGGACGCCTTGGTGCGGGTGCGCGGCAGGAGGTAGTAGCCGGCGACGACCGCGATGACGCCGACCGGGACGTTCACGAGGAACACCCAGCGCCAGCCCAGTGTGCTGACGATGACGCCGCCGAGCGCGGGGCCGAGGGCGAGGCCGAGCGCCTGTGCGCCCGCCTGCACGCCGAGTGCCGCGCGCATTCGCTCGCGCGGCGCGCTGGTCGTGACCAGGGCGACGCTGTTGGCCTGGAGCAGCGCTGCGCCGAACGCCTGGATGAGGCGGAAGCCGACGAGCGCGCCGAGCGTAGGTGCGAGCCCGCACGCGGCGGACGCGAGGGTGAAGACGAGGAAGCCGTAGAGGTAGCAGAGCTTGCGGCCGTGCGCGTCGGAGAACCGGCCGACCGGGACCAGCAGCGCGACCAGCACGAGCAGGTAGCCGAGCGACACCCATGAGACGGCGGCGGTCGAGGCGTGGAACTCCTCGGACAGCGCGGGATAGGTCAGGGTCGCGATCGAGGCGTCGAGCTGGCCCATGAAGGCGCCGAAACAAACCGTGGCGATGGCCAGCCACCAGCCGTTCGGCGCCTCGCGTATCCGCCGCGGCCGAGGGCGTTCGGTGGTGAAAGCCACGCTCAGAGTATGCGTCGGGTTCATCGGTACCGCCTCCCCGCCCAGCATAGCCAAAGTGCTTCGGGAACCGAAATACTTGGCAGACGCAGCTGTTGTCCGGCCGGGTACAGTGGCCTCGTGACCAGGCCGGAGAGCGAGAGCGCCACCGAGAATTCACCGACGGCTCCGCCGGCGGACGCGCGCGGGTTGACCGACGTGGTGGCCCGGCTGCGGCGGGTGCTGCGGGCGAGCATCCGGGCCGACTACCCCTGGGAGTCGCTGCCGATGGCCCAGGTGGAGCTGCTCCAGTCGCTGGCCGAGTCGGCCCCGGCGCGCGTCGGCGACCTGGCCGCGCGGCTGCGGCTGGCGCCGTCCACGGTGAGCGGGCTGATCTCGCAGATGATCACGGCCGGGCTGGTGGAGCGCGGCACGGATCCGCACGACCGGCGGGTGGCCGTGGTCGCGCTGAGCGAGGCGGGAGCGCTCCAGCTCGGCGAATGGAACGCCGCGCACCAGCGGCGGATCGCCGGCGCCCTCGCCGACCTGGAGCCGGCCGACCGCGCCGCGATCGGCGGCGCGCTGCCCGCGCTGTCCCGACTGGTGGAACGGCTGGCCGCCCAGCGAGACGGGGCCGAGGCCTGAGCGACGGGGTGGGGGCCTGAGTGGGTGGTGGGGCGCTGGCCTGAGCGGCGGGGCAGAGGCGCAGGCAAATGAACGACCGGGCCGAGGCCTGAGCGCCGCCGCTGCCCACCGCGTCCGGCTTGTCTAGATGGCGGCCCAGCCGTCGTCGACCGGCAGGATGACGCCGTTGACGTTGCTCGCGGCGTCGGAGGCCAGGTAGACGATCGCGGCGGCCTGCTCGTCGGGCGTGGCCATCCGGCCGAGGTTGCCCATGTACTTCATGACGACCTTCGGACCGTGTGCCTCCGGGTCGAGGCCCGTCATGCTGGTGTGGATGTTCGTCGCGGTGCCGCCGGGGGCGATCGCGTTGGTCCGGATGCCCTGCTCGCGGTACATCGTGGAGAGCGACCGGGTCAGGCCGAGCACGCCGTGCTTGGAGACCGTGTAGGCGGTGCCCGCCGCGCTGCCCCGGAACGAGGCCTCGGAGGCGGTGTTCACGATCGCGCCCCGGCCCGCGGCGAGCATGTGCGGCAGGACGGCCCGGGTGAGCTGGAACGGTGCGGTGAGGTTGATCCGGATCACCCGCTCCCACTCGGCGTCGGAGACGTCCGCGGTCGCCGTCATGCTGTCCATGATCCCGGCGTTGTTGACCAGCACGTCGATGCCTCCGAAGGTCTCGACGGCGCCGGCGACCAGCTGCTCGATCACGCTTGCGTCGCTGAGGTCGCCGGTGACGGCGAACGCGGTGCCGCCCGCCGCGTCGATCAGCTTCACGGTCTCCTCGGCCGCCTCCGCGTTCAGATCCGCCACGACCACCTTCGCGCCCTCGGCGGCGAATCGAAGTGCCGCCGCCCGTCCGATGCCGGAGGCCGCTCCGGTGACGATGACGCTCTTCCCACTCAGCCCGGTGCTGCTCACGGGGTTCTCCTTCGTTCCACGGGGCGGGTTGCGCCCCGACCCTATGACTTATTGTCGCTCAATGACAAGATGGCACAGTGCGCCACAGACATAGGCTGGGTGGCCACAGTGTCGGCGGGAAGGGCGGGTGCCGGATGACCGGGCGGACGGGGCGGCCGCCGCTGAGCGAGCGGCGGCGGGCCACGACGCGGATGGAGATAGCCGAGGAGGCGGTGCGGCTGTTCGCGGCCAAGGGGGTCGCCGCCGCGTCGGCCGACGAGATCGCCGCCGCGGCGGGCGTCTCCACCCGCACGCTGTGGCGCTACTTCCGCAGCAAGGAGGACTGCGTCCGTCCGCTGCTGACCGCGGGCCTGGACGCGATGGCCGACCGGGTGCGCGCGTGGGACGGCACCGGTTCGCTGCTCGCCGCCGTCCGTCGCTCCGGGGAGCTGTCGATCGACCCGCGGCACGTGACGGCGCTGCGCGAACTCGTCGTCCTGACGCGGACCGAGCCGGGATTGCGCGCAGTCTGGCTGGAGACGCACTACGAGGCGGAGGTGCTGTTCTGCCGGCTCGTAGCCGAAAGCACCGGGCGCTGCGCCGACGAACTGCCGCTGCGCCTGCATGTCGGGATGTTCAATCTCGCCATGCGGATCGCGGTCGAGGACTGGGCCCGGCGCGGCGCCGAGAGCCCGGCCGCCGACCTTGAGGCGCTCACCGGCGCGGTGATCCGCACCGTCGCCACGGCGGCCCGCGCGCTCGAAGACTGACACGAGTCCGCGGACGGGCCCACCCACCGGGGCCGATCCGCGCTAAGGTGCGGGCATGTCGGACCCGCACGGCCCGGAACTCGGCCGACCCCGCTATCGGCCGCAGGCCGGCTCCGGCCCCCTGCTGCCCGGTCAGCGGCAGCCCTCGGGCGGCGGGCAGGGCGGTCCGGAGCGGACGGCCAACGTGGCAATCGTCGCGATCCTGATCGCCTCGATCGGGTGGATTCTGCCGATCCTCGGCGGGGTCGCCGCGATCCGGCGCGGGAACGCCGCGGTGCGCGCCATCGAGGGCTCCGGCGGCGCACTGGACGGGCTCGGGCTCGCGCTGTGGGCCAGGCGGCTCGGCTGGATCTACGTCGTGGCCTGGTCCGCGGTGCTGTTCGCCTACCTCGGCGGCCCGGCGATCCAACTGTTCTACGACCTGGTGCGTCATCTGATGTGAGGGCCCGAGCTTCCGATGCGGAAGAATAGACCGGAATCGACGGGACCAGGGCTACAGACACGAGGCGGATGATGACCACTTCCGGGCAGGCCGGGGCGCTGATCGCCGGACGGTACCGGCTGGAGCGGCCGACCGGCGGGGGCACCTGGCCGGAGGAGATCTGGCAGGGCTTCGACGAGACGCTCAAGCGGCCCGTGATGATGCGGCTGCTGCCGCTCGAGGGCCAGGTGGAGCCGGACCTCGACGTGCAGGTGCAGTCCGTGGTCGCGCAGGTGGCCAGGCTCGGCCACCCGAACATCGCGCAGGTCTACGACGTGGGCCACGAGGGCGGCCTGCGCTACGTCGTGTCCGAGTGGACCGGGGGCCGCACGCTCGGCCAGATCATGTCGACCGGCCGGCAGCCCTGGCAGCGGGTGGTCGACTGGGGCCAGCAGATCGCCGAGGCGCTGGGGGCGCTGCACGGCATCGGCCTGGTGGACGGCGTGCTCGGCCCGGAGACGGTGTCCGTGATGGACGACCGCCGGGTCAAGCTCACCGACGTCGGCCTCGGCGTGCCGCAGGGCGGCGGCCCGGACGACGCCGAGGCGACCCGGCTGATCGGTCCCGGCATTGACGAGCAGGCGACGCAGATGATGCCGCCGCAGGGCGACGCCGACGCCACCCGCGTGGTGCCGGGCGGCTCCGGCGCCGGACCGGCGGGTGCCTCGAACGACGTCTACGCGCTCGGCGCGATCCTGTGGACGGCCATGACGGGCCGGCCGCCGGAGGTCGGACCCGACGACTACGAGGGCCCCGACCTGGAGCCGCTGCGTGAGACCGGCGCCCCGGCGGAGCTGGCTGTGCTGCTGCAGTCCATGCTCGCGGCCTCCGCCCGGCTGCGTCCCACCGCGACGATCACGGCGCACCGCTTCGGCGCGCTGGCCATCGAGGCGCGGGAGACGCGTCCCGACACGCTGCCGACCGCCGTGGTCGGCGCGACGACGCAGGGCCTCGGCGGGCAGCCGACCCAGGCCGTCGGCCCGCTGCGCCCCGACCGCGACGAGGATGACGATTACCGGCCGGGCGGGGCGGCCTCCGGCTCTGGCAAGAGGGTCGGCATCGCGGTCGGCGTGATCCTGCTGCTGGTGCTCGCGGGGGTGGCCCTGGCGCTGGTCCTCGGGAACAAGAACAGCAACGCCAACACCCCGGCGGACACGACCTCGGTCACCGCGCCGACGAACAGCCCCGGCGTGATCAGCCTGTCTGCGAACCCGAGCACGACCACCGCGGCCCCGACCACCTCGAGCGCCGCGCCGACCACCTCGAGCGCCGCCCCGACGACCTCGAGCGCCGCGCCGACGACGACGAGCGCGTCCCCGTCGAGCAGCCCGACGGATACGGCGACGAGCAGCTCTACGGCGACGTCGACCGCTACGAGCACGAGCGGCAACGGTGGCGGTCCGTCGTCCTCGGCGAGCGCCAGTTCGAGCGCCACTCCCTAGCCGTCGAATTCCCGGCGCGAGCAGGGCGGGCAGCGTGAGACAATGGTTCCGGCGGGGATCCGCCGGCACCGGCTCACCGGAAGATCGGCCGTTTTGACCGGAAGCCGGGTGCGTCGGTAGGCTCTCGTCTGATGCTGGGGTTACCCCGGCTTTGCCCGTGTGCGCGCGTTCCCCCGGGGGCTGCCCTCCAGGGTGCTGCGATCGCGGCAGTCCTAGCAGTGGACCGCACGGGGCTTGGTCGACTCCCTGACCGGCCGTCGCCTTCGGGCACAGTTGGAGCGGGCGCGACACACCCGACCTCGTGGGCGGGAGCAAGCACTGCGAAGCCGGACAAACCCCCCGCATCGAAAAAAGGCGGTCCTCGGGCCGCGACATTCGCCAGAGAACGCCTGGCGACCTGCAACTGTGCATGATCGACAGCGTGCAGGTCGACCGAAGGCATGGCATGGCATGAACCGAAAGACGGAGACGTAGTGCCTACGATCCAGCAGTTGGTCCGCAAGGGCCGGCAGGACAAGGTCTCGAAGACCAAGACTCCTGCGCTCAAGGGGAGCCCGCAGCGGCGCGGCGTGTGCACCCGCGTGTACACCACCACCCCGAAGAAGCCGAACTCGGCCCTGCGCAAGGTCGCCCGTGTGCGCCTTTCCAGCGGCATCGAGGTCACGGCCTACATCCCCGGCGTCGGCCACAACCTGCAGGAGCACTCGATCGTGCTCGTCCGCGGTGGCCGAGTGAAGGACCTTCCCGGTGTCCGCTACAAGATCATTCGCGGGTCTCTGGACACCCAGGGCGTCAAGAACCGGAAGCAGGCTCGCAGCCGCTACGGCGCCAAGAAGGAGAAGAAGTAATGCCTCGTAAGGGTCCTGCCCCGAAGCACCCGGTCGTCGTCGACCCGGTTTACAACTCTCCGCTGGTCACCGCGCTGGTGAACAAGGTCCTGCTGGACGGCAAGCGCTCGACCGCCGAGCGCATCGTCTACGGAGCCCTCGAGGGCTGCCGCGAGAAGTCCGGCACCGACCCGGTCATCACGCTCAAGCGCGCCCTGGAGAACGTCAAGCCGTCCATCGAGGTCAAGTCCCGCCGCGTCGGCGGCGCGACCTACCAGGTGCCGGTCGACGTCAAGCCGGGCCGGTCGAACACCCTCGCGCTGCGCTGGCTGGTCAGCTACTCCCGCGCCCGTCGCGAGAAGACCATGACCGAGCGACTGATGAACGAGCTGTTGGACGCCAGCAACGGACTGGGCGCCTCCGTCAAGCGACGCGAGGACACCCACAAGATGGCCGACGCCAACCGCGCGTTCGCTCACTACCGCTGGTAGTACGAGGTTCGTGACCGCCGCCGGTCCAGGCCGGCGGCGGGCGCCGAACCCCACGGAATCTTTTTCGACTCGCGAAAGTAGACGAGCCACCATGGCCACGAACGCCGCCGTAGACCTTGCCAAGGTCCGCAACATCGGCATCATGGCGCACATCGACGCCGGTAAGACCACGACGACCGAGCGCATCCTGTACTACACGGGCATGAGCTACAAGATCGGCGAGGTCCACGACGGCGCTGCCACCACCGACTGGATGGAGCAGGAGCAGGAGCGCGGCATCACGATCACCTCCGCCGCGGTGACCTGCCACTGGAAGACGGACGACGTCGACCACACCATCAACATCATCGACACCCCCGGACACGTGGACTTCACGGTCGAGGTCGAGCGCTCGCTGCGCGTCCTCGACGGCGCGGTCACCGTGTTCGACGGCGTCGCCGGCGTCGAGCCGCAGTCGGAAACCGTGTGGCGGCAGGCCGACCGGTACGGTGTGCCCCGAATCTGTTTCGTCAACAAGCTCGACCGCACCGGCGCGGAGTTCCACCGCTGCGTCGACATGATCGTCAGCCGGCTCAACGCCATCCCCCTGGTGATGCAGCTGCCGATCGGCGCGGAGGCCGACTTCAAGGGCGTCATCGACCTCGTGAAGATGAAGGCCCTCATCTGGAACATCGAGGCCAAGCTGGGCGAGATGTACGACGAGGTCGACATCCCCGCCACGCACACCGAGGCCGCCGACGAGTGGCGCAACAAGCTCGTCGAGACCATCGCCGAGAACGACGACGAGCTCATGGAGCTGTTCCTGGAGGGCGTCGAGCCCACCACCGAGCAGCTGTACGCGGCCATCCGCCGCGCCACGCTCGCCTCGAAGCTCACCCCGGTCTTCTGCGGCACCGCGTTCAAGAACAAGGGCGTGCAGCCCCTGCTCGACGCGGTCGTGCGCTACCTCCCCTCGCCGCTGGACGTCCCCTCGATCGACGGCCACGCCGTCGGCAACGAGGAGGAGATCCTGCACCGCAAGCCCTCCGACGAGGAGCCGCTCGCCGCGCTGGCGTTCAAGATCATGAGCGACCCGCACCTCGGCAAGCTGACCTTCGTCCGGGTGTACTCGGGCCGCCTCGAGGCCGGCTCGTCGGTGCTCAACTCGGTCAAGGGCCGCAAGGAGCGCATCGGCAAGATCTACCGCATGCACGCGAACAAGCGTGAGGAGATCCCGTCGGTGGGCGCGGGCGACATCGTCGCCGTCATGGGCCTGAAGGACACCACGACCGGCGAGACGCTCTGCGACGCGTCCAACCCGGTGGTCCTGGAGTCCATGACCTTCCCGGCGCCGGTCATCCACGTGGCGATCGAGCCGAAGACCAAGAGCGACCAGGAGAAGCTGGGCACCGCGATCCAGCGGCTCGCCGAGGAGGACCCGTCCTTCTCCGTGCGGACCGACGAGGAGACCGGCCAGACGATCATCGGCGGCATGGGCGAGCTCCACCTGGAGATCCTGGTGGACCGCATGCGCCGCGAGTTCAAGGTCGAGGCGAACGTCGGCAAGCCGCAGGTGGCCTACCGCGAGACGATCCGCCGCACGGTGGACAAGACCGAGTACACGCACAAGAAGCAGACCGGTGGCTCCGGCCAGTACGCGCGTGTGATCATCAAGCTCGAGCCCCTGGAGGGCGACGGCGAGGGCGACAACGGCTACGAGTTCGTCAACGCCGTCACCGGCGGCCGCGTCCCGCGGGAGTACATCCCGTCCGTGGACGCCGGCGCGCAGGAGGCGATGGAGTTCGGCATCCTGGCGGGCTACCCGCTCACGGGTGTGAAGGTGACCCTCCTCGACGGTCAGTACCACGAGGTGGACTCCTCCGAGCTCGCGTTCAAGATCGCCGGTTCGATGGCTTTCAAGGAGGCTGCCCGCCAGGCCAGCCCCGCGATCCTCGAGCCGATGATGTCGGTCGAGGTCACGACCCCCGAGGACTACCTCGGCGACGTGATCGGCGACCTGAACTCCCGCCGTGGCCAGATCCAGGCCATGGAGGAGCGGTTCGGTTCCCGGGTCGTCAAGGCCCTGGTTCCGCTGTCCGAGATGTTCGGCTACGTCGGCGACCTGCGGTCGAAGACCTCCGGCCGGGCCTCGTACAGCATGCAGTTCGACTCCTACGCCGAGGTTCCGCGGAACGTGGCCGAGGAGATCATCAAGAAGGCGCGCGGCGAGTAGCCCAAGCCGACCCACCTGAAACATCCACTGCCGCCGGGGCAATCCAGCCTACCGGCACCGCACCAGTCCACAGGAGGACAACGTGGCGAAGGCGAAGTTCGAGCGGACCAAGCCGCACGTCAACATCGGCACCATCGGTCACATCGACCACGGTAAGACCACTCTCACCGCGGCGATCTCGAAGGTGCTGCACGACAAGTACCCGGACCTCAACCCGTTCACGCCGTTCGACCAGATCGACAAGGCGCCGGAAGAGCGTCAGCGCGGTATCACGATCTCGATCGCGCACATCGAGTACCAGACCGACAAGCGCCACTACGCCCACGTGGACTGCCCCGGTCACGCGGACTACATCAAGAACATGATCACCGGTGCCGCCCAGATGGACGGCGCGATCCTGGTCGTGGCCGCCACCGACGGCCCGATGCCGCAGACGAAGGAGCACGTGCTGCTCGCCCGTCAGGTCGGCGTGCCCTACATCGTCGTGGCCCTGAACAAGTCCGACATGGTGGACGACGAGGAGATCCTGGAGCTCGTCGAGCTCGAGGTCCGCGAGCTGCTGTCCGAGTACGAGTTCCCGGGCGACGACGTGCCGGTCGTGCGCGTCTCGGCGCTCAAGGCGCTCGAGGGCGACCAGGAGTGGGGCGAGAAGCTCCTCGGCCTGCTGGACGCGGTCGACGAGTTCATCCCGCAGCCGGAGCGCGAGACCGACAAGCCGTTCCTGATGCCGATCGAGGACGTCTTCACGATCACCGGTCGTGGCACCGTCGTCACCGGTCGTATCGAGCGCGGCGTGGTCAAGGTCAACGAGACGGTCGACATCGTCGGCATCCGTCCGACCAAGCAGACCACCACGGTCACCGGCGTCGAGATGTTCCGCAAGCTGCTCGACGAGGGCCAGGCCGGTGAGAACGTCGGCCTGCTGCTCCGCGGCACCAAGCGCGACGACGTCGAGCGCGGCCAGGTCGTCGTCAAGCCGGGCTCGATCACCCCGCACACCGACTTCGTCGGCCAGGCGTACATCCTGTCCAAGGACGAGGGCGGCCGGCACACGCCGTTCTTCAACAACTACCGTCCGCAGTTCTACTTCCGGACGACCGACGTGACCGGCGTCGTGACCCTCCCCGAGGGCACCGAGATGGTCATGCCGGGCGACAACACCGAGATGTCGGTCAAGCTGATCCAGCCGATCGCCATGGAGGAGGGCCTGCGCTTCGCCATCCGCGAGGGCGGCCGCACCGTCGGCGCCGGCCGGGTCACCAAGATCACGGCCTAGTCTCGGCTCGTCACTGACCGCGGGGCTTCGCGCCCCGCGGTGAGTCGAAGGACGTAGAGCCCCCCGCATCCTTTCCGGGATTGCGGGGGGCTCTTCCTTTTTCAGGCGAGGATGTGCGGCCTCACTGCAGCTCGCTGACCTGCTTCGCCGTGAGGGCCGAGTCGAAGATCTGCAGGTCGCTCAGGTTGCCGGTCAGGCCGTCGTAGGTGGTGCCGTTCTGGTAGATGTTCGCGCCGAGGGCGATCTGGGCGTTCGCGTTCCAGGCGACGACGCCGGGGGTCTGGGCGGCGAGGGTGCCGTTGATGTAGAGGCTCATGGTCTTGGCGGTGGCGTCGTACACGCCGACGAGGTGGGTCCAGGCGCCGGTCTTCGGCGCGGTCTTGCTGGCCGCGGCGATCCAGGTCGCCTTGGGGTTGTCCTCGCTGCTGCGGTTGAAGGCCCAGCCGCCCCAGCCGGGGTTGTACTCGAGCTTGAAGGCGTCGATGCTGTTGCCCTGCATGATCAGCACGGTCGAGTACTTCGACTTGTTCAGTGCGTTCAGGTAGACCCAGATCGAGACGCTGAAGCTGGTCGAGGTGTTCACGAAGCCGGTGTTGGGCACGGTGGCCACGGCGTTGCCGGTGGAGAGCTTGAGCACGTGGCCGTGCGAAGTGCTGTTGGTCCAGCGGGCGCCGTGGGCGAGGGTGAGCGAGTTCGCGGTGGACGGCGCCACCGAGCAGTCGCCGGGGGTGCCGTCGAGGGTCCAGCGCGCCGCGGCGGCGATGCCCACGGAGGCCTCGGCCGGGCAGCTCGCCACTCTGACGGCGGTGGGCGACGCGCTGGACGTGCCGGCCGCGATCGGCTTCGGGGCCGGCGAGCCGCCGCCGCCCAGGGTGAGCGCGGCGACCAGTCCGCCGGCGACGAGCACGGCCACGACCGGCAGGCCGATCAGCAGCGGCTTGCGCCAGCGCCGCTGCGGCTTCTTCACCGTGAACATGTCCTCGGTGAACGGCGGCGGGTTCGGCGTGAAGACCGTGTTCTCGGCGTTCGGGTCCGATTCGCCGAGCATCTCCCGGCCGGGGTAGAAGAACCCTGAGGGCGACGGCGCCGGGATCGGGGACTGGCCGGGGGTTCCGTAGCCGCCGGGCAGCGGCGTTCCGGGGCCGGGCTGCGGGCCGAAGCCCGGCGGCTGCTGCGGATACGGGGTCTGCGGTGCTTGCGGATACGGGGTCTGCGGCGCCTGCGGATAAGGAGTCTGCGGTGCTTGCGGCACGCCGTAGGGCGAGGCCTGCACCGGGCTCTGGGGTCCGGGGAGCGGGCTCGGCAGCGGGCTCGGCGCCGCCTGCTGCTGGAGGGGGGCGGGCCACGCCTGCTGCTGCGGGACGGGCAGCGCCGGGGACTGGGCGGCGGGCGCCTGCTGCGGGAAGGTGACCGGTCCGAGGTTGGCGACCAGGGCGTTCATCGCGGCGCTGATGTCCAGCGCGGTGGGCCGGGCCTGCGGGTCCTTGGCCAGCATCGCCTGCAGCAGCGGCAGGATCTGCGGCGGGATCGACTGCGGCCACTGCGGTTCCTGGTACATGTGCTGGTTGAGCACCTGCAGCAGCTGGTCGCCGTGGAACGGCGGCGCGCCGGTGAGCAGCTCGTAGAGGGCGATGCCGAACGCGTACACGTCCAGGGCCGGGCTCGGCTCCGCGCCGCTGATCGCCTCGGGCGAGAGGTACTGCGGGGTGCCGACGACCGACGAGCGGGAGGTGAGCCGGCTGCCCGCGAGCATCCGGGCGATGCCGAAGTCGACGAGCTTGGGCTGCGCCTGCGGTCCGCTGAGGTCGAGCAGGATGTTGGCGGGCTTCAGGTCGCGGTGGATGATCCCGGCCGCGTGGATCGCGGCGAGCGCGTCGGCGACTCCGCGGCCGATCACCGCGGCCTCGGCCAGGCTCAGCACCCCGCGCTCGGCCAGGTGCTTGTGCAGGTCGGGGCCGGCGACCAGGTCCATCACGATGCCCAGCTTGCCGTTCTCGACCACCAGGTCGTGGATCCGCACCAGGTTGGGGTGGCGCACTGAGATCAGGGTATTGCGTTCCTGGATGAACCGGGTGACCATCTCCGGCTCGTCGCTAAGCTCCTCGCTGAGGATCTTGACGGCGACGTCCTGGTTCGTCTCGGTGTTCAGCGCCCGCCACACGGTGCCCATGGCTCCGCGGCCCAGGCGTTCCTTGAGCACATACCGGCTGCCGAGTCGCTGGTCCACGCCACTCATCGGATCCTCGAGCCTTTCGCGTTTGCGGTCGATGCCCGGCAGGCCGCCCTGTCCGGCGGTCGCGCTGCGGCGTCCCCCCCGGCGAATCGGCGATACCCCGGCCCGTGGGGAGTCTACCGAGGCCGCAAGAGCTAGGCCACCGCCCCCCGCCGGTCTCCGCGCGCCCCGCCGCATACGGCGTTCCCGCCGGACCGGGCGAATGCGGGACGAGCCCTGAGATAAGAACATTGGGCTGATTTGCCGGTCTCGGATGCCTTGTAACGAAACGGGATCGAGGGTGGCCCCGTACCCTGGCGGACTGGCAGAATCCTGCACGCGGTGTATGAGGCCCACGCTGGACAATGCTGTCCGCGGGCTGCCCGGGAGGCGTCGCCGCTCGAGCCGTCAGGTGCACATCCACTTCATGTACCGCGACCGTGGGGGACCCGCTGTGAAGACGCTGTCGATCGTCATTCCGGCATTGAACGAGGAAGAGAACATACCGGCCGTATTGACCTCGGTTCCGGTGGATCGGCTGCGGGACGCGGGTTTCGAGACCGAGGTCATCGTCGTCGACAACAACTCCACGGACCGCACCGGGGACGTGGCCCGCGCATGCGGGGCGCGGGTCGTCGTGCAGCCGGAGCGCGGCTACGGCAACGCGTACAAGGCCGGCTTCGACGCCGCATCAGGGTCCTACATCGCCACCGGCGACGCCGACCGGACGTACCCGTTCGACGCGCTGCCCGAGCTGCTCTCGGTGGTCGAGGAGCGGGACGTCGAGTTCCTCACCACCGACCGGCTGCACCCGGCCAACCGCGAGGCGATGAAGGACTCTCATTTCCTCGGCAACCACGTGCTCAGCCTGGTGAGCCGGCTGCTGTTCCGGCACGACTTCCGCGACTCGCAGTCGGGAATGTGGGTCTTCCGCCGCTACGTCTGGAAGGGCGTCGACGTGCGCTCCCCGGGCATGGCGTTCTCGCAGGAGATCAAGAACGCCGCCGCGCTCGCCGGCTACCGGGTGCTCGAGGTGCCCATCGAGTACCGTATGCGGGGCGGCGAGGTGAAGCTCAACGCGATCATGGACGGCATGTCCAACCTGTACAGCCTCTTCGAGCACCGGCTGCGCCGAGGGCACGCCGCCGACCTGGAGGCACAGGTCGTCATCCCCGCCCTGGCCTCTGACGGAGGTGTGCTCGAACCGGACGGAGAAAAGGCGCAGTGTTCCCTGACCAGCGCGATGCCGAGTTGACCGGGCGGAGCGTCGAACGCGAGCCGGGGAACGGCGTCGAGAGCGCCGTGGAGGATCCGCGCCCGGACGAGGAGCCGTGGCGGCCGGAGAGCGGGGGCGGCGAGCCGGAGGAGCACGCCGCGACACAGCCGGAATCAGAGCCCGAGATCAGGCGGCGCACGCGTCGCCGGGCCGTGCCGCCTCGCGCGTCGGAGTCCGACGCCGATCGCGACGAGACGCCGGGCGAGCGCACGCGTCGCCGGGCTGTGCCGCCTCGCGCGTCGGAGTCCGACGCCGATCGCGACGAGATGCCGGGCGAGCGCACGCGTCGCCGGGCTGTGCCGCGCGAGGGCGTGGAGACGGGGCGCCATGGCCGTGAGGACGCGGGCGAGGATGCCGGCGACGAGTCGGCGGCCGTCTCCGAGTCCGCGGCAAAATCAGAGCCCGATGCCGAGTCGGAGTCGGAGGCGCCTGCCAAGACCGGGTCCGAGGCTGCTGAGTCGCGGCGTGGGCTGGTCGGGCGTCGGCGGGCGGTGTCGATCGGCGCGGTGGCCGGGGTCGTCGTGCTGGTGC
The DNA here is from genome assembly GCF_018139625.1 of Actinospica acidithermotolerans. GTDB lineage: Bacteria > Actinomycetota > Actinomycetes > Streptomycetales > Catenulisporaceae > Actinospica > Actinospica acidithermotolerans. Next base: position 78,095 of record NZ_JAGSOH010000005.1, on the reverse strand, counting down.
TCGTCTGGGTGAGCTCGCTCTCCTCGGTGCAGACGATCCTGCGCCAGTCGTTCAGCCGGCTGCCGACCGCGTACACGGAGATGTACCTCAGCGGCACGCCCACGGTGAGTGGGATCACGCTGAGTGTCCCGGTGACCGTGGTCAACCACGCGACGACGCAGGACTCGTTCACTCTCAAGGTGTGGACGGTGAACGGGGTCGGCAAGACGGACACGACGACCTCGATCAAGGTGACGCCGAAGCACGGCGAGGCCACCGTGGTCGTCAAGGTCGCGGTGCAGATATCCTCCGACGCCCAGGTGCTGTGGATCAACCTGGTCGGCCAGCCGCAGACCCTGCACTACCGGATCGCCGGCGAGGCGATCCCGTCGCCGACCGCCACGGCGAGCGCCACGCCGACCACCACCGCGAAGCACTAGCGAGGCGGCGCGCCGCGGACCGCCAGGCCAGGAACGGATCAACGAGATGTCACGGGTGAAGTCGAGGTCGAACCCGCGGTCGCGCACGGCCCGTTCGGTCGAGCGGGGCGAGGCGGACAGGGCGGCCGTTCCGGCGGAGACGGCCGCGTCGGCCGGTTCAGCCGAGGCGGACCGGGCGGCCGAGTCGGTCGTCCCGGCCGCTTCTGCCGGGACGCGGCAGATCCGGGCTCGGCAGGTCGTCCTGCTCCTCACGGCGCTCGCCTGCGTGATCGAGGTCTTCGGGCCGCCCGGGAACGCGCTCGCCGACCTCCCCGGGCTGTGGCTCGTCTTCGGGGCGCCGACAGCCGTCTGGTACGGCGTCTCCAGCCGGACCACGTCCACCTTCGACGGAGCGCTGCTGGTCGCGGTTGGCTTCGGGCTGGTGACGGATATGGTCGCGCTGCTCGGACTGAACGAGCTGTTGCCGCGGATCGCGCACGACACGCGGCCGCTGTCGACGATCCCGATCGCCGCCACGCTCGCGGGCACGGCGATCCTGCTCGGCGCAGTCCTGCCCGAGCCGGTGCCGGGGCTGTTCGCCGAGTGGCGTCCGCGCCGGAGCGGGGTGCTGTGGATCGGCGCCGCCGGGCTGTGCTGCCTGGCGCTGTCGGTGGCCGGACCGGTCCGGATCAACAACGGGTTCGGCGACGGCGTCAGCGTGGCCGCGATGATCTGCGTGACGGCGCTGCTGATCGGGCTGGTCGCGGTGGACCGGCTTTCCGTCGCGGCGACGGAGCTGGGCATCTACTGCGGCGCCCTCGGGCTGCTGCTGCTCACCTCGCTGCGCGGCTGGCTGATCACCGGGCACGACATCCAGAAGGAGTACTACTACTACCAACTCGCGTTCGGGTGGGAACGCTGGGAGGTTCACACCTTCTCGAACGCCTTCAACGCCTGCCTGAGCATCACGATCCTGCCGGTGGCGATCGCCAAGCTCACCACGATCTCCGGGATCTACGTGTTCAAGGCCGTGATCCCGGCCGTCTTCGCGCTCGCGCCGGTGATGATCTTCCGTGCTGTGCGCAACGTGGCGCCGCGGCGGATCGCCGTGCTGTCCGCGGTGTTCTTCGTGATGTTCCCGACGTACTTCACCGACATGCCGTACATGGGACGGCAGGAGATCGCGTTCGTCCTGCTCGGCTGCGGGATGCTGGTGGTGACGGACACCGCGCCGCGGTTGCGCAACCGGCGCATCGCGTTCCTGGCGCTGATGGTGGGCCTGGCGCTCGCGCACTACTCGACGACGTACGTCGTGATCATGGTGCTGGGACTCGGGATCGTCATCGACCTGTTCTGGCGGCTGGGCAGTTGGCGTCGCGCGGTGCGGTTGAAGAAGTCCGCGGCGGGGGCCCGGTCGCGGTCGGTGCGGCGCCACGGCAACGAGCACAGTTTCCTGGTCTGGTGGATGCTGCCGATCGTGGCCGGCTTCGCGCTGCTCTGGGCCGGACCGGTGACCGGCACGGCAGGTCAGCTCAAGTCGACGATCTCCATCGCGATGCAGGAGACCTTCGGCGACGACACCGGTCAGGCCGCCTCCTCGGGCACGTCGTTCAGCGTCTTCGGCGGCGCGACGGAGACGGACCAGCAGCGGCTGGCCGACTACCGTGCCGCGACCATCGCGAACTCGGCGGCCGCGCGGGCGAAGGGAGGCCTGCTGCCCACGTCGATGGCGTACACGGCCTCCACGCCGTACGTCGCCGCGGCCGAGGCGCCGTCCACCTCGTTCGGCCGGATGCTCGACTCGCTCGGCCTCGACGTGTCCGGGCTGAACTCGCTGGGGCGCAATCTCGCGGCCTACTTCCTGCAGCTGCTCATCGTGCTCGGCCTGATCGCCTGGTGGCTGCACTATCGCAATGGCCTGAAACCGGTCCGCGACCAGATCTCGCTGACCATCGGGGCCCTGGGCATGCTCGTGCTGCTCACCGTCGTTCCGCAGTTGTCCGTGGACTACAGCGTGCTGCGCGCATTCCAGCAGGGCATCTACTTCTTCGCGCCCTTCATGGCGCTCGGACTGCTGTGGATGTTCAGCTGGCTCAAGCGGTGGACCATACCCGCGGTCTGCGCGGTGACCGCCGCGCTCGTGCTCTTCCTGACCGGCGCGCTGCCCCACTTCACCGGTGAGTACGCGGCGCCGCTCTCGCTCGGTAATTCGGGCCAGTACTACGACATCTACTATCCGACCGTCGCCGAGCAGACCGCCGCGAACTGGCTGGATCGCAAGGTCCGGGCGTCCGGGTCGAAGTCGCCGTCGAACGTCATCCAGACGGATCAGTACACCTTCAACCGGCTGCAGACGGTGTTCACCGGCGGTGTGAAGTCGAACATCTACCCGACGGTTCTCAGCATCAACGCGTTCACTTTCCTGGGCGCGGAGACCTCGGACACGGGCGAGGTGACTGTCTTCTACCGCGGCGACCTGATCACGTATCGCTATCCGATGTCGCTGCTCAACCAGGTGTACAACGAGATCTACGCGAGCGACGGAGTGGAGATCTACCAGTGACCTCGACTCCTGCCATAGCCGACGGCGGTGCACTGCGCGTCCTGCTGGTCTGCCACTACTTCCCGCCGCACGTCGGCGGGATCGAGCGCGTGGTGCGGGACGAGGCGACACGGCTCGTTCAACAGGGTCACGAGGTCGTGGTGCTGACCAGCGGCGAGCGCACTGGCGTGGAAACCGTGGACGGCGTCCGCGTAGTGCGGGTCGCGGCCTGGAACATCGCCGAGCGCAAGGCAGGGGTCCCTTTCCCGCTGTTCTCGCCGAGTCTTGCCTTCCAGGCTCTGCGCTGGGCCGGATGGGCCGATGTCATCCACGTCCACGACTGCTTCTACCTGTCCTCGTGGACCGCGGGCCTCGCCTCCGTGCTGCGGCGCAGGCCGATGGTGCTCACCCAGCACGTCGCGATGGTCGATCACCCTTCGGCCGCGGTGCAGACCGTGCAGAAGCTCGTGTACGGCACGGCGGGACGCATGCTGCTGCGCCGCGCCCGGAACGTGTTCACGCTCAACGGTCACGTGACGGAGTTCGTCACCCTGCTCGGCGCCGCCCCGGAAAAGGTCGAAGTGCTCGCGAACGGGGTGGACGGCGAGTTCTACCGTCCGTCCTCGGGCGCGCAGGAGCGGGCCCTGATCCGGAAGCGCTTCGGCCTGCCCCTCGATCGCGTGCTGGTGCTCTACGTCGGCAGGCTCGTGCCCAAGAAGGGCATCGACCTCGTGCTCGAGGCCGCCGATCCGGCCTACGACGTGGTCGTGGTCGGCACGGGTGACGAGCGCGCCGTCCGGGAGGTGCAGGCGCGGCCTGCCGTCCACCATCTCGGCGGACGCCCGGCGGACGAGGTCGCGCAGCTCTACCGCGCCTGCGACGTCTTCGCGCTTCCCTCGACCGGCGAGGGCTTCCCGCTCGTGATCCAGGAGGCGATGAGCTCTGGGATGCCCGTCGTCACGTCGGACGATCCGGCCTACGCGCCGTACGGTCTCGAGCAGGCCGGTGTCGCGCTGATCCGCCGCGACGCCGAGGCGCTGCGTACCGCGCTGGTGACGATGGCCGCCGACGAGGCCGAGCGTGAGCGGCTGAGCAAGCAGGCCGCTTCGTACGCCGAAGAGCGCTTCTCGTGGGGCAGGCACGTCGAGACGCTGCTGCGCCGATACCGCGCGGTGGCGCGGAGTACCCGATGAGGCTGCCTGCCCATGGGCTCAGCGCGATTGCGAGCGCGTGAATGGCAGCCCGACACGCCCGCTCCGCCGAGAAGGTGACGCAGAACTCGATTTTCCTGATGGGGACGACCGGGCTCACCGCGCTGCTCAGTTTCGCGTTCTGGGCCCTGGTCGCGCGGTTGTTCAGCGCCTCGCGGGTCGGCCTGGCCACGTCGCTGATCTCGGCCATCTCGCTCATCTCGTACATGAGCCTGTGCGGGATGAACAGCACGCTGATCCGCTTCGCGGCCCCGCAGCGCGCACGGAACAGCCAGATCACGCTGGCCTGCGCGGTGGTGGGTTCCGCCGCCTTCGTCATCGCCTCCGGCTACCTGCTGGGCCTGCCGCTCTACGCCGAGAAGCTGATGTTCATCCGGGCCAATCCGTGGCTCGGCGGAATGTTCGTCGGCGTCTGCGTCACCGCGGCGCTCAACGTGATCACCGACACGGTGTTCATCAGTGCCCGCATACCGCAGTACAACCTGCTCGCCGACGGGATCATCCAGGGCGTCGCGAAGCTGGTACTGCCGCTGAGCCTCGTCTCCCTCGGCGCGGTCGGCATCGTCGGGGCGATGGGCGGCGGCTACGTCGTGGCCGTCGTCGCGTCGTTCGTGCTGATGTGGTGGCGCCTGGGGTTCCGGGTGGACCTGAAGACGCGCGGCACCGGGCTGCGCAAGTACGCCAGGTTCTCGCTGGCGAGCTATGTGTCCGCGCTGCTGAACCTGCTGCCGTCGCTGGTGCTCCCGCTCATCGTGCTGCAGAAGCTCGGGCCGACGGACGCGGGCTACTACTACATCGCCTTCCAGATCGCGGGCATGCTCACGGCCGTGTGCGCGGCTGTCGGCGAGGCGATGTTCTCCGAGGCCTCCCACGACCTCTCCCGGACCGGCGAGGTGCTCAAGCGCTCCGCGAAGATCATGGTGATCACCGGGATTCCGGCGGCGGCGATCGTCGCAGGCGGCAGTGGTCCGCTGCTCGCATTGTTCGGCGCGCAGTACGCGGCGAACGCTCGGATGCTGCTGATCGTGCTGGCCGTCGGCGTGATCGCGGTGGTGCTCAACACGTGGGCGAGCAATGCGCTGCGGGTGCACCGCAAGCTGCGTGCCATGGTGATGAGCAACGTCGTGTTCCTCGTCGTGACGGTCGCGATGGCCCTGCTGCTCGCCGCGCGCGGCCTGGTATGGCTGGGCTGGGCCTGGGATGCGGGCAACCTCGCCTCCGGCCTCGCCGCCGCCGTCTGCATCCCCTGGCACCAGCACGCTCCGGCTCCCGCGCCCGCGGTCGAGGCGGAGGAAGGCGAGCCGGAGTGGGAGGAGCCGATCGCCGGCGGCTTCCTCGACGACACCGGCACGATCCCGATGGTCTTCCCGTGGAACCGGCCGGAATGGTCGGCGGCGTCCATGCGGAGCCGGCCGCGCACCGAACTCCCGGACATGCCGAAACGCGCCGACGACGAGGAGGCGCTCAAGTGGTGAGGGCACCGATGCCATCGAGGGCCGCGAAGAAGACCGTCGCGTTCGTCTGCGCGTACTACCCGCCGCACGTCGGCGGGGTCGAGAACTACGTCGCCCGGCTCGCCCGAGCGGTGGCCGAGCAGGACGATCTGGCCGCGGTCGTCATCACCACGCGCGACACCGGACTGCGCAGCACGGTGGACACCGAGGACGGCGTGCTCGTCGTGCGGCTGGGCGCCTGGCTGCGGCTGTCGAACTCGCCGATCAGCCCGCTGTGGCCGGTGCAGGTTCGCCGCTGGCTGCGCAAGACCGGCGCGCAGGTGGTCAACGCGCATGCCCCGGTGCCCGGCCTCGCGGACGTGGGCATCTTCGCGGCCGGGCGCCGCCGTCGCAAGGTTCTGACGTATCACGCGGGGACGATGCACAAGGGCGTGGCGTGCAGCGGCCTGGCGGACCGGCTCATCGCGCGCTACGAGCGGCACGTGCTGCCGAGGCTGTTCGCGGCCGCAGACGTCCCGGTGCCGGTCGGTCCCTCCTCGCTCGCGGCCGACCGCCCCGGAGCGGTGCTGATCACTCCCGGCGTGGACATCGAGCGGTTCGTCCCCGGGCCGCCCGCCTCGGCCCGTGCGCGCGAGGTCGTGTACGTGGGCCGGCTGGAGGCGGCGTCCTCCTGGAAGGGGATCGACGTCCTCATCGAGGCGATGGCGCTGCTGAAGGACGTGCCGGACGCGCGGCTGCGGCTGATCGGCGACGGCGACGCGCTGCCGGGCCATCTGGAGACGGCCAGGCGCCTCGGCGTGGCCGACCGGGTCGAGGCGGTCGGCGTGCTGCGCGGCGCGGAACTCGTGGACGCGATCGGCCGGGCGGCGGTCATGGCGCTGGCCTCGACCACGAACGCCGAGTGCGCGGGCACGGTGCTCATGGAGGGCATGGCCTGCGCGACTCCCGTGGTGGCCACGGACGTCGGCAGCCTCGCGTACGTCGTCGGCGACGACGAGGCGGGTCTGGTCGTCCCGCCGGGCGACGCGGCTGCTCTGGCCGCGGCGATCCGCAGGGTGCTGACCGACGGCGCACTCGCCGACCGGCTGGGCAAGGCCGGACGGTCCCGGGCCGAGACCCGCTTCGCCTGGCCGCTGCTCACCCGGCGGTACATCGAGCTGTTCCGATCGCTGTAGGCGCAAGGAGAGGAGGTCCGCATGCGGGTTCTGCAACTGGTCAACATCGGCTACGAGGCCGGCGGCGCGGAGAAGAGCGTCCGCATCATCCGCGACGGCCTGCGCGCCCGCGGCCACGAGGTGCGCGTCATCGCCTCGACCCGGCTGCTCACCGGCGAGCAGGACGTGTTCGCGGACGACCTCGTGCCGATGGTCTCCGGACGCGGGCCGGCCAAGGCGCTCGGCTACCTCTGGCACCGCGAGGCGTACCGCCGGATCGGCGACGTGGTGCGCGAGTTCCGGCCGGACTGCGTGCACCTGCACACGATCGGCGAATTCAGCCCAGCCGCGCTGGTCGCGACCGGGGGCTACCCGAGGGTGCTGACCGTGCACGGGCCGGAGAGCTGGACCAGCGGACTGCTGCGCTGGAACCTGCCGAGCGCGGCGAGCGGCGGCTCGCTCTCCGCCGCCGACCGCGCACTGCTGCTGTATCTGACGTGCGTCCAGCGGCCCGCGTTCCTGCCGCTGATCCGCCGCGTGGACCGGGTGATCGCGCCGAGCGGGTACTTCGCCGACGCGATCCGCTCCGACGTCGGCCGGGTGCCGACGCACGTGCTGCCGAACGGGATCGAGCAGACCGCGGCCGCCACGCCGGTCCCCGCGACCGCGCACGTCGTCTACGTCGGCCGGCTCGAACGCGTGAAGGGCGTGCACATCCTGCTCGACGCGTACCGGCGGCTCGTCCGGCGGGTGCCCGAGGCCGAGCTCACCATCGTCGGCGACGGGCGGGAACGCACCGCGCTCGAAGCGGCGGCCGCGGATCTGGTCGCGGCCGGGGGAGTGCGCTTCCTCGGCTGGCTGGACCAGGAATCCGTCTCCCGCGAACTGGGCGCCGCGAGCGTCGTCGTGCTCCCCTCGCTCTGGCCGGAGAACTTCCCCACCGTCGCGCTCGAAGCGCTGCAGCACGGCCGGCCCCTGGTCGGATCGCGCGTCGGCGGGATCCCCGAGCTCGTCGGGCCGGACAACGGCGCGCTCGTCGAGCCCGGCGATCCGGCCGCGCTGGCCGACGAACTCGTCCGGCTGCTGGCCGATCCGGAGCTGCTCGCGAAGCTCGGCCGCGCTTCCGCGGCCCGTGCGCAGCGCTACGGCGTCGAGGACTTCCTGGACGCGATCCTCACCCACTACCAGGAGGTCGCAGCATCGTGCGAGTCGTGATCGTCAACGCCTTCGAGCGCGGCAACCGCGGCGACGCCGCGCTGCTGAGTGCGATGATCGAGCAGACGCGGCAGGCGTACCCGGACGCCGAGACCGCGATCTGCGGTTTCGAGGACCCGGCGAAGGCACCGGAGTTCGACGGCGTGCCCAACCTCGGCTCGATTCGGCGCTACGCGGGCGAGGAATCGGTGAATCCGGTCCGGCGGCACAGCCGGAAGCTGGTCGCGATCCTCCTCGTGGCCGCGCTGTCGGCCGGCCTCGGGCGGCTCCTGGTGCGCGCGGCCGGGACGCTGCTGCCGAAGGAGGTGGCCGCCGAGTTCACCGCGATCGCCGAGGCCGACGTGGTCATCTCGCTCGGCGGCGGCTACCTGCGCGGGGGCGCGGACCTGCCCTCGGACGTCAGCGTCGCCTTCCTGCTGCTGCCACTGTGGATCGCCGGGCGCTTCCGGGTGCCGGTGGTGTCGGCGCCGCAGTCGTACGGCCCGTTTCCGACGCGGTTCCAGCGCTTCGCCGTGCGGCGGGTGCTCTCCCGCAACACGGTCGTCTCCGCCCGCGAGGACATCTCCCGGCAGTTGCTCGCCGAGCAGGGGATCCCCGACCGCATCGTTCGCCGGGACGTCGACAGCGCCTTCGCCTTCACCTGCCGCTCGGACCGCGATTGGCGCGCCGAGTTCGGCATTCCCGCCGCGGACAAGGTTCTGCTCGTCACCGCGCGGCAGTACCTGCCGCCGGACGGGCAGGCCGCGTACGAGAAGGCCATGGCGGCGGCGATCGCGCACGCGCTGCGCGAGGACGGCGTCCACGTCGTGCTGGCTCCGCAGGTCACCTGCGCGTACCACGAGGACGACGACCGGATCGTGCAGCGCCGGATTGCCGCGCTGACCCCGCATCCGCGGCTGCGCTCGGTGGAGGACGACACGATCAGCCACCACGACGTGATGGCGCTCTACAGCGCGGCCGATTACATGCTCGGCACGCGCTTCCATTCGGTGATCTTCAGTCTGCTCGCGCACGTGCCCTGCATCGCGGTCAGCTACGAGCGCAAGGGCCGCGGCATCATGCGGGACCTCGACCTCGAGCACTGGGTGATCGACATGGCCGACGCGACCGGCGAGCGGCTGATCGCCCTCTACGACGAGCTGCGCGCGGACGGCGGCTATCCGGCCCTGCTCGCCTCGGTGATCCCGGCCTACCGGGAGCGGGCCGGGGAGTTCGTGGACGTGCTGCGCGCCGTCGGCTCGGGTCAGCGGCCCGAGTTGCAGCCGCAGGCGGCGATCGCCGACTTGAGCGACGCGAACGCGGGCCGATAGGTGCCGTTCGTCCGGCGCAGGCCGAAGAACAGGTGGTTGCCCGGGTCGTCCTGGTCCGAGTACCAGAAGTCCGCGGACACGTAGTCGTTCGCGGCCACGGTGTGCACGAGGTTCGTCGCGTACGCGGCCTGCGCGCTCTCCTGCTGCCCGGTGAGGGTCTGCGCGCCGGTCGGGTCGTAATAGGCGTTGTCGACCTGAGCGCCGGTCTCGTTCAGCCAGATCGTCACGTTGGGCGTGCCGTAGCGCTGCAGCACCGACTCCAGGTTCTCCGTCGAGCTGGAGATCGCCTGGAAGTTCACCGACGCGGACGGCATCGTCGGCAGCGAGTACGGGTGGTAGCCGACCGCGTCGACGTACTTCGTGCCGCCGAGCTCGGCGACCTGGGTGAGGAAGTCGAACGCTGAGATGCGGTGCAGGCTCGCGTTCGTCGGCACCGCGGCGAGGCCCCCGAGCACGACGAAGGCGCTCGATTCGGCCTTGTGCAGCGCCGTCGACGTGGCCGCGAGCAGCTTCTCGTACGCGGCGGGATCCGGGTCCGGCGCCCACGCGTCGATGTTCGGCTCGTTCCAGATCTCCCACGTGTTCATGCCGTAGGACGCGTAGTGCCGGGCGGCGGCCGCCGCGAAGTCGGCGAACTGGCCGTCCTCGGCCGGCGCGCAGGAGAAGTCGGTGCGGCACGCCGACTCCCTGGCCCACTGCGGCACGTCGTCCAGGATCGCGTCGATCTTCAGGCCGCGGGACTGCGCGGCGCTCGCGATCCGGTTGAACTCGGTCCAGTCGTATCCGGATCCGGCCTGCGGCTCGATCGAGCCCCACGGCAGGTCGACGCGGATCCACTTGGTGCCGAGCGAGACCGCGTCGTCCAGGCTGGTGTCGATCGTCGACTGCGGCTTGCCGTAGAGCGTGTCTCCGTAGGCGAGGCCGAAGTTCAGGGAGTGGTTCACGGTCGCGGCCTGGCTGGGCGAAGCCGTGCCGGCGGTCTTCGGATGCGCGGCGGCGGAGGCGGTCGGCTCCTGGTGCACCGCGGCGGCGGTGGAGACGACCACGGCCAGCAGAGAGCCGACGACGATCAGCCAGTGGGATCGCGGGCGAGCGGGCGAAGCCATACGGGGCACCCTATCCGAACCGGGCGCCCCGGTACCGCGCGATCCTGAGGTGTTCGCGTCCGGAGACCGTCACAGGCTCGCGCGATACGCGGCGATCGCCTTCTGCAGCGCGGAGAACGCCGGCTTGGCGGACCCGTGGGCGGTGCGCAGGCCGTAGTACAGGCCGCTGCCCGGCAGATCGGTGTCCGTGTACCAGAACAGGCCTCTGATGTGCGGATCGGCGGTCTCCGCGGCGACCGTCGCCGTGGCGATCTGCGCCTGCCTGGCGTAGGTGACGTGGCTCGCCCCCGTCGAGTCGGTGCTCGCCGCCGAGCCGCTGCCCGAGGTGGGCGCCCCGGTCTCGGTGATCCAGAACGGGGTGCCGCCGTGCCCGTAGGTCTCCAGGATCGACTCCAGGCTCTGCCCGGTGCCGTCGATCAGCTTGAAGGCCGCGGACTGCGCGGGCATGTGGTTCCAGTCGTAGGGGTGCACGCCGATCGCGTCCGCGAAGTCGAGCCCGCCGGCCACGGCGAGCCCGGACAGGAAGCTGTACGCGCCGATCCAGTTCTGGGACGGGTCGGTATCGCTCATCCCGAGGCCGCCGATCATCACGACCGCGTGCTCGTCGGCCTTGTGGATCGCGGTGTACGAGTCGGCGAGCAGCTTCTCGTAGGCGGCCGCGGGATGCGCCGAGGCCGCGAAGCTGCCGAGGTTCTCCTCGTTCCAGATCTCCCAGTCGTGCACGCCGTACGGGGCGTAGCGCGCGGCCGCGTGGGCGGCGAACGCGGCGTAGGCCTTCGGATCGAGCGGCTCGCAGCTCTCCTGCGTGTCGCACTGCGGGGTCCTGGCCCAGGTCGGCGGGTCCACGACCGTCACCAGGAGCTCGAGGCCCCGCGAATCGGCCGCGTCGACCAGCTCGTCGAAACGGCTCCAGTCGTACGCCGACGACGAGGAGGTGTCCTGCACCCCGTCCCAGGGCAGGTCCACGCGGACCCACGAGGCCCCGAGCTTCTTGGCGTCCGCGAAGCCCGCGGCGATCTTCGCGGAGCCGGCGTTGAACAGCGTGTTGCCGTAATCGAGGCCGATCGGGATCCCGGGCGGCTGCGTGGACGCCGCGACGATGTCCGGCTGGGCGCTCCCGGCCCCGCTGTGCGAGGACGACACGGCCGCGACCGTGCAGGCCGCGGCGATCGACAGCGCGAGCGCGATGCCTATCCAGAAGAACCGGGGGCGGTCAGACATGCGGATCAGGTTAGCCGATGACGGCTTGTCAACTGATGGAAGCTCACATCGCGCAGGCCGGGGCGCGAACTCCCGGCCGCCGCACGGTTCGTGTCCGCTCCGGCGCGCCCTGGCCGACTGCTAGCCGAGTTTGGCGAGGTTCGCCGTGATCGCGGAGGCGAGGGTCTTCGCGTAGGTGGCGCTGTCGCCCGTGGCCGAGTTGAGCACCGAGATCACGTTCGGGCCGACGCGGACGGCGATGAGGGTCGCGGAACTGGCCCACGACGGGTCCGTGAGGGTGATGGTGACGCTGCCGGCGCCGGGGGAGGCGGCGGTGGCCACGGACACCTTCACCGTGCTGTTCTTGGTGTTCGCGTCCTTGAAGGTCGGGCAGCTGGTGCCGAGCTTGGCCAGGCCGGCCATGACGCTCTGGGCGGTGCTGCCCTGGTAGGCGTCGATCTCCTGCAGGAACTCCTCGGACTTGCCGTTGTTCACGTAGTCGCTCTGGGCGAAGGAGGCGGACTGGTAGCCGGCCAGGTTCACCCAGCCGGACGCGATGAGGTTCGCGCACTTGGGGGCGGCCGTGGAGGGCGGGCTCGGGGACACGTAGGACGAGCCGGAGTCGACGGCGGAGGCGGCGACGGCCGCGTAGCCGGACGGGATGCCGGTGGTCACCAGGGCGCCCCTGAGCTGGGTGCCGGTGAGCAGGCCCGCGTCCGGGTTCGCCGAGGTGGAGGCGGCGGCGCCGGCGGCGGACCCGCCGGCCGGCCCGCCGGACGAGGCGTGCGAGAGGCCGGGGAGGTCGCAGCCGGCGGCCGCGAGCGGCAGGGCGGCCGCCGCGGCTATCGAACACAGGCGCTTGAGGCGCATGATGGGGTCCGGATCCTTGCGCTGGTGGGTGGGCCGGTCCCCGGGGGCCGGGATCCGGGCCGGGCCAGGATAGCGAAGCGGCCGTACGCGGGGCCTTCGCGCCGTAGGCCGCCGGGCCTCCGCGCCGTACGCGGGGCCTTCGCGCCGTATGCCGGAGCTTCGCGCCGGGCGCCGGACCTCCACGCCGGCCGCCGCCGGACCTCCGCGCCGTAGGCCGCCGGACCTCCGCGCCGTACGCCGGGCCGGGGGCGCGCGGCGGCGGGTTCGCGCCGGGGTCCGCGGCTGGCCTGAGCTGCGTGCGGATTTGGAATCGCCCCCCGGTATACGGCACACTGTTGTGGTTGCTCGGCGCAGGCATGCCCTGAACCGGGCGCCCGGAGCCGCGTCGGACCCCCGACGCACCGTCCGCGCAACCGCCGCACGGCGTCGCTAGACGAAAGTGCGGCGTGAGCTGCGCCGGGACATGGTCTCGGGCCCGCGTCACGATCCCTCTCCGAGTGGTGGTGAACGGCAGGAGCTGCCTCCTGCCTGCGGGAAGGCGTGTGGTCATTATGCGACACGCCCGACCGCGTGGGTCGGAGAAATCCGGACAAGACCTACCGCCGGGTACGGTCCGCCTGGCAAATCGCCTGGTGGATGACGGCCTGAAGTTCTCATGCGGAACGCCGCGCGCGGTCGTACGACAGCAGGGCTCGCCCTGTCGGTCCGCTGGACCGGCGCGGAAGCCGCATCGGAACTAGACGAGAAGAAGGACAGCCATGGCGGGACAGAAGATCCGCATCAGGCTCAAGGCCTACGACCACGAGGTCATCGACTCCTCGGCGCGCAAGATCGTCGAGACGGTGAGCCGCACTGGCGCCCAGGTCGCTGGGCCGGTGCCGCTGCCGACCGAGAAGAACGTTTACTGCGTCATCCGCTCGCCGCACAAGTACAAGGACTCGCGCGAGCACTTCGAGATGCGGACGCACAAGCGGCTCATCGACATCCTCGACCCCACGCCCAAGACGGTCGACTCGCTCATGCGGCTCGACCTGCCGGCCGGTGTCGACATCGAGATCAAGCTGTAAGGACGCCTACTAATCATGGACAAGCAGATCAAGGGCGTCCTGGGTGAGAAGCTCGGCATGACCCAGGTCTGGGACGCGGAGAACCGGGTCGTCCCGGTGACCGTCGTCAAGGCCGGGCCGTGTGTCGTGACCCAGGTGCGCAGCATCGAGAAGGACGGCTACGCCGCGGTCCAGCTCGCCTTCGGCGAGATCGACCCGCGCAAGGTGAACCGGCCGGAGAAGGGCCACTTCGAGAAGGCCGACGTCGCCCCGCGCCGTCACCTCGTCGAGCTGCGCACCTCCGACGCCGCCGAGTACTCCGCCGGCCAGGAGGTCACCGCCGAGGTGTTCGAGGCCGGCCAGCGGATCGACGTCGTCGGCACCTCCAAGGGCAAGGGCTTCGCCGGTGTCATGAAGCGGCACAACTTCCGGGGCCTGGGCGCCGGACACGGCGTGCAGCGCAAGCACCGCTCCCCCGGCTCCATCGGCGCCTGCGCGACCCCCGGCCGCGTCTTCAAGGGCGTGCGCATGGCGGGCCGCATGGGCAACGAGCGGGTCACCGTGCAGAACCTGACCGTCCACGCGATCGACGCCGAGAAGGGCCTGCTGCTGATCAAGGGTGCCGTTCCCGGCCCCAACGGCGGCCTCGTGCTCGTCAAGACGGCGGCGAAGGGCTGATTGAGATGACTTCCACTGTTTCCGTCGATCTCCCCGCGGAGATCTTCGACGTCGAGCTGAACGTCCCCCTGGTCCACCAGGTGGTCGTCGCCCAGCTCGCCGCCGCCCGGCAGGGCACGCACAGCACCAAGCGCCGCGGCGAGGTGTCCGGCGGTGGCAAGAAGCCGTACCGCCAGAAGGGCACCGGCCGCGCCCGCCAGGGCTCGACCCGCGCGCCGCAGTTCGCCGGCGGTGGCATCGTGCACGGCCCCAAGCCGCGCGACTACGCGCAGCGGACGCCGAAGAAGATGAAGGCCGCCGCGCTGCGCTGCGCCCTGTCCGACCGGGCCCGCAACGGCCGTCTGCACATCGTGGACGAGTTCGTCGCGGACATCCCGTCGACCAAGGCCGCGAAGACCGCGATCAAGGCCGTGACCGAGCGCAAGAACGTGCTCGTGGTGCTCGGCCGCGAAGAGATCAACGCGTGGCTCTCGCTGCGCAACCTCCCCGAGGTCCACCTGCTGCACGCCGACCAGCTGAACACGTACGACGTGCTCGTCAGCGACGACGTGATCTTCACGAAGGCCGCCTACGACGCGTTCGTCGCCGGTCGTCTGAAGGCCTCGGCCGACACCGAAGGGAGCGAGGCCTGATGGCTAAGGACCGTTACGTTCTCGCCCGCGACCTGCTGATCAAGCCGGTCGTCTCGGAGAAGAGCTACGCGCTGCTCGACGAGAACAAGTACACGTTCATCGTGCACCCGGACGCCAACAAGGAGCAGATCCGCGACGCGGTCGAGCTGCTCTTCGACGTCAAGGTGACGGCTGTGAACACGATCAACCGCAAGGGCAAGCGCAAGCGCACCCGCGTGGGGACCTACGGTCACCGCGCCGCGACCAAGCGCGCCATCGTGTCGGTCGACCCGCAGCCGACGGACGCCAGCAAGAAGAGCCGCATCGACATCTTCGGGGGCCCGGTCTCCTGAGGCCGGCACCGAGGAACTAGAGGAATCTCACAGCCATGGGCATTCGCAAGTACAAGCCGACGACCCCCGGTCGCCGCGGCTCCAGCGTTGCCGACTTCGTCGAGATCACCCGGGACACCCCGGAGAAGTCTCTGGTCCGCCCGCTGCACAGCAAGGGCGGTCGCAACGCGCAGGGTCGCGTGACGGTTCGGCACCAGGGCGGCGGTCACAAGCGCGCCTACCGTGTCATCGACTTCCGTCGTAACGACAAGGACGGCGTGCCGGCGAAGGTCGCGCACATCGAGTACGACCCCAACCGCACCGCGCGCATCGCGCTGCTGCACTACGCGGACGGCACGAAGCGCTACATCATCGCGCCGGCCAAGCTGAAGCAGGGCGACCCGATCGAGTCGGGCCCCAACGCCGACATCAAGCCGGGCAACAACCTGCCGCTGCGCAACATCCCGACCGGTACGGTCATCCACGCGATCGAGCTCCGGCCCGGTCAGGGTGCGAAGATCGCCCGCTCGGCCGGCGCCAGCGTGCAGCTCGTCGCCAAGGACGGCCCCTACGCCCAGCTGCGTATGCCCTCCGGCGAGATCCGCAACGTCGACGCGCGCTGCCGCGCGACCGTCGGCGAGGTGGGCAACGCCGAGCAGAGCAACATCAACTGGGGCAAGGCCGGCCGCATGCGCTGGAAGGGCAAGCGCCCGACCGTCCGCGGTGTCGCGATGAACCCGATCGACCACCCGCACGGTGGTGGTGAGGGCAAGACCTCCGGCGGACGCCACCCGGTCTCCCCGTGGGGTCAGAAGGAAGGCCGCACCCGCAAGCCGGGCAAGGCCAGCGACAAGTACATCGTCCGCCGCCGCAAGTCGAACAAGAAGCGCTAGGAGGAGGTCTAGATGCCGCGCAGTCTCAAGAAGGGTCCCTTCGTGGACGACCACCTGATCAAGAAGGTGGACGCCCAGAACGACAAGGGAACCCACAACGTCATCAAGACGTGGTCCCGGCGCTCGATGATCGTCCCGGCGATGCTGGGCCACACGATCGCCGTGCACGACGGCCGCAAGCACGTCCCGGTGTTCGTCACCGAGTCGATGGTCGGCCACAAGCTGGGCGAGTTCGCCCCGACGCGTACCTTCAAGGGTCACGTGAAGGAAGACCGGAGGTCCCGCCGTGGCTGAGAACAAGGCCAAGGACCTGCCCGCCAACCAGGCGCTCGCGCAGGCCCGGCACGTCCGGATGACCCCGATGAAGGTCCGCCGCGTCGTGGACCAGGTCCGCGGCGTCCCGGTGGAGCAGGCGCTGGACTACCTGCGCTTCGCCCCCTGGGCCGCGGCCGAGCCGGTCTACAAGTGCGTCGCCTCGGCGGCCGCCAACGCCCGGAACAACAAGCAGCTCCACGGCGACCTGGTCATCGCGGCCGCGTACGTGGACGAGGGCCCGACGCTCAAGCGGTTCCGTCCGCGGGCCCAGGGCCGCGCGTACCGCATCCGCAAGCGCAGCAGCCACATCACCATCGTGGTCGAGCAGCCCGCCGAGGCCGCCGCTAAGAAGGGCAGGAACCGGTAATGGGACAGAAGGTCAACCCGCACGGCTTCCGCCTCGGCATCACCACGGACTTCAAGTCCCGCTGGTACGCCGACAAGATGTACAAGGCGTACGTCAAGGAAGACGTCGAGATCCGCAAGCTCATGAACAAGGGCATGGAGCGGGCCGGCATCTCCAAGGTCGAGATCGAGCGCACCCGCGACCGCGTCCGCGTGGACATCCACACGGCGCGTCCGGGCATCGTGATCGGCCGCCGCGGCGCCGAGGCCGAGCGCATCCGCGGCGAGCTGGAGAAGCTCACCGGCAAGCAGGTGCAGCTGAACATCCTCGAGGTGAAGAACCCCGAGCTCGACGCCCAGCTCATCGCGCAGGGCGTCGCCGAGCAGCTCTCCTCGCGCGTCGCGTTCCGCCGTGCCATGCGCAAGGCGATCCAGACGACCATGAAGGCCGGCGCCAAGGGCGTGAAGGTCCAGGTCTCCGGCCGTCTGGGCGGCGCCGAGATGTCGCGTTCCGAGCAGTACCGCGAGGGCCGCGTGCCCCTGCACACGCTGCGCGCGAACATCGACTACGGCTTCTACGAGGCCCGCACCACCTTCGGCCGCATCGGCGTGAAGGTCTGGGTCTACAAGGGCGACGTCACCTCGCTGAGCGCGGCCCGCGCGGCCGCCGCAGCCGAGCAGCGCCGTCCGTCCACCGGCGGCCGCGACGAGCGTCGCGGCGGCGACCGTCCCCGCGGCGGCCGTCCCGGCCGTGGCGGCGAGCGCGGCGGACGCGGCCAGGGCCGTTCCGAGAACACCGCCGCTCCGGCGACCGAGGCTCCGGCCGAGGCCACCGCCGGCGCGGCCGCAGAAGCTCCGAAGGAGGGCTGATCCCATGCTGATCCCGCGTAGGGTCAAGCACCGCAAGCAGCACCACCCGGAGCGCGGCGGTGCGTCGAAGGGCGGCAACGAGCTGAACTTCGGCGAGTACGGCATCCAGGCGCTGAGCCCGGCGTACGTGACGAACCGGCAGATCGAGTCGGCTCGTATCGCGATCAACCGGCACATCCGCCGTGGCGGCAAGGTCTGGATCCAGATCTTCCCGGACCGTCCGCTGACCAAGAAGCCGGCCGAGACCCGGATGGGTTCCGGCAAGGGCTCGCCCGAGTGGTGGGTCGCGAACGTCAAGCCGGGCCGGGTGCTCTTCGAGCTCTCGTACCCGAACGAGAAGGTGGCCCGGGAGGCCCTGCTGCGCGCCGCGCACAAGCTCCCGTGCAAGTGCCGCATCATCAAGCGCGAGGCAGGTGACATCTGATGGCAGCCGGAACCGCGACGCACGAACTGCGTGAGCTGTCGGACGAGGCCCTGGTCGACAAGCTGCGCGAGGCCAAGGAGGAGCTGTTCAACCTCCGCTTCCAGCAGGCCACCGGCCAGCTGGAGAACCATGGCCGGATGAAGGCCGTCAAGGCGGACATCGCGCGGATCTACACGATCCAGCGTGAGCGCGAGCTGGGCATCACGGAAGGTGCCAAGTGATGAGCGAGGACACCAACGTGGAGCAGAACGAGCGCGGCGCGCGCAAGACCCGTGAGGGCCTTGTCGTGTCGGACAAGATGGACAAGACCGTCGTCGTGTCGGTCGAGGACAGGGTCAAGCACCCGCTGTACGGCAAGGTCATGCGCCGTACCAGCAAGCTGAAGGCCCACGACGAGCAGAACAGCTGTGGCATCGGCGACCGCGTGCTGCTCATGGAGACCCGGCCCCTCTCGGCGACCAAGCGCTGGCGCGTGGTCGAGATCCTCGAGAAGGCCAAGTAGGCAAGCAGCCCCGTCCCGGCGGGTCCGTACGGATCCGCCGGGCTCGGCGGGGCTTTCTGCGAAGAGACACGGCCGCGGACGCAACGACCGCGGCCACGAGTCAGGAGTAGAACGTGATTCAGCAGGAATCGCGGCTGCGGGTCGCCGACAACACCGGTGCCAAGGAAATCCTGTGCATCCGGGTTCTCGGTGGCTCCAGCCGCCGCTACGCCGGCATCGGCGACGTGATCGTCGCCACCGTCAAGGACGCGCTGCCCGGCGCGGGCGTGAAGAAGGGCGAAGTCGTCAAGGCGGTCGTCGTGCGCACCGTCAAGGAGCGCCGTCGTCCGGACGGCTCGTACATCCGCTTCGACGAGAACGCGGCCGTCCTGATCAAGGACGGCGGCGACCCGCGCGGCACCCGCATCTTCGGCCCGGTCGGCCGTGAGCTGCGTGACAAGCGCTACATGCGCATCATCTCGCTGGCGCCGGAGGTGCTCTGACCATGGCCAAGCAGAAGATCCGCAAGGGCGACCTGGTCCAGGTCATCGCCGGCAAGGACAAGGGCCTGCAGGGCAAGGTCATCCAGTCCCTGCCCCGCGACGGCAAGGTCATCGTCGAGGGTGTCAACCGCGTCAAGAAGCACACGAAGGTCGGCCAGACCGCTCGTGGCTCGCAGACCGGCGGCATCATCACGACCGAGGCGCCGATCCAGGTCAGCAACGTGATGCTGGTCGTCGAGCACGAAGGCAAGAAGGTCGTCACCCGCGTCGGCTTCCGGCGCGAGGAGCAGGAGCGCACCCTGCCCGACGGCAGCAAGAAGACGGTCACGCGTTCCGTGCGGTTCGCGAAGAAGACCGGAGAGGCGATCTGATGACTGTCACCGAGGAGACTCAGACCAAGGTCACCCCGCGTCTGAAGACCCGCTACAAGGCCGAGATCGCTCCGGCGCTGCGTGAGCAGTTCAACTACGC
Organism: Actinospica acidithermotolerans; assembly: GCF_018139625.1. GTDB lineage: Bacteria > Actinomycetota > Actinomycetes > Streptomycetales > Catenulisporaceae > Actinospica > Actinospica acidithermotolerans. Next base: position 58,666 of record NZ_JAGSOH010000005.1, on the reverse strand, counting down.
GAACGTCATGCAGATCCCGGGCGTCACCAAGGTCGTCGTGAACATGGGTGTCGGCGACGCCGCCCGTGACTCGAAGCTGATCGAGGGCGCGATCCGCGACCTGCAGGCCATCACCGGCCAGAAGCCGGCCGTGACCAAGGCCCGCAAGTCCATCGCGCAGTTCAAGCTGCGCGAGGGCCAGCCGATCGGCACGCACGTCACCCTGCGCGGTGACTACATGTGGGAGTTCCTGGACCGCCTGGTCAGCATCGCGCTGCCGCGCATCCGCGACTTCCGCGGCCTGTCGCCGAAGCAGTTCGACGGCAAGGGCAACTACACCTTCGGTCTCAACGAGCAGTCCATGTTCCACGAGATCGACCCCGACAAGATCGACCGCGTCCGGGGCATGGACATCACGGTGGTCACCACCGCGACCAACGACGACGAAGGCCGCGCGCTGCTCAAGCTGCTCGGCTTCCCCTTCAAGGAGGCCTGATCATGGCGAAGACCGCGCTGATCAACAAGGCGAACAAGAAGCCGAAGTTCAAGGTCCGGGCCTACACCCGGTGCCAGAAGTGCGGCCGTCCGCACTCGGTGTACCGCAAGTTTGGCCTGTGCCGCGTCTGCCTTCGCGAGATGGCCCACGCGGGCGAGCTGCCGGGCGTGACGAAGTCGTCCTGGTAGGCTGACCTGCAGCTGCCGGGCCGTCAGATCCGGTGGCCGCGAGCTGTCATACAGCTGTCATAGGTGATTGCCCCCGCACGAGAGTGCGGGGGCAATCGCTTTTTCCGGCAATCGCGCGGCCTGGCGGCGGGCGTGGTGGAGTTGGCTGAGATGCCCGCAGGGCGTGTCCGCAGCGACATTCCATCCACACTGGATGAATTGCCCTATACAGTCTTAGCAGGGCGTCAAGCTTCGAGTGTCCGAGCCCGAACACGACTCAGGAGGAGCAGCCGTGCAGTGCAGCTCACTCGCTCGCCGCATCGCCGCGAGCTCGCTCGCTCGTCAAGCGCCGATCGACCCCCTGTTCGTGGACACGGGCTACGCCGGCGCCAGCTTCCCGGCGCTGGCCAGAGCATGAATCCTGAGCTCAAGGCGCTGCTCGCGGGCTGCTACGGGCGCTGGGACGGCTGGCACGGCAGCGATCGCGTGCTGCGCGGTTCACCCGTCCAGGCGTGGTTCCGGCGTCGCGCGGCGCGCCGCCTGGCCGTGCTCGGGTACCACGGCATCGACGATCCGGCGGGCTTCGCGGACCACCTCGACCGCGTGCAGCGCGGCTTCCAGCCGGTGTCGCTGCACGAGGTCGAGGAGGCGGTGAACGGCGGGCCCGCGCTGCCGCCGCACAGCGTGCTGATCACGTTCGACGACGGCGATCGCAGCGTGCACACCCACGCGCTGCCGCTGCTGGCCGAGCGCGGGCTGCCGGCCGTGTGCTTCGTGATCCCGGGCCTGATCGGGACCGACACGCCCTACTGGTGGGACGAGGTCGAGCACCTGGCCCGGCACGGCGGCACGACTCGCCTGGTGCCGCCCGCGCCCCCCGGGATCCTCGTGCACACCGTCAAGCTGCTGCCGGAGAAGGACCGGCAGCGGGCGCTGCAAGAGCTGCGGGGCACGGCGACGGTTCCGGCTCCCCGTCGCGCGCAGCTGACGGCGGCCGAGCTGCGGGAGCTCGAGGTCGGCGGGATCACCGTGGGAAACCACACCCTGACCCACCCCTGCCTGGACCGCTGCGAGCCTAGCCAGGCCCGCGCCGAGGTGCTGCACGCGCACGAGGCGCTGACCGACATGCTCGGGCGCCCGCCCACGTCCTTCGCCTACCCGAACGGCAACGAGGACGAGCACGCCCACCGCGCGATCAAGGAGGCGGGCTACCGGTCGGCCTTCCTGTACAACCACCGGCTCGCCGCGCCCGGCTCCTGCCACCCGCTGCGGATCGACCGGCTCGTCGTCTCCAGCAGGACCAGCACCGACCGCCTGGAGACGATCATGTCGGGCCTGCACCCGACGGTCTTCCACTCGCTGCGCTCGGCGGCTCGGGCCGCCGCACCGGCCTTCCATCTGATCAACCGCCGGTTCTGACCCCGGCGGTCAGCGCGCCGCGACGAGCTCGACCTCGAAGCCGTCCTCGTTCTCCAGGTAGGCGGCGTAGTGCTCCTCGCCGCCCGCGTGCGGATGGCTGTCGGGGAACATCAGCCGCCAGCCGTGCCGGGCCGCCTCGCTCGCCAGCGTCTCGACGGCGGCCGCGTCCTCGACGTGGAACGCCAGGTGGTTCAGGCCGGGCCGGAGCCGGTCGTGCCCGTCCGCGCTCATGGCCGGCGACTGCTCGACGACGATGTACGTGGCGCCGAGCCGCCAGCTGCGGCCCGCCTCCCAGTTCTGGTACTCGGCGTAGCCCAGCGCCTCCAGCAGCCAGCCGAACGAGGCGACCGCGCGGGCCAGGTCGGGGGTCCAGAGCTCGACGTGGTGGAGGGCTCCGTGCTGGGAGAGTGCTCCGTGCTTGGGTTCAGTCATGGCCCGCAGTATGGTCGCTGTCCGATTTGGGCGGGCCGGGACCGCTCTGTTACTCTGGCTCAACGCGTGCCCGCCCCAGGGTGTGCCCGCGTGTGGGCGCTCTAGCGAAAGCGAGTCCGTCACCCTGGTCCGCACGGCCCCCGGCCGCCGCGGATACCCGGTGGCTGCTGGTCCGGCCGGTTTCGGCTTCCCCAGGTGCCCTGAAGCTCTGTTACTACGACGCCGTAGGTCCTCCCGGCGAATCAAGGGCACCGCTCTCCACGCGAGACGGTTCCGCGATGCGCACGGGCCGGAAACCGCGGTGGGAAGGCCCAAGGCCCCCTTATGACCATGACTGACCCGATCGCAGACATGCTCACGCGTCTGCGCAACGCCAACGCGGCGTACCACGACCAGGTCACCATGCCGTCCTCCAAGCTGAAGGCTCGCATCGCCGAGATCCTCAAGCAGGAGGGCTACATCGCCGGCTACGCCGTCGAGGACCTCGAGGTCGGGAAGAACCTGATCATCGACCTCAAGTTCGGCCCGAACCGCGAGCGGTCGATCGCCGGCATCAAGCGCATCTCGAAGCCGGGTCTGCGCGTCTACGCGAAGTCGACCAACCTGCCGAAGGTCCTCGGCGGCCTCGGCATCGCCATCATCTCCTCGTCGTCCGGTCTGCTGACCGACCGACAGGCCGCCAAGAAGGGCGTGGGCGGAGAAGTCCTCGCCTACGTCTGGTAAGTCCGGAAGGGAGTAAAGACAGCTATGTCTCGTATTGGACGGCTGCCGATCCCGGTTCCGGCCGGCGTCGAAGTCAGCATCTCCGGTTCCGAGGTGACGGTGAAGGGCCCGAAGGGCACCCTGAGCCACACCGTCGTGACCCCGATCTCGGTCGAGAAGGCGGAGGACGGCACCCTGCAGGTGACCCGTCCCAACGACGAGCGCGCCGCCAAGGAGCGCCACGGCCTGACCCGCACCCTGATCAACAACATGATCGTCGGCGTGACGACCGGCTACTCGAAGGTCCTGGAGATCTCGGGTGTCGGTTACCGCGTGACGGCCAAGGGCTCCAGCCTGGAGTTCGCCCTCGGCTACTCGCACCCGATCGTGGTCGAGCCCGCCGACGGCATCAGCTTCGCGGTGGAGACCCCGACCCGCTTCACGGTCTCCGGCATCGACAAGCAGTTGGTCGGTGAGACCGCGGCGAACATCCGTAAGCTGCGCAAGCCCGACCCCTACAAGGCCAAGGGTGTGCGGTACCAGGGCGAGGTCATCCGCCGCAAGGTCGGAAAGGCTGGTAAGTAGCCATGGCTTACGGTTACAAGATCGCCAAGGGCAACGCCAAGAAGTCCGTCGCGCGCAAGCGCCGCCACATCCGCGTGCGCAAGCACGTGAGCGGCACCGCCGAGCGTCCGCGCCTCGTCGTGACGCGCTCGAACCGGCACATGGTCGCCCAGGTCGTCAACGACAAGCTCGGCCACACGGTCGCGTCCGCCTCCACCATGGAGTCGGGCCTGCGCACCGCCGACGGCAAGAAGGTGGACCTCTCGCGCGAGGTCGGCAAGCTCGTCGCCGAGCGCGCCAAGGCCGCGGGTGTCTCCACGGTCGTGTTCGACCGCGGCGGCAACAAGTTCCACGGCCGGGTGGCCGCGGTCGCCGAGGGCGCCCGCGACGCCGGACTGGACTTCTGATGACGGCCATGAACCCGAACACCGAAATGAGGGATTTCTGATGCCCCCCCAGCAGCGCCGCGGAGGCGGCCAGGGCGGCCAGGGTCGCGGTGGTGAAGGCGGAGAGCGTCGGGATCGTCGCGACCGTCGGAACCAGGACAACGCCCCCGCCGCCGAGAAGACCGCGTACGTCGAGCGCGTCGTGACGATCAACCGCGTCGCCAAGGTCGTGAAGGGCGGTCGTCGCTTCAGCTTCACCGCCCTCGTGGTCGTCGGCGACGGCGACGGCACGGTCGGCGTCGGCTACGGCAAGGCCAAGGAGGTGCCCGCGGCGATCGCCAAGGGCGTCGAGGAGGCCAAGAAGCACTTCTTCAAGGTGCCGCGCATCCAGGGCACCATCCCGCACCCGATCGTCGGCGAGGCCGCGGCCGGTGTGGTCATGCTGAAGCCGGCCTCGGCCGGTACCGGTGTGATCGCCGGCGGCGCCGTCCGCGCCGTGCTCGAGTGCGCGGGCATCCACGACGTGCTGTCCAAGTCCATGGGCTCGGACAACGCGATCAACGTGGTGCACGCCACCGTCGCCGCGCTGCAGGGCCTGGTGCGTCCCGAGGAGATCGCGGCCCGCCGCGGCCTGCCGCTCGAGGACGTCGCCCCGGCCGCCCTGCTGCGCGCCCGCGCCGGAGTGGGGGCCTGAGCATGGCTAAGTTGAAGATCACGCAGGTCCGTTCGAAGATCGGCTCGAAGCAGAACCACCGCGAGACGCTGCGGTCGCTCGGCCTCAAGCGGATCAACGACACGGTGATCAAGGACGACCGCCCGGAGTTCCGCGGCATGATCCTCACCGTCCGCCACCTCGTGAAGGTTGAGGAGGTCGACTGATGTCCGAGCAGGAGAAGCAGCACGTGCTGAAGGTGCACCACCTGCGGCCCGCCCCCGGTGCCAAGACCGCCAAGACCCGCGTGGGCCGTGGCGAGGGCTCCAAGGGCAAGACCGCCGGCCGCGGTACCAAGGGCACGAAGGCGCGCTACCAGGTTCCGGAGCGCTTCGAGGGCGGGCAGATGCCGCTGCACATGCGGCTGCCCAAGCTCCGGGGCTTCAAGAACCCGTTCCGCGTCGAGTACCAGATCGTGAACCTGGCCAAGCTGGCCGAGCTCTACCCGCAGGGCGGCGACGTCACCGTCGCCGACCTGGTGGCCAAGGGCGCGGTCCGCAAGGGCGAGCTCGTCAAGGTGCTCGGCAACGGCGAGGTCTCGGTGGCGCTCAACGTCAAGGTCGACGCGTACTCCGCGTCCGCCAAGACGAAGATCGCCGCCGCCGGCGGCACCGCCGAGGAGCTCGGCGCGAAGTAAGGCTCGTCTGAAGTCTGACGTGCGATAGGTAAGGCCCCTGGCCGTAAATGAATCGGTCCGGGGCCTTTACCTTTTCCCGATCCGCAGTTCAGATCGAGCCGCACTCTCGCTTTGGGCTATGGGTATTGCGTAAGATGTCGCGAGCCGAGGTGCGCGCAGGTGGGATCCTCCTGCCCGCGCGGCCGGAGCCGCACCCCAGATTCAATCGTCGTCAACCGCGCCGCCGGATCCGCACAGGACCCGCCGGGTAGCGCGCAGGAGGAACAGTGCTCTCTGCCTTCGGCCGGGCCTTCAGGACCCCGGACCTGCGCAAGAAGCTGCTATTCACACTGGGCATCATGGCCCTGTTCCGGGTGGGGTCGCACATCCCCGCGCCCGGCGTGGACACGGCCGCGATCAGTGCGTGCATCTCGACCTCCGGGAGTTCCGGAAGCGCCCTCGGCCTGATCAACCTGTTCTCCGGCAACGCGCTGCTGAGCCTGTCGATCTTCGCCCTCGGCATCATGCCGTACATCACGGCGTCGATCATCCTGCAGCTGCTCACCGTGGTCATCCCGCGGCTGGACGCCCTCAAGAAGGAGGGCCAGGCCGGCCAGACGAAGATCACCCAGTACACCCGGTACCTGACGATCGGCCTCGCGATCCTGCAGGCGACCGGCCTGATCGCCACCGCGCGCACGAACAGCGCCTACCTGTTCGGCCAGACCTGCTCGACGCCGGTCATCTACCCGGGCGTGAGCACCCTCGGCATCGTCGTGATGGTGGCCGTCATGGTCGCCGCGACCTCGGTCATCATGTGGCTGGGCGAGCTGATCACCGACCGCGGCATCGGCAACGGCATGTCCCTGCTGATGTTCACCTCGATCGCCTCCCAGCTGCCCTCGCAGCTGTGGGCCATCAAGCAGTCCTCCTCGCTCGGCGGCGGCTGGATCGTCTTCCTCGGCGTCTGCCTCATCGGCTGCGTCATGGTCGGCCTCGTCGTGTTCATCGAACAGGGCCAGCGCCGGGTGCCGGTGCAGTACGCGAAGCGGATGGTCGGACGGAGGATGTACGGCGGCTCGTCCACCTACATCCCGATCAAGGTCAACCAGTCCGGCGTCATCCCGATCATCTTCGCGTCCTCGCTGCTGCAGCTGCCGGTCCTGGTCGCCCAGTTCGCCGACCCGAACTACACGCACGGCTGGTCGCAGTGGATCCACAACGAGCTGGGCTACAACACCAGCGGCTACTCGGGCCTCTACATGGCCGGCTACTTCCTGCTGATCCTGTTCTTCGCGTTCTTCTACGTGGCGATCACCTTCAACCCGGAGGAGGTCGCGGACAACATGAAGAAGTACGGCGGCTTCATCCCGGGCATCCGCGCGGGCAAGCCGACCGCCGACTACCTGAACTTCATCCTGACCCGGATCACCTGGCCCGGCTCGCTGTATCTGGCGCTGATCGCGATCATCCCGATGATCGCGCTCGCGGAGTTCCACACCAGCAACAAGTTCCCGTTCGGCGGTACCTCGATCCTGATCCTCGTGGGCGTCGGCCTGGAGACGGTCAAGCAGATCGAGAGCCAGCTGCAGCAGCACAACTACGAAGGGTTCCTCCGGTAACCAGTATGCGCATCGTCCTCGTGGGCCCGCCGGGAGCGGGCAAGGGAACCCAGGCCAAGGTCGTCGCCGAGCGCCTGGGCATCCCGGCCATCTCCACCGGAGACATCTTCCGGGCGAACGTCGCGGCGGGCACCGAACTGGGGGTCGAGGCCAAGAAGTTCATGGACAAGGGCCTGCTGGTGCCCGACGAGGTCACCATCGGCCTGATCCGCGACCGGTTCACCGAGCCGGACGCGCGGGAGGGCTTCCTGCTGGACGGCTTCCCGCGCAACGTGGCCCAGGCCGAGGCGCTGGAGACCATGCTGACCGGCATCGAGGTCAAGCTGGACCGCGTGGTCGAGCTCAAGGTGGACAACGACGAGGTGGTGCGCCGGATCGCCGGGCGCCGGCTGTGCCGCAACGACAGCGGGCACATCTTCCACGTGGACTCGAAGCCGCCGAAGACCGAAGGGGTCTGCGACCTGTGCGGCGGCGAGCTCTACCAGCGCGACGACGACCGCGAGGAGACGGTGCGCGAGCGGCTGCGGGTCTACGAGACCGAGACGGCGCCGATCGTCGGCTTCTACGCCGAGCGCGGCCTGCTCGCCTCGGTCGACGCCATGGGGCCGCTGGAGGCGGTCACCGAGCGGATCCTGGCGGCGCTCGAGGCCGAGTAGGCCGGACCGTCGCCCCGGCTGGCACGGGGTGCTTCGCCCAGGTGAGAGAATGACGCCATGGTCGAGCTCAAGAACGAGGAACAGTTCGCGCTCATGCGCGAGGCCGGGCTGATCGTGCAGCGGACCTTGGACGCGCTGCGCGCGGAGGTCAAGGACGGGGTCACCACGGCCCGGCTCGACGCGATCGCCGAGGACTCCATCCGCTCCCAGGGGGCCGTCCCCTCGTTCAAGGGCTACGGCGGCGGCGACGGCGTCCCTGCCTTCCCCGGCGTGATCTGCGCGTCGGTGAACCACGAGATCGTGCACGGCATCCCCGGCCAGACCGTGCTGCACGACGGCGACATCATCTCGATCGACTGCGGGGCCATCTACCAGGGCTGGCACGGCGACTCGGCGATCACCGTCGCGTGCGGCGAGGCCGATCCGGCGCTGACCGAGCTGATGCGGGTCACCGAGCAGTCGATGTGGCACGGCATCGCCGCGATCCAGGACGGCAAGCGGCTCGGCGAGATCGGCCGGGCCATCCAGGGCTACGTGCGCACCCAGGGCCCCTACGGCATCGTGGAGGGCTACGGCGGGCACGGCATCGGCTCCGAGATGCACATGGACCCGTTCGTGCACAACCACCGGACGATGGACCGCGGCCCGCGGATGCGGGTCGGCATGGCGCTGGCCATCGAGCCGATGCTGGCCGCCGGCAGCAAGTTCACCCTGGAGGGCAACGACGGCTGGACCGTGCTGACCCGGGACGGGTCGCCGGCCGCGCACTTCGAGCACACCGTGTGCCTGACCGAGCAGGGCCTGTGGGTGACCACGGCGGAGGACGGCGGCAAGGCGGGCCTGGCGCCCTTCGGGGTGACCGTGCACCCGTGAGGGTGACCGTGTACCCGTGACGGTGACCGTGCACCCGTGACAGTGAACGCGTGACCGTGCGCCGGTGACGGTGACCGGGTGACCGGCGCTCATGATCCGCACCCCGTCCTGCTGACAATCATCACTACTTCGCCACCCCGGCCGACCCCTAGAATCTGCGCATGGGGATGAACCAGGGCGGTGAGCTGAACCCGTCGATCCGCGCCTCGGACGAGGATCGCGACCGGGTCGTGGAGATCCTGCGCCAGCACACCGCGGAGGGCCGGATCACCGCCGAGGAGTTCGACGAGCGGATGACCGCCGCGTACTCGGCCAAGACCCTCGGCGCGCTCGCCGAGCTGACCGCGGACCTGCCGGTCGACCTGGCCGAGCACGCCCGGAGGCAGCAGGACCTCGCCCGGCTGGCGCGGCAGCGCGGCCGGCTGCCGAAGCAGGTGCGCCAGGAACTCGCCGGGCTCGGCAGCCTCGCCGTCGTGCTGACCACGATCTGGGTGATCTCCGGCGCCGGCTACTTCTGGCCGGTCTGGCCGCTCGGGATCATCGCCGCGATCACCGTGGCCCGGCTGATCCAGGCCTGGGGCGAGCGCTGAGCCGGAGCGGGCCCGGGGCCGTTCGGGGCAAGATCATCCGATTGGTCTTTTCGCAGGCGCGCGGCGTAGACTGTCCAGCTGTGTGTGCAGTCGGCCGCGAGGCCGCCTCCGCACGCGGACCGGCCTAGCCGAAACCCCACGTCGTCAACCAAAGAAGTGCGAGGATATGGCCAAGAAAGAAGGGGCCATCGAGATCGAGGGCACCGTCGTCGAATCTCTGCCCAACGCGATGTTCCGGGTGGAGCTGCAGAACGGGCACCAAGTTCTTGCGCACATCAGCGGGAAGATGCGGATGCACTACATCCGCATCCTGCCGGACGACCGGGTCGTCGTCGAGCTCAGCCCGTACGACCTGACCCGCGGACGCATCGTCTACCGGTACAAGTAAACAATCGCGATCCCGCGCCGCCGCGAGGCGGCGCCGCTCGAAAGGGACCTGCAATGAAGGTCAAGCCGAGCGTCAAGCCGATCTGCGACAAGTGCAAGGTGATCCGCCGCAACGGCCGGGTCATGGTGATCTGCGAGAACCTCCGCCACAAGCAGCGCCAGGGCTAGTTCCCCTGGGGCTGCTCTGAACCGGACAGCCGGCGGCGATCGCCTCAGGGCGAGAACCTCCGCGCTGCGCTGATTCAGGCAGCAGCGCCAGGGCTAGTTCCCCGGCGCGCTGTGCGAGAAGTGCTCACTCTCTTGCCTGCGCTTGCTCGTCGTCTCGCAACTTGACGTCAGCACCCGTAAGAGCGCGGTATCCCGACCCCCGTCCGTTCGCGGACGGGACGCCACCCCCGGCACGGAGGCCGGGGACCTTCCGTGCAATCCGGCCCCTCGGGGCCGGGGATCTAGGAACGGTACCGCGCCAGACCTCCGCGAAAGACTATTAGGAGACTGCCAAATGGCACGCCTCGTCGGAGTCGACCTCCCCCGCGAAAAGCGGCTGGAGATCGCCCTGACCTACATCTACGGCATCGGCCGTACCCGGGCGCAGGCCACCTGCGCCGGGGCGGGGATCTCCCCGAACGTCCGCGTCAAGGACCTGTCCGAAGACGACCTGATCAAGCTGCGCGACTGGATCGACGCCAACTACAAGACCGAGGGTGACCTCCGTCGCGAGGTGGCCGCCGACATCCGTCGCAAGATGGAGATCGGGTGCTACCAGGGTCTGCGCCACCGCAAGGGCCTGCCGGTCCGCGGCCAGCGCACCCACACCAACGCGCGTACCCGCAAGGGCCCGCGCCGCGCCATCGCCGGCAAGAAGAAGCCGGGCAAGAAGTAGTCCCGTTTCGGTTTCCGGAATCAGGGACCGATCACCTCTTTTGGAGTACAGCTAGATGCCTCCCAAGAGCCGTCAGGCTGCGGCAGCCGCCAAGACCAAGGTGCGCCGCAAGGAGAAGAAGAACGTCGCCCACGGGCACGCTCACATCAAGAGCACGTTCAACAACACCATCGTCTCGATCACCGACCCGCAGGGCAACGTGATCTCCTGGGCCTCGTCCGGCCAGGTGGGCTTCAAGGGCTCGCGCAAGTCGACCCCCTACGCCGCGCAGATGACCGCAGAGGCCGCCGCCCGCCGCGCCATGGAGCACGGCATGCGCAAGGTCGACGTGTTCGTCAAGGGTCCGGGCTCCGGCCGCGAGACCGCGATCCGTTCGCTGCAGCAGACCGGCCTCGAGGTCGGGTCCATCAACGATGTGACCCCGTCCCCGCACAACGGCTGCCGTCCGCCGAAGCGCCGCCGCGTCTGAGCCGCCCGAGATCGTAGGAGATTAGAGAGACATGGCCCGTTACACCGGAGCCGACTGCAAGCGGTGCCGCCGCGAGAAGACCAAGCTCTTCCTCAAGGGCGCCAAGTGCGAGTCGGCGAAGTGCCCCATCGAGATCCGTCCGTACCCCCCGGGCGAGCACGGCCGCGGCCGCTCGAAGGACAGCGAGTACCTGCTGCAGATGCGCGAGAAGCAGAAGTGCGCGCGCATCTACGGCGTGCTCGAGAAGCAGTTCCGCGGCTACTACGAGGAGGCCAGCCGCAAGCAGGGCAAGACCGGCGAGAACCTGCTGCGCATCCTCGAGACCCGGCTGGACAACGTCGTGTACCGGGCTGGCTTCGCCAAGTCCCGTGACCACGCCCGCCAGCTGGTGCGCCACGGCCACATCCTGCTCAACGGCCACAAGGCCGACATCCCGTCGATGCGGGTGACCGAGAACGACATCGTCGAGGTGCGCGGCTCCTCGCTCGAGCTCACCCCGTTCGTGGTGGCCCGGGCCGAGGCCGGCGAGCGGACCGTCCCGGCGTGGCTCGAGGTCGTCCCGTCGAAGATGCGGATCCTGGTGCACGCCCTGCCGCAGCGCGGAGCGATCGACACCCTGGTCCAGGAGCAGCTGATCGTCGAGTTCTACTCGAAGTAAGCAGCCCCAGGCGCTTGACACGAGGGCGCCGGTTCAGTACTGCCCCGATGGGGTACACTGGACCGGCGCCCTGTGTGCTTTCCGTACCGGGGCCAGTCGGACGTCATATATCGGGCGTCCTTGATCATGGAGGTATCCCCAGATGCTCATCGCTCAGCGCCCCACGCTGACCGAGGAAGTGGTGGACGAGTTCCGTTCCCGCTTCACGATCGAGCCCCTCGAGCCCGGCTTCGGCTACACGCTCGGCAACTCGCTGCGCCGCACCCTGCTGTCCTCGATCCCGGGGGCGGCCGTGACCAGCCTGCGGATCGACGGCGTGCTGCACGAGTTCCAGACCATCCCGGGCGTCAAGGAGGACGTCACCGACCTGATCCTGAACATCAAGGGCCTGGTCGTCTCCTCCGAGCACGACGAGCCGGTCGTGATGTACCTGCGCAAGCAGGGCCCCGGCATCGTCACCGCCGCCGACATCGCGCCCCCGGCCGGCGTCGAGGTGCACAACCCCGAGCTGATCCTCGCCACGCTCAACGCCAAGGGCAAGCTGGAGATGGAGCTGACGGTCGAGCGCGGCCGCGGCTACGTCTCCGCCGTCCAGAACAAGCAGCCCGGCCAGGAGATCGGCCGGATCCCGGTCGACTCGATCTACTCGCCGGTGCTCAAGGTCAAGTACGAGGTCCAGGCGACCCGTGTCGAGCAGCGGACCGACTTCGACAAGCTCGTCGTCGACGTCGAGACCAAGCAGTGCATCCGCCCGCGCGACGCCGTCGCGTCGGCCGGTAAGACGCTGGTCGAGCTGTTCGGCCTGGCCCGCGAGCTGAACGTCGAGGCCGAGGGCATCGACATGGGCCCGTCCCCGACGGACGCCGCGCTGGCCGCCGACCTGGCGCTGCCGATCGAGGAGCTCGAGCTCACGGTCCGCTCGTACAACTGCCTCAAGCGCGAGGGCATCCACACGGTCGGCGAGCTCGTCGCCCGTTCGGAGGCCGACCTGCTCGACATCCGCAACTTCGGCGCCAAGTCGATCGACGAGGTCAAGGCCAAGCTGCACGGCATGGGCCTGGCCCTGAAGGACTCGCCCCCCGGGTTCGACCCGACGGCCGCGCTCTCCGCCGCCGACGAGTCGTACGAGGACGACGACCTGTCCTTCGCCGAGACCGAGCAGTACTGAGCCACGGCCCGACCGGTTGAGGCCGACGACACTGTGTCGATGGCCGAGACCGAGCAGTACTGATTCACCGGAATCACCGTTCAAGCGTCCGGGGCCCCAGAATCGAGGGGCCCCGGGACTGCGTAAGTACCTAGTCCGGCTTGCGCAGGATCAACCAGGGAGAAACACATGCCCGCCCCCAAGAAGGGTCCGCGTCTCGGCGGTAACGGGACGCACCAGAAGCACATCCTGGCGAACCTCGCCAAGTCGCTCATCGAGCACGAGCGGATCACCACCACCGAGGCCAAGGCCCGTCAGCTGCGCCCGTTCGTCGAGCCGCTGATCACCAAGGCCAAGAAGGGCGACCTGCACGCGCGTCGCCAGGTGGCCGCCACGCTCGAGCTGCGCAACACGCCGTTCTACAGCGGTCGCGACACCCTCTTCAAGCTGTTCGAGGAGATCGCCCCGCGGTACGCGGCCCGTCCGGGTGGCTACACCCGCATCGTCAAGCTCGGCCCGCGTCGCGGCGACAACGCCCCGATGGCGATCATCGAGCTCGTCGAGCCGCTGACGGTCGCTCAGGAGGCCACCCGCGAGGCCGAGGCCGCGACGAAGCGCGCGGTCAAGGAGAACGAGGCGAAGGCCGAGGCCGCCCCGGCCGAGGACGCCGCCCCGGTCGCGGACGAGGTCACTGAGACCGAGGTCGCCGACGAGGTCGAGGACAAGGTCGAGGACGCCGCGCCGAAGTCCGACGAGGCCTGATCGGCTGTAGTGTGAAGGGCGCCGCCCCGGGAGACCGGAGCGGCGCCTTTCGTCCTTTCGGAAGGGTAGGGATGTCGCTCATTCGGGTAAGGCTCGACCTGGCGTACGACGGCACGGAGTTCGCCGGCTGGGCCAGACAGCGCAGCGGCGTGCGCACCGTCCAGCAGGTGCTGGAGGAGGCGCTCACGGCGATCCTGCGCGTCGCCGAGCCGGTCGCGCTGACCGTGGCCGGACGCACCGACTCTGGCGTGCACGCGAGCGGCCAGGTGGCCCATTTCGACCTGCCCGAGGGCGTCTGGAGCGCGCACCGCGAGAAGCTGCTGCGGCGGCTGGCCGGGAAGCTGCCGATGGACGTACGCGTCTACCGGGCCGAGCGGGCTCCCGCGGGCTTCGACGCGCGCTTCGCCGCCGTCTCGCGGCGCTACGTCTACCGGGTCTGCGACTCCCGCGAGGGCACGCTGCCGATCCGGCGGGGATTCGTGCTCTGGCACAACCGCGCGCTCGACGTCGACCTGCTGAACGAGGCCTCCCGGCTGCTGCTCGGCGAGCACGACTTCGCCGCGTACTGCAAGAAGCGGGAGGGTGCCACGACCATCCGCCGGCTGCTCGACGTGCACTGGGAGCGCACCAGGCCGGACGAGGTCGAGGCCACGGTCGAGGCGGACGCGTTCTGCCACTCGATGGTCCGCGCCCTGGTCGCCGCGCTGCTGATGGCGGGCGACGGCCGGTGCGCGCCGGGGTTCCCGGCGGAGGTGCTCTTCACCAAGGAGCGGCACCCCTCGGTGAACGTGCTGCCTCCGCACGGGCTGACCCTGGAGGAGGTCCGCTACCCCACGGAGTCGGAGCTCGCGGCGCGGGTCACCGAGACCCGCCGGATGCGCACGCTCGGCTGCTGACCGCCCGCCGGGCCGACCGGCGCGCCATATCAGAGTACTTAGGGGGTTGCTCTCAGGGTCCTGTGCCGATAGTGTCCGCACCCTGCGGTTGCGGATTTTCGATTCGGGAGGGGTCCTGGTGGGCACTGTCGCCCGACGGGTGACGAGGATATCGACGGCGGTCGCCCTGGTGGGGGTCATCGCGTCGGGCACGGCGCAGAGCGCGTTCGGCTATGCGGACGGCGGCGTCAGCGTGCCGGACTCCACGTTCCGGCAGGACACGGGGACCCAGCAGGTCGCCGTCGCCATCGCCGCGCCGGTGGTGGGTACGGACGAGAAGTTCGTCGTCTGGCCCTTCTACTCGACCGCCAACCACTGGCTGGTCGGCGTCTCGGCGGCTCCGGCCACCGGCGGCACCTGCGCCTACGACGTGGGCCAGTGGGAGTGCGTGCCGGGCGCGACCGGCTGGCACGCGGGCGAGCTGCAGGTGAAGGTGAACACGGCCGAGGCGATGGACTGCGGCGTTCACGCGGGCGTCTGCCAGACGGACCAGATCGCGGTCCAGTCCATGCCGGACGCCGGGGACCACACCGGGCTGCCGGACGGCCAGCCGCTGTCCGTCCTCGGCAACGTCGTCATCATGCCGCTCGCGGCGCCCTGGCACGGCTCGACGGCCTCGGCCGCCGCCACGCCGTCCGCCCCGGCATCCGCCGCGGACCCGCGGGCGACGGCGGTCGGCGTGGCGGCGAGCGCGACCGGAGCGCCGGCCGCCACGGACGAGCCGAGCTCGGTGACCAGCATCGATGCGGAGAAGACCGCGGTGACGGCCGGGTCCGGGGACTTCTCGACCTACATGTACGGCGCGCTCGCGCTGCTGGTCCTGATCGGCGTGGCCTTCCCGATCGGATACCGCCGGCTGCACAGCAAGGACTGAGCCGGCCGGGGGGGCCGGGTCGTTTTGACCGATCCGGCCCGTGCCGGGTACCGTAATCCACGTTGTGTTTTCCGCGCGATTCTCATGCGTGCCCGGACTTCTCTCCGCCGCCCTCGGGCCGGGGACAAGAAACCGGGGGGCTCGGTGCCTGATGCCGTAGGTGTCTGACGCTGTCCGCCTGCGGAATCACCGTCCAGATCCACGTTCCCGCGTGGATTCCGACATCGAGTGAAGGCATACGACCCGTGCGTACGTACAGCCCCAAGCCCGGCGAGGTCGAGCGCAAGTGGTACGTCATCGACGCCACTGACATCGTTCTCGGCCGGCTCGCCAGCCAGACGGCAATCCTGCTGCGCGGCAAGCACAAGCCGCAGTTCGCTCCGCACGTGGACACCGGTGACTTCGTCATCATCGTCAACGCGGAGAAGGTCCACCTGTCCGGGAACAAGCGCGAGGACAAGCTCGCCTACCGGCACTCCGGTTACCCGGGCGGTCTGCGCTCCGTCAAGTACGGCGACCTGATCGACAAGGACCCGCGCAAGGCCGTGGAGAAGGCCGTGCGCGGCATGCTCCCGCACAACAGCCTCGGCCGCGACATGCTGAAGAAGCTGAAGGTCTACGGCGGACCGGTTCACCCGCACGCCGCACAGCAGCCCGTTCCGTTCGAGCTGTCTCAAGTCGCCCAGTAATCGATCAAGGAGTTTGCGGCAGTGTCTGAACTGACGGCCGACGTCGAGAACATCGACGACGAAGAGGTCCCCGAGACCTACACCACCGAGACCGCCCCGGCCGCCGACGCCCCCGTGCGCCGCGCCGCCAACCTGGTCCCGGCCGGCGGCACCGGTCGCCGCAAGGAGGCCGTGGCCCGGGTGCGCATCATCCCCGGCACCGGCAAGTGGAAGATCAACGGTCGTACCCTCGACGGCTACTTCCCGAACAAGGTCCACCAGCAGGAGGTCAACGAGCCCTTCCACGTGCTCGAGCTGGACGACCAGTACGACGTGATCGCCCGCATCAACGGCGGCGGCATCTCCGGCCAGGCCGGCGCCCTGCGCCTGGGCATCGCCCGCGCGCTGAACGAGGCCGACACCGAGGCGAACCGCCCGACCCTGAAGAAGGCCGGCTTCCTCACGCGTGACGCCCGCGCCACCGAGCGCAAGAAGGCCGGTCTGAAGAAGGCCCGCAAGGCCCCGCAGTACTCGAAGCGTTAATATCCGAACACGCTTTGATCCGGCTTTGCCGTTTATCGGCAAGTCAGACAGCCCCATCGTCCGTCTCACGGCGTACGGTGGGGTTGTCTCTTTCGCATGAAGGCCTTCCACACACGACAGCTAAGGGGTCCGCTTCCATGGCCCGACTTTTCGGAACCGACGGGGTACGCGGGCTGGCGAACCGCGAGGTGACCGCCGAGCTCGCGCTCGACCTGTCGGTCGCCGCGGCGCACGTCCTGGCCGAGCGCGGCGAGTTCGCCGGGCACCGGCCGAAGGCGGTCATCGGCCGCGACCCGCGGGCCTCCGGCGAGTTCCTCGAGGCGGCCGTGGCGGCGGGGCTCGCCTCCGCCGGGGTGGACGTCGTGCGCCTCGGCGTGCTGCCGACCCCGGCGGTGGCCTACCTGACCATCGCGCTGGAGGCGGACTTCGGCGTGATGCTCTCGGCGAGCCACAACCCGGCCGAGGACAACGGGATCAAGTTCTTCGCGCGCGGCGGGCTGAAGCTGGACGACGAGGTCGAGGACGCGATCGAGGCGCGGCTGAAGGAGCCCTGGGAGCGTCCGGTGGGCAACGGCGTCGGCCGGATCACCGACCTGGCCGACGGCGTCGAGCGCTACGTGGACTACCTCGTCGGCACGGTGCCGAACCGGCTGGACGGCCTGACCGTGGTCCTGGACGCGGCGCACGGCGCGGCCTCGGTCGCCGCCCCCGCGGCGCTGCGCCGCCTGGGCGCCGAGGTCATCACGATCGGCGACGCGCCGGACGGGCTGAACATCAACGACGGCTGCGGCTCCACCCACCTCGACCTGCTGCGCGCCAAGGTCGTCGAGCACGGCGCCGACGTCGGCGTCGCGCACGACGGGGACGCGGACCGGATGCTGGCCGTGGACGCGGCGGGCGAGGTCGTGGACGGCGACCAGGTGATGGCGATCCTCGCGCTCACGCTGCGCGAGCGCGGCGGGCTGGCCGCGGACACCGTCGTCGCCACCGTGATGGCGAACCTGGGCTTCAAGATCGCCATGGAGCGTGCGGGCCTCAACGTGGTTCAGACGGCGGTCGGCGACCGCTATGTGCTGGAGGCGATGCGCGAGGGCGGATACACCCTCGGCGGCGAGCAGTCCGGCCACATCATCATGCAGCAGTACGCGACGACCGGCGACGGCATCCTGGCCGGCCTGCACCTGCTCGCCCGGGTCGCGGAGAGCGGCAAGCCGCTGGCCGAGCTCGCGGCCGTGATGCGCAAGCTTCCGCAGGTCATGGTCAACGTGCGCGGCGTGGACAAGACGCGGGTGGGCACGAGCACCGAGCTCGCCGACGCGATCAGCGCGGCGGAGCTGGAGCTCGGCGAGCGCGGCCGCGTGCTGCTGCGGCCCTCCGGCACCGAGCCGCTGGTGCGCGTGATGGTCGAGGCGGACACCCAGGAGCAGGCCGACCTGGTCGCGCACCGGTTGGCCGACGTGGTCAGCAGCGCGCTGGGCTGACGCTCCGTCATCGCCGTAGGACGTGTCTTCGAACCAGCCTCGGATCAGGCCGCGGTTTCTGACGCGTGCGCTCGCAAGGCGCAGGGGCGGGCGCATACTCGGTCCTCTGTAACCGTCCCTGCAACGCCGCGAGCGTGCGTGGCAGGCGCCGCGGACCCGGCGATAGTTCGAAGACACCACCGCTAGGCCTGCGCGGGCACTGACACGGGCAGCGGGAGGTCGGCGGCCACCAGCCAGCGGCCGGCGACCGGACCGGCCTCCAGCGTGCCGCGCAGCAGTTCGAGGCGTTCGCGCATGCCGGTCAGGCCGTAGCCGCCGTCGATCGTCCGCAGCGGGGACGCGGCCGCGGCACCGACCGGGAGATCGTTCGCGATGACGAGCCGTACGCCGCCGTCCGTGTAGGCCAGCCGCACCTCGACCTCGGCCTCCGGCGCGTGCTTGGCCGCGTTGACGAGCGATTCCTGCGTGATCCTGATGAGCGCGACCGTCGCGTCCGGCGGTACCGGCCGCGGTTCGCCCACGATCTCGCAGGGCACGAGGCGGGCCAGCTCCTCGTGCAGCGGGAGGGTGTCGGAGCGCAGCGCGTGCACGGCCCGGCGGGCCTCGACGAGGCCCTCGGTGGCCATCCGCTGCGCCGCCTCCAGGGCCGTGAGCGCCGCCGCGGTGTCGCCGCGGTCGGTGATCAGGGCCCTGGCCATCTGGATCTGGATACCGAGCGCGCCGAGCGAGTGCGCGAGCACGTCGTGGATCTCGCGGGCCAGCCGGGCGCGCTCGTCGAGCACGTCGGCCCGGCGCTGCTCGGCCCGCAGCTGCTCGTGCTGCGCGAGCAGGGCGGCTGCCTGCTCGGCGCGGATCCGGTAGTCCGCGCGGCTGCGGCCGAGCATCATGCCGACGACGAGCAGCAGCGGGAAGCCCAGGCAGGTGCCGACGCCCTGGTTGAAGACGATGCCGCCGGCCTCGCTGGCCAGCATGCCGGACGCCGCGACGGTCAGCGCGAGAGTCAGGCCCAGGTCGGCGACCGCCGCCTGGATGGCGGTGATGGCGAAGATGATCATGTACGAGCCGTCGCCCGACGCCGTCGCGCCGAGGCAGCCGGTCGCGATGACCAACATCAGCGCCGCGGGCCGCATGATCCGGTCGGCCGGCTCCGGCAGCCGGTTCGCCTCCGCCAGTGCCAGCAGCACCTCGCCGAGGAAGAGCCCCGCGAAGGCGGCCTGCTGGGTGGCGGCTCCACCTGGCACGGCGACCGGGTGGAGGAAGATCAACACGCCGAGGACGCCGAGCCCGGCCAGGCGCGTCGTCCAGATGGAGGCTCGCAGCATGCGCCCAGTATTCCGGCGGCGTGCGGCGGGCGGAACGAACCACGGGTGGAGACGGGCCGGCCCGGATCTCAAACCGCGTGGTACCGGGTCCCGAACCGGGGACTGATTCGCCGCGCGGCCTGCGGCGGGAGAGTCGGTGACGTCGAACCCGGACATCGAGGCGAAGGAAATCACATGGCTCTCAGTGCACTGACCCAGGCCGAACTCATCAACGGCATCGTGCTCGTCGTGACGCTGCACAGCGACCTCGGCGGCCACAAGAAGATCAGCGCCTTCCGCCTGCTGCGCCCCGCGATCACCTGCGCGGCGATCGTGCCGCTGTTCATCTCCTCGCCGATCACCCACGGCACCGGCCTGGCGATCGAGCTCGCCGGGATCGCGGCCGGCCTGCTCGGCGGCCTGCTCGCGGTCATGTTCATGCGGGTCTACCGCAGCCCGCAGACCGGCAGGCCGGTCTCCGCCGCGGGCTGGCCGTACGCGCTGCTGTGGACGGTCGTCGTCGGCGCCCGCGCCTTCTTCTCCTACGGCGCGAGCAGGCTCTTCTCCCGGCAGCTCGCCGACTGGTGCATCGCGCACCAGGTCACCGCGGCGGCGATCACCGACGGCCTGATCTTCATGGCGGTGGTCATGGTCCTCACCCGCACGGCCGGCCTGGCGACCCGCGCCGCCGCGCTGCGCGGGTCGCGGCCGGCTCAGTCCGCGACGGCGAACTCGTAGCTCGGGAATTCGGTCAGCGGCCGATACCCCAGCGCACGGTTGACCGCGAGCATCCACTGGTTCTCATCGTTGTTGAACGTGCTGACCAGGCGGGTGCTCGGCCGGTCCTCCAGCAGCCACAGGGCGGCCGCGGCCTTGATGCGCAAGCCGAGGCCGTGGCCGCGGTGCTCGCGGACGACGCCGGTGTCCCAGATCTCGACGCGCTCCGGCTCGTCCGGGTACGTGCCGATCGAGTTGAAGCCGGCGACGGTCCCGTCCGGAGCGAGCGCCACCTGGGTGTAGCGGCGGATGCCCGCCTGCTCCAGCTGCTCCTCGACGAAACGGAGCTTGTCGAGCGTGTACTTGGGCCAGTCGTACTCGAACGTGCCGATCGGCTGGTCGGCCATCGCGTCCATCACGCCGAGGAACGACTCGGCGAGCTCCTCCGGACAGCGACCGGTCCAGCCGACGAGCGTGTAGTCGCCGTTCTTCGCGCTCGGCTCGGCCCACGCCGCGTACTGCTCCCGGTCGATCGCGCCCAGGTCGAGCATCGAGATGATCGCCGTGTCGGTGAGCTTGCCGCCGTACCGCTCCACGAACGGCGCCGGGGCCATCCTCGCCGGCATGCCGAGCGCGAGCCGCCTGCGCCCGAGCTCCGCGGCCCGCCGAACGACGGCCTCGAACAGTGCCGTCTCCGCTCCGGACGCCCGGCCGCGCGCCGTCACGTTGATGCTCGCCGTCATGAGATCCAGGTTGTGCACGAGGTCGTAGTCGACGACGGCCATGCCCTCGGCGAGCGTCGCGTCCTGGTCCGCGAAGACGCCGACCGCCTCCGTCCGCCGCTGGTATCCGTTCATGCACCAATGTCGAAGCCTGATCTTCCCGGGTGCGGGAACATCTGGCATGTAGTCCCTGCGCCACTGCTCCAGGGCCGGGACGACGGCCGCCGCGTCCCGTGGGTTCTCCGCCGGGTTCAGCTCTCTGATCTGCATTCAGTCAGGACAGCACCCGGCGTGCGGCGGCCGCCACCGGTTTTTCAGTTGGCCCGCACGGTGAACGCGCTCAGCCGCTCCGAGGCGTACCAGGCGGTGACCGCGACCGCGATGACCGACAGGACGATCGACGGCGTGAACGTCAGGTGCGAGTCCAGGTCGCCGCTGTTCGAGACGCTGTGCGCGATGCCCAGCGACCACTGCTCGATCGAGAGGTACTTCGCGCCGCCGACCAGGGTCGCGATCAGCTGCTCCCAGATCGCCACGTACGCCAGCGCGTAGATCACCGGGTGCCTCAGCGCCGCCGAGATCAGCACGAACAGGCACGAGTAGACGATCGAGCCGAGCACCGCGCCGAGGAAGCAGCCGAAGGCCAGCTTGTGCGGGCCCTGCGCGATGATCCCGGCGATCAGCACCGGGACCGCCGCGAACAGCGTCGTGGTCGCCGCCGAGACGGCGATCTTGGAGACGACCACGTCGCGCCGCGGCACCGGCGTGGCCAGCAGGTGGAGCACCGAGTTGTCGTCGATCTCCGAGCCGAGCACCGAGGTGCCCACGAGCAGCGCCGTCAGCGGGACGACCGCGCCGACGCCGACCCGGCCGAGCACCAGCGCCGGCCAGTCGCTCTGCGTGCCGTGCGCGTTCTTGAGCACGAGGGTGATCACGATCAGCACGAGCGCCGGCAGTACGAACAGCAGGGCCCGTCTGCGCCCGAACAGCGCCCGGAAGCTGATCCAGGCGACGGTGGAGTTGTACATATCCGGCTCCTTAGGATCCGACGAGGTAGGCGAACACGGATTCCAGCGACTCGTCCGAGGGGACGACCTCGCGCAGGCCGATCCCCGCGGCCCTGGTGACCTTCGCCAGCTCGCGGGTGAAGGTGCCGTGGTCGCTGGCGTGCACCTCCAGGCCGCCGGCGGTCAGCGAGACGCCCTGCACGGCGCCGCTCGCGATGAGCACCCCGGCCAGCGCGCGGTCGTCCGTGCTGCGCAGCACGAACACGTGCGGCCGGTTGGTCATCAGCCGGCGGATCGTGCGGTAGTCGCCGGAGGCGGCGAGCCGGCCCGCGACGACCACCTGCACGGTGTCGGCGAGCTTCTCGACCTCCTCCAGGATGTGCGAGGAGAACAGGATGGTGCGCCCCTGGCCGCCGAGCCCGCGCAGCAGGTCCATCATGTGCAGCCGCTGCCGCGGGTCCATGCCGTTGAACGGCTCGTCCAGCAGCAGCACCTTCGGGTCGTGCACCAGCGCGGCGGCGACCTTGGCGCGCTGCCGCATGCCCTTGGAGTACGTCTGGATCGGCCGGTCCGCCGCCTGCTCAATCTCGACCAGGTCCAGCGCCCGCTCGGCCGCGGCCTTCGGGTCCGGCAGCCGGTGCAGCTTCGCGGAGGCGGTGACGAACTCACGCGCCGTCAGGAAGGCGTAGACCGAGTCCCGCTCCGGCACCAGGCCGACGGTCCTGAACACGTCCGGATGCCGCCAGGGGCTCACCCCGTCGATCGTCACCGAGCCGCGGGACGGGGATAGGAAGCCGGAGAGCAGGTGCAGGATCGTCGACTTGCCCGCGCCGTTCGGACCGAGAAGCCCCGTGACTCCCGGGCCGAGCTCGAGCGAGATGTCGTTGACCGCGACCACGTTGCCGTACCAGTGCGTGACGTGCTCGAAGCGCACGATCAGCGGGCTGTCCCGCTCGGCCGGCGCGACGGGCGCCGCCGTCTGCTCGATGGCGCTCACGCCTTCACCTCGCCGCGCTCGGCGAGCGCGCTCGCGCGACGCCCTGTGCTCGATGGTTCACTCGCGAGCAGGTTCACGAGACGCTCACCTTCCGGTATCGCAGGAACAGGCCGCCGCCCGCGGCGACCAGCAGGACGATCGTCTCGGCGCCGTAGACCGGGCCGAGCGGGGACGGGTTCGGGATCTGCCCGTCGGTCGCGTCGAACAGCCAGATCCGGGTGCCCTCGACGATGTTGACCGGGTTGAGCATGCCGCCGACCTTGGCGACGGTCGAGTAGACCGGGCTCTGGTACTGGATGGTCAGGTCGGCGTAGCCGGGCCTGTTCGGGTCCCGCTGCCCGTTGATCTGCTCGATGTTGTCGTTGCGCAGGTCCACCCCGGCGCAGAGCCGGTCGACGACGCCGGTCGGCGGGCCGTCCTGGCCGCCGCCGAAGCCGAACAGGTTCTGCGCGCCCGAGTTCTTCCCCACGGTCGGCTCGGTGCAGCTGACCGTGTGCTCGGCCCAGGTGCGGCCGAGCGCGTCCGAGAAGACGTGCCCGATCGCCGTCGTGACCAGGAAGAAGATCGCGATCGCGCCGGTGGCGATCACCCGGCGGCCGGTGGCCGAGGCCATCAGCAGGCTGATCGAGCTGAACAGCGCGGACTGGAAGAACGCGACGAACACCGCCGGGAACGCGTCCCGGGTGTCGAGCCAGATCTGATGGCCGGATTTCGCCGAGGCCACCTGGCCCAGGAAGGTGACCAGCACCGGCAGCAGCTCGACCACCAGCAGCGAGGTGAACAGCGCGAGCAGCTTGGCCAGCGGATAGTCGCCGCGGCGCAGCGGCCGGGAGAAGTACAGCGGCAAGGTGTGGTGCCGCAGGTCCCGGGAGACCAGCTCGGGCGCCGCGATGGCGACGAACAGCACGGCGAAGAGCATCAGGTTGTAGCCCATGGCCGCGTAGCTCAAGACCGGCTCGCGGTTGGTGGAGGCGGCGTAGACGTTCAACGCGGCCGGCACCATCGTGATCGCGATCACGAACCAGGGCACGATCTTCGCCTTGGGCCCGCGGCCGAGGCCGAAGACGCTGCGCACGCTGTGCACGTAGAGGGCGCGGACGATCTGCGCGCGCCCCAGCCGTGGACCGGCGTACGGCTTATAGCCGATGTCGTGGATGACACTGGCGGGTGCGGTGCTGCTCACAGCAGAGCCTCCTGCGCACTGGATTCGGAAAGGGCGCCGGCGAAAAGCTCCTCGACGTGGTGCCGCCGATGCTCGAGCCTCGTCAGCGGCAGCTCCAGGTCGGCGATGGTGTCGCGCACCGTGTCGAAGACCGGGTCCCCGTCCAGCCGGACCAGCAGCTGACGCCGCGTCGGCTGCTGGCTCACCGTCAGGCCGCACTCGGTCAGCCGCGCCTCGAGCAGGTCCAGCCCCTCGTCCACCTCGACCGCGAGCCACGGCAGCGCCTGCGTCATCGAGTCCAGCGAGGCGGCGCGCAGCAGCCGGCCGCCCTCGATCGCGACGAGGTGGTCGCAGATCCGCTCGATCTCGCTGAGCAGGTGCGAGGCCACCATGACGGCGATGCCGAACTCGGTGCCGATCCGGTGGATCAGCGAGAGCATCGAGTCCCGGCCGGCCGGATCGAGCCCGTTCGTCGGCTCGTCGAGCAGCAGCAGCCCGGGATCGCCGACCAGCGCCTGGGCCAGCTTCACCCGCTGCTTCATGCCGGTCGAGAAGGTGCCGATCTGCCGGTAGCGCTCCTCGTGCAGGCCGACGTGCCGCAGCGCCTCGGCGGCCTGCTCCTTCGCGGCCGTCGAAGGCAGCCCCGACATCCGGCCCAGGTGCGTGACGAACTCGGTCGCGGTCACGTCGGCCGGCAGGCAGTCGTGCTCGGGCATGTACCCGACCCGGGCGCGGATCAGCTCGCCCTGCCCGCGCGCGTCGAGGCCGAGCACCCGGACCGTACCCGAGGTCGGGGTGAGCAGGCCGAGCAGAATCTTGATGAGAGTGGACTTCCCGGCGCCGTTCGCGCCGACCAGGCCGGTGATCCCCGGCCGCACCGCTAGCGTGAGGTCGTCCAGGGCCGTGACGCCCCCGGGATAGCGCATCGTGAGCGCCGTCGCCTCGATGATCGATTGCTCGTAATCTGACACACCTGGAAGGTAGGCCCGCGTGGCGCGCGTCACATCCGGCGGAAGTCCTAGAGATGGGTAATCCCTGAGGATGGGATTCCCTGAGCCGGCTTCGGGGTTTTCCCCGGGTGTCACCCCTCCGGCCGACCCGGATCCGCCGCCCGGATGACCCACTGGTCTATACCTTAACCGGCCTTTTTCCGCATTACGGCTACAGTGTGGGTCGACATCGCTGAGAGGAAACGGTTTAACGGTGTGCGGAATCGTCGGATACGTGGGTGACAAGTCGGCGCTCGACGTGGTCCTCGAGGGGCTGCGCCGGCTCGAGTACCGGGGCTACGACTCGGCGGGCGTGGCGGTGGTCGCCGAGGGCGCGCTGACCGGCCGCAAGAAGGCCGGCAAGCTGGCCAACCTGGAGAAGGAGCTGGCCGAGAACCCGCTGCCGGAGTCCGGCCTCGGCCTGGGGCACACCCGGTGGGCCACCCACGGAGGCCCGACCGACGCGAACGCGCACCCGCACTTCGACGCGGACGGCAAGGTCGCGGTGGTGCACAACGGCATCATCGAGAACTTCGCCGCGCTGCGGCACGAGCTGCGCGAGGCCGGCGTCGAGCTGCTCAGCGAGACCGACACCGAGGTCGTCGCGCATCTGATCGGCAGGGAGTTCCCGGACTGCGCGGGCGATCTGGCCGAGGCGATGCGCCGCGTCTGCCGCCGGCTGGACGGCGCCTTCACCCTCGTCGCCGTGCACGCGGACGTCCCCGGCGTGGTCGTCGGCGCGCGGCTGAACTCCCCGCTCGTGGTCGGCGTCGGCGCGGGCGAGGCCTTCCTGTGCAGCGACGTGGCCGGCTTCATCGGCCACACCAGGGACGCCATCGAGCTCGGCCAGGGCCAGGTCGTCGAGGTGCGCAGGACCGGCGTGTCGATCACCTCCTTCGACGGCGCGCCCGCCGAGGGCAAGCCCTTCCACGTGGACTGGGACGTGGCCGCCGCGGAGAAGGGCGGCTACGACTACTTCATGCTCAAGGAGATCGAGGAGCAGCCGCGGGCCGTCGCGGACACGCTGCTCGGCCGGATCGGCGACGGCGGCCGGCTGCAGCTTGACGAGATGCGGATGAGCGAGTCCGAGCTGCGCAGCGTCGACAAGGTCATCGTGATCGCCGCGGGCACCGCGTACCACGCGGGCATGATCGCCAAGTACGCGATCGAGCACTGGACCCGCATCCCGGTCGAGGTCGAACTCGCCTCCGAGTTCCGCTACCGCGACCCGATCCTGACCCGCGACACGCTCGTCATCGCGATCTCGCAGAGCGGCGAGACCGCCGACACGCTGATGGCGCTGCGGCACGCCAAGGAGCAGCACGCCCGGGTCCTGGCGATCTGCAACACCAACGGCGCGACCATCCCGCGCGAGGCGGACGCGGTGGTCTACACGCACGGCGGCCCGGAGATCGCCGTCGCCTCGACCAAGGCCTTCCTCACCCAGCTGATCGCCTGCTACCTCGTCGGCCTCTACCTGGCCCAGGTGCGCGGCGCGAAGTTCCCGGACGAGATCCAGGACATCCTGATCCAGCTGGCGCAGGCCCCGGAGAAGGTGCGCGAGACGCTGGACCGGATGGAGCCGGTGAAGGAGCTCGGCCGGCTGCTCAAGGACGCCGAGCGGGTGCTCTTCCTCGGCCGGCACGTCGGCTACCCGGTGGCGCTCGAGGGCGCGCTCAAGCTCAAGGAGCTGGCGTACGTGCACGCCGAGGGCTTCGCGGCGGGCGAGCTCAAGCACGGCCCGATCGCGCTGGTCGACCAGGACCTGCCGGTCGTCGTCGTGGTGCCGCCGGCCGACCGGCCGCTGCTGCACGACAAGATCGTCTCCAACATCCAGGAGATCCGGGCCCGCGGCGCGCGCACCATCGTGATCGCCGAGGACGGCGACGAGGCGGTCGTGCCCTTCGCCGACACGCTGATCCGGGTCCCGGAGCTGCCGACCCTGCTGCAGCCGCTGGTCGCGACGGTGCCGCTGCAGGTCTTCGCGTGCGCGCTGGCGGACGCGAAGGGCCTGGACGTGGACCAGCCGCGTAACCTGGCGAAGTCCGTGACTGTGGAGTGATCGGTGGCCCCTGACCAGCTGAGCCCGTCGCCGTGAAGTGGTTGTCCGCGGCGTAACCTGGCACAGCACCTGGCACAGCGTTCAATGGACGGTGGAGTAGGTCCGTCAGAGCAGTTCCGACCGAGTAAAGGGCCGTCAGATGATCGTGGGCGTGGGCATCGACGTGGTCGACATCGCGCGGTTCCAGGCATCGCTGGAGCGCACGCCCGGGCTGCTGGAGCGGGTCTTCACCGAGCGCGAGCGGTCCCTGCCGGCCGCCTCGCTGGCCGCGCGGTTCGCCGCGAAGGAGGCGGTCGGCAAGGCGCTCGGCAATCCGGGCGACCTCAGCTGGCAGGACGCCGAGGTCTGCAGCGAGCCGAACGGAAGGCCGTACCTGCTGGTGGGCGGCGGCGTGGCGGCGCGGGCCGAGGAGCTCGGCGTCACCCGTTGGCACCTGTCGCTGAGCCACGACGCGGGCATCGCGTCGGCGATGGTGGTCGCGGAGGAGTAGCACTCCTTACAGAATGGGCGTATGAGATACGCGCACGCAGTCGCCGATGTCCGCGCCGCCGAGCGGGAGTTGATGGCACGTCTGCCGGAGGGCGCGCTCATGCAGCGCGCGGCCTTCGGTCTCGCGACCGTCGCGGCGGACATGCTGCGCGACGCGGGGTCGGTCTACGGCTCGCGCGTCGCGCTGCTCGTCGGCGTCGGCGACAACGGGGGAGACGCCCTGTACGCGGGCGCACTGCTGGCGGGCCGGGGTGTCGCGGTGCACGCACTGCTGGCCGATCCCGACCGTGCGCACGAGGGCGGCCTGTCAGCCCTGCGCGACGCCGGAGGCCGGATCGTCGCGGACGCCGCGGTCCTGGACCAGGCCGACCTCGTCGTCGACGGGCTGCTGGGCATCGGCGGACGCGGCGGGCTGCGCGGCGAGTTCGCCCGTTTGGCCGAGGCCGCGCACGAGTCGGGAGCGCCGATCCTGGCCGTGGACCTGCCGAGCGGGATCGAGGCGGACACCGGCGAGGTGAGCGGGCCCGCGGTGCGCGCGGACGTCACCGTCACCTTCGGCACGCACAAGCCGGGCCTGTTCGTCGACCCCGGAGCGTCCCACGCGGGCATCGTCGAGTTCGTCGACATCGGCCTCGAATTCCCGCCGTCGGTCGAGCCGGTGCTGGAGAACCTGCAGGTGCAGGATGTGCGGGCGCTGCTGCCCGCGCCGGGCCGTTCTTCGCACAAATACTCCCGCGGAGTGGTCGGGCTGGCGGTCGGCTCGGAGCGCTACCCCGGCGCCGCCCTGCTGGCCGTCGGCGCCGCCCTGCGCTCGGGAGTCGGCGCGGTGCGCTACAGCGGCCCGGTCGACGTGGTCAGCAGCTACCCCGAGGTCATCGCGGGCGGCGGAAAGGTGCAGGCCTGGGTCGTCGGATCAGGGCTCGGACGGGACGACGAGGCCGTCCGCAGACTGCTGAACGTGCTCGCCACCGACGTGCCGGTCGTCGTCGACGCGGACGGGCTCCGGCTGCTGCCGCGCAAGGCGTTCGAGCGTTCCGCGCCCACGATCATCACCCCGCACGCCGGCGAGGCCGCCGCCCTGCTGGACGTCACCGCTGAGCAGATCGAGGGACAGCGGCTCGAATACGTCCGCCGTCTGGCGCAGTCGTATGACGCGACGGTCGTGTTGAAGGGCCCCTTGACCCTGATCGCGGGCCCCCAGACATCCAGGGTACGGGTGAACACCCACGCCGGTCCCGTCCTGGCCACCGCGGGCAGCGGCGACGTGCTCGCCGGGATCATCGGCGGCCTGCTGGCCGGCGGCCTCTCGCCGTATGACGCGGCGTCGGCCGGGGCCTATCTGCACGGCGCGACCGGGCTGCTCGCCGCGCGCAGCGGACCCGTCGCCGCCGGTGACCTGGTCGCCTCCTTGCCCTTGGCCTGGCACAATATCCAGGAATGAGTGACCACACCGCCCTGACCCCCGCCCGGCTGGAAGCCCGGATCGACCTCGACGCGCTTCGGTCGAACGTCCGGCGGCTGCGCGAGATCGCCGCCCCGGCGCAGGTCATGGCCGTGGTGAAGGCCGACGCCTACGGACACGGCATGCTTCCCTGCGCCCGCGCCGCCCTGGAGGCCGGCGCCGCCTGGATCGGCACCGCGGTGCCGCAGGAGGCGCTCGCGCTGCGCGCGGCCGGGATCGAGGGGCCGATCCTGACCTGGCTGCACAGCCCCGGCGACGACTTCGCCGCGCTCGTGCGGGCCGACGTGGACGTCTCCGTCTCCGGCCAGTGGGCGCTGCACGCGATCCTGGAGGCCGTCGAGCGCACCGGCCGGCCCGCGCGGATCCAGCTCAAGGCGGACACCGGCCTCGGCCGCAACGGCGTGCAGCCGCACGACTGGCCGCTCGTGGTCGACGAGGCGGTCAAGGCCGAGCGGGACGGCCTGGTCAAGGTCACCGGCGTCTGGTCGCACTTCGCCTGCGCCGACGAGCCGGGACACCCCTCGATCCAGCTTCAGCTGACGGCCTTTCACGAGGCTTTGGCGTACGCCGAGGCCGCCGGGGTGCGCCCCGAGGTGCGGCACATGGCCAACTCCCCGGCGACGCTCAGCCTGCCGGAGAGCCACTTCGACCTGGTGCGCACCGGCGTCGCCATGTACGGCCTGAGCCCGGCGCCCGAGCTCGGGCTGCCCGCGGATCACGGCCTGCGCCCGGTGATGTCGCTGGTCGCCCGGCTCGCCTCGGTCAAGCGGGTCCCGGCCGGGCACGGCGTGTCCTACGGCCACACCTACCGCACCAGCGAGGAGACCCGGCTCGCCCTGGTTCCGGCCGGGTACGCGGACGGCGTCCCGCGGGCCGCCTCGGGCGTCGGCCCGGTCTCCATCGGCGGCCGCCGGTACACGATCGCCGGCCGGGTCGCGATGGACCAGTTCGTCGTGGACCTCGGCCCCGGCGGCGGCGCCGACCCGGATCCGCGGCCCGGCGACGAGGCGGTGCTTTTCGGCCCCGGCGACGGCGGCACGCCCACCGCGCAGGACTGGGCCGACGCGACCGACACGATCGGCTACGAGATCGTCACCAGGATCGGGCCGCGCGTCCCACGCGTGTATCACCCGGTCGACAGCTCGGCACCGAACGCTTGAAGCGGGCCTGACGGGCAAGAATAAGCAGTAGAGTCGAGATCCGACGCGGGGATAAAACGGGGCAAATCGAACGTTGACGTAGGTAGAGTGCGCAGTGTGGAAGGCGGGCCGGACCGTGGCACAGGCATCGGGGAAGGGCAGGCGCGCCGGGATTCTCGGCGCGGCCGTCGGCGTCGTGGCCGCAGGAGCGGCGCTCGGCTTCACCGTCGAGCGACTGACGATCGGACGAGCGGTGCGCAGGATGGCTGAGATCCACGACCCGGGCGAGCCCTTCGGCACCCTGCGCGGCGACCCGCAGTCGGTCACCGCGTCGGACGGCGTGGAGCTGTATGTCGAGGTCGACGAGCCGCGCGGCTGGGCCGCGGGACCGGCGCGCACCAGCGGTCCCGGCGCGCTCAACGGCACCCCCGTCGCGCCGCCGGCGGTGAGCGCCGACCGGCCGACGCTGCTGTTCACCCACGGTTTCTGCCTGCCGCAGGACTGCTGGCACTACCAGCGCGCCGAGTTCTCCGCGACGCACCGGATGGTCTTCTGGGACCAGCGCGGCCACGGCCGCTCCGAGCGCCCGCCGAAGGACAGGAAGGGCCGCGCCAAGCCCGTGACCATAGATCAGCTCGGCGAGGACCTGCACGCCGTGCTCCAGGCGACCTGCCCGCAGGGCCCGGTCATCCTCGTCGGCCACTCCATGGGCGGCATGACGATGATGGCGCTGGCCCAGCGGCACCCGGAGCTGTTCGGCGAGCGGATCGTCGGAACCGCGCTGATCAGCACCTCGGCCGGCCGCTTCCAGGACATCGCCTTCGGCCTGCCGCGGCCGAGCGCCAAGCTGCTGCACCGCACCACCCCGGCGGTGCTCGAACTGCTGGCCAAGCAGACCGGCCTGGTCGAGCGCGGCCGCGCGATCGGCGGCGACTTCGGCCTGGTCATCATCCGCCGCTACGCCTTCGGCTCCGAGGTCCCGGAGTCGCTGGTGCGCTACACCGAGGACCTGATCCAGTCCACCCCGATCGACGTGATCGCCGACTTCTACCCGGTCTTCGGCAAGCTCGACATGAGCGAGGCGCTGCCGGTCTTCGACCGGGTGCCGAGCCTGGTGCTCGGCGGCGCCAACGACCTCATCCTGCCGGTCGCGCACAGCGAGGCGCTGGCCGACGCCATGCCCTCGGCCGACTACGTCGTGCTGCCCAACGCCGGCCACGCGCTGATCCTGGAGCACCCGGACGCGGTCGGCAACGCGTTGCGTAACCTGGTCGACCGGGCCGAGGACCAGCTCGGCTCGCCGTCAAGCAGGAGAGCAGCGCAGTGACCGAGGTTGACGGGCCGTCACAGGCCCCGGGCGGCAAGGAAGAACGGCTCACCGCGACCGACGCGGAGGAGACCCGCGCCGTCGGCCAGGCGTTCGCCAAGCGCTTGGAGCCCGGCGACCTCGTCATCCTTTCGGGCGAACTCGGCGCCGGGAAGACGACGTTCACCCAGGGCCTAGCCGAGGGCCTGGGCGTGCGCGGCCCGATCACCTCGCCCACCTTCGTGCTGGCCCGCGTGCACCCCTCGCTGGTCGGCGGCCCGGCCCTGGTGCACGTGGACGCCTACCGCCTCGGCAGCCTCGCCGAACTCGACGACCTGGACCTCGACGCCTCCATGGACGACTCGGTCACCGTCGTCGAGTGGGGCGAGGGCAAGGCCGAGGTGCTGGCCGAGGGCCGCGCCGGCCACTACGTGGTCCGCCTGGACCGAGCCCGCGAGGACGACGTCCGCGAGATCACCGTCTCCCGCGTCTGAAGCCGCCGCCGCCCTTTCGCCGCACTGAGCCGGGGGTTCCGGTGGCGAACCGCCCGGGCTGAGACCAGGGTGTGCCATCCGGCGCCAACCGCCCGACTGAGACCGGGGCGCGACTCCCGTTTCCCGCCGCGTTGGCCGGGCCGCCGAAGCCTGGCGCTACCGCTTAGCCGCACTGAGGCCGGACGTGGCTCCCGTGGCCAACCGCACTTCGGTCAGGCGCGGCTTCCGTGGCCAACCGCTGACTGAGACCGGGGCGTGACTCCCGTGGTCAACCGCGTTGAGCGCCCTGCCGAAGCCTGGCGCCGCCCGCTTCGCCGCGCTGAGACCGGGGCCGTGGCTCCCGTGGCCAACCGTCCGCCCTGAGGCTGGCCGGGCGTGACTCCCGTGGTCAACCGCGTTGAGCGCCCTGCCGAAGCCTGGCGCCGCCGCTTCGCCGCGCTGAGACCGGGGCGTGCCTCGGCGCCAACCGCGTTGGCCGCCCCACGGAGCCCGGTTTTACCGCCCTCGCGCCCTGCCGGAGCCTGGCGCCGCCGCTTCGCCGCGCTGAGACCGGGCGTGCCTCTCGGCGCCAACCGCGTCGTTGGCTGCCCCGGCGAAGTCCGGTGCTACAGCCCTCGCCCGCTACCCGAGCCTGACTCCGTGTCAGGGCACCACGACGATTGTGGTGCCCACCGAGGCGAAGTCGTAGAGGGCCTGCGCGTCGAGCTGTGCCATCCGGATACCGCCGGTCTTGCCGGTCGGGGCGGGGGGCAGGCCGGTGATGTTCGCCTCGGCGTCGAAGCCGTAGCTGCCGCCGAAGCGCACCACGTAGAGCACCTGCACGTCGTCGCCGCCGGTCGCGCCGGGGGCCTTCGAGGTCACCGTGTACGAGCCGTCGGCGGGGGTCTCGGTGCCCGGGACTACGGGCATCGTGCGCTCGACGGTGCTGCTCTGGGCGAGCCATATGCGCTTCTGGGTGGCGGAGTACACGATCCGGGTACCGCTGCCCGAGTTCGCCGGCAGCGCGACGGAGCTCGAGCCGGACGAGCCCGACTTCGTGGTCTTCGTCGTGGAGGCGTTCGAGGCCTGCGCGCGCACCTTCGGCGCCGTCGCCTCGGCCTGCGCCGCGAGGACACCCACGGCCGCCAGCGCGACGATCGTCATCATCAGCACCGAGAACGTGGCGCCGCGCCCTGAGCTGGGCTTTCCCGAGTTCTGCCGGGCGGCGGAGCGGGTCTGCGGAGGCGGTGCCGCGGAACCCCGGCGGCCGGCCCCCGCGGCCTGGTTGGGCGTCGTGCCGTACGACGGCGGCGCCGACGCGGCTCGACGCGGTGACCCTGCGGCCCTGGTTCCTTTGCCCATGGGGGCCATCATGCCCTACCGGCACCGTACGGGTTAAGAGGGCTTCGCTTCGGGCGTACTTGCGGTCCAGCCCGCGCCGATAGTCAATAATGGCCGGGTGCTGCTCTTGGCTTTCGACACGGCGACCCCCGCGGTGACCGTCGCGCTGCGTGGAGATGAGGGTGTGCTCGCCGAGCACACCGAGGTCGACGCCCGCAGGCACGGCGAGCTGCTCGCCCCCGGCATCGAGAAGGTGCTCGCGGCGGCCGGCTGCTCGCGCACCGATCTGACCGGCGTCGCGGTGGGGGTGGGCCCCGGCCCGTTCACCGGGCTGCGGGTGGGCCTGATGACGGCCCGCGCCCTCGGTGACGCGCTGGACATCCCGGTCCACGGAGTGTGCACGCTCGACATCGTCGCCGCCGCGGTCGCCGCGGACGGAGCCTTCGCGGTGGCCACGGACGCGCGGCGGCGCGAGGTCTACTGGGCCGCGTACGACGTGACGGGCCGTCGGGAGGGCGAGCCAGCGGTGGACCGGCCCGCCGAGGTCGCCGACCGGCTCACCGGGCTCGGCGTGGCCGGGCAGGGCTCGCGGCTCTACCCGGAGCAGTTCCCGCGGGCGCTGGACCCGGAGCTGCCGAGCGCGGCCGTGCTCGCGGAACTGACGGCGCGTCTGCTGCGCGAGGACCCGGAGCGGCTGCTCCCGCCGGAGCCGCTGTATCTGCGCCGGCCCGACGCCGTGGAGCCGGGTGCGCGCAAGGCGGTGACCCAGGCATGACCAGCGCCCACCTGCTGCCCGCGGCGGCCCGACCCGGGCGCGTCGAGCTGCGGCGCATGCGGTGGTGGGACATCCCCGGCGTCATCCTGCTCGAGCACGCGGCCTTCCCCGAGGACGCCTGGTCGGTCGGCATGTTCTGGTCCGAGCTGGCCGAGGCCGCGACCCGGTACTACCTGGTCGCCGAGGAGTACGCCCCGGACGACGAGAACGAGCCGCGGTTGATCGGCTACGCGGGACTGCTCGCCGGGATCGGCGAGGCCGAGGTGCTGACCATCGCGGTCGATCCGGGCCGCGAGGGCCGCGGGCTCGGCGCGGTGCTGCTGACCGAGCTGATGCGCGAGGCCGCGCGGCGCGACTGCGACGACGTCGTGCTCGAGGTGCGGGTGGACAACGACCGCGCCCAGCAGCTCTACCGGCGGTTCGGCTTCCAGGACGTCGGCATCCGGAAGGGCTATTACCAGCCGATGGGGATCGACGCGCTGGTGATGCGCAGCGGCGAGATCATCGCGCGCTTCGGCGACACGGGGGCGGCCGGGCAGCGCATCGAGGTGGACAGTGTGAAGACCGTGAATTGGGTGAAGGAATGAGCTCCGCCGACCAGCCGATCGTCCTCGGCTTCGAAACCTCCTGCGACGAGACCGGTGTCGGCATCGTGCGCGGCACGGAGCTGCTGGCCGACGCGGTGGCCACCAGCGTCAACGAGCACGCGAGGTTCGGCGGGGTGGTGCCCGAGGTCGCCTCGCGGGCGCACCTGGAGGCCATGGTGCCGACCGTGCACCGGGCGCTGGAGACAGCGGGCCTGAAGCTCGGCGACATCGACGCCGTCGCCGTCACCGCGGGTCCGGGCCTGGCCGGGGCGCTGCTGGTCGGCGTCGCCGCGGCGAAGGCGTACGCGCTGGCCCTGGGCAAGCCGATCTTCGGCGTGAACCACCTGGCCGCGCACGTCTGCGTGGACCAGCTGGAGCACGGCAAGCTGCCGCAGCCCGCGATGGCGCTGCTCGTCTCCGGCGGCCACTCCTCTCTGCTGCTCGTTCCGGACGTGGCGACGGACGTGCGCCCCCTGGGCGGCACGATCGACGACGCGGCCGGCGAGGCCTTCGACAAGGTCGCCCGGGTGCTCGGCCTCGGCTTCCCCGGGGGCCCGCACATCGACCGCGCCGCGCGCGAGGGCGGCGATCCGGACGCGATCGCCTTCCCGCGCGGCCTGACCGGCCCGCGCGACGCGCCCTTCGACTTCTCCTTCTCCGGCCTGAAGACCGCGGTCGCGCGCTGGGTCGAGGCGAAGCAGCGGGCCGGCGAGCCGGTGCCCGTCGCGGACGTGGCCGCCTCCTTCCAGGAAGCCGTCGTGGACGTGCTCACCCGCAAGGCCCTGCGCGCCTGCAAGGAGAACGGCGTCGACCACCTGCTGATCGGCGGCGGCGTCGCGGCCAACTCGCGGCTGCGCACGATGGCGGTCGAACGCGCCGAGGCCGTGGGGGTCCGCGTCCGCGTGCCGCGCCCGGGCCTGTGCACCGACAACGGCGCCATGGTCGCCGCCCTCGGCGCCGAACTCGTCGCGGCCGGCGTCGAACCGAGCAGGCTCGATCTGCCCGCGGACTCCTCCATGCTGATCACGGACGTCACCGCCTAAGGACGTCACTGGGTAAGGCCGTCACTGGGTAAGGACGTCACCGCCTAAGGACGTCACCGCCTGACTTCGAGCCCGTACCGCCACCCCGCTTAGGCCGTGTCTCCCAGCTATCGCCGGATCCGCGGCACATGCCAGGCACGCTCGCGGCGTTGCGGGGACGGTTGCAGGCGACCGAGTACGGGCCCGTCTCTGCGCCTTGCGAGCGCACGCGTGAGACGCCGCGGCCTCCTGCTTGGACGCTGGTTCGAAGACACGGCCTAACCGCCGCCTAGCGCGTAACCTCCGACGGTTCCCCCGCCCCGCGGCAGCAGGGCGGGGGAAGCCTTGTTCAGCCGCTCGACGAGGGCGCGGTGCAGGTCGATCAGCTCGTGCACGCCCTGATCCACCCGCCAGAGCGCGTACGACGCGTCGAGCACCAGGCGCGCCTCCTCCGGGCTGACGGACTCCGCCTCGGCCAGCTGCCTGAGGATCCGCTGCGAGGCCTCCTCGATCTCGTGCCAGGCCGACTTCAGCCGCGCGTCCTGCTCGCGGAGCAGTGTCCTGTCGATGCGCATCACTCACTCATCACCTCTCGTGTTGACCGGACTACCTGAAGTGACAACGCGTCACTTCCGGCGCCGGTTCCCGGGATCGCGGGAAATCCCGGCAACCTTTTCCGGGCCGGGGCGGACCTAGGGGCGGGCGGACCGCGACGGTCCGCGGACAGAGGAGCCCTGATACCCATGCCCCGACTGGGCCTCAAACAGCGATTCCGCAGGCACCCGCGCCGTTACACGGTGCTCGGCGGTGCGGCGAGCGCGCTCGGACTCGTGGCGGCGGCGGCCAGAATGGCGTCGGCCGCGCCGAGTGCGGCGTCGGCCGCCGCGTACAACTTCGGATCCGGCTACTCCGCGATCGACGGCACCTTCACGTCGGTCACGGCGAACTGGATCGAGCCGACCGCGGTCTGCGCGGGCGGCGACCAGCAGACCGGCTTCTGGGTCGGGCTGAGCGGTTCCGGCACGATCGCGCAGCTCGGCACGGCCGCCAACTGCAACGGGACCACGCCGGACTACTACTCCTGGTGGGAGATGTACCCGGCGGTCGGCGTGCCGGTGAGCAATGCGACCGAGCCCGGCGACCACATGCACGCGTCGGTCGTCTACGACGGCGATAACAACTTCACGATGGTTCTCAAGAACGTCACCCGCGGCTGGACGATGACGCAGGACAAGACCCAGGTCTCCACCGGCGGCACGCCCACCTCGGCGAACGTCATCGTGGAGGCCAACTCGGACACCGGCGCCGCGGGCTCGTCCGGGAACGTCACGGACTTCGGCTCGGTGACCTTCTCCGGAGCGACGGCGAACGGAAAGCCGCTGGGGGACTGGACGCTCTGGACTGGAAACCTCGTGGATATGCGAGGGGTTCAGGAGGACGCCATCTCGTCGCTGACCGGCGGACGGGTGTTCACGGCGACCTGGCTCAGCACCGGCTGAGCAGCGACCGGGAGCCGGGCCAGGGAAGCCCCCGGCCGCGTGCCGCGCCGGTTCGGACGGCGCGGCACGCGGCCGGGATCGGGACCTGTCGGTATCGGGACGTCGGGATCGGGACCTGTCGGTATCGGGACGTCGGGTTCGGGACCTGTCGGGATCGGGACGTCGGAGTTGGTACGTCGGGATCGGGACGTCGGAGTCAGGACATCGGCGTCGGGCTCATCTTGGGTGCGTTCGGCGCCGCCACCTCGAGCGCGGCGTTGAGCGACTCGAGGTAGGCCCTGCTGGTGTAGGTCGCGCCGCTGACCACGTCCAGGTCGGTGGTCTGCTTGCTGAGGATCTCGCTGCGCAGCACGGCCGCGGCGTGCAGCGAGTCGTCCCAGGAGTGGTTGTTGTCGTGCGGCAGTTGCACCGCGACGAGGTTGACGATCTTCGTGCCGAGGCAGGTGACCTGCACCTGGACGATGCCGTGCGCGAGGGGGATCTCGGGTCCGAGCGCGGTTCGGGTGCCCGCGGTCGTGGAGACGCCGGTGAGGGCGGCGTGCTCCGTGGGGGTCATCAGCGCCTTCGCCGTGATCGCCGTGGTGAGGACGGCGGCCGAGGCGACGGTGCAGACGGTGAAGATTCGCATGGCAACTCCCAACTCAGGGGTGCGCCACGTGGGTCACGTGGGTCAGAAGTCGAAAAGCTCGGAATGGATGTACGTCCTGCGCACGCCCGCGCGCCTGAGGTTCTTGA
The DNA here is from genome assembly GCF_018139625.1 of Actinospica acidithermotolerans. GTDB lineage: Bacteria > Actinomycetota > Actinomycetes > Streptomycetales > Catenulisporaceae > Actinospica > Actinospica acidithermotolerans. Next base: position 20,860 of record NZ_JAGSOH010000005.1, on the reverse strand, counting down.
TCGTGGCGGCCACCATGCCGGGGGAGCCGCAGATGAACACTTCGCGTTCGCGCAGGTCGGGAATGGCCTCGCGCAGTCTGGCCGGATGCATGGGGTCGTCGCGCGGGTTCTTGCCGCGCTTGCCGAGCACCGGCAGGAAGGTGAGCTTGCCCTGCCGCTGCATCCGGCGCAGCTCGTCGACCATCAGCAGGTCGTGCTCGGTCGAGGCGCGCTGCGCGAAGATGACGTCGCGCTCGTTTCCGTCGAGGGTCTCGGCGATCGCGCGCAGCGGCGTGACGCCGACGCCTCCGCCGATCAGCAGCACCCGTCTTCGCCGTCTGAGGTAGGCGGTGAAGGCGCCGTACGGGCCGTCCGCGAGCACTCGCTGGCCGGGCCGCAGCCGGCGCTTGAGCCGCCTGGTGTAGGCGCCGACTCCCTTCACGGTCAGCCGCAGGGTGTTCTCGGTCGGGTGCGCCGAGAGCGAGAACGGGTGGGTCTGGAACCAGACCCCGCGGGCCAGGAAGCGCCAGCGGAAGTACTGGCCGCCCTGGGCGTTCAGCTCGTCGATGTCGACGCCGGTGATGTAGATGCTGATCGTGTCCGGAGCCTCGGCCACGATGTGCGAGATCTTCAGCCGGTGCCGCACGTGCCGCTTCAGGGGGAGGTAGAAGCGGTGCGTGAGCACGGCAGCCGCGACCGCCAGGTTGACCAGCGTCCAGCCGTCCCTGGCGAATGCGTTGCGGGTGAACTGGGCGCCCATCGCGATCTCGTGGCCGAACGCCAGCACGCCGGCGGGGTAGGCGACGAGGTGGACGGCGTGCCAGCGCTCGTAGCCGAGCTTGCGCCGGAACTTCTTGATCGAGCTGAGGCCGAGGCCGAGCAGCAGCAGGTACGCGATCGTCGCGATCAGCACGTCGGGATAGGTCTGCAGGACGCCCATCAGCACGGTGCTCACGGGTGCTCCCAGGCTGAGCGAGTAGCCGGTGAGCACGAGGGCGACGTGCATGGTGAGCAGCATCATCAGATACCCGCCGAGGTAGCGGTGCAGCGATGCGAGCCAGGAGCCGATGCGGCGCTCCAGCCAGGGCAGCCGCGCCATCAGCGCGACCTCGATCAGCAGCAGGTAGCCGCCGACGAGCCCGGTCAGCTGGGCGGCCATGATGAGTTCTTCGGAGAGGTTCGCCACGCGCGCGGCGGGAGTCTGCAGCCACCACAGGGCCAGCATCTCCAGCCCGCCGCCGAGCACGAGCACGATCAGCACGACGCTGAGCGCGTACCGGGAGAGCATCGGCCGGCTGGCCTCGCGCTCCATGTCTGACTTCGCGTGCGGATTCGGGTACGTACGCACGAACGGGTATATCGGTCCGGTGGTCTCGGGGCCCGAGGGGCTGGGTCCGGGCACCGCCGCCACCGGTTGTGGGCTGGTGTCCATAGACCCGCAGTAAACCCGCCGGGCTTCGATGATCGCCGGATTTTAGCCAAAAACTCGTGCGAATTTGGCGAATCCTTGCCGGGACCGGTGCGGAACCGGTCCCGGCGAGTACACTACGTCGTCGCTCCGACGCGTCAGGCGACGAATCAGGCGACGAACTCGGTCTCGAGGGTGATCGGCACCGCCTTGAGGGCCTGGGAGACCGGGCAGCCCTCCTTCGCCTTGTTCGCGAAGTCGACGAACTCCTCCTCCGTCAGCCCGGGCACGGCGGCGCGGACCGAGAGGCGGATCGCCGTGATGCCGGTGCCGGGCTGGAAGTCCACCTCGGCCTTGGTGTCCACGGTGGTCGGCGCGGTGCCGTTCTGCGCGAGCGCGTGCGAGAGCGCCATCGAGTAGCACGTGCTGTGCGCCGCCGCGATCAGCTCCTCCGGCGAGGTCACGCCGTTGGGCTCGGCCGAACGGGCCGCCCAGGTGACGTCGTAGGTGCCGAGGTTGGACGAGTCGAACGAGACCTGGCCCTTGCCCTCGAGCAGGCTGCCTTCCCAGTGCGCTGCGGCCTTGCGCGTGGTCGCCATAGGATCCACTCCCTGATGCGAGATGGTGATTCTCCGTCAGAGTCGATCCTACGACCGCTTGAGCACATAGATCCCGTAGGCGTCGCTCCAGACGACGGTGTACGTCGCGCCCGGATGGCGCTGCTCGACGAACGCGACCGGATCGTTGATCGTCCCGGAGAACCCGGAGACGACCGTGTCGAGCACGATGTACTGCACGGCGGGGTTTCCGGTGTTGCCGATCCAGTACGCGTCGTCCTTGGCCGCGAGGGGCGCGAGGACGTTGATCGTGGCCTCGACCGTCACGTCGCCCGGCACCATCGAGACCGCGTGCCGCAGTTCGGCGGTGCGCTGGTCGAAGGTGAAGGTGTCCGGGTTGAAGAACTGGTTGAACGCGAACTGCGGGACCATCGCCGCGCTCGCCGCCAGCATCGCGACCGCGCCGTGCCGGCCGACCGCGCCGCTCGCGGAGTGGGCCCAGCGGCGCCACCAGGGGACCGGGACGGGGACGGGCTTAGCCTCTTCATCCGCGTCCCCTTCGTCGTCCTCAAGGGGCGCGTCGGCCAGCGGCTCGGCGTGGCGCGCCCGCTCGATCGCGTCGATCGCCACGACGGCCAGCACCGGCATCAGCACGGCGTTGTAGTGGTACGCCGTGCCCCAGAAGCTCGTGTCCGTCGAGATGAAGCGCAGGCCGAGGTTGGCCACGACGAGCAGCACGAGCGGCGAGCGGAGCACCGTGAACGCCGTGACCGCGAGCAGCAGGAAGATCAGTTCGAGCTTGTTGCCCGCCTGGTTCATCCCCGAGTCCCACAGGCAGCTGACCGCGTTCCCGTGCGCGGCGCCGGACGTGGTGCCGACGCAGCTGTTCTTGCTCCAGTACTGGTAGACGTGCTGCGCGTTGAAGTGCGGGATGATCCAGTAGATCGCCAGCAGCGAACCGGCCACGCCCATCGCCGCGATCGCGCCGCCGAGCCTGATCCGGCCGCGCAGGATGACCGCTATGCCGATCGGCAGCACGAAGGTGAGCCCGATGTCCTCCTTGCACAGCAGCAGGAGGAAGCAGCAGGCCACCAGCGTGCGGGTGCGCTCCTCGAGCATCGCCCAGAGCGCGAAGGCGAGCAGCGGCACGGCGAAGGCTATCTCGTGGAAGTCGAAATCCACCGCCTGCGCGACGCCGAAGGACAGCCCGTAGCCCGCGCCGACCGCGTACGCGCCGCCCGGGCCGATCCGGTCCCGGCCCAGCCAAACGATCGGCACCGCGGCCACCGCGAACAGCGCGGCCTGCGCCACGAGCAGCGTCACCGGGCTCGGGAAGAGCAGGAAGACCGGGCCGAGCGCGGCGAGTATCGGGTGGAAGTGGTCGCCGAGCAGGTTGTAGCCCGGCGCCAGGATGTCCACGATCGGCGCGTGCAGGTGCGCGTAGTCCTTGACGACCTCGGTGAAGATGCCCAGGTCGTAGGAGCCGGCCGCGGACCGGTAGTACCGGGCGATCGAGTCTGCGCCGTACACCACGAACAGTCCGAAGGCGAGCAGCCAGGGGCCCCAGGTCGCGGCGCGGAATCTGGCCGGCCGCCGGATGATCATCCTTGGTGAACGCACAGGGTGCAGGGTACCGGCTGGATCTGTGAGCAAGAATATGATCCGTGGATCTCACCGAATTCGACCTCTTGCTCACCGACGGTGGCCGGGAGCTGCTCGGCGAACTCGGCGCGCTGCCGGACCCGGTCGACCCGCTCACCGCCTCGGCCCGGCTGCGCGCCCGCTTCCCCGCCGGCCTCGTCACGACGGCGCTGACCCAGGACCGGCTGCGCCGCCGGGCGGCGGCGAAGTTCGGCGAGCGGGCCGGGTCCATGTACTTCACCGAGGCGGGCTACGAGCAGTCCACCCGGCGCTCCGTCGCCCGGCTTCGCGCTGAACGTTTCACGGCGGCGGGCGTGCGCCGGGTCGCGGACCTGTGCTGCGGGATCGGCGGGGACGCCCTCGTGCTCGCGGAGGCGGGCATCGAGGTGCTGGCCGTGGACCGCGATCCCGTCACGTGCGCCGTGCTGCGCGCGAACGCGGCCGTGCTCGGGCTCGAGGGGCTGATCCGGGTCGAGTGCGCGGATGTGGAGGCGGTTTCGCTGGACGGCTGCGACGCGGTCTTCCTGGACCCCGCGCGACGCGGTGAGCGCGGCCGCGTCTTCGATCCCGGCGCGTACTCGCCGCCGTGGTCCTTCGCGGTCGGGCTGGCCGGCCGGCTGCCGGCCGCCGGCTTCAAGGTCGCGCCCGGAATCCCGCACGAGGCGATCCCCGGCGGCGCGGAGGCGGAGTGGGTCTCGGACGGCGGCGACGTGAAGGAGGCCGGCATCTACTTCGGCGCGCTGCGCACCGCCGAGCGCCGGGCCACGCTGCTGCCGGGGCCGCACACGCTCGTCTCTGCGGGCGAGCCGGACCCGGAATCGGGAGAAGTCGGCCAATACCTATACGAACCGGACGGCGCCGTCATCCGAGCGCGCCTGATAGGCGAGCTGGCAGAAACCCTTGACGGTCGCACCCTCGACCCGACGATCGCCTACCTGACGGCCGATCGGTACGCGCCGACGCCCTATGCCGCAGCGTACGAGGTCACCGACGTGCTCCCGTTCACCGTGAAGAAGTTGCGCGCGCTCGTCGCAGAACGCGGCTACGGCACCCTCAACATCAAGAAGCGCGGCGCGGACATCGACCCCGCGGCCCTGCGGAAGCAGTTGCGTCCCGCAGGGCCGCGGGCGAACGCCGCCACGATCATCGTGACGCGGCACCTCGGTCGGCACGTCGCGCTCGTGGCACGCGAGATGCCCACGGAGAAGCCGTCCGCTGCTGGGTGCTAGCCGACCTGGGCTCCAGCGTCGGCAGCGTCACGTGCACCTGGAGCCCGCCGAGCGGCGAGCGGTCGGTGTTCAGCGACCCGCCGACCCGCTCGGCGAGCTTGCGCACGATGTCCAGGCCGAGGCCGGTGGAACCCGTGCCGCCGGTGCCCGCGCCGCGCTTGACCGCGTTCCGCGGCTCGCTCAGGCCGGGGCCCGCGTCGTCGATCAGCACGGCCACGGCGCCGTCGCCGTGGTGCACGGTCACCTGGAAGCCGGTGCCCTCCGGCGTGTGCCGGAAGATGTTGCCGAGCAGCGTGTCCAGCGCCGCGCCGAGCTCCTGAGCCGAGATCGCGACCATCGCCGGGCCCGGCGATGCGTCACCGGCGCCGAGCACCGGCCCGAAGAAGCGCCACGGCCGCTCCTGGTCCTCGGCCAGCGCCGACCAGAAGGCGATCCGCTCCCTGGCCACGGCCGAGACCTCGCAGACCGCCGAGGTGATCGGCGTGGTGGCCCGGCTCTGCGTGCCGGCCCGCGCGGTCCTGATGATCTTGTCCACCTCGAGTTCGAGGCGCATCACCGACTCCTGGGTCTGCCGCGCCGCCTGGCCCTCGCCGAGCCCGGCCGCGTTCAGCCGCAGCGCCGTGAGCGGGGTCCGCAGCCGGTGCGAGAGGTCGGCGACCATCTCGCGCTCGGCCGTGATCAGCTGCTCGACCCGGTCGGCCATGGCGTTGAAGGCGTCGCCCGCCTCGGCCAGCTCGCGCGGGCCGTGCGGCTCGACGCGGACCGAGGTGTCGCCCTCGCCGAGCTGCTGCGAGGCGTCGGCCAGATGCCGGGCCGAGCCGACGACGCGGGTGGCCAGCCGGTCCGCGACGAGGGTCGAGCCGAGCACGAGGACGACGGCGACGCCGCTGAGCGTGAGCCAGGCCTCGGCGAGGTCGTGCGTGCTCGCCGAGTCGGGGAGATAGACCTCGATGAGGTTCGTACCCGAGCCGACGAGCTCCGGCTGGACCAGCTCCTGCCCGCCGGGCACGGCGAGCGTCGTCGCCCGCCCGCTCTGCGCCACCGCGGCGAGCTGAGCCGGGTTCGCGTGGTTCGTGCCGAGCAGGGTCTGGTCGGACAGCCGGATGCCGACGTCGTCGCCGCCGCTGAGCGTGGCCAGGGCGTCGCGCAGGTCTGATTTGTCCGTGGTCACCGCGAGCAGCGGCTCGAGCGCGGTGATCTTCGACTCGGCCTGGTTGCGGGCGTTCTGCGCGGCCAGGTGCTCCATCGCGACGCCGAGCGGCACCAGGAACGCCAGGGCGACCATGCTGGTCACGGCGAACGCGACCCGCGCCAGCGCCCAGCGCATGCCCGGCGCGCGGCGCGTGCCCTCCGTGTCTCGGCTCACCGCGGTGGCTCGTTCCCCGACGGATCGACCAGGCGCACGCCGACCCCGCGCACCGTGTGCAGATAGCGCGGCTGGGAGGCGCGCTCGCCCAGCTTGCGGCGCAGCCAGGACAGGTGCACGTCGATCGTCTGGTCGTCGCCGTAGGGCAGCTGCCAGACCTCGGAGAGCAGTTCGCGGCGGGTGACGACTTCGCCGGGACGCGCGGCCAGATAGGCCAGCAGGTCGAACTCGCGGCGGCTGAGGTCCAGCCGCCTGCCGTCGAGCTGCGCCTGCCGGCGGCGCGGATCGATCTCCAGGCCGCCGACCTTGAGCGTGGCCGGCTGGGTGCCGGTGCCCGAGCGCCGCAGCACGGCCGCGATCCGGGCCGCGAGGTGCGCCGCCGAGTACGGCTTGACCAGATAGTCGTCGGCGCCGGCGTGCAGCAGCCGGATGATCTCGGCCTCGTCGTCGCGCGCGGTCGCGATGATGACCGGTACCCGGGTGACGGCGCGTAGCATCTTGAGCGCCTCGGACCCGTCGAGGTCCGGCAGCCCGAGATCGAGCACGATCACGTCGCCCGGATCCCTGGTCGCCTCGCGCAGCGCGGCCAAGGCGGTCCCGGCGCTGCGCACGCTGTGCCCGAACTCGGACAACTGCCGTATCACGGTGCTGCGGATATCGGGATCGTCTTCGACGAGCAGTACGCGGGTCATAGTGTGGCAACCTAACGGATTGACCGGGTGCAGCCAATGCACCGAGTGCCGGGTGACCGGCGCCGGGGCGCGAAGAAGGGCGGCGGCAGTGTCGAGGAAGCGCGCGGGATTCGCGGTGCTCGCCTGGGGTGCGGCGACGGCCACGGCGATGGCCGTGGTGTGGGCCGGGCTCGACTCCGTGCTGCCCGCGACCGTCGAGGGCCCGCACGTCGCCACCGTCGCCGCGTGGCCGGTGCAGATCGGCGGATCGGCGGCCGCCGGGGCGACCGGCGCGAGCGCGCCCTCGTCCTCCGCAGCAGCCGCGCCGTCCGCCGCCGCGACGCACGCGGCGGGCAAAGCCTCCGCGTCCGGCTCGGCGGCGGCCGGGAGCACGTCGGCGGGCGCGAGCCCGAGCGCGTCCGCCGCCTCCTCCGCGGCCGGCAGCGAGAAGCGGTACACGACCGCGGGCGGAACGGCCGTCCTGACCCTGTACCCCGACCACGCCGTCCTCGACGCGGCCATCCCGGACAGCGGTTTCTCGGCCCGTTCCTGGACCAATACGGACATGCTGGAAGTCGAGTTCTCCCCGTCCGGATCCGGAACCGTGTACGAAGTCATCGCCACCTGGAACGGCACCTCCCCTCAAGTGAACACGTATGCCGTCGGCGGCTAATCCTCGCGCGCCCGGGGCCGCCGGCGCAGGGCGGGCAGGCCGCTCCCGGTGAGCCTGAGGGAGCCTTAGGGCGGGGTTAATGAAAGAGGGCTGTGAGCGCCGCCGCAGGTGAGTACGGTGGGGCATCGGTCCAGACCGAGCCCACCGGTCTGGACCACAGACCTCGGCCGTTCGGCCGCACGCACCACCCCCCCCACCGGAGGACCTTCATGGGCTCTCACAGCTCTGCCACGCCCGGAAACGGCGGCGAACGCACTCCTCGCGCCCCGCGCGCTCCCCGCGTCTCGCGCCGCAGCAAGCTGATCGCGCTCGGCACCGGAGCGACGCTCGCGGTGGCCGGCGCCGGCGTCGCGCTGGCCGGCGGCGCCAACGCCTCCGTGCCCGCCGCGTCCTTCAGCGCCAGCGCCTGGGACGGCGGCTACACCGGCACGTACACGATCACCAACACCACCGGCAGCGCGATCAGCAGCTGGAAGGTGGTGTTCTCGCTGCCGTCCGGCACCACGATCACCACCCTGTGGAACGGCACCGAGACCGCCAGCGGGCAGACGTACACCGTCGTCAACGACAGCTGGAACGGCGCGCTGGCCGCGGGCGCGAGCACCACGTTCGGCTTCACCGCGAGCGGCACCGGCGACCCGGTGAACTGCACGATCAACGGAAGCGCGTGCGGCGGCACGACCACGACCTCGGCGTCCGCATCCGCCTCGCCGACGGTCTCCGCCTCAGCGTCGGCCTCGGCGTCGAAGACAGCCACCGCCTCGAGCAGCCCGAGCGCGTCCGCGACGACTGCCACCGCGACGGCCACCGCCACGGCGACGAGCACCGGCACCTCCACCTCCTCGGGCACGTACGGCAGGTTCTCGCCGTACGCCGACCTCTCGCTCTACCCGCTCTACAACCTGAGCTCCGAGGCCTCGACCGAGGGCACGAAGTACTTCAACCTCGCCTTCATCACCGCCGGCAGCACCTGCACGCCGGAGTGGGGCGGCGTCACCTCGATCACCGACTCGTCGATCGCCGGCGACATCGCGAGCCTGCGCTCCGCGGGCGGCGACGTGCGCGTCTCCTTCGGCGGCGAGGCCGGCACCGAGCTCGCAGAGAGCTGCACCACCGCCGACGCCCTGGCGGCCGCGTACCAGTCGGTCATCAAGCAGTACTCGCTGACCGAGATCGACTTCGACGTCGAGGGCGCCGCGATCGCCGACACCGCCTCGATCAACCTGCGCAACGAGGCCATCGCGATCCTGGAGAAGGAGGACTCGAACCTCCAGGTCTCCTACACCCTGCCGGTGCTGCCCTCGGGCCTGACCAGCCAGGGCGTCGCCGTCCTGAGCAACGCCAAGGCCGACGGCGCGAACATCGCCGCCGTCAACGTGATGGCGATGGACTACGGCAGCTCCTTCAGCGGCGACATGGCCACCCTCGCCGAGGAGGCCGCGACCGCCACAGCGAGCCAGGTCCAGTCCGTGTGGACCAGCCTGAGCAGCGCCCAGGCCTACGCCAAGGTCGCCGTCACCCCGATGATCGGCGTGAACGACACCAGCAGCGAGACCTTCACCGTCGCCGACGCGAGCACGCTCGCCGCGTGGGCCAAGACCAAGGGCCTCGCCTGGCTCTCGATGTGGTCCGCCACCCGCGACAGCGAATGCTCCGGCGGCGCCCAGACCTACGCCTCCGCCACCTGCTCGTCCGTGGTCCAGTCGGCCGGCGCCTTCGGCCAGGGGCTCGGCGCCTACTAGACCCCGGGCTTTATCACCGCTGAGCCGTCGCGGCGAACCAGCCGCCGTCCTGCGTCAGGATCCGATCCAGGCGCAGGCCGGCGGCTTCCAGCATTCCCGGCAAGGCCTCGTCGTCGACCTCGCACGCGGTGAACTCCTGCTCCCACGCATCGTCCCCGACCTCGTAGCGGACACGCGCATGCACCTGATCCGGCGCAGGTCGCCCGAGAACGGTGAACGTGGTGTGCACGCCGCCGGCGCCGTCTTCGTGCTCGAAGTCGGTGACCGTCCCGATCCACCCGGGCGGAAACCGCTGCACGACCACGACTCCGCCGGCGGCGAGATGCCGGCGGCACGCATCCAGGAAGACCGACGGCGGCTCGTCGCCGGCGTTGATGAGGTGCGAAGGCAGTAAGACCACGTCGAAGCGCTCGCCGAGATCAAGGTCCTGAATCGAGGACTGCACGGTCTCGATCTGCCTGCAGCACGCCAGCATCTCGGCCGACTCGTCCACTCCCACGACGCGATGCCCGAGCCGCGCCAGCGGCGTGGCGATCCGGCCGGTCCCGCACCCCAGCTCCAGCACGCTCGACCCGGCGGGCACCGCGGCGTGCACGATCTCCGGCTCGCCCGCCGCCGGAAGCCGCCGGTAGAAGTCCACGGCGCACCCGTCCGGAGTGATCGTCCCCGGCCCCGTCCCGCTATTGCCCATGCGGCCACGGTACCTCGCGCGCTGTGCATGTGCAGGAGTGATCAAGTCACGCGGGGGTACGCATCATTACTCGAAGAAACCCGCAGGGCGGTGGGGGTGGGTAGGTCACGATGGAGAGGCCGTCAAGCATGGATGAGTTCGATAAGTCAGATCGCACCGTTTGGGCATCGGACGGCCGCAGGCTGACGGTGCGGGTTCTCGGCGACCGTTCCGGTGCACCGGTGTTCTTCATGCACGGGACGCCCGGCAGCAGGATCGGCCCGTTCCCGCGCAGCGCCCTGCTGCACCAACTCGGAGTACGTCTGATCGCGTACGACCGGCCCGGCTACGGCGAGTCCGACCGGCTGCCGCTGCGCAGTGTGGCGCACGCCGCCGCCGACGTGCGGACGATCGCGGACGACCTGGGGATCAACAACTTCTCGGTCGTCGGACGATCCGGCGGCGGCCCGCACGCACTCGCCTGCGCCGCGCTGATGCCGGACCGGGTCAGCCGTTGCGCGGTCCTCGTCGGCCTCGCGCCGCGGCACGCCAAGGGGCTCGACTGGTACGAGGGCATGACCGAGTCCAACCGCCGCGAGTACTCGGTCGCGGAGTCCGGGGTCGGCGCGCTGGCCCAGAAGATCGAGGCCTCCGCCGAGCAGATCAGGAACGACCCGAAGGCGCTGCTGCGCAACCTCGGCCCGGAGCTGCCGCTGCCCGACTGGCAGGTGATCGCCGACAACACGATCCGCATCGGCATCCGCCGCAACTTCGCCGAGGCGCTCGCCAGATCCGGCGCCGGCTGGGTCGACGACGCACGCTCGTTCACCCAGGAATGGGGCTTCGATCCGGCCGACATCCTGGTGCCCACGCTGCTGTGGCACGGGGCGCAGGACGTCTTCTCGCCGGTCCAGCACACGCACTGGCTGGCCCGCACGATCCCCGGCTCCATCGAGATGATCGCCGCGGACGCCGCGCACTTCAGCGCGATCGACGTGCTGCCCTCGCTGCTGCCCTGGATCGCCTTCGGCAGGCGCGACCCGATCGCGGACGCGGCCTGATCCACCGGATCCGCCGCGCCCGCCGAGCGCCCGCCGAGCGAGTCCGCGATCAGATGGGCTGGGGCTCCAGGTCCCAGTCCAGCCGCTCGGCGTCCCGCGCGGAGCGCGTGTTGTGGTGCATGGGGCCGAGGGCCACCTCCATCTCCGCGATGATGCGGCTGCGCAGTTGCCGCGCATCCGCCGTCGAACCCAGCGAATTCAGGCTGATCGAACGGTTCGATTCGATCGCCAGCACGTCCGGGTGGTTCGGCCGCAGCACGTCCGCGAGCTTCCGTGACGCGTTGAGCTCCAGCTCCTGCGCCCTCGCGTGATCGCCCTCGTCGGCCAGGCTGTTCGCGACGTTCGCCGCAGCGGTCAGCGTGTACGGGTGCTCACCGCCGAGCAGCGTGCTGAATCCGGAGTGCGCACGCTGGGCAGCGTGCAAGGCCTCGTCGCGCCGCTCCAGCTTCCGCAGGTACGTCGAGATGTTGTTGACGCAGCAGAGCGTGTACGGGTGCTGCTCGCCGAGCTGCTGCTCGTACGCCGCGAGTACCTCGGTGCCGAGTTGCAGCGCCTGCTCATGGTCGTTCAGCGCCGACAGGGCGGCCGCGTAGACCAGCGCGCAGGACTGGCGGTCCGGGTTGGAGGCCACGAACTCCGTGCGGTACCGCTCGAAAGTGTCCCGGGCCAGCGCCAGCGATTCGCTGAGCTCGCCGCCCTTGCGTAGCGACACGGCCAGGCTCTTCGCGGCGCGCAGCGTCTCCGGGTTGTTCTCGCCGACCGCGTCGCGGTAGCTGGCCAGCGCCCCGCGCAGCAGGTCGGTGGACTGCTTGTACTGTCCGGCGTCCCGCAGGTCACGGGCCAGGTTCTGGCTGGAATACAGCGTGTACGGATGGGTCGCGCCGAGCACGGAGCGCCGCTGCACATAGGTGCTCTGGTCCAGTTCCGCGGCCTTGTAGCAGTCGCCGAGCAGCCGGTAGCTCACCGCCAGGTTGTTGGCGGAGCTCAGCAGCCGGGGATCGCCCTCGGTGTAGACCCGGCGGTTGAGCGCGTGGCTCTCGCTGTCGCTCGCCAGCGCCTCGGAGAAGCGGCCGAGGCCGCGCAGGTCGCCGCCGATGCCCAGGAGCGTGGCGAGCGTGTGCGGATGGTCCTTGCCGAAGAGCCGCTCCTGCTCGGCCAGCACGCTCTGATTGAGTTCGTACGCTTCCTTGTACTTGCCCTGCGAACGCATGATGCTGGCGAGCAGGTTCCGCAGCACGAGTTGCTGCTGGTAGAGCGCCGCGCCGGCGGGGGTGTCGCGTCCGCCGAGCGTCGTGATGCGCTCGGCCCAGCGATCGTTCAGCCTATTGCCGCTGTCGAGGCCGTTGACGTACTCGCCGCGCTTCCACTGGTAGCGCACGCGGTCGATGAGCAGCTGCCTTACCGGGCTCTCGTCACAGTCGATCGCGTTGGACGGAGTCATGTGCGGCCACAGCAGCGCGTACGAAGGCCAGTTCTGCGGGTCGTCCGTGTCGCCGGACTGCGGTCGCGCGGCTGCCAGCACGCGGTGCACGGCGTGGACCGCTTGCTCGTGGCGCTCCGGCGTCATTCGAGCCTTGATGACGGACTGGACGAGTCGGTGGATGCGCAGCTCGCGCGCCACCTGATCCAGTTGCAGCAGCGAGAGACGGACCGGCTCGGCGACGACCGTGCCGATCATGCCGATGTCGACGAGCGACGCGTCGTACTCGCGCAACGTGTCGAGCATGGCGTTGGAGTAGATCAGCCGCGTGGTCGAAATGCCGTCCGGGTTCATGAACGCGCACAGTTCCAGCAGCCAGGCCGCGGCCGGGCGCCGTCGCTCCAGATCCTCCATCGCGATGTTCCACGTCGCCGCCACGGAGACCGGGTAGTCGGCGGGCGGCGTCGAGAGCACTTCAGTGATCTGGTTGCGCAGTCGCTCGATGTACTGGGATACCGGGTGGCCCGTGGACGCGAGCCAGGCGCCCGCGCTCTCGACCGCCAGCGGCAGGTGACCGACCAGATCGGCGATCTGCTCCGCCTCCGGCTCCTCGAGCCCGGGAACCGTCCTGGTCAGGTGCTCGACGCTCTCCTGCCGGGTGAAGACGTCGACCTCGAGGGGTACGGCCTGCTGTGCCCACGCCTGGTTTCGCGAGGTGATGAGCACGTGCCCTGACGTACCGCTCGGCAGGAACGGACGCAGCAGCCCGGGGTCTGTCGCGTTGTCGTAGATCAGCAGCCAGTGCCCGGCTTCGCCGCGGCGCAGCGCTTCGCGGACGGCCGCCGAGTCCTCGGTGCTGGACTCGCCTGTACCCGGCAGCCGCAGCCGGCGGGCGAGTTCGGCCAGCGCCTCGTCGATGAACTCGGTCGACTCGGCGTTGATCCACCAGACCAGGTCGTAGTCCGCGGAGAAACGGTGCGCGTACTCGCGGGCGAGCTGCGTCTTGCCGACACCGCCGAGACCGTGCAGCGCGACCGGCAGAATCACCGTCGTCGAACCGCCGGTCACCTGTCGGCGCAGCTTCTCCATCGCCTCGTCACGGCCGGTGAACACGGCGTTGCGCGCGCTCACGTTCCAGATCACCGGCTGGCCGGTCGGGAAGCGCTGGCCCTCCGGCGGCCTGGCGGTCGCGATCTCGGCGTCCGGTACGTCGGCGAGCCGGAGCAGTATCCCGGTGGCCGTGACCGGATCGGTCACGCCCTGAAGCTCGGCGGTCGGCGCCGCGAGCCGGGAGTCGGAGCGCAGCTCGGTCAGCGAGGCGACGGCCAGCTGGCCGGTCGACGACCAGGCGCGCAGCCGGGTCATCGCCTCGGCGTCACGCGTGGTCTCCGCGGACATCAGGGCGATGATCTTCGTGCTCGATTCGATCTGCGGGCGCGTCGACTGGTCGCCGAACAGCGGGTAGATCCGCGCGTCGAAGTTCGCCTGCGTGTACAGCGCTTCCAGCCACTCGGCCCACAGCCGGTCCTCCGCCGCGTACGCGACGATCAGCTGCTCCTGGCGCGTGGGCTGCAGCCGTGAGACCTCGGACAGGATCGCCTTGCGGTCGGTCTCCTCCATCTCCGGGAGACCGGTCACCTCGCCCTTGGTGAGCACCTCGGCGAGCCGGATGTAGGCGCGCAGCAGCGTGTGCTGGTCGTTCGGATCGTCCGCGAACGTCGCAAGGGTCTCTTCGTAGTTGTAGAAGGGCACGTACGGGATCTCGACCTGGCCCCAATAGCGCGAGCTGGCGAGCTCGTCGAGCTTCAGATCGCCGAACCGGGCCCTGGCCGCGGCGCGTCCGGCCTCGGCCTTGTTCTTCTCGGCCTCGTCGACGCGCATCGGTACGGCCAGCAGCCGGATCGGGTGGCTGTTGAACTTGGAGACCGCGTTCGCCACCAGCAGCGCGCCTTCGAGACCCTGGTTGTTCAGGGTGAAGCAGTCCACGACGACGTCGGGCAGGTGCAGCGTGCAGATGTCGGCCACGTCGCTCAGCCCCGTGCGGCTGTCGATGAACGCGTAGTCGTAGTTCTGCTTCATGTCCTCGCGGAAGGCGTTGAACAGCTCGCCGCCGCCGAGGCGCTCGTAGAAGCGTTCCCAGTCCAGCGTCGCGACGGTGCTGGAGTAGCTGCGGTTCTGCAGGCCCGAAGACATGTAGTGCAGCGCCCCGTCGCCGGGGAACGGCCAGCGGATCGCGATCGCGTAGTCGCTCACCCGGGCCAGCGAGCGGTACCAGTTCGGCGAACGGTCCTCGTCGGGGGTCTCCGCGGCCAGGTCCTCGAACTCGCGGACCATGTTGACCACGCCCTGCGTCGCGGCGAGGGCCTGCGGGTCTAGCAGCGAGGGCGCGAAATAGCGGTGCAGCCCCGGCGATTCCAGGTCCCAGTCGACGATCAGCACCCGCTTGCCGTTCGCCGCCAGGATCCAGGCCAGGTTCGCCATCGCCATGGTCCGCCCGGTGCCGCCCTTGTACGAATAGAACGTGACGACCTGCCCGGGCCGCTCTGCGCTCATGATCCCTGTCCCTCGTTGTCGTCGGTTCGTGCCGGCCGCGTGCGCATGGGTCCCGCTCACCCCGACCCGTGCCGCGGCGGCTCGTCCTCGGGCGGCGGGGCCAGCCGAGGTCTGCCCGAATAGCCGCCGAACGTCGAGTCGCGCAGCGGCCTGCTGTTGTTGAGGTAGTGGTTGCGGGCCCGGTCGATCACCGCGGGCAGCGCCTCGTCGAACTGCTCCGGCGTGGCGAGGTCCACCACGTGCTGCTGGCAGGTGCGCCGCCAGCCCTGCATCATCCACGGGACGGCGTTGTGCACGTGCGCCTCCAGGGCGGTGCGCTGCTCCCGCGTCTCGTGGTCGGTGGACGACCACGGCACCATCAGCCGGACCCACTCCTTCTTGCGCAGGTCGACGGTCTCCAGGTTGCGGCGCTCCTTGAACCCGCGGAACAGCCACGGGTCGGCGAGCAGGATGCTTGCGCCGGACGGCTGCAGGAAGGGGGAGTCCTGCCGGATCTGGCTGTTCACCCTGACCTCGGGCTTGACCTCCGGGGACGTCGCCGTCAGGACCCTGATCTCGGGTTGGTAGCCGAGCGTGCGGGCGATCCGCGCGGCCCGCATGGCGATCGGCTCCTGCGACTCGGGCTGGTACGGGCGCCAGTCCTCGGGGCGCTCCCCGTAGAAGTCGGGGTTGCGCTCGGTCGGCATGCTGCGTCGAACGCCGGCGACGACGGTGATGAACAGCTGCCGGGTGGATCGGCCGGGAGCGGGAAACGCCGGCGTCGCCCAGGAAAGCGCGTCTTCTGCGGCCACCGGCGGCGCCTCCGTGTGCGCTCGGCGCACGATCTCCTTGGCCAGCAGCCGCACCACCTCGTGGTACGCGCGTTCATGCAGCCGGATCAGCTCGAAAAGCCCGAGGCGGAGGTAGAGATCGTTGGAGAGCAGCGGATTCGGCCGCACCCGCCGTGCGCACTCAGGCCAGTCCTCGCGGCCCGGCCTGGTCCAGAGCACGGGCACGACGGACTCGCCGTCGTCCCCGGTGCGGGCGCGGCGCAGTTGCCGTCTCTGCTCGAACACGGTCCATTCCCGGCCGCACTGCTCGTCGTCGAAGTAGTCGTCCCCGTACAGCGGAACGAATATTCGGCAGCTCGCGAGGTTGCGGGCGGTGACCGTCTCAGGGCTCGATCCCGGCGGCACGTGGTCGGCGATGAAGCCGTGACGCAGGTTGGCGTCGAGCGAGCGTATCTCGCCGGCCAACTCGTGGTAGAAGCGCTTGACCCAGTAGTCCGGGTCGGTCCGGTCGCCGCGCAGCGGGGCCACCCGGGAATAGCTGAGGAAGAAGGCCGGCCCGAAGGCGTCGATCTCCGTCGGTAACGACGGCGCCGATTCCGGAGGCTTCGGCCCCATTGATCATCCTCTCGATGCGCCCCGTGCCCAAGATCGCATTCAAGGCAGTCCTTCCACTATAGGTGGCAAGAGGACTACGAAACAGGGGGCGCATGAGAGCGCGCGAGTGGAGCGAATCAGCGGGCGAATCGCAACTCGGGCAGTTCCTTCGCGGCGAAGTCCGCGGCCAGGGCCAGCGGGAACAGCCGGGTCGCCGCGCCGCCGACCTGGCCCGCGCGTATCCTCGTCGCGCGCGCCGCCTCGAACCTCCGGCCGAGTTCCGCGAAATCCCCGTCCTCGTGCGGGAAACCTTGGAAATCGTGCCAGTCATCGCCGATCTTGCAGCGATACGGCCGCTCATCGTGGAAGGCGCCATCCTCGCCCAGATGGAAAGCCGTGCATTTGTCGTAACCGACACCGAGAAGCAGAACGCTGGCATCGAGTTCGCGTAGCGCGCCGAGCGGGGATTCCTCGCCGAGCAGGCAGTCGATCGGGTGCCCGGCGCACACCGTCGCCGCATGCCTGCCGACGGCCGCGAACGACGTGCTCGGGTGGGCGCTCCGGTGGGCTTGCGGATGGGTCCGCACCGCCTCGGCGAGCGCGCCCATGCCCTCGGACGGAGTCGTGCGCGCGTCGTAGCCAGGCAGAAGCTTCGCGTACAGCTCTCGATCCTCCGGCTCGAGCCCCGCGACGGCCCGCTGGAAGACCTTCGAGGTGACCGACTTGGACGACGTCTGCGTCGGCACGGCCAGGGTCCCGTCCGCCCCGAGGACGTCCAGGATCGCGCCGCGCAGCGTCTTCGCCCCGCCCCTGATCCAGCCGATCTCGCGCATCGAGCAGTGCACGAGCACGGTCATGCCGGGGCGCATCCCCGCATCGGCGAGGGCTGCTCTCAGGCGACGTCGGCCGATCATCTAACGGCGCTCGATTCACTCGAGCGGAATGCGCTGCGGTGCTCGTCGCCCTTCCGGGACGCCTCGTCGAGAACCTCTGCCGCGAGGGGGATCTCCATCCAGGGCGCCATGGCCGCCTTGAGTCCGGAAACGAGGTGCGCGCCGTGCTCGGTCAGGGAGCCCGAGGTCTCCAACTGCTGCTCGATCGCCTGCCAGGTCTGTGCCCGCCACCTGGCGAAGTGGACGGCAGCCTTGGCGTCGCCGCGCTGGAAGGCACGCCGCCAGAAGTCGACGACCGCGACATGCGCGTAGACGCCCTGCAGCAGCCCTTCCAGCGGGCGCGGGTCCTCGCGCCAGGGCGCGTAATAGAGGCGCGTGTCCGAGCTGTCGTAGAGATCGAACATATCCATCAGAGCGCCGAGTTTGACGTGCTGGAACTCATGGATCAGCAGGAGGGCCAAGACGTCGGGATCCGCGGGCAGCGCCAGGCCTAGCGCACCGAACGCCTGCCTCGCGGTGCCGCTCGCCGCATGCCCGTCGGGCGACTGCATCAGAGGGGCGATAACGCGCAGTCCGGCCTCGAGCCCGGGGACGTACTCGCCGTACTGCCTCTTGATGAGCTGCCATGCCGCGCCGTACGCGGCGGCCCAGTGGGCGAACTCGTCGTCCGTCAGGCGATTCGTCGGCGGCAGCTGGAACGCGTCGCGCTGCTCGTCGAGGTCCTCCAAGAGCACGCGGGGGCCGTCTTCGCCGCCCACATACCGCGACCGTGCGATGAACTCGCGCGGTTGGCCGCCGTGCTCCAGCGCCGCCTTGCCGTCCGCTGTCGCGATAAGTCCGATTCCCGGAAGGTACACGCTTGCCGTGTCCAGCGGCACGGGCAGCTCCGCGGCAAGACCGGCGTGCGACGCGGCGGCCAGCGCGTAGCCGATGAGCGTGCCGGGATGCGCCGACACCGGGTCGTCGATCGCACGGAACGCGGCGGCGCGAAAGAAGGGATGGGAGACGGCCTTCGCCACCGCCGCGGGGTGCTTCTCGTCGAGAATCTGCAGGAGCTGCCACGCCCACGAGCCCTCGGTCGTCTGCTCGGCCAGCGCCTGCCCGGCCGCGGCCAGCAGCGTCCGGTTGATGCTCGCCTGCGTATCGGCGAGTTCCCCGATCGCGGCCGTGCCGCCGAGTCCCGAGGCGAGTTCGTCGAAATGCGCCCTGGTGACGGTGGTGCCGGCTGAGAAAGCCATGTCCGCGCTCTCCGCTTTCTGGATGGACTGGATCAGTTCCAGGAGATCGGCGCAGTAGACGCTCGGGTTGCGGAACGCCGCCGCGGAACCGTCCGGATCGGCGTCCGAGCCGCGGTAGCGGTGCGCGAAGAGGCCGCCGCCGCAACTGGTGAGCACCGGACACGAGCGGCATTGCCCGGACAGGCCGTCAGGTCCGTTCTGGCGCGCCATGACCTGAGCGTTGACGGTCGCGGCCGAAAGCGGATGATCCTGCACGCGGAGTCCGGTGTCGACGGCCCCGTCGAAGGCGACCTTGAGCGAGTCCGCCTGTTCGAGCGCACCGTCGGTCTCGATGACCAGGACGTCGCTCGGCGCCACGCCCAGCGCCTCGGTCAGCGGCGGGCCGCCGCGCAGCGTGGAATGGATCGAGTCGAACAGCCGGATGCCGAAAGGGCGCCCGTCCGCGTTCCAGGCCTCGTAGACGGCCAGCAGCCACGCGGCGTACGCGGGATCGGCCGACGTCGAGGGCCGGGAGATCCCGTCCGGCCGGGGAGGCGGGCAGTCCCACGTGGCGTGCGGAAGCAGCAGGTCGATCCTGGGCGGCTGCTCGGCCGCCACGGCCCGGTAGACGGCCACCGGGTCGTTAGCGATGTCGACCGTGCACAGGATGCCGGCGTAGAGATGGCGGTAGCGCGGGCTGCGCAGGAGTTCCAGCGCGGCGAGCACCTGCGCGTGGCTCGAATTCCCGTTCGCGTAGCGGCGATGACGGTCGTTCGCGGACCTGTCGCCGTCCAGCGAGATGCCGACCTTGAGATGGAACTCGGCGAAGAGCTCGAGGAAGCGCTCGTCGAGCCGCACGCCGTTGGTGTGGATGCGCAGATCCAGCCGCGGCGGCTCGGGGAGGGCGAGCAGCGGCTCGCGCACCGCCTCGATGATCTCCCGCAGCCGGCCGACGCCGGCGAGCAGCGGCTCGCCGCCGTGAAGTACGACGCGCACCAGGTCGAGTCGGCCCTCGGCCGCGTGCTCGGCGATCCGCCGGCCGAGCGCGGCTGCCGTGTCCGCGCTCATCACCATGGGTTGCCGACGCCAGCCCTGATCTACGGCCTCGTACATATAGCAGTGATCGCAAGCCAGATCGCACCGGGAGTGCACTTTGACGACGAACTGCCGGAAAGGCGTGAACTGCGAGCTCACGGCACCCAACCCTCGGAAGGAGACCCGCGGGTGGTTCGGCCCTCGGGCGCGGCCAATTCATCTTCGACCGACAGCCCGGACGGATCCGTTCCGGGCTGCCGATCGTGAGGAACCCTCGCCTGCGCGGGACTCCTCGCTCGCCGCAATCCTACGGGCAGTGCGGGGATCCCTGGGTGCTTCATTCGACAAATACCGACTCGCGGCCTTTGTCGGGATCCGTGCAACTGCGCGCTCGGGGCCTGCGCGCCGGAGGCTCGGCGTCTTACAGGGAGGAGTTGAACGCGGCGACGACGACCTTGCCGCCGCCCGGGCGCAGCCGGTCCAGAGTCTCGGGAGCCGACAGCCGACCAAGCGGCGCCTGGCGAACGTCGGTGATGTTCGAAGTCATGAGGGACTTCTCAGGGGTGTTCATGATGGTCCTACTCCTCTCGTCTCTCGCCGGCTGTTGACGTCGGGGAAAGAGCCCCCGCATCGCGTCAAGAAGATCGAAGATTGGCGTCAATGATCTTCACGGCAGTTGCGCCCACACTACACCGAGAAAGCCCCTGCTGCGCGGCGCCTTTAGCCTGTTCGTGTAACGGCACGAGACGGTTCGACCGTTGGGGTGAACGAGGCCATTGATCAACTTCTCCCGCGGTCCCTCAACCGGGCAGAGTAAGGCCCTTGCGGCGCCGATGCGCCCGGCCGCCTTGCCGACGGTGGCGTAGCCATAATCGTGGCTGAACCGTGATCTAAGGGTCCTGTGGCGCTATTTGTAGAACGAATGTTGCCGTACTCTCACGCCTATGCGTTTCCCTGGAAAAGCCCTTTCCGGTGGAAACCTAAAACAGGATCGGCTCGACGCCGCTAAAATGTCAAGCCTTTCTCGGCGGCGGCCTCAGATTCCTGCGTCGCGGCCCAGCTGGCGAGGAGGGCGAGGGCGTCGTGGGAGGGGGTGGCGGGCTCGGCGGTGTAGGCGACGAGGGTGAGGCCGGGGTCGGCGGGGAGCTCCATGGCGTCGTAGACGAGGTCGAGGTCGCCGACGACGGGGTGGTGGAAGTTCTTGGCGCCGGTGCGGTGGAAGCGGACGTTGTGGGCGGCCCAGCGGGTGCGGAAGACGTCGCTGCGGGTGGAGAGCTCGCCGACGAGGTCCTGCAGGGGCTTGTCGTGCGGGTCCACGCCGGCCTCGCTGCGGAGTACGGCCACGACGTCGTTGGCCACGCCGGTCCAGTCGCGGTAGTAG
>NZ_JAGSOH010000059.1 GCF_018139625.1 Actinospica acidithermotolerans | reverse complement strand
GCTGTCGCCCTGGCGATCAACAATCGGCCCCGCAAGATCCTCGGCTGGCGAACCCCGGCCGAAGTCTTCGAAGAACAACTATACTCGGTATCAGCAACCGGTGTTGCAACGACCCCTTGAACCCAAGCAATACGTTTCCAAGCAGTTCACTGAACTCTGCGACCGGCTCGGGGTGATCCGCTCCCGCGGGAACGTCGGCACGAGCGCGGACAACGCCGCGGCCGAGGCGTTCAACGCCACTCTCAAACGCGAGACGCTGCAAGGCGCCAAACGCTGGCCGAGCGCCCGAGACGCCAGACTGGCCGTGTTCAGCTGGGCCACCCGGTACAACACCCGCCGACTGCACTCAGCGCTCGATTACCACAGCCCGATCGAGTACGAACTCCGATCGACTACCCTGGCCACAGCCGCATAGCAACCGGTGTCCGCGCTTCAGGGACAAGCCCCCTGATCCAGGCCGCCTACGCCCACCACGGCGTGCACCTACCGCGCACTACGTTCGACCAGGTCAACGCCGGCCGCCCCGTCTACAGCATCGCCCAGCTCCAGCCCGGCGACCTGCTGTTCATACCCGGCTCCGACGGAACTCCACAGGCCCCCGGTCATGTCGGCATGTACCTCGGCCAGGGTTTACTCATACGGGCGCCCCAGACCGGCGAGGTCGTCAAGCTCAGCCCACTGGGCCAGTGGGCCAGCTCAGTTGTGGCGATGCGCAGAATTGTTGAATGAGATGAATGCAGGTGGACCTGGTGATTGAGTGTCGTCACGTTCTCGCCAACGGCCCGGAGCCGCTCGGCCGCAGCCGCGCCAAACTCGCTCGCGCCGCCGGTTACGAGGGCGGTGCTGGTTGTCGTCAGGCCAGGCCGACGAGACTGCCGTCCGCGATGACCGAATATGGACTGGATAACGCATCCCGATCGCCCTGGGTATCCCGGCGCTCCCTCTGAGCCTGGCCTGGACGAGTTGATCGGGAAGGCGCGGGCACTGAACATGGATGAGGCGGGCCGCGAGTTGGCGGTCGCGAGGACGGGAGTTGAGTCATGGACCGGTCTGCCTGGGACGAGCGCTACGCGCAGCAGGAGTCCGTGTGGGGCGGATCCGCGAACGTCTTCGTCGTGCGGACACTCGAAGCTCGTGTACCGGGCCGGGCACTCGACCTCGCGTGCGGAGAGGGCCGCAACGCGCTCTGGCTGGCCGAGCTCGGCTGGCGGGTGACCGCTGTGGACTTCTCCGCCGTGGCCCTGGCCAAGGGTAGGGCGCAGGCTGACGCGGCGGGTGTGTCGGTGGATTGGGTGGAGGCCGATGTGACTGAGTTCCAGCCGGAGGCTGGAGCTTTCGACGCGGTCGTGATCGCGTATCTGCAACTGCCGCCGACCGTGATCAAGCCGGTCATCGCCAGGGCCGCTGCCGCAGTGGCCCCGCGCGGTGTGCTGATCGTGGTCAGCCACGACGCGGCCAACCTGGCCGAGGGAGTAGGCGGCCCGCAAGACCCATCCGTGCTCCATACCGTCCCGCAGTTGGTGGACGCTGTGGCTCCGCTTACGGTGGTACAGGCCGAACGCGTCGAACGCCGCGTGCCAGGTGCGGACAGGCCTGCGCTCGACGCGCTCGTGGTCGCGACCAGGCCAGGCCCCGCGCCACAGGACTCAGGCCACCAGGTAGCCGACTGAAGGGGCCGCGCGCGGAGGAGTATGCGCGCCGAGGAGTATGGCGGTAGCCGCCGGGTACGCGAGGCGAACGTCCTGAGCCGCTATCGGCCAGTTGGAGACGACGCGGTGAAACCGCCGACCGAGATCCTGATCGCGCGACGTGCACTGCCGGGTCGGATGTTGAGTCGGTCTGTGCTCCGGGGTAGGTGAGGAGGAAGAGGCAGGAGAGCGCAGGCTCAAAGTCTGGTGATTCCTCATGTCGTGGTGGCTGATCGCGCTGGTCGGGTCAGGGGTGGGTTTGTTCGCTGGCCTGTTCGGGGCTGGGGGGTCGGCCGTGGGCACACCGCTGCTGAATGCGATCGGTGTGGCGCCGTTCGTGGCCCTGGCATCTCCGCTGCCGGCAGCCGTGCCGATCGCCGTGGCCGCCTCGGGCGCCTACCAGAAGCGCGGTTACCTTGATCGGCGCGTGGCGACCTGGTGCATTGCGATCGGCCTCCCCGCGACGGTGGGTGGAGCACCGCTCACCCCGCACGTGGGAGGCAGGCTCCTGGTGCAGATCACAGAGGGCGTTGTGGCCGCGATCGGACTGCGCCTGACGATCTTCCCCCGCGAGTCAGGCGAACGTGGAGCCGGGAACGGGGCAGCGAGAATCCGGGTGATCTCTGTCGCCGCCGTAGTAGGGGTGGTCTCCGGCCTGTTGGCCAACAGCGGCGGATTCCTGCTCACCCCGCTTTTCCTGCTGATCCTGCGTATGCCGATCAAACGTGCTTTGGCTACGTCACTGGCGGTTTCCGCGGCGTTGGCGGTGCCGGGCACCATCACCCACGCAGTGCTCGGGCACATCGACTGGTTGGTCGTGCTCGCCTACGCCCTCCCGGCAACCCCCGCCGCATACCTCGGCGCGCGCCTGGCGATCCGCGCGCAATCGGAATGGCTCACCCGCGCTTACGGCGTCGCGCTGCTCGCACTCGCCACCGGACTGCTGATCTCCAGTACGTGATGGCCCCTACGGGCGCTCAGGACCGAAAGACCGCGTCGCGTAGCGCGGCGACGCGGGTTCGGTTCCGCTCCTAAGAGGCGGCAGTCCTGGTCTGCGCCGGGCGTAGCCGATAGCCGGCCTGGGCGGAGAAGTCGGCGGTCAGCGCGAAGCGGTCGCCGCGCACGAGGGTGTGGCGCCATTCCACCGGGGCGCCCCCGGAATATCCGATGCGGTGGATGGAGAAGCCCGCGGTGGTCGGCGAGCAGTGCAGCAGCGTGCGTTCCGCGGCGGCGGGCAGGACTGCGTGGATCTCTTCGCTTCCGTGCTCCAGGCGCACACCGGCGCGTTCGGCCAATTCGGCGTAGAGGCTGGTGTGCGTGAAATCGGCGTTGAGGAGCGGGGCGGCGATTTCGGCGGGCATCCAGACCCGGTCGAGGGCCAGGGGTTGATCGCCGGCGTGGCGCACTCGTTCGAGGTGGAAGAGCGGCGTCGAGCCTTCCAAGCCGAGCCGGTCGGCGACGACGGCGTCGGCGCGGACGTCGAGTGCGCGCACGAGGCTGTGCTGGCCGAGTCCGGTGGCTTCGACGCGGGCGAACAGGCTGTAGAGCGCGCCCATCGGCTGGTGAATCTCGGACGCGGGCGCGATACGCGGCTGGCGGCCGCGTTCGGCCAGCACCAGCCCGTCGGCGCGCAGTTGACGCAGCGCCTGTCGGACGGTGTGCCGACTGACTCCGTAGTGCTCGCCCAGGGCCAATTCGCCCGGGAAGCGTTCGGCGAACTCCCCGGATTTGAGCCGCGCTTCGAGGTCGGTCTGCAACTGCCGCCACAGCGGGGTGGCGGCATCGCGGTCGAGCGCTGTCACCGTGTGCCTTCCGACGCGGACTGTCAGCTCATGGTACTGCTTGCGAAATGTACGCTCTATGAGTACCTTGAATGTCCGGACATTATGAGGAGGTCTGGTGATGGCACGCGCCCGGGCTGGGTTCGTCGAGTCGGATACGCCGTCGCGGTGACCGCGACCGAACACGCCCTGGTCTGCACCAAGCCGGACGCACCGCGTCACTCGCGTATCGCGCGGGTGCTGCCGGGGCTCGGCCTTGCCGTCGCCGTTGCGGTGATCGCCACCTGGCTCGGCCATCTCGCGCCAATCGTCGGCGGCCCGGTGTTCGGCATCGTGCTCGGTGTCCTCGCCGCGACATTCATTCCGCCATTCCACGGCACCCGGTGGAGGCCGGGCTACGCCGTTGCGTCCAAGCCCGTCCTTCAACTTTCCATCGTGGTCCTCGGGACCGGGCTCTCGCTCCAGCAGGTCGTGCGCGTGGGAGGCGACTCGTTGCCGGTCATGCTCGGCAGCCTGACCGCCGCTTTGGCCGGAGCGTGGCTGTTCGGTCGGCTGCTCGGGGTGCGCGGCAACACCCAGATCCTGATCGGCGTGGGCACCGGCATCTGCGGCGCCTCCGCAATTGCCGCGACCACCTCGGTGATCAAGGCGAAGCAGGTTGAGGTCGCCTACGCCATCGGTACGATTTTCACCTTCAACATCGCCGCCGTCCTGCTGTTCCCCCTGGTCGGCCACCTGCTCGGTATGAGTCCGCACTCCTTCGGCCTGTGGGCGGGAACCGCGATCAACGACACCTCCTCTGTCGTGGCCGCGTCCTTCGCTTACGGCGGGGGAGCGGGCTCCTACGGCATCGTGATCAAACTCACTCGAACCCTGATGTTGATCCCGATCGTGATCGGACTGGCAGCGTTCACCGCGAGGCGCGAGGCGCGCACCGCCGCATCTGGGGAGGGGGACGTCGTTCCAGGCTTCAGCCTCAGAGCGATGCCATGGCGCAAGATCGTGCCCGTGTTCCTGATCGGCTTTCTCGCCGCCGCCGCCCTCGACAGCATTGGCGTGATCCCGGCGGGTTGGCACTCGCCGCTTTCCACGTTCGGCACCTTCCTGATCACCACCGCGCTGGCCGGCATCGGCCTTTCGATGCGCCTGGCCGACATGCGCCGCGCTGGGCACCGTCCAGTGCTGCTCGGCGCGGTGTTGTGGGCGACGGTCGCTCTCAGCAGCCTCGCCCTGCAAGCCCTGACCGGCACACTCTGAACCGGTGCACGGCGCGCCGATGCCTTCGTGGCGATGGACGCCGATGAACACCGGCTCTCCCAACGGAGTGGCCCGCGGCGCGCTTTACCACTGACTCCTTCGGGTTAAGGTCAGTGGGTGCTGCCGGTTGCTTCGGCGTCGACGGTGCGGACGCCTTCGGACCGAGTCGGGTACTCGGTTGCAGGCCGCTGACTCGGCCCACTACAAGGGCGGCCTGTGCCGACAGGCGATAGTCGGCGGGAGCGGCGGACGGTAACTGGCGGTCCACGAGTCAGCCGGAGATGCGGTGGATAATGCGTTACGCCAAACCGAACTCGAGGTGTTAAGGCTTGCCCGGATCTCTCGGCGTACCGATAATGCTGTTCACGTGTGCTACGTCGTCCCGGTGGAAGCCGCGTGAGTAAGGTACTGCTCGATTCTGGAGAGCGCATCGGTTTCCACCAGCTTCAACGCTGGAAGAGTGTCCTTCCAGGAAGCCGCCACTAGGCCGTATGCAAGGTGACGACGTGCACGTAGAAGCCGGTGTTCGTCGGGTTCTCGCTCGCGTGAACAGGCGCCGGCGAGGGCTGTGGCCATCTCGATGCTGACCTTCGCACGGGTGCGGGGATCGGCGATGCGTTCAATGAGCTGTTCGGCGTCGTCGTCGAGCCCGCAGTTGACGAGGCTGCGGCTTGCGATGACGAGCTCGAGTTCGGTGGTGTCGCGATCGTTCACGTGGCGTGCGGACTTCAGCGCCGCCCTCCGCGCGGCCCCTTCGAGTCCGGCGGAGCGAAAGTAGTCGGCTAGGTGTGCGAGGACGAATACCTTGTCCTCTGTTATGTCTGTTTCGGTGGCTGTGTCGGCGATCTGGGTGGCCGGGTTTATGTGTCCGGAGCGGTGAAGTATTAGTGCGACTTCGGCAAGGGCCATGGCTCGGTGGTCTGGACGACGTATCGCAGATGCGGTGTGCTCTGCCGCCTGATGCTTTCCGAGCTCGGCGAACTTAAGTGCTGCCTCGAGCAATGCCCGTTCCTCAGCATCCCACGACGGGCTCTCGCTTGACGGCTGCGGTCGCTTCGGCACGTTTCGGGTGTATGTTGCGAGATCGGCGAGGGCTTGCGTGCGAAACGTCGTCGCAGACTCTCGTACCGCGGCCTCGGCGTCTTCCGCGCATCGCGCCGCTTCGTGCGCAAGCCCCGCCTTGACGAGTTCCAGGGCGAGCGCGGCAAGCGCGCGAGCTCGGTGTTCCGGCGCCGTTATCTCCTGCGCAGACTTTCGCGCCGCGTCGTAGTTTCCGCGAACGCCAAAGGCTTGCGCGGTGCTTGCGAGGTCGTCAGCCGTGTGGCGATTGTGGGTAATCGCCTCGATAACGACCATGAGCCGTTCGCATTCGGCGTCGCATCCCGCCGCAGTGAGGCTTCGGAGAAGGCCCCCAAGAAAGTCGATTGCCGGGAGGTCAGCGGCCTTGCTGGTTGCGACGAAATTCTCCACTTCGCTGACGGCCTGATCTGCGTAGCGATGCGCCTGTTGCCGCATTCCCCGTTTGACGCAGGCCGCTGCGACCTCGACCCAGGTCGCGGCTCGGCCGAGGCGGTGCTCTATCTCGGCGACCACGGCCGTCGCACGCTCGTGGTGGCCAAGGCCCGCGTAGATAGGGGCGATCCTGGTCCGCAGTGAGTCCCCACCGCCGAAAAGCCCGTCTACGCACGGCTCAGCTATCTGCGCGTCGATTAGGGCGTAGTCGTCGAGTCCGGCGTTGAAGTAGGTGAGGGCCAAGCCCGCGTGGAAGCTCCCGAGCCTGGAAGGCTTCGTGTCACGGTACCCGGGACGCAACTCCGCGACTCGGCGCGCACGTTCCCATTCTCCGGCCTCGGCCATTGCGGCGGCGACAGAGGCCACATTCTCAGCGTGACTCCTCGCCTGAGACGAATCCTCCGGAATCTTCGTACTGAGCGCCGCCTCGACTTGGTCGTAGAGCCCTATGCGCACCATAGCCAGCGGAGGCAACCCAGAGGGGTAGGAGGTGCGGCCCACGGTCGTGGCTAGGTGCGCGGCACGTGCGTCCTGCCCGACGGCGCGAAACGCCACCATGACTCGGCACAGCGCGGCTGCCTGGTCGCCCAGCGCGTCCATCGCGAGTGCCGTGTTCTCGGCATCGTCATAAAGTCCGGCCTTGACCTGCGCTGTGGCGACCGCCTCCAACGCCAATCTCCGTTGCCCATCGAAATCCAGGCCGAGGGCGATCTCCTTGGCGCGCTCAAATCGGTGAGCGCTGAGCAAGGGTTCGATAAGTTGCGCGAGCTCCTGGTCGTCTTGCCCACGAGAGCGCGAGAGGGCTTCGCCACGTTCCACGTCGCCCAGCAGGATCCACACCTTCGGAAGTTCGGCGGGCATATGCGTATTGCCGGCTACGAGATCGGCGCGATGCACGGCAAGCCACGCCAGATCCTGCAGGTTCGGGTCCCGCTGAAGCAGCACAGCGCGCTGGGCGGCGTCGATCTCGGCGAAGCTGGCGAAATCACCGCCGCTCTGCTTCAGCATCCGGCCGTGACGCACCGTGTCGATGCCGAGCGCGACGAGACGTTCGGTGTCGCCGCGGTCTTGCAGCATGGCCTGGTATCCGCGCAGTACGTATACAGGCGTCTCGGCGGGCCATCCAAGCTCGCGGTAGCGATCCGCCCACGCGTGCAGCCGGTTGACGTAGGCGGTGAAGCGGGCCTCGCCCAGCGCCGCGCGCACCTCGGGCTGGAGCGTTTCGTGTACCAGCAGGAACACGGTCCCTGCCGCTCCAGAGGTTCGCCAACCGGTCTCGCGGGAGCTGATCATCCGTCCTGCCGAGCCTGTCAGAACCCACTGAATCTCGTAGGGCGCGAGCCCAGTCAGCTCTTCGATGTCCGGCAGGCTCAGACCGCCGCGCGCGGCAGCGAGCAAACCGACGACGTCGAGGGCGACCGCGGAATCGGCAAGCATGCGCTGAAGCTCCAACAGCGCCGCATCGCGCATCACTCGCGCGTGCGGAGAGCGAGCAAGATGCCGCACGATGGCCGGGTCGTGGAGAGGGTGATCGGCGGCCACATCGAGTGGGAGGGGCGGGTGCGGGCGGCTCGCGAGGATCACGCGCAGCCCCTCGACCCCTGACTTCGGCAGCAACGCGGCTATGCTCGGCAGATTGCGCGCACTGCTCTGGTCCTCGTCGAGACCGTCCACCAGCAGTACAAGCACCTCTTCCCTGTCTCGGCATAGCGCTGCGAGTTCGGAAAGCAGCGCCCTCCAGTTCGATGCGGCCGGCGCTGGATCGAGTGAGTGATCGCCGGCAGAAGCTAACGCACGGCGTTCTGCAACAAGCTCCTCTAACTGCGCTCCGATCGCGGCGACGAACGCCCCGCTATCGGCCTGCGCGCCGAAGCGGGCGGTGACGAAGAATGACACGACCACAACACCCGGTGGCGCGTTCAGACAAAACCATGAGGTCAGTGCGCTCTTACCGGACCACGCCTCGGCCTGCCACCACCAGTATCCCGGCGCTTTAGACTCGAGGCTGGCAACGCAGAACGCAGCCATCTGCGCGAGCTCAGGGTCGCGATCGAGCAGGCCGTCGCGCGGCGCGATGCCGCGGACCTGTTCGATGTACTCCCGCCAGCCGTAGTGCGCGGCTAGCGGGGGCAGCGGGCCCGCGAGGTAGAGCTTCTCGATATAGCCGGCCGCGACGCTCCCACCAGTTGCGGAGATCTGCCACGCATCGTGCGCGTGAAAACCTGGCTTCAGGATCGGTACGCCGGGACCAGCTAAGCCGAGCCGCGCCCCGGCTTGGAAGGGTCCGTCGCCCCGAGTGTGACATCGCCCATGGTCAGCGCTGCCGCGCTACCATCCTTGGCCGTTACCTCGGCATCTCCTGTGACCACGGCCGCCCGCGTTCCCGCGATGATGCCCGCTCCCTCCCCGCCAGCGGCGTGCTCAAGCGACGCGAGCAGATCGCGCAGCGATGCCGAGAACTCCTCGTCCGACTCAGCCGCTTCAGCGACGGCATCCACGACCCGGCGCCGCGTACGCTCAGACACCTCGCCGCCGTCTGTAACCTCCTGCTCAAGCCTGGCTAGGGCCGGGTCGCTACCGAGCTTCGCAACCACGAGGTTGTGCAGTCGATCCAGTCCGGCGTCCAGGACGAGGTCCGCATCCTGGTCGAGCTCCTGACCGACCCTGCGAGCCTTGCGTACGGCCCAGGCCATCAGGTACCCGGCAACCAACTCAAGCCCGACCAACTGCCCCTCCTCGCAACAATCTAACGAGCCATCAGCTCAAGTATGCCCGTGCACGTTGCTTGATCACACGTTTTACCAGAACTTCACGCGCCGCCCTGATTTCGCCAGGCCTGCCATAGCCCTGCGCCCGAAGCCGTCGGCTGACGTCTTCAATTGAGCGAACGAAGTAGCGCGCTTCACACGCTTCAGCAAACCCGACGGCTTCGAGCCTAAATGGCGAGCCCACCAAAAAAGGCTGCAATCTGCTCGCCGAACATCGGAAATGCCCCTACCGTGGACGGCAGTTGGATCTATCCGGGTCACTTCTCGCGCGCGCTACCCCCGCGCGCCACGGAACGCGAAATCCCCTCCCGAAGGCGAAGTTCGTCGCCGGATACATGGCGCCGACGAGCCGATAACTCGAGGTGGTCTTCAGGCTGAAGGTCGGCTCGACTCTTCTACCGTAGGCCGGTGAAGGAGATCTCCTTGCGCGAGTCCGAGTGTGCGTTCGAGGTCGGTGGGGGAGTGGGTGCGCAGGTAGTTGGCGAACTTGGTTGTGACGGCGCTCATGTGCTCGTGCGCCATCTTCTCGCTGATGCCGAGTTCGGAGGCGACGCGGCGGAAGGTCTTGCCTCGCGCGCGGCCGGCCAGGACCTGGCGCTGTCTGGGGGTGAGCGCGGGCAGGTGGCCGTAGCGGTCGATGGCTTCGGCGAGGCCGGTGAGCGCGGGCGTGATGACGGTCTGTCCGTTGCGCACGGCGGTGATCGCGTCGGCAAGTTCCTGCAGCGACTGGGTCTTGTGGATCACGCCGTCGGCCCCGGCTGCCAGGCAACCGGCGAGCACCAGTCGCCGGTTCTCGTTGGTATAAATCAGCACGGGGTAGCCGGCGTCGCGGACATCGGCGATGGCAGTGGCGCCGTGGCGGGTGGCGGCCTGCCCGACACCGTCCAGGTTCAGGTCCAGCACAACGAGGTCGACGCTGGGCCGCTCGGCCAGGAATTCGCTGTGGTGCTCGAATGCGCAGGTCACCCGGTGCATTGGCATCAACGCACGTAGCCCTTCGCGGACAATGGTGTCGTCATCGATCACGGCGACCGTCGCCTGCTGGTCGGCATCGGGGTTCATCAGGGGCCTTCCGGGGCGGTTATGGTGATTCGGGTGCCCTCGCCGGGGGCGGAGTCGAGGGCCACGGCGAATCCGGCGTCGGTGAGAGCTCGGCCTGCCTGCGTGCTCAGTCCGTAGCCGACCGGGGTGGTGGCCGGGTCGAAGCCGGCTCCGTCGTCGATGATGCTCAGTTCCCACCGGTCGTCGTCGATCAGGTCGCCGTGGAGGGTGACGGTGGTGGCCTTGGCGTGTCGGCGGACATTGTGCAGCAGGGTGCGGATCGCTCCGAGCAGCAGTTCGGCCGCGTCGGATGGCACCCGGGAATGCGGTACCAGGTCTGTGTTGACGGTGATCGGCAGGTCGGTGAAGTCAGCTACCGCGGCGGCGACGACGTCGACCAGCAGCGGTCGGTCCTCGGAGAGAACCACGTCCGCCTCTGCGATGCGGGTGTCGCCGAGGAACGAGCGGACGCGTCGGGAGGCCGCGGCTGCTTGGATGCGCAGACTGGCTTCGAGGACGGGATCGTCGTGGCGGTGGCTGAGAAGGGCGAGCACCGTGGCCTGATCGTGCAGGAGCCTGCGCTGTCGCTCGCGTTCGGCCTCCTGGGCTGCCCGTGCGGCGGCGGCTCTGGCCTGGTCGGCGATGGCGGCGAGCTCGCGCAGGAATGCGGCGACGAGATGGGCGGCAGCGATGAAGCCGACCAAGGCGACCGAGTTGACCACGGCGGTGGCGGGATGCGGCGTCGCTGCGCTGACGGCGAGGTAGACGGCGGCGAGTACCGCGGCCGCTGCGCCGGCGTCACGGCGTCTGCGCAGGCCTGTGCCCACGGTCAATGTGGCGGCGCAGCCCGCGCCGAATCCCCAGGCCACCCAGGTGCCGACGCGGTCGGCCGGGCTGCTGTAGAGGGGCTCTGCCGCGATGACCAGGCACGCGAAAGCGAGGTCTGCGATGGCGGCGGCGGCGGTGATGCGCCGTCGGCGCCACGCGAAGGCTGCGAGCGTCGAGGATTCGGCGAGGGCGAGCATCGACAGCAGGCCGAACAGCCGCGGACTGGTGGAGTTGGTGAGTCCGTGCGGCACCGCGAGCGCGAGCTGCGCGCAGAACGTCGCTCTGATCGCGACCACGGCGATCACCACGGCCCGCTCGGCCCGCCGGGAGACGGAATCCGCCGCCTCATCGGCGATGCATGTATCAGACCTTGTCTGCGCGGGAACGGCGAACTCAGCGCCCGGACCGCCGCTCAGGGTTCTCACGCGGTCATCATGCACGGTGACCCGTCCACGGGCCACATTCCCGTACGAACATCGGCGGCCGACAGGCGCCGCGGCTCGCCGTCGCACGCGAGTGCTCGCGGGCCGCTTGGTCGGCCGCGTCCGCGGTCTCGACAGCATCGGCACATCTCGACTGTGCCGTGAGCGAGCGGTGACCGACACCCCGGAAAAGTGACGGGTACACCCGGGCTCGCCGCCCGGCCACGATGACCGCATGGACTACGGCACCTCGGCATGGAGCAACCTGACCGGGCTGTTCCACTGCGCGCAGAACGGCGGCGACCCGTGCGCCCTGATGACGGGCGGCGATGGCGGCGTACTCGGTTTCGCGCTTGTGATCGTGCTGGCGCTCAACATCGGGGGCGTCATCGTGTCCTACCAGGGGTTGGTGCTGGCGACCGACGCGGCCGCGGTGCGGCTGACCGACAAGCACCGGCTCAACGCTAACGCCGCGATCGGCGTTGTCTCCGCCTGCTTGTGGTGGTACCTGTGGCTCGCTTACGCGCTTCCTGAGTGCTCGGGCCACACCGTGCTGACCTGGATGATCATCAGCCCGTTGTTCACTCTCGTGCTGATGGTCGGCTTCATCGGCACGGTCGCCGCCGTCGCGTTCACAGTCGGGAACGTCGTCGCGCGGCAGCATGCCGGCGACCGAGGGGTCCGCGTCCTTCTGACCGCGGTTGTGACCGGCCTGTTGATCGGCTGGCACATCCTGTACGACGCGGTGCCGCAGATCGCCGCGGGGCCCTACGGCCGCGGGCCGGGATGGTTCCAGGACGCGCTCGGCATCTGGACTCTGCGCTGGCCGGTGTCTTCCCTGTGGGGCCTGGCCACGGTGCTTGCCACCACCCCGGGGATCGCGACGTTCGCGGCGCTCGGGGCGCTCGCGGTGATCCTGCCCCGGCGCACCTCGTCGGCGACCGCCGCGAACCTGGCGTTCGTCGCCACGACCAGCGCCATCGGCGAACTGGCAGGTCTGGTCATCGGCGCCTGCGTGTTGATCGTAATGAGTCTGCTGGTCATAGCCGTCGCAGCACTCGCCTTCATGTTCTTCGCAGCCTATGTGATGGCCTACGCGCTGGTTCTGGCGTTCCTCGGCGCGCTCGTCGTGGGCGCGCTCAGACGTTGAAACGACTCTGTGGAGGGGTTATGGACGGATTCGACGACCTGGTGTCATCCGAGCGCCGGAGGCTGGAGGCGCAGGCCGCGGTCGAACGCGCCAAGAGCGCCGAGGAGAAGTCGCGCCACGACGCCTGGGAACGCGAGGAACTGCGCGAGTGGCGTACGGCGATCGAACGCATGCGTGAGCTCTTCGCCGCGGCCGTGAAGCGTCTTCAGCAGGAAGGCGTGCGCCCGCTGCCGGTGCTCGAGCATCGCCCGCCGCCGCCACGGCCCTCGGGGTTGGAGGCTGTCGAGCGGACCGTCATCACCGGATACCGGTGGCAGTTCGAGGCATTCGCCCTGGACAAACAGTGCCGGGCCTATAAGGCCACCGCCGCCCACCCGCTCATGGCAGTTGACCGTCGCCCGGAGTGGAGCATCAGGAAGCGATTGACCGACTATGTCCTGAGGGGCAGAGGCCTCGACACCACCCGGCGCTTTGCGATGCTACGTGACAAGTCACTGCTGCGCACCGGTCTTCAGCCGGCCGATCTCGTCCTGTGGGGCGCAGCGTCCGACCGCATCGATCTCGATCCTGCCGCGGCCGTCCGCGCCGGCCGTATTCATTGCTTCGGCAAGGCCGAGGGCGGCACTCCGCTGCTGCTGAGGACCGACTGCCAGCCGGAGCCGCTGGAGACGTTCATCGCGAAAGCGACCGGCCGACTTCTCGCGCAACGTTGACTGCTCGTTCCGCTCGACGTGATGAGCGGCATGCATAACCGAGATCCGAGCTGGAGGAACGAATATGAGGCCACGGGGCTCGACGAGAGCGGTCCGGTCGGCTCGTACCGGTCTGCTACTCGCGTTTACGGCGGGTGTGGCCATGTCGGTCGCGCTGGGTGGTTGCAGCGGCGGTGCAGGCCGGACCGCCCAGCCGACCAGGTCGGTATCCGCCGGCGCCGCGGGCCGGTCAGCGCAGCCTTCTGCCAGCGCGGGGCTGACCGCGTTCCCCGCGTACTTCGGCGCCGCGGTGAAGACTTCCGTCATCCAGATCGAGGATTCGAGCGGTCACCACGCGACCGTCACCGTCACATGGCACGCCGGCCGGGACATCGCCGCGGACCGGCTCTATCCGCTGTGCTCAGATGTTCTCGGTACGTCTGACCAAGGCAGCCCCGGCAACCACGTCTACTGGGCGTTCAGCGCCGAGGTGAGTGCGGCATTCGC
Organism: Actinospica acidithermotolerans; assembly: GCF_018139625.1. Classification (GTDB taxonomy): domain Bacteria; phylum Actinomycetota; class Actinomycetes; order Streptomycetales; family Catenulisporaceae; genus Actinospica; species Actinospica acidithermotolerans. The sequence goes on along the minus strand of NZ_JAGSOH010000059.1, from coordinate 31,121 downwards.
CACCTCCGGCGCATCCGCCTGGCCGCGCGGGACCGGCCTGGCGATCGACGACAGCGACGCCGGCACGTCGATCGACACGATTTGCGACAGCAGGGGAAGCGGCGACAACAAGAGCCCCGACATCACACTGACCCAGGCCGCACCCGCGCTGGTCGTCGAATGGGTGACAGACGGTGTGACGAGCGCCGACACCCCGGCTGCCGCGGTCACCGGCGATCCGAGCACATACAGCATCACTGTGCAGATCCCGCGCTCCACGTCGTGCAGCGTCACCCCCGTCACTTCGACCACCGGAAGCTGCGGCACCGTCTATGGCGGCTGACCAGCAGCGAGGGCGCCCTCGCCGGTAAGTACCAGAAGCAGGTCGTAGCGGTTTCTCCCCAGCCGCGCGTGACGAAGCGCTGCGCTGTATGTGTAGGTGATGACTCTATGGTTGATGAAAGGTAGCTGTGAATAGCGACAGCGCTTCAAGCTGGGTGAACGCCCGGTCCACGTCAGGGTCGCGCGCGGTATTGCGATCTTGACCATCCCATTACCGACCCTTTGGGCGTCTGCGTCGGATCTGTTGGTGCTGGCACATATGTAAGCATGGCTATATCTAGCATGGTTCACTTGCAGATCGCGCGGGAGTCCTCCTGCCAGGCATGTTCTGCCCATGCGGCCGTCTCGGCGGGCTTCGGTGCGAGCGGCCCGTGGTGACCGAATCGTGATGGTTAAGATTTTACAAAGCTGTTCTTCGTGGTCGTCGGCCGCGCTACGGTGGCCCGGTTGGTTGGTGGCCAACAGCTGTGGATGGTGGGGTAAGCATGTTGATCGGTGCCGATCCGGATCAGCTGGACGCTCTTGCGAGCCAGATGGATTCGGATGCGCAGACCCTCGATCAGATTCGCGGTCGGGTCGGGGGAGTGCTGGAGCAGTTGTTGTGGCAAGGGGCTGACGCGCACGATTTTTTCGAGATCTGGGCCCAGCGCTTCTCCGGAATGGTCGGAAACGCCGCAGCCGGCTTGCAGGACGCGGCGCGCTGCCTGCGCGCGGAAGCAGTCCAGCAACGCGAGGCGAGCGGCGAGGGCGGGGGATTCAACATCCTCGACCCGATCAGCTTCGGCATCTCCGCAGGGGCCGAGGGATTGCACGCCCTGAAACTGGCCAATGTCAGCGTCGTTGCGGATGAGCTCAAGGACCTGGGGTTGACTGACAAGGGTTTCGAGGTGCTCGACTCGCTGGAGTCGGTGGCCCTGCCCCTGGAAGTGGTGGGCTTGGCCGTCAACTTCACGAATCTCGCCGTCGACTGGTCCGCCGACCCGGGCTCCGCCGAAACGTTGAAAGCCGGTGTGGACACGGGCCTGAGCTTGGGCAGCGTCGGCGTCGGCGTGGCAGAGGTTGCGCTGGTGGCGGCAGGCGTCGAAGTGGCTCCGGTGATCGTCGGCGCGGGGATCGCGTTCGGCGTGGCCGAGTTGACCAACGACGTCGCATCCTATTTCGACCCACAACTCGACGAGCAGGTGCTGCACGGTGCCGAGGCGGGTGCGAGGGTGGTCGCATCCGGGGTGCGGGACGCTTTCTCGCTCCTTCGTCACAACCCACTGAATTGGGTACCGGCGCTCTAAGCCGTCGCGCGGTTTCGAACCTCCTACTTTCAGTCTGTCGCTGCACGGACTGCGTATCTACCTGAACGTGAGGCCCCTGCGTGACCACATCGCTGACGCTTACCTTCGCCGAGTTGGAGTTCGTACTCGCGCTTCGGCCGCGGCGCCGAGCAACGCTGCGCGGCAATCTGCGCTTGGACGGTGATGGAAGCGGGCCGTCGCTGGTGCGTGCGGGATTAGCGTCGCTCCTGGCGCGAGGGCTGTGCGAGGCGGTTGGCGCGACGGATGAAGGCGAGCGCGCGAGCCTGCCGGATCTTCGCTTCGATGGCGAACTGTCCGCGCTGCTCACGGCCCTGTCGGACGACGACGGCTCGAGCGTGATGGCGGCCGCCTGGTGCGGGGAGCGTGGCAGCGTGGTCCACCTGGTAGACGGGCGCGGGGCGCGGATGGCGCTGTTCCCGGAGCGGTTCGGCCGATTCAAGGCCGAGGTCCTCGACGCGAGGGAACCGGTCTCCGCCGTACTGCAGCGATTCCTCTCCCGCCACCTCGCCGAGGGGACGCCGTCCGCGCTGGTGGCCACATCGGAGCGCGATGGCCGGTCGGCTGCCGTCGCGATCGCCATCGACGCCGCCGGGAACTGGTCCGCCTCCGACTCCGCAGACAGCCCTGATCACGCCGTGCCCGTCACCCGGGAGCAGGCGATGGAACGCGTCGCGGCCCTCTTCGACGGGCGCCCCTTCGTCGCCGCGCAGAGCGACTCGCGATGACAGACGAGTCGATGGCGGCGCTCGAGGTCAGTGCGGGGGCGGCCAGCGATCCAGGCCCGGTGCGCGCGGTCAATGAAGATCGCGTGTTTGCCGGGCGCAGGGTCTTCGTGGTCGCCGACGGCATGGGCGGACACGCCGCCGGCGAGGTCGCCAGCGCCATCGTCACCGACCGGCTGGCGGAACTCGACATGAGCGAGGATCTCCGGCTCGACGACATCCGCACCGGGCTCTTCGATTCGAACCAGGACATTCTCGTGTCCGCGCAGCGCAATCCCGCGCAGGCGGGCATGGGTGCGACCGTCGCCGGGCTCGCCATGGCCTGGTACGGCGGAAGCCGCCACTGGGTGGTCTTCAACGCCGGCGACTGCCGTGTCTACCGGTACGCGCATGGCGCCTTGACGCAGCTCACCGTGGATCACACCGAGGCCGCGGAGTTGGTCGCGGCGGGCCTTCTGGACGCCGCGGCTGCTCCCACACATCCGAGCCGGCACGTGGTGACGCGCTCCCTCGGCTCGGATCCGGCGCCGGAGCCCGACGTGTGCATGCTGCCGCCGACCCCGGGGGAGACGTTCGTGCTCTGCTCGGACGGCCTGTTCGGCGAGGTCGACGATGCGGAGATCGAGGAGGTGCTGAGCGCCGAACCCACTCCTTCCGGGGCCGCGGCGTCGCTGGTGAGCCTGGCCGTTCGTCGCGGCGGACGCGACAACGTGTCGGTCGTCGTGGTCGTTCATGCCGACGAGGAGGAACCGTCCGCAGGGGGAGCGGATGAGCGGACTGTTCCGCGCCCGCCATCCGAGGAGGAGCGATGACCGAATCGATCTCGCGTTACCTGCCGGGTTCCTGGATGGCGTTCGTGACGGCCGGTGCCTGGTTGCTGGCTGATACCGCGTCGGAGGTTCGGCTTGAGAAGTGCTGGTTGGAGCTTCGTCAGACGGGGCAGGGCGTGGAGGTCGCCGCTGAAGCCATGCTGGAGGAATTGAAGCGGGCGACGGCGGCCGGTGCGGGTTTCGCGATCGTGTACCAGACGCAGAGTGGGACGCGCGTGGTCGTGCACGGTGCGGTGGTAGCCGAGATAACCGGCGCTGACGGCGTTGTGTGTGTAGTCCGTCAGGAGAACGGCAGCCAGACGCTGCCTGGCGAGCCCGTCGCTGTTCGGCTCGCGTCCTCGACCGACGATGTTCGCGGTGATGTGGCGACCCTTCCCATCGAGAGCGGGATCGTTATGGCGTCAGCGCTCGAATACGTCGATGAGGAGGCGGCCAGGTCGGTCGAGCAGGCCGAGCCGGTTCAGCCGCAAGCGGCGGGACGGGAATCGGATGAGGCGTATCTCGATGACTTCATGGAGCCTGGGGACGCTCGGACGTACATCGTCGAGGCATCGGATCTCGATTGGATGAGCAGCCCGAGTGGACGGTCGGTGCCCGCGCCGGCCTCGGCGCCCGCAGCGGAGCCAGAGCCAAGGTCAGAGCGCACGCTGGAGCCTGAGGCAGAACCGGAGCCAGGGCCCGCCCTCGAGCCGGAGGCGGTGTGGCCCGGGGCGCCGATCGCGCGGCCCTCGCCGTCACCCCTCGAGCAGACGCTGGTAGCGCCGTTGCCCGAGCCGGCGACACCGCCCGACGTCCCGGCACCGCTGCTTGCGCCGATCTCGCCGTCATTCCCGCCGCAGCAGCCGATGATGTTCGGCGCGACCGACCAGCCCCTGGTGACGGCGCTTCGTTGCCCGTCCGGGCATCTCACGTCGACCGAGTCGATCTTCTGCCGGGTGTGCCGCGCGGCTGTCGCACCGCAGGAGCCGGTGACCGTCGCGCGCCCGTGTCTCGGCCGGCTGCGGCTGTCGAACGGCGAGATCTACCTGCTCGATCGCGACGCGGTGTTCGGGCGGAAGCCCGAAATACCCGCAGGGCGCCCCGGGCCGCGCCCGAACGCGATCGCGCTCACGGACGATCGGGACGTCTCCCGCAACCATGTCGAGATACGCCTCGACGGGTGGCGGGTGCTCGCTCTCGACCTCGGTTCGATGAACGGCACCCAGTTGGCCGGGCCGAATCTCGCCCCGCGCCTGCTACCGCCGGGCACGGCGCAGGAGATCGTGCCCGGGTCCGTGCTGACCCTCGCGCCGGACGTGTGGATCTACTTCGAGGAAGAGCGATGAGCGCGCAGGCGCCGTCGATTCCCGGCTACGGCGACGGCAAGCTGCTCGGCAGGGGCGGCTACGCCGTCGTCTACCTCTACCGCGACGAAAGCCGCGGCGAGGAGGTGGCCGTCAAGGTTCTGACGTTGCTCGATGACAGTGCGCGCGGCCAGTTCGCGGATGAGATCCGGGTGCTCTCCTCTTTCGGGGACGATCCGCTGATCGTTCCCTACCTCGGCCAGGGCACCCTCGCGGACCGGCAGCAGCCCTACTTCGTCATGCGGTACTGCCCGGGCGGCAGCCTCTCGAAGTGGGTGGGGGCGTACGGTCTGCCGGTCGCGCAGGTCGTCGAGACTGGGCTGCGGATCGGCCGGGCGCTCGAGGCGGTGCACCGGAGAAGCTGGCTGCACCGCGACATCAAGCCCTCGAACATCCTGGTGGACGAGGATGGCCGCGCGCCGCGGCTGTCCGACTTCGGGATCGCGACGCCCAGCCGCAACGGGCAGGCCGGACCTGGCGATCCGGCGGTCTCGGTGGCCTGGTCGGCTCCTGAGGTGATCACCAAGGCCAGTCGGGGCAGCGTGGCTTCGGACGTCTACGCGCTCGGTGCGACGCTGTGGCATCTGCTGGTCGGACACGCGCCGTACGAGATCCCGGGCGGCGACAACTCGCCCGAGGCCCTGGAACGGCGGGTTGTCGGCAGCGGGTTGCCGGGCTTGGGTCGTGACGGTGTGCCGACGGCGCTCGAGCACCTGTTGCGTTCGATGCTGGAGAAGGACCCTGCGGCCCGCCCGCGCCGCGCGGCCGACGTCGTCGCGGTACTGGAGTTGATCGACGCTCAATTGCAGGCGGCCATCGTGCCGGTGACAAGCGGCGCCGCGCAGGACGTTCGGGGCGCGCGAGGGCCGGTCGGATCGGTTCCGATACCGACCGCCGCCGGGCCGGCCGGGCCCGAGCCGGCCAAGCCGTCGAAGCGCAGGGTGCTGATCGTCTGCGGCGCGGCTCTCCTCGTGGTCGGCGGGCTCGTCGCAGCGGGCAGTCTTTCGCGGCACGGCACATCCGGCGGCGGCCAGGCCTCGCGATCGGCGAGTGCGGTTGCCACCGGGCCCGGTGCGCAGGACGCGGGCGTGCTCGGCGACCAGGTGCCGCCGGGCACACCCGAGGTGACAGCCACACGTATCAGCTCTGCGACGCTCCGGTTCACCTGGAGCTACTCGGCACGGGAAGCGACGGACAGCTTCTCCTGGCGCGTTGTCGGCACCTCGCGGTCCGGGGCGACCAGTGCCACATCGATCGACCTATCAGATCCCGCCGGGCAGCGGATGTGCATTCAGGTGCGCGTCGTGCGGGCGGGCGGCGAAGGCCAGGGCTCGTCCTGGTCGGCGGCGGGTTGCGGGAGTTAATGAGATGAGACTGATGAGGACGTCGACGCGGCGGCGAGGCGGACGGCTCGCCGCCGCGCTGTCCGGCGGCGCGCTGACCGCCGCGGTGGGCGCGCTGCTGTTCATGGCGGTGGACGCCCAGGGCGTTCCGGTGCAGCACGCCGCGCTCAACAACGGCGGGATCTGGGTCACCAGCGATAGCGCCGGACTGTTCGGCCGGCTCAACAAGCCGGCGGGAGCGTTGGACGCGGCGTTCGCGCCGGCGGGGGCCGGCCAGCAGAGCTACCAGCTCGACATACTCCAGGACGAGTCGGCCGTCGTCGCGTGGGACCAGGCCGCCGGCAAGCTCTATCCCGTCGACTCGGCGCACGCCACGACGCTTTCGGACCAGGCGGTTCCGGTGTCCGGGGCGCAGCAGGTCGGCTTCGCCGGGGGCACTGTCGCGGTTCTCGACTCCTTGACGGGCGAGGTGCGTGCTCAGCGGTTCGACCCCGCCTCGGGCCTGACCTCGCTTGCGGCGCTGCAGTCCGGCAGCCCAGCCGTCGCGAACCTCGGCGCGTCCGCGTCGCCGACCGATGAGGCCTTGACCGTCGGCCAGGACGGGACCATCTACGCGGTCTCCACCGCCGGCAAGGTCGCGATCGTCGCGCCGCTGGGCACCGGCGGCTTCGCGTCGGTCCAGTACTCGCGCATCGGGCACGCCCTCACCGATCCGCGGATCACGGCGGTCGGCGAGCAGGCCGTGATTCTCGACGCGGCGAACGGCAGGCTGTACGCGATCGGCGGCCCGAGCGTCACCGTGCCCGGCGTCGATGTGCACACGCAGCTGCAGCAGGCCGGCGGCGCCGAGGGCTCGGTCGTGCTGTCCACGTCGCACGACCTGATCTCCGTCGACCTGGCCACCGGAGCGGTCAGCACTCTGTCACGTATCGGGTCCGGTGCACCCGCCGCGCCGGTCCAACTCGGAACGTGCGTCTACGCGGCGTGGGCGCAGACCCCGGACGGGTACGCGCGATCCTGCAACGGTGCCGCTGCCGTGCGCGGTGGCCTGAGCAGGCTCCAGGAGCTGGCCGCCCCGCGCTTCCGGGTCAACTGGAACCAGATCGTGCTCAACGACCTGGCGACCGGCGGCCTGTGGGACCTGTCCGACGCGCGCGAGGTCGACGACTGGTCGGCGGTTCAGCCGCCCGCGTCCGCGAAGAACTCCTCCAACAGCCAGTCGAACCTGGACCAGCAGCAGGCCGCGAACCTGCCGCCGAAGGCGCAGGACATCACACTCGGCGCCCGTCCGGGGCGCACGACGGTGCTGCACGTGCTCGACGTCGACTCCGACCCGTCCGGCGCGATCCTCGCTGTCCAGAGCGTCGGGACTCCCGACAACTCCGGTGCCAGACTGCAGATCGCCCCGGACGCGCAAAGCGTCGAGATCACGCTGCCCGCCGGGATTCAGGCCGGTTCGATCCACTTCCAGTACACCGTGGACGACAGCAAAGGCCTGACCGCGACCGCCACGGTGACAGTGGAGGTGCGCACCTCCGGCCAGAACGCCCTGCCCGCGCTGCGCACCGGATTCACCGGACGCACCTGGACCGTGCCGGCCGGCGGATCACTGAAGATCCCGGTGCTCCAGGACTGGCGCGACTACGACGGCGATCCGCTCGCCCTCGTCGAGGCCACCGCCTCGGCCGGATCCGCGGCCGCGACCTCGGACGGCTTCGTCGAGTACACCGCTCCGGCCTCCGGTGGCGGGCAGAGCGTGCATTATCAGGTCTCGGACGGTATCGGCGCACCGGTCACCGGCACACTCTCCATCCAGGTGCAGAGCCCGACCGACACCGCGGGCATCGCGCCGGTGGCCGAGCCCGACATCGCGCGCGGCGAGGTCGGTCAGCCGATCGTGATCCACCCGCTGGCCAACGACCTGCCCGGTGCCGACCCGCAGAACCCGGGCGCCGCCCTGGAGATCGCCGCCGCGGTGGCCTCGCCGAGCGGCACCACCGTGACCACGAACCAGGCCGAAGGCGCGGTCACGGTCATCGCGCAACGGCCCGGCACCTACCTGCTGAGCTACACCGACCAGTTCGGCAGCGCACCGTTCGCCACCGGCGCGATCCGGGTGGATGTGACCGCCGATCCGTCCAGCCCGCAACCGCCGGTCACGCTGCCGAGCATCGCGGTGCTGCACGGTCAGCAGCCGGCGACCGTGGACGTGCTCGCCGCGGACTTCGACCCCTCCGGCGCGCTACTCGAAGTGCAGCAGGCGGCGCCGGTGAACGCGAACTCGGGCCTGCAGGTCGGCATCGTCGACGGGCGATGGCTGCGCATCAGTGCTCTGTCACCTGCCGCGTCCGCCGTGCCGCAGTTGGTCGACTACACCGTGACCGACGGCATCACCGCCCCGGTGACCGGCCAGGTGTCGGTGACGCAATTGGCCGCGCCGGCCGTCGACACACCGCTGACCGTGCCCACATACGCCACCGTGCGCGCCGGCGACACCGTGACCAGCGACGTCCTGGTGAAGGACATCGATCTGGCGGGTGCGCCGCTCTCCCTGGCCCCCGACGTGCCCGGCAGTCCAGGGGCAGGTCAACTCGAGGTCCTCTCGCCCTCCGGGACCGCCGGTGCCGCAAACGGCTCCGCGTTCGTCACCGGCGACCTGGTCACCTACTCGGCCCCGCGGACCGTCGCGTCGCCGGTGGTCGAGACCGTCGAGTACCTGGCCCGCAACAACCTCGGCGGCCAGGCGGTCGGCTACCTCTACGTGACCGTCGACCCGGCCCCCACGGCCATGGACCCGAACCGGTCGCCCGCGCCGCCGCCGATCCAGGAGCGGACCGTCGCCGGCGACACCGTCACGATCCCGATCAGCACGAGCGGCGTCGACCCGGACGGCGACTCGGTGACGCTCACCGGACTCGGCTCCGCGCCCTCGCTCGGCCGCATCCTGTCGCAGAACGCGACCTCGCTGACCTATCAGGCCTTCCCGACCAGCAGCGGCACCGACACATTCACCTACCAGGTCGCGGACCGCTTCGGCGCCACCGGGCAGTCGACGATCAGCATCGCGGTCGTCCCGCCCGCCACACCTGAGCCTCCGATCGCCGTCGACGAGGACGTGACGGCGTCGCCCGGCGCGCAGGTGAGCGTGAACGTTCTGGCCGACGCGGTCGCGGCACCGGACGACGCGGTTTCCGTGACATCGCTGGCGACGCTCAACAAGCCGCTTCCGACAGGGACCTCGCTGAGCTCCCCGACTTCGCCGATCTTGGTCACCGCGCCCGCTGCCAACGGCAAGCCGCTCGTGGTCGCCTACGGCATCACCGACGGCGTCAACCCCGTGTCGGTGGCGACGATCACCGTGCACGGGCAGAGCGGGTACCTCAATCCGCCCGTCGCGGTGCCGACGTACGCGAATCCGCAGCCGAAGCAGACCACGATCACGGTCGACGTGCTCGGCCACGTGACCGATCCCGACGGATCCGCCTCCGGCCTGACGGTGACCCAGGTGTTCGACGCGGCCGCGAAGATCAGCGGCTCCAAGGTCGTCCTGCCGGTGACCGCCGCGCCGCAGACCGTCGCCTACCAGGTTCGCGACGCGGCCGGAGCCACTACGATCGGCATGATCTACGTCTCGGCACCCGGATACGGCGCGCCCTACGTCAAGCCCGGCGCCCTCGTCACGGTGCCCGCGGGCGGCAGCACGACGGTCAAACTCTCCGACTACATCGTCGACCCCGCCGACAAGGCCGTACAGCTGACCACCGCCGACAAGATCTGGGCGGGGCCTGTGTCGGGTCTGCGAGCGGTACCCGACGGAATCCACGCGCTGACCCTGACCGCGCTGGACGGATACACCGGTCCCGCCTCGCTCACCGTCCAGGTGACCGACGGGGCCTCGCTCACCGATCCGCACGGACTCTACTCCGTCGTCAGTATTCCGGTGCAGGTCGGTCCGGAAACCCCGGTGCTGCGCTGCCCGGCCGACACGATCCGTGTCGTCGAGGGCGGCCCGTCGGTCAGCCTGAACGTCGCCGCGCTCTGCCACGTCTGGACCGCCCAGCCGGGCGGTGCCGCCGCACTGCGCTACACGGCGCAGTGGCAGGGGGCCGCGCCCGGGCTGTCCGTCTCCGGTTCCGGCACCGGCACGCCGGTCGTCTCGGCGGACTCGTCCGCGACGGCGCAGTCCAGCGGCACGCTGCTGATCGGGGTGGCCGGATCGCCGGCGAAGACCTCGCGGCTGGCGGTTCAGGCGGTGGCCGCCGCCGCGCCGACGCTCGCGCCGATCGCGGTCAACGGAGTCCAGGCGGGCCAGACCGCGACGATCGACGTCGCACCGTACATCACCTCTCAGCTGCGCCAGCCGGTCGACTCGGTGGTGTCGGTCACGCAGTCATCGGGAATGGCCGCCTCGGTCTCCTCCTCGGGCAGCGTCGTGCACATCACGCCGGGCTCCACCTCGCACGGCACGATGACGTTCACCATCGTCGTCAGCGACGTCGCCCAGAGTTCGCGCACCGACCAGCGCGGCAGCGGGCAGATCACCCTGAACGTCCTCGGCCCGCCCGCCGCGCCCGGAACCCCCGTGGTCGGCGGCACGGTCCTGAGCGGAGCGGCGCTGCTGTCCTGGGCCGCGCCGGCCGACAACGGCGCTCCGATCCAGTCGTACCAGGTCGACTACTCCGGCGGCTCCCAGACCTGCCCGGCTTCGCCGTGCACGATCACCGGGTTGACCAACGGCACCACCTACACGTTCACGGTCAAGGCTCAGAACGTCGTCGGCTGGAGCCCCGCGAGCGCGCGGTCCGGTCCCGCCACGCCGAACACGGTGCCCGGAGCGGTCAGCGGCCTGGCGGTCTCCGATCCGCAGAACGGCACCCTGAAGCTGAACTGGAACGCCGCGCCCGACCAGGGAACCCCTGTACTCGACTACGCGGTGACCTGGACCGGAGGCGGCAGCGCGACGGTCTCGGGAACCTCGTTCACCGCGACCGGCCTGGTGAACGACACGGTTTACACGTTCACCGTGATCCCGGTCAACCGCCAGGGCCCGGGTCCGTCCGCGACCGTCTCCGGCCAGTCCGCCGGAGCTCCGGCCCAACCGGCGGCACCGAGCTTCTCCGCGACCGAGCTGGCGGGATCCAACTCCCGCGCCGTGACGATTTCGTGGACCGCGGTGGATCCGAACGGCCCCGGCCCGACGACCTACACAGTCACCCGGACCGGCGGTGGAACCGACACGGTCTGCTCGAACGTGACGGCGACGAACTGCCTGGACGCGGGAATCGCGAACGACGGCACCGTGTACACCTACACGGTCACGGCGATGAACGCCGACGCGTCGCTCAACCCGAGCGCGCACACTTCGCCGCCGAGTCCCGGCACTCAGATGGAGGCGACGGCCACGCCGGACCCGATCGCCAACCTCTCCGCGACTCCGACAGGGGTCGACGGCCAGGCTACGGTCAAGTTCGACGCTCCCGCCTCGCACGGCGCGAGCTCCACGGTCACCTGCACCTACAGCGGCGGCACCTGCGGTACCTGGACCTTCCCGACGGCAGGTCAGTCGGGTGTGTCCGAGACCGTCAACGGGCTGCCGAACGGCACCTCGGAGACGTTGAGCCTGCAGGACTGCAACGGCAGCACCGGCGGCCAATACGCCGGAAGCCCCTGCGACAGCACGGATTCGACGTCGGTCACCACGTATGGGCCGCTGAACGGCCTGTCGATCCAGACCTCCGCGAGCGGGCAGACCGTGAACTTCACCGTCTCGGTGAACCCGAACGGCAAGTCCGCGACCGTGCAGATCAACACGAGCAGGCAGAGCCAGACCTTCACCACCGGCACCGGTGCGTGGAGCTGGAACGGCAGCGACACCATGGGCTACAGCGCGACCGACACGATCAACGTGACGGTCTCCGACCCGGGCCGATCCTCGATCTCAGGCTCTGCCTCGCAGAGCACGCCCGCCGCGCCGCCCCCGCCGGCGACGGTCACGGTTTCGCAGGGCACGAAGTGCGGTGGCGGCGGCGGTTCAGCCTGCCAGGGCGGCAGCTGCACGAACAGCTCATGCGCGTACATCCACGTGCAGACCGCAAACTTCAGCGGGAACGTGACCTGTTCATTCAACAGTTCGGTCGGAGCCCAGGGCTTCATCAACGAGACCTACGGCCCCAATCAGTCGAAGGACTCGTACAACTGGTTCGGCTACCCGGGAGACACCGTCACAGTGACCTGCGGCGGAGTGTCCGGATCCTATGTGTGGCCCTGATGAGGAAAGAGCACTGAGATGACGATCACCGACGAGCAGGCCGAGAGATTCGCCGAGACCTTCAACCGGCTGGTCGACGCGGTCGGCAGCGCGATCCTGGGCAAGGACCGGGTGGTGCGGCTGGCGCTGACCTGCCTGCTGTCCGACGGGCACCTGCTGCTCGAGGACGTGCCGGGAACCGGGAAGACCTCGCTGGCAAGGGCCATCGCCAACGCGATCCAGGGCACCACCGCCCGGATCCAGTTCACCCCCGACCTGCTGCCCGCCGACGTGGTCGGCGGCGTGGTCTACAACCAGGACACCCGGGCGTTCGACTTCAAGCCCGGCCCGGTCTTCCACTCGATCGTGGTCGCCGACGAGATCAACCGGGCCTCGCCCAAGACCCAGTCCGCGCTGCTCGAGGTCATGGAGGAGGGGCGGGTGACCGTCGACGGCCGATCGCACGAGGTGGACCGGCCCTTCATGGTGATCGCCACGCAGAACCCGGTCGAGCACGCCGGAACCTACCCGCTGCCCGAGGCGCAACTCGACCGCTTCCTGATGAAGACGGCGATCGGCTACCCGGATCAGGGGTCGCTGGTGGCATTGATGTCCGGCACGACGGTGCGCGACCGTGCAGCACTGGTGCAGCCGGTCATCGCGGGCGAGGCCTTCGCCCGGATGGCCGCGTTCGCGACCGGCGTGACCGTGCGCGAGGAGGTGCTGGTCTACATCAGCCAGATCGCCGAGGCCACCCGTGGCCACAAGTACGTCGACCTGGGCCTGTCCACGCGCGGGTGCATGGCGTACGTGCGCGCCGCGAAGACCTGGGCGATCGCGCAGGGGCGCGCCTACGTCATTCCGGACGACATCAGGAACCTGAGCAAGGCCGTTCTCAACCACCGGCTGCTGCTCAGCGACGAGGCGCCGTACCACGACATCACCGCCGACCAGGTCGTCGACGAGATCTTCGAAACGGTGGCGCCGCCGATGTTCCGGAACTCCGGTGCCGCCGAGGACCAGAACCTCACCCGGCGCCGGGGCGCCGCCGACTCGGCGGACGACCACACCCGCCGCCGCGGCGAGCCCGCCGGCGGCGGCGGTGTGGCCGAGGACCTGACGCGGCGACGGGAAGACCCCACGGTCGTGGACGACCACACCCGCCGCCGCGGCACTCCCGGTTACGGACAGGGCCAGTGATGGCGGGTACCGATCCGACGCTCGGACCGGTGCGCGCCACAGGTTTCGGGATACCGCACGCTAGGCAATGGCTGCTTGCCTTCGCCGAGGCCGCCGCGCCGACGTACCAAACTGCGCGCGAGGCCGCGGTGACGCGCGCGTCGCTTTCGGCCCTCAGCTCGGTAACCGCCACCGGATGGACGGTGTTCGCGGCCGCAATCGCCGCGTGGAGCGCATCCGGCCGCGTGCACTGGCCGGAGTTGCGCCTGATCGCCGTGATGGGCCTCGTTGTCTTCGTGCTCTGCTGCGCGATGGCGTTGGGGCGCAGTTCGCTGCGCGTAGAGCTGCAGATGAGCTCCCAGCGCATCACGGTCGGCGGCAATTGCCGGGTGACCGTCGAAGTGCACGAGCCGCTCGATCGCCGACGATTCAACCTCGTTCCCGCGCGCCTTTCGGTTCCGGACGGCAGCGCGGACGGCCGCACCTTCGACCTGCCCGTTCTCGGACGGGGCATGGCGCACCGATTCGAGCCCTTCGACATTCCCGGCGACCGGCGCGGCGTGATCGAGGTGGGTCCGGCCACCGCCGTGCGCGGGGACCCGTTCGGACTCGTGCGCCGACGCCTCGTACTGGCAGGCAAGCGCGAACTGCTCGTGCACCCCTATCGGATCCCGCTGCCGCCGCTCGGCTCCGGCGTACTGCACGATCTGGAGGGCAGGGTCACCGAGCACGTTTCGGCCAGCGACCTGGAGTTCCACACCCTGCGCGAATACGTGCCGAGCGACGACGCCCGGCACATCCACTGGCGCTCCTCCGCCAAGCTCGCCTCGACCCGGCCGGACAAGCCGTTCCTGGTCCGCCGCTTCCTCGAGACCCGGCTGACCCACCTGCTCGTGCTCGTGGACGGCGAACTGGCCTCCTACAGCGACCCCGCGCAGTTCGAGACCGCTGTCAGCACGGGAGCATCCATCGCCGTGCGGGCGTTGCAGGACAAGCTCCAGGTGACGCTGCTGGTGGCGGACCGGCTCGCGCACGAGCCGAGCATTCCGCAGGCCCTCGACGCCTGCGCCCGGGCCGAGGCCGACTCCGGCGGCGGGCTGTTCGCGCTGATCGCCCGCGGCCTGAGGGTCGCACCCCGCACGACCTCGGTGATGATCGTCACCGGATCGGTGCGCGACTACCCGCAGCTGCGCAAGGTCTGCCGACGCATCCCGCGCGGCCTGCGCTCCATCGCCATCCGCATCGACCCGGACAACCCGACCGGCGTGACCGCTTCCGGTTCGCTCAGCGCTCTTTCGCTGCGCCGTATCGAGGATCTGCCGGTCCTGATCCGTGAGGCCGTCTCGGCATGACAACGCCACGAATCTCCCGAGCCGAATCCGGCACTACGCTCATCGACGACTCGTTCCTCGCCGCCGCCTGCGCCATAGCGCTGTACGCCCTGCGCGCCACGTACGCGGGATGGGCGTTTCTCGCAGTCGGCGTCGCAGGGGTGCTGATCGGTCTGCTCACCACCCGCCTCGCCGCGTGGGCGACGCGTTCGGTCGCCGTCGCGGCGCTCTTCGCCGCAGTCGCGTACCTCGTGGCCGGTCCCGTCGTGCTCTCCTTCGCATCAGGCCTCGGATTCGGAGCGCCCACCCCTGCCGCGGTGCGCGGGATCGCGCTGACGGCCGTGCGTTGCTGGAAGCAGTTGCTGACCACGCCGCCGCCGGTCGGTGACACCGAGGCGTTTCTCGCCGTGCCGTTCATCCTCGGGCTCGTCGGCGCCACGACTGGCGCCCTCGTGATCCGTCGCATCCGGGCCGCGGCGGCGCCGCTGGCATCCCCGGTATGCGTGCTCGTACTCGCCTTCGCACTCGGCACCAGCCAGCCTTCGAACTGGCCGGTCACCGCCGTGCTGTTCACGGTCGTCCTGCTCATCTGGACCGCACTGCGCAATCATCGCGGCGGCCGGTCCGTCGCCGTCAGTTCTGCGCGCACGCTGCGCATCTCGGTCGCGGCCGTCACGCTGCTGGCCGCTGGAGCGGTCGCAGCGGCCGCCGAGCCGTCCGCGCCGGGAGCTCAGGGGGAGGGGCGTTCGATCCTGCGCACCCGAGTCTCGCCGCCGCTGAACGTGGCCGACTACCCGAGCCCGCTCAGCGGCTTCCGCAAGTACACCAAGGACGCCGACCTACTCTGGAACCAGCAGCTCCTCACCGTCTCCGGGCTGCCCGCCGGAGCCCCGATCGAGATCTCAATACTCGATGACTACAACGGGTGGGTCTGGGGCGCCGTCAACCCGGCAGACGGCGACGAATACCTCCGCGTCACCTCCTCCTCCCTGCCGACCGCGCCAGTCTCCGGGCCAAGCGCCACGGTCAAGATCACTATCGATGCCGGATACGCGGCTCCGACGGACCTGCGCGTATGGCTGCCCACCGTCGGCACGGTCAACAGCGTCGCATTGACGGGCGCGGATGCGACGCAGCAGACGGGCAACCTGTGGTACGACTCTGCGACCGGCTCCGGAATCGTCACCAGCGGCCTGCAGGCCGGCGACACCCTGACGCTGCAAACGAGCTTGAACCAGCCGACGCTGACCGCCACCGACCAGCCCTACCCGTCCGGCTCGCTGACCGACGGCTACCAGGCACAGTTCGCGGCACGCGCCACAGCCTGGGATCAGGGCGCGACCGGCTCGATCGCTCAGATCGAGGCGATCGCGTCCTACCTGCGGCGCAACGGAGCCTACAGCGACGGGGGCGCGGGCCAGGGCGAGTACCTGCCGGGCCACGGCATCGGACGGCTGACCTCCTTCCTCAACGGCCGCCAGCCGGTCGGCGACGACGAGCAGTACGCCGCCGCCCTGGCGCTGATGGCCGAAAGCCTCGGCGTGCAAGCGCGCGTGGTGTTCGGCGCCGTTCCCGAGGCCGACGGCGTCGTACGCGGATCCGACATACACGCCTGGGTGCAGGTGCGCATCGCCTCCGGCGCTTGGGCGAGCATCCCGTACACCCAGTTCGTACCCGACCCCTCCAAGGCTCCGCAGCCGCAGCCGAAGCAGAACACCCAGCAGGCGGCCGGCACGGTAGTGCCGCCGCCCGACTCGGCGCAGGCTCCGAGTTCGCCCATCGGCTCGGGGGTGAACACGCCGGGCAGCGTGCACGCGAAGGCACCGAGCCAGGTGCTGCCGAGCTGGTTGGGACACCTGCTGCGCATCCTCGCTCTCGCCGCCTCGCCGCTGCTCGCGCTGCTCCTGGTGGCCGGCGCGATCCGCGCCGCCAAGGAGCTTCGCCGACGGCGCAGACGTACCCGGGGAACGGCATCCGACCGCTTCGCCGCCGGATGGCTGGACCTGATCGATCACAGCCGCGACCTCGGGATCACGGTACCCGCCGGGCTGACCCGCCGTCAGCAGGCCGAGTGCCTTCCGGGCGCCGAGTTCGCCGCGCTCGCCCACCAGGCGGACGCCGCGGTCTACGGTCCAGGCGACCCGGCCGACGAGGCGGGTGCGGCCTACTGGTCGCGACTCGGCAGAGCACGCACTGAACTGAGCCGACAGGCGGGCCGACGCGCTCGGACCCGCGCCGCGTACAGCCTCGGCAGCTTCATGCCTGAAATCCCGGCGCTCTCCAAAGCCCGCCGGACGCTGCGGACCGCGGGAGGCACCCGGTGAAGCTCAAGATCACACTGCGGCGCGACAGCGAGCCGGACGTCGACCTGCTCGTCACCCTGGAAGCAGGCGCCAAGGTCGCCGACCTGGCGGCCGCACTGGCCGTGGGGGAGAACCGCGCCGGCAAGCGCACCGCACCGACGACGCCGGACGATGCGGGGCCCTACCTCCAGGTCGTCTCACCGCACCCGGTCGCTCTCGACCCCGAGGCCACCGTGGCCGGCAGCGGCCTGCGCTCCGGCACGACCGTCCGCCTCGTCGCCGGCCGGCCGCCGAGCGCCCGCGGTTCCGGGCCGACCGTGCTGCTGCGGGTGACCGCAGGTCCCGATCTGGGCAGGCAGTTCCGGCTACCCCGCGGGACCGCGTTCATCGGCCGCGACGCGACCTGCGCGGTGCGCCTCGCCGACGACCTCGCCTCCCGGCGCCACGCCCGGATCACCGTCGGCGAACAGGTGGAGATCAGCGACCTCGGCTCCACGAACGGACTCGAGATCGGCAGCGGCACGGTCGCGCGGGCGCTGCTGCGCGTCGGCGACACGGTGCGCATCGGCGATACCGAACTGCGCCTCGAACAGGCCGATCCGTCCGACGCCCACAGCGCGGCCACCGGCGAGAGCGCCGGGTTCAACCGGCCGCCTCGCCTGAACCCGACCTACCTCGGCGAGACGTTCGCGGCCCCGAAGCCGCCCGCACCGGCCAAGACCGCCCGCATCCCGATCATCCCTCTGTTCACCCCGCTGCTGCTCGGCGCGGTGCTCTACTTGACGACGCACAGCATCACCTCGCTGGTGTTCGTCGGCCTTAGCCCTTTGATGGCCCTGGGCTACGCGTGGGAATCCGCTCGCAGTTCGCGCCGTGACTACCGCCGCGAGGCCGCGCAATTCCGCACGGCCCTTGCCGAGCTCACCGAAAACGTGCACGTCGCCGCCGCCCGCGAGGAGCAGGTGCGTCGGGCAGAGCACCCGTCGGTCGCCGACTGCGTCGAGGCTGCTCGCCACGGCACGCCCTTGCTCTGGGCGCGCCGCCCCGGCGGACCCGGATTTGGCGAATTCCGACTCGGCACCGCGACCCAGCCCTCGCGTAGCACAATCGAGTCGTCGGCCGAGCAGAACGGCTCGCCGGAGCTTCTCGCCGAACTCGGCCGCGCGCTCTCCTCGCTCACCACCGTGACCGCGGTCCCGCTGGTCGCCGCCCCGGCCGAGCACGGCGCAATCGGCCTTGCGGGATTGCGTCAGTCGACCCTCGGCGTCGCACGCGGACTGGTCATCCAGGGCGCCGCGCTGCACTCGCCGTCCGAAATGCTGATCACGGCATTCGCCTCCGCCCGCACCTCAGCGGACTGGGACTGGCTCAAATGGCTGCCCCACACCACGCCCAGCCCGCGGCTGCCCGGACACCGGCTCGTCGCATCTGCCGGTGACGCACTATCCCTGCTCACCGCCCTCGAAACAGAACTCGCGCAGCGGTCCGCGAACAAGGACTCCGCGAGCACCGCGCCGCTGATCCTCGTCATCGTCGAGGACGACACCCCGGCCGAGCGCAGTCGCCTGGTGGCGATCGCCGAGCAGGGACGCGAACACGGTATCTTCGTGCTCTGGATCGCTGATCGCGCCGACCGGCTGCCCGCCGCGTGCCGCGTGTTCGCGACCGTGGACGGCGACCGCGGGTCGGTCGCGTTCGCCGAATCGGGCGAGCACGTCGACCCCGTCGCCTACGAGCCGCTCGACGCCGCGACGGCAGCCGACCTGGCCATGCGCCTTGCGCCGCTTACCGACGCGGCCGCACGGACCGATGACGCCAGCGACCTGCCGCGCAGCGTGCCGCTGATCGCGCTGGGCGAGCAGCAGGCCAGCGTCACATCGGCGGCGATCCTCGAACGCTGGTCGCAGAGCCGATCGATCCTCACCGGCCACTACGCGCCGCCGACCGCCGACGGACTGCGCAGACCCGGAACCCTGCGCGCGGTGATCGGCACCAGCGCCGGGGGCGCCCACGCGCTCGACCTGCGGGCCGATGGACCGCACGCCCTGGTCGGCGGCACCACCGGATCCGGCAAGAGCGAACTGCTCCAGTCCTGGATCCTCGCGATGGCCGCCGCCCACAGCCCGCAACGCCTGACGTTTCTCCTCGTGGACTACAAGGGCGGATCGGCCTTCGGCGACCTCGACCGCCTTCCGCACACCGTCGGTCTCGTCACCGACCTCGACAAACACCTCGTGCGCCGCTGCCTGGCGTCGCTGTCCGCCGAACTGCACCGGCGCGAGGAGCACTTCGCCAGGCATCGTGCCAAAGACCTGCTCGAACTCGAATCCCGCGGGCACAGCGACGCGCCGCCGAGCCTGGTGATCGTCGTCGACGAGTTCGCCGCCCTGGTCAAGGAACTACCCGAGTTCGTCGACGGCGTGATCAACGTCGCCCAGCGCGGCCGCTCGCTCGGCGTGCATCTGATCCTCGCCACCCAGCGCCCGGCCGGAGTGATCTCGGACAACCTGCGCGCCAACACGAACCTGCGTCTAGGGCTGCGCATGGCGGACGAGGCGGACAGCCTCGACGTGCTCGGCTCGCGCGAGGCCGCCTACTTCGACCAGGACGTACCGGGGCGAGCTGTCTCCAAGACCGGTCCCGGTCGGCTGGTGCCCTTCCAGGTGGGGTACGCCGGCGGCTGGACCCGGTCCCGGCCCACGCCTCAGATCGGGATCGAACCGCTCCGCTTCGGCGCCGGGGAAGCGTGGCGCCGGCAGGCCGAGGAGAGTTTCGCCGATCCCGGACCGACCGACCTGCAACGTATGGTGGAGGCGATCAACGCCGCCAACACCGAAGCCGCGCTGCCCGCACCGGCCCGGCCGTGGCTCGACGAACTCCGGCGTGTGTACGACCTCGCCGACAGGTCGCGCTTTCCCCTTACGGGCCGACCGAACACACTCGTGTTCGCGCTCGGTGACGAACCAGGTAAGCAGAAGCAGCCGACTGTGGCGTTCCGGCCCGACGACGACGGAAACCTCGCGGTCTACGGCACGGGCGGATCCGGTAAGAGCACCCTGCTGCGCACCATCGCCGCGGCAGCCGCCCGCGGCGCGGCCATCGACCCGACCCACGTATACGGACTCGACTTCGCCTCCCGCGGCCTGGCGATGCTCGCCGAGCTACCGCACGTCGGCAACGTCATCGGCGCCGGCGACCACGAACTCGCCGCGCGCCTGCTGCGCTGGCTCCGCGAAGTGGTCGGCGAGCGCGCGATCCGCTACGCCAAGGCGGAGGTCAGCTCGATCACGGCCTACCGGCAGAAAGTCGGCGAGCACGCGGCGGGCGAACCGCGGATCCTGCTGTTCGTCGACGGCATGGCAGCGTTCCGCCAGGCCTACGAGTCGAACGACCGCGACGGCGTGTTCGAGAACTTCACCGCCATCGCCGCTGCCGGACGCCCCGTGGGCGTGCATGTGCTGGTAACCGCCGACCGCGCCGCCGCCGTGCCGCACGCGATCGCCTCCTCGATCCAGACCCGTCTCGTGATGCGGCTGGCCGACCCCAACGAATACGCGATGCTCGGCGCGCCCACCGACGTCCTCAAGCCGGACTCACCTCCTGGACGCGGTCTCCTGCACGGCATGGAGCTGCAAACCGCAGTCCTCGGCGGCAGCGACGACGTCAGCATCCAAGCCAACTACACGCGACGGCTCGCCAATTCGATGGTCAAAGCCGGCATCACGGCCGCGCCCGCCATCGAGGGCGTGCCGGAGCGCATCCCGCTGGCGACTCTACCCGCAGACGTCAACGGCATGCCCGTCATCGGCCTGCGG
The DNA here is from genome assembly GCF_018139625.1 of Actinospica acidithermotolerans. Classification (GTDB taxonomy): domain Bacteria; phylum Actinomycetota; class Actinomycetes; order Streptomycetales; family Catenulisporaceae; genus Actinospica; species Actinospica acidithermotolerans. The sequence goes on along the minus strand of NZ_JAGSOH010000059.1, from coordinate 10,380 downwards.
GTCACCGATCTCCAACCGCAGACCTTCACGCCGAGCGGATCCTTCATCGTCACCGGAGCACCCGGCTCCGGCCGCACCGGAACGCTGCGCACGCTCGCTCGCGCGCTACGCCGCTGGGATCCCGAGATCGAACTGCACTTCTTCGCCCCGCGACCCTCCGAGCTGTCCCGGCTCACGCTCTGGAGCACCTGTGCGGACTCGATCGAGTCCGCGAAGCAGATGGCGGAGAAGCTGCTCCAGGAACGCGCCCCCGACCCGGTGCGTCGCGCGGCTCTCTTCATCGAGTGCTTCCCGGAGTTCGCCACCGCCGAAAGCGCGCTGACCGAACTCGCACGCGCCTTCGTCCACGAACGCCGGCTGGTCGTGGGCGAGACGGAAAGCTCCGCACCCGCCGGTTCGCCCAACGGGCTCCAGGGACCGATCAAGTCGGGCCGCACCGGCCTCGCCCTCGCCCCGCTGCAAACCGACGGATTCACGCACTTCCGCACCGGCTTCAACCGCATCGACCCCACAGACTTCCCACCCGGACGCGCCCTGTTCGTGGCCGGAGGGAGAACGACCGCGGTGCAACTCGCCTGGACCGACGCCTGACCGGCGCCCCGACCCCGGCGGCCACCGCGGCCGTCCGCAACAACAGTTGACGAACAGAGAGAGCGGAGAAGACATGTTCGAAGGCATGGATCCGGAGGCTGTCCGGGCATTCGCCAGCCAGTTGTCGAACGACGCCGAGCAGATCGACAACATCATCAATTCCCTCACCGGCCAACTGCACGGCGTGCAGTGGGTCGGCGCCGACGCCGCCCGATTCCGCGGCGAGTGGGACGGCACCTACCGCCCCCAACTGCACTCCGTCAGCAACGCGCTCCGGGACGCCGCGAACGTGGCCAACTCCAACGCCGCCCAGCAAGAGCAGGCCTCAGCGAACTGATCGTCGGCACGCCGAAACCCGCGCCGAGCGGATCAGACCGCAGACTGGACCGGTACCTTTCCGGCCCAGTCTGCGCAGCGGGCTCCAACGGGCTCGGCTGCCCTGCAGCCTTCGACTGCGCTCACCGATGTGAATAACAGATCACAAACATAAACAAGTGGAGTCATGGCGGCCTATCGCTCGCGTGCGCGCGCTTAAGACTTCGCAAGGGGAGAGGCAGATGTACGACCAGGGACAGCAGCCGTCCGATGGGTGGGGCACACCACGCTCACGTAGCGGCCAGCCGCCGGCAGGGCAGGCACCTCAGTACGGATCGGACCAGCAGTACGGGCAGGCCCCGCTGTTCGGACAGCAGCCTCAGCAGCCACAGCACCCGTACATGCCCTACCGGCCGCCGCAGCCACCGAAGAAGGGCAAGAAGGGGCGCATCGTCCTGTTCTCCATCCTCGGTCTCTTCCTGCTCATCGTGATCGTCGGGATAGCGGGCGGCAACAAGTCAAGCGGCAGCGCCGCGGCCAGCACCTCGACGACCGTCGCCGCAGCGCCGAGCACGGCCGGGGCCAAGGCGACAGTTCAGGCGACGACGCAGGCACCAGCCACGACTCAGGCGCCGGCCAAGAAGGTCGTGTTGACCGTAGAGGGCAACGGCATCAAGTCCACCAAGAGCTTCACGATCAGCAGCGGCGACTACTCCGTTGCCTACACGTACGACTGCGCGAGCTTCGGCACCTCCGGCAACTTCATCGCCGACGTCCAGCAGAGCGGCAACGACCTGTTCGACGACCCTGTGGCTAACGCGATGGGCGACAAGGGCCAAGACACGACCTATCTGCACGACGGGCCGGGCACGTTCTACCTAAGCGTCAACTCCGAGTGCTCCTGGACGGTGAAGGTCACCGACGGCGACAACGGTTAGAGCTCGACAGGGGCTGTAGGAAAGGGTCCGAGAAAGACCCGGCGCCGGCGGATCAGGGTCAGTACCCCGGCCCGCCGGGTCGCACCGCGACCAGCGGCGCTGCCAAACCCGCTCCTCATCGCTGTGGACCGAAGCCCTCGCTTCACCTCAGATGCGTCGCAGTATGCATGTGGGAGTGCCTGCTGGCCGCGCGCGAAGACGAACCGGCCCGAATGCCGTCCGGCGAGCGCGCACAATGCGATGGTCGCGCACGTGGTCAACCAGATCGCCGTACCGATTTGCCCTCCGGCCGCGAGTTCCGATGGCCTGCGCATGCCCTCGAGCTACCCGATGGCAGCCGAATATTTCGGTAGCCGATACGATTGACCTCGGCTGGGCCGCGGATGCACCGAGTCGGACGGGGCTACAGAGAGGTAGCGATGGCTGGGGACGGTACGGCGCGCACATCATGGGATGACCAGGCCGCCTTCCGCGAATACGTCGCTACCCGGCTGGACGAATTGGCGTGCGCCTTCTCGGATCACGAGCTTCTCGCCGAGAGCATCGACGCGTCGAGCGCCGAGTCGTGCGCTTTTCGCGGCTTCCTCGCGATGAAGCTCGACGCGCTCGTGCGGGCGCTCGACGCCGCTGACCTCCGATCAGGATCAATGCCGCGGCCGGAGCGGCGACCACCGGCCGCGCTCGAGCGTGTTCGAAGAACCAGACGGCCCCGCCTACTGGCTCGTCTGAAGGGCCGAGCGCCGTGCAATACTCGCGGCGGTCGGACGCGGAGGATCGCTCGTTCGGACTGGATGCGGGCGGTTCAGTCCTCGGGCCCAGCGGGCTGCGAGGGTGTCTTCGCCGCCGCCCGCGGCCGCCGACCTGGGTATTGTGCCGCTTCCCCTTGAGCGCGCTGGGCGGCCGCTTCGGAGGTCGATCCTTCCGCCTCCGGCTCCGGTGCTGCCGAGCCGCGGCGCGGGCGCAGCTGATTGACGGCGAACCAGGCCAAGCCGACTGCGGTCATCACAACGGCGATAAAGAAGTTCAGGCGCAGTCCGAGGATGTACTGCGAGTAGTCGATCCGGATGGACTCCTCGAAGATCCGGAACGCGGAGTAGCCGGCGACGTAGAGCGGGAACAGCCCGCCCGGGCGGAGCTTGCCGGTGCGTCCGAGCCAGATCAGGAACAGGGCGAAGCCGAAGTCCCAGATCAGCTCGTAGAGGAAGGTCGGCTGGAAGGTGGCGTACCCGGTGTAGCCCGGCGGCCGGTACTGCGGGTCGATCTTCAGGCCCCAGGGCGGGGTCGTGGGGCCGCCGAACAATTCCTGGTTGAAGTAGTTGCCGATCCGTCCGATTCCCTGGGCCATCATGATGCAGGGGGCGAGGGCGTCCATCATCAGCGGCACGCTCGCGCCGTGGCGTCGCAGCCGCCAGATGCACACAGCTGCGGCCAGGGCGACTCCGCCCCAGATACCCATGCCGCCATCCCACATGGCGAACACGCCGTACCACACGTGCGGAATCGCAGCAGGGGTGGTGATGTCGAAGTAGATCCGGCCGCCGATCAGACCGGCGGGCACACCCCAGATCGCCATCTCCTCGACCAGCGCCGGGTCCCCGCCGACCGACGCCCAGCGGCGGCGCCCGAGAAACACCGCGAGCGCGATACCCACGATGTACGCGAGCGCGTACGCGTGGATGAACAGCGGCCCGAGGTGGAAGCCGTTCTCACCGACGTACGCTTCGGCCCAGGCGGAATCGCGACGCCCGTGTCCGCCCCCACCACCGCCGGCGAGGAAGTCAGCGAAAGACCCGGTGGCAGACGACAACAGGCAACAGCTGACGAGAGTTGATCAAGCGCAGACCACAGTGGACGACGCCAGGACGCGCCAGCCGAGACCCTGTATCCGCCCTGACACGGCAGCGTTCGAAATGCCTCACTTCCGGCATGACGAATGGCTTCAGCTACCTGGTCGGTTGCTACTGGCGTCTCCACGCTTCGCGCGTAAGCCTGACCGCGAGAACGAGACCGCCAATGCACACCGCGTACTGCGCGGTGCGGACCGGCAGCGGTGATGCGCCGTATCCGAGGATGATCAGCCCAAGCATGACGAGACTTACTGTGGCCAAGATCGAGGCCAGAGCACCGTAGAGTCGAGGCATCGGTGGGCTCCTCACCATCGCATTGGACGATCGCGTCTTACAGGTGGCAGCGAAGGCACAGGCCGTCCGTGGAGGCCGGTCAACTGCGCTGCGACAGGAGTGCCGAGCCGTGCCCGTCGCGTGCCCGTCAGGAGGTAGCCGAACGGTGAATCACGGGGACTCACGGGAGATCGACTCCGCGTCGAGCCTCTGACCACCGCGCAGGTCAGCGCAGGTGTGGATACTCTGCTTCCCAAGCTGACAGCGGAGGGTCTTGCGCTCAGCAGTGGGATGATGCCTGTTTTGGTCCACTTACACGATCGGCGTGGCAGCTATGGTCGGGGAGATCTGCGGCATTTAGACGCCCGAGCGGCGTGCTCGTACCAGCAGGCCGCTATGACTCTTCCGTTAGGAAGCGAGTGGGCTGGAGCGCCATGGACTGGTCGGAATCCTGCAGCCTCCAGTGACTTGCGGCTCGCAATGTTGGAGCTCTCAGCGCCCGCGCGGATGACTTCAATTCCAAGGTGCTGGTGCCCGAGGACCAGAGCGGCGGCGAACAACTCGCGCCCAAGGCCTCGGCCGCGATACTGCGGAGCAAGATGACCACCGACGTGGTTGTAAAGCCCGTCCGGCGAATGCACAAATCCCACGAGACCAGCAATAGCGAGTCGACCTGGGTCAATCGCTATGAGTGCCCAGAAGGCAGCATCCACAGACCGCTCAGGTCGGTCACCTTCGTTGACCGAGGCTGACAATAACGTCGCGCGGTGAGGCTCGGGGCATACGTCTTTCTGCTCCCAGCCCAACCAACGTTGAGCCTCGTCATCGCTAGCGCCGGCCATGGCAATTTTAGCTTCACGATGCGTCGGTGTCCGCAGGACCAAGGACGCGGTTCGCATGGTGTGGAAGTTCGTCGCGCACTCAGCCTGTCGCGGCGTGCGCCATCGGCTTACGAACACAACGACCTGTCCCTCCTGTGTACGCCTCCGCTCCTAGCCTCAAGAATTCAGGCTGGATCCGTGGTCTGATGCCCAGATGACGGAAGGTGCCCGCCACCTGCGATGATCGGTTTGCTGAAGACTGATCAGACGGGTGGAGCGAGGCACCTTCCAGGTGAAGAAGCGTAGTGGATGGGACCGCGGGCTTGGGCTCGAGGCTTCGGGTCGTGGGTTGGTCGGGCACGCGGGAGCGGTGTTGCTGCACCGCACGGCGGACCGGGTCGGGCTGGTCGGAGGGCTGCGCGGGGCTCTGGTGTCGAGTCCGTGGAGGCTGGATCGCGCGAACGCGCTGGTCGGCTTGGTCGTGGGGATCGCGCTGGGCGCCAGGAATCTGCGGCAGGCCGAACTGCTCGCCCGGCACCACGCCGTGCTGATCGGCGACGGTGCGTCGGATTCGACGTTGTGGCGGTTGCTCGGGGAGATCGACGATCGGGCCCGGACAAGGATTGCCGAGGCCAGGGCGAGTGTGCGGGCGCGGGCGTGGGAACTGCTGGCCGATCGCGACGGCGGGTTCCCATGGCTGGTGATCCTGGGCAGACCGCTCACGGGCTGGACGGTGATCGACATGGACGCGACCGTGATCACCTGCTCGTCCAGGAAGGAGCGGGCGGCCGGGACGTACAAGGGGACGTGGGGCTTTCAGTGCGCCATGAGGCGCTTCGATGTATCCCCGGTGCAGCCGGGAGGAACTTGGAAGGAGGTTCCTGGGCCCGATGGCTAACCCGATCCGGAAACGGTGACGGGACCAGAGCATGCCAGGAAACTGACGGCTGTGCCGAGACGCTACGGGCGGCGCGTCAGGGGGCCCGCGTGACATGGCGAAGGCTTGACTGCTTGAACCCCAATCTCCAGCGGAGACAATCGAAGGCTCCACCGGCACGGCGTCTGAGGCCGGTGTCGTCGCCTGCGGCGGCTTGATGGAATGGCCTCCGCACCTTCCGGGCGGCGAAGCGACACCCCGTCAGGGTGTTCGAGGGGATGAGTGGGGCGCCTACCTCACGCTCGAGACGTATGTCGGAGACGAACATGGGATCGCCTACGGGGCGCGAGCCCTATGGCGACGGAGTGCCCGTAGTAGTCGCAGGAGTTACGACCTGCCGAGGAGGACGGGAAAGCCGTCCGCAGGGCCAAGGGGCACAGGTGATCGGACACCAGGATTCGGGAGGTATGCGAAATGCAGAGCGCCGAAACGGTGCTTGGTGTCCTGCGTGAACGCGGCAGGCGGGGCCTGCCGTTGGAGGAGCTATACCGACAGTTGTTCAACCCGCAGCTGTACCTGCTGGCCTACGGGCGTCTTTACTCCAACGACGGGGCGATGACGGCCGGGGCGACCGGGGAGACCGTGGACGGCATGTCGCTGGGCAAGATCGGGCGCGTGATCGACGCGCTGCGCCATGAGCGCTTCCGGTGGAGCCCGGCCCGCAGGGTGCACATCCCGAAAAGGAACGGAGGCCGCCGCCCGCTGGGCCTTCCGACGTGGACGGACAAGCTGGTGGCCGAGGTGGTGCGTCTGCTGTTGGAGGCGTACTACGAGCCGAGGTTCCACGACGCCTCCCACGGGTTCCGGCCGGGCCGGGGCTGCCACACCGCGCTCAGGAAGATTGCGGACACGTGGCAGGGCACGGCCTGGTTCATCGAGGGCGATATCGCCGACTGTTTCGGCAGCCTCGACCACGGGGTGATGCTGGGCACGCTGGGCGAGAAGATCCACGATGGCCGGTTCCTGCGGCTGGTGCGGCACATGCTGCAAGCCGGATACCTGGAGGAGTGGGTGTTCCACGCCACCTTGAGCGGGTCCCCGCAGGGCGGCGTGGCATCGCCGATCTTGTCCAACATCTATCTGGACCGGTTGGACACCTTCGTCGAGCAGGTCCTCATCCCGGAATACACCCGAGGCTCCCAGCGCACCCCCAGCCGGGAGTACCACAACACGTACTACGCGATGCGTCGGGCCAGGGATCGCGGAGATATGGCCGCGTTCCGGGCTCACCGCAAGCGGCTGCGCGAGCTGCCCAGCTCTGATCCGATGGATCCGGGCTACCGGCGGCTTCGCTACATCCGCTATGCCGACGACGTGTTGCTCGGGTTCGCCGGACCCAAGGCCGAAGCCGAGAAGATCAAGGCGCGGTTGGCGGTGTTCCTGCGCGAAGAACTCAAGCTGGAACTCTCGCACGACAAGACCCTGATCACTCACGCCCGCACCGGTGCGGCGAGATTCCTCGGCTACGAGATCACGGTGCAGCACAGCAGCACCCGGATCACCCACCGGCGCAGGTCGGTCAACGGAGTGATCCGGCTGCGGGTGCCGACCTCGATGATCGAGGCCAAGTGCACCCGGTTCATGAAGCGCGGCAAACCCGTGCACCGTTCCGACCTGATGGGCTCCACCGATCGGGAGATCATCGGGCGGTTCGGGGCTGAATACCGGGGCATCGTCCAGTACTACCTGCTGGCATCGGACGTCTTCCGCCTGGACCGGCTCCACTGGGTGATGGAGACCTCGATGCTCAAGACGCTGGCTGGCAAGCACCGCTCGACCGTGTCGGCCATGTCCCGGAGATACCGGGCCAGGATCGACACACCGTACGGGCCCTACAAGTGCTTCCAGGCCACTACCACGCGTCCCGGCAGGAAACCGCTGGTCGCAAGGTTCGGCGGAGTTCCGCTGCGGCAGAACAGGAAGGCGCTGATCGTGGACAAGTCCGCGCTCGCGCCCCCGGTCCGGCGCAAGGAGCTGGTCTCCCGGCTCCTGGCCGGCCGCTGCGAGCTGTGCAACGGACACGATGAGATCGCTGTCCACCACGTCGCCAAGCTCGCAGATCTGTCCGACCGCAGGCAGCCACACCCGCACTGGGTGACGGTGATGCTCAAGAAACGGCGCAAGACCCTCGTGGTCTGCCGCGACTGCCACCACCTCATCCACCACGGAGGCTGACGGAGCACGAAGATCACTGGAGAGCCGCCTGCGGTGAAAGTCGCACGGGCGGTTCGGGCCGGGGGCCGCCGGAAAAGGACCCGCACCACGCGGGCACCTCGCCGACGGCCTACCGGTGCCCCGCTGGCCGCGTGGTGCACGAACACGTTCGAGTGCCTGGCCATGATGCTCCGGCCGGGAAACGCGGGCTCGAACACCGCCTCCGAGCACATCGCGGTCCTCGGCGACCCGCTCGGTCAGCTCCCGCGCGGACATCGCCGCAGGATTCTGATCCGTCTGGATGGAGCGGGTGCGAGCCATGCTCTGCTCGAGCACCTGCTCTCCCTGTCCACCGCGCGCCGGAAGGTCGCGTTCACCAGCGGGTTCACCATCACCGCGGCGGAGGAGGCCGCGATCGCCGATCTGCCCGAGCACGCCTGGGTACACGCGGTCGAGCAGGACGGGTCGATCGACCCGGTCGCACAGGTCGCCGAGCTGACCGGGCTGTGGCGCCGGACCGGCTGGCCGGACGGGCTGCGTTTCATCGCCCGGCGGGTCAAACCCACCCGCAGGCACGCGAAGAAGCTCACCGAGTTCGAGAAAGCCACTGGCTGGCGCTACCAGCTGGTCGTCACGAACATCAAAGACCTGGGACGCGGCGTGCCCGGCTCGCACCACGTGTTCTTCCTCGACACCCTGCACCGCCAGCACGCCGTGGTCGAAGACCGGGTGCGCACCGAGAAGGCCACCGGCATCAGAACCCTGCCCTTCCACGGATACGCGCGCAACCAGGCCTGGCTGCTGGCCGCGAACCTCGCCGCCGACCTGCTCGCCTACCTCCAGCTCCTCGGCCTCGACGAGCATCGCGAACTCGCCGCCGCGGAACCCGAGACGCTGCGCACGACGATCCTGCACATCCCCGCGCGCCTGGTCACGCACGCCCGCCGACGCATCCTGAAGATCGAGCAGACCTGGCCGTGGGCACACGCCGTCATCGAGGCCTGGGAACGCCTCGGCGCGATCCCGGCGCCGGCCTGAGCGCCGGACCGACCAGAAAGGAGGAGAAGCAGCAGGTCAAGCGGGCGTCAACCGCCGAAGCGGTGGCCACGCCAAGCCCCAGCCCGCACACCGCGAGGACAAACGCCGCGAACCGGGCTCCAACCCAAGCCAGCCGAACCCCTGAGTCAAGGGATGACTACGGCTGAAGGATCGAGGCTAGCAAGCGTCCTGCACACTCAGTGTGCGAGATTATGCCGTGTCAACGGCCAGATAGTCAACGTATCGCATCGCCGTGCGGCCGTGCCCGCCGCGTGCCCGTCAGGAGTTAGCCGAACCGTGAATCACAGGGACTCACAGGAGATCAACTCCACGTCGAGCCGCTGACCAGCGCGCAGGTCAGCGAAGGGGCGCGTAGTATGCTTCCCAAGCTGACAGCGAATATGGACAGACAGTCTTGTCGCTGGCCTAATTGTCTACCGGCGATGGCATTGGCTTTTCTGTGGTTGGCAGGGTACGCACAAGGCTCGCGATATTCCGGGTATTCCAGCTAAGCAGCCCGGACAGGACAACAACACTAGATGCGGCAGTAAGAACTGGACGAAACGGCGCATTGGGTCTCAATGCGTACGTCAAGTTCCCCTCGGTGATTCCGAGCACGGGGAGCACGAACGGCGGAACCCTTCGCCACCAGGCGCCACGCTGGAACGCACGCGCCCATTCGGAAGCCGCCGCAGCTACAGCCGGATTGGGGTGCGGCAGGCGCTGTTTAGCGAGCCTGCACACTTCGACGCGGTCATGTTTGGGTACGCTGCGCCATACCGCATAGGCTCGACTCACGCGCGCATTATGTCAGCGCAGACGCCGCACTTGCTTGACATGATCGAAAGGCGCCACGGCAGCCTACGCGTTTCGGCGTGCCCGTACGGAGCGGTAATGGCGGTCAATCACGGTCATTGGCGGGGAGCGGGCCACGGGGCCGCAGGTCAGCGTGACGTGCGCGAGGCGCGGACGCTACTACGGATCTTGTAAACAGGTGGTTAGCCAGCCAATGCAGGTGTTGGTAGCCTTGCGATTCGCGGCGGTTGCCCGGCGATAAAGGGAGCTGGTCATGGCGAGCGTCACGCGGGGACTGATCACGCGTCGGGGCAGCGAGACTGTCGTGCGCAACAGGGGCTCCGTGCTCTGCTGCGGAGCGCTGGCCGGCGCCCTGCCGCTGTTCGCCTATCTTGCCGGCATCGTCTCGATGCGCCATCGTGCAGCGGAGGGCGGGTTCGTCGGGGTGCCGGTGGTGCTCGGCCTGCTTGGCTATCTCTGCTGGATCATCGGAGGCCGTCAGTCGATACGCCTCGGCCCGGTTGGTCTCATCGTGGAGAACGCGCTAGTGTCCTGCGCCTAAAGTTCGTTAGCTAAGTGATACGATGGGGCATGCCTCGTACCGGACGGCCGAAGGCCGGCGAGTTGGTCCTGACCGATGACGAGCGCGCGGAGCTTGAACGCCTGGCGCG
>NZ_JAGSOH010000058.1 GCF_018139625.1 Actinospica acidithermotolerans | reverse complement strand
CGGTGGGGCATGAGGGCCTTTCCGGTAGCCGGTGCAGATGTCGCAATCCACACCAAGCCAGAAGGCCCTCACCCATTACAAGATCAACCGGCCGTGACCCCCGTCACCAACCTCTGTGGTCAGTACACCTAGGCCGGGTGACCGGCGGACGACGTGCATCTGGCGGCCCGGAGCGTGCGGCACAATGACGCCGTGGACTACCAGCAGATCTTGGCGGAGGCGGCAGCGGCCGCGCGGGCCACGGCCGGCCAGGGGCGGGTCGCCGACTACATCCCGGCTCTCGCCAAGGCCCCGGCCGACGCCTTCGGGATGGCGCTGGCCACCGCGGACGGGGAACTGTACGGCGTCGGCGACTGGGAGCGGCGCTTCTCCATCCAGTCCGTCTCCAAGCTGTTCACGCTCGTCCTCGCGATAGCGCACGGCGGCGACGAGCTCTGGCGGGGCGTCGGCCGCGAGCCGTCGGGCAACCCCTTCAACTCCCTGATCCAGCTCGAGACCGAGCACGGCATCCCGCGCAATCCGTTCATCAACGCCGGCGCGATAGTCGTCACCGACCGGCTGCTGCAACAGACCGGCGACGCCGCCGGCGCCGTGCTCGACTTCCTGCGCACCGAGTCCGGGAACCCGTCCCTGGACATCGACCCGGAGGTGGCCGCATCAGAGGCCGAACACGGCCACCGCAACGCCGCGCTCGCGCACTTCATCGCCAGCCACGGCAACCTGCTGGGCGACGTGGACACCGTGCTCGCCCACTACTACCGGCACTGCGCGATCGAGGCCGGCTGCGGCGACCTGGCGTTGGCCGGGCGCTTCCTCGCCCGGCACGGCGTACGCGCGGACGGCAGCCGGCTGCTGCAGCGCAGTCAGGCCAAGCGCGTCAACGCCATCATGCTCATCTGCGGCACCTACGACGCGGCGGGCGAGTTCGCGTACCGCGTGGGCATCCCCGGCAAGAGCGGCGTCGGCGGCGGGATCCTGGCTGTCCTTCCGGAGCGGGCCACGCTCTGCGCCTGGGGCCCGCGACTCGACGCGGCGGGCAACTCCGTCGCGGCGATGGCGGCCCTGGACCACTTCACCACCGCGACGGGGCTCTCGATCTTCTAGGCCTGCCGCGTCAGCGGCCGAAGCGCTGTGATCCGGGAACCCCGCCCGCGCACCCGGAACCGTCGAATCCGGCCGACGGGCCGATCCACGAGCACGTCGATTCGGTGCCGGCTCCGCCGGCCGCGGCCGGGGGCGTCCCCGGGCGGCGGTGGCGTTCCTGGCGTCCATGCCCCGATCGGACGCAGGGGGGATGCGTCCGCGCGGACCCGGTGGTCCCCTGGAGTCATGCGTGAGATAGAACCGAATGCGATCCTCGTCGGCGGCCCGGAGCCGCAGGGCGGGCGGCAGATCTGCGCCGGTCCGAACCTCGTCGAGTATCGCGTCGCCACCGCGGACGGTGTCGAGCACGTCTGGCTGCGCAGCGACCGGCTCGAGCGGCTCAAGGGCTTCGGCTGGGCTCGGGTGTACGCGCACGTCAGCGATCTGGATGCGGCGGTCATGGGGACCGGCGAGCCCTACTTCCCCGAGGGCGCGGTGCCCCCGGTGCCCGTCGTGCCGGCCTGATGGGACCGCATCGGCGGCCCGGTCGGTCCCCCGATCGGGCCGCTCGTCGTTCTCGGCGGATCTCCGCATCCGCGCGGGGGGCGATGCGCCGATCGAATCCACCCGGGGCGGGAGCCCTCATTCGGCGTCCGGCCGGCCCTGCTGCCGTAGCTCCCGGGACTTGCGGACGCTGTCCCAGCGGGAGCGGGCCTGCTCGACCACGGCCGCCCACTGCTGGCTGACCTCGTCGTACGGGGCGCGCTGCCCGCGGGCGATCCGGTCGAGCTCGTCGGCGACCTCGCGGCCGAGCGCCGAGGAGGCGACCAGGATCAGCATCGTGCCGAACAGCGCCGTGATCATGGCGAACACCGCCCCGATCGGGCCGTACCGGGTCGCGGCTGAGTTGAACAGCGTCGGCAGGTAGACCTTCCCGGCTTCGACGTACACGGCGGCCGCGATCGCGGCGATGATCCCGAAGGGCACGAGCCGGCGCAGCGGTACGCGCTTCGCGGACAGCACCCAGGCGCTCCAGGTGAGGAACAGGACGCTGATCGGAATCTCGGCCAGCGAGGCCGCCACCTCGATCCGGCCGCCGCCCAGGTATCCGTAGATGCTGCCGGACACCACCGTGTAGAGGACCAGGGCGAGCAGCCAGATCAGCCCGTTGATCGTGTTGCGCACGCTGAGCGGCGCCAGCTCCCACGCCTGCTCGACCATGCGCTGGACGGCGCGGGAGAAGCTGAGTGCGGAGACGAGCAGGAACAGCGTCCCGAGGACGTCGATGCCCGCGTCGGTCTCGCCGGCGAACGCGAACAGCTGCCGCACCGCCGCCTCGCCGCCCCCGCTCAGGTCGTAACGGTGCACGATCCGGTCGGCCAGGTCGCGCGCGCTGAACTGGGAGAGCAGCGAGGAGACGACCAGCGCGAGCGGGACCAGCGCGGTGAGCGCGCTGGAGGCCAGGGCCATCGAGCGGTCGAAGCCGGCGATCTTCTGGAACCGGTTGATGACGCGGAGCACGAACGCCGGGCGCAGCCAGAAGGTCAGCGAGCGGCGCAGTCGTGCGCGTCCGCGCGGTTTACCGTCCGACCTGCTCATCTCGCGACCACACTAAGGTCCGCGGCGCCGTCCGGCCCCGACGGTGCAAGCGGGTCGGCGTGTCGCGCAATCCACAGATCACCCCTGGCAGGTGATCCACCGGCCGCGGTGCCGGGCCACGCTTGCTGGTAGGAGCGCCGGAGACACCGGCGGGCCATGCGGAAACGAGCCGGATCTTCCGACCAGTCGCTTGCAGAGGAGAGAGAGATGGCGACGCACACCACGAGGCCGTACACCGGCACGCACCCGGAGCTCGCGACCGACGAGGGCGGCGGGATGATCGCCTTCGCGGCGGTGCTGCTCGGCGTCCTCGGCTTCTTCAACCTGCTCAACGGCATCGCCGCGATCGCGAACTCGCACATCTTCGTCAACGACGCGCACTACGTCGTCGGCGACCTGCGCGCCTGGGGCTGGGCGGTGACCATCCTCGGCGGCCTCCAGCTGGTCGCCGCCGTCGGGGTGGCCGCGCGGAACCAGGTGGCGCGGTGGTTCGGCATAGCCGTCGTCTCGCTCAACGCCATCGGGCAGATGTTCTTCATCCCGGCGTATCCCTTCTGGTCGCTGATGATCATCGCCGTCGACGTCGTCGCGCTGTACGCCCTGTGCATCTACGGCGGCAAGCAGCGGGCCTGATCGTGGCGACGCTCACCGTCTGGAAGTTCCCCGACGCCGAGGGCGCGCACAAGGCCCTGGTCACCGCGGAGAACCTGCAGAAGCAGCAGCTGATCAAGATGCTCGACGGCGCCGTGGTGAGCTGGCCCGAAGGGGCGAAGAAGCCGCGCACCACCCAGATGCACAACCTGACCGGCGTCGGCGCGCTCGGCGGCGCGTTCTGGGGCATGCTGTTCGGCCTGCTGTTCCTGATGCCGCTGCTCGGTGCGGCCATCGGCGCGGCCTCCGGCGCGCTGGCCGGCTCGCTCTCCGACGTCGGCATCGACGACGAGTTCATCAAGGAGGTGCGGGACAAGGTCACGCCCGGCACCTCGGCGCTGTTCGCCCTCACCTCGGGCGCGGTCCTGGACAAGGTCGAGCCGGCCTTCGCCGAGCTGCGCCCCGAGCTCATCCGCTCGAACCTCTCCGAGGAGCAGGAGCAGCGGCTACGCGAGGCGTTCGCCGAGGAGTGAAAGTGCCCGACGACCGCGCGACCCAGCACTGAGGTCGCGCTCCGTCGTCGTCGCGCGGCGGCGGTGCTGCGGGGGTCAGCGCCGCCGCGCGACGGCCAGCAGTTCCGCCGCGGGCCCGACCAGCTTGCGGTCGTTCGGCCAGACCGCCCGCAGGACCCTGCGGAGGTCGAGGCCGTCGACGCTCACCGCGGCGAGCCTGCCGTCCGCGATGTCGGTGCGGACGGCGAGCTCGCTGACGACGGCCGGGCCGGTGGCGGCGATCACGGCGCTGCGCACGGCGGTGGCGGAGCCGAGTTCCAGCAGCGGTTTGGCCATGGCGACGCCGGCCCGGCCCAGAACCTCGTCGAGCGTCTCCCTGGTTCCGGAGCCGGCCTCGCGCACCACGAGCGGGGTGGCCGCCAGCTCCTCGACGCTCAGCGGCTTGCGCCGCCGGGCCCAGGGATGGCCGTTGGCGACCACCACGATCAGCCGGTCGTGGGCGACCGGGCGGGTGGCCAGGCCGGCCGGCGGGTGCGGGGACTCGATGAACCCGAGGTCGGCGGCTCCGGAGCCCACCAGGGCCGCAACCCGTTCGCTGTTGGTGACCTGCAGTCCGACGTAGAGATCGGGCCGCTGGCCGCGCAGCTGGCCGATCCAGCTCGGCGCCAGGTACTCCGCGATGGTCATGCTCGCCGCGACGTGCAGTTCGGCGTCGCGGCGCACGCGTAGCGCCTCGGCGCCGGTCATCAGCTCGGCGAGGTCGTCGAGCACCCGCTGGGACCAGCCGACGACCATATGGCCCGCCTCGGTCAGCCTCGAGCCGCGCCGGGAGCGCTCCAGCAGCACCAGGCCGAGGCTGCGTTCCAGGGTCGAGAGCCGGTGGCTCGCGGTCGGCTGCGAGATGCCGACCCGTTCGGCCGCCGCACCCACGCTGCCGAGCTGCCCGACCAGCACAAGCAGCTTCAGCGAGTCGAGATCTGGGGCCCGGGTCACCTCACGAGTCTACTGCTTTCCATTTCGCTGTCATAGCCTCTCGCTATGACCTGGTCATGACTCGGGGACTACAGCCCGGCTCGCCGCGGCGAGAGAGTCGGAGTCATGAAGACGGAGACCCCTGAACGCACCTCGGACGTCGCGCGCCACACCCCGGCCGCGCCGACGGGCCCGAAGCTCGGCGACCGCGTGACCTCGCGGCTGCCCGGACTGGCCCTCGCCCTCGGCATCGCGGCCGTCGCCACCGTCATCGGCACGCGGCTTCCGCTGGTCGGCGGGCCGGTCTCCGGCATCGTCATCGGCACGGTGCTGGCCAGCGTGCTCAAGCTCGGGGACGGCGGCCGCGGCAGCGGGCTCGGCAGCCGGATCGCCGGCCGGCTGCGCCCGGGCATCGGGACCGCGAGCAGGACCCTGCTGCAGGTCTCCGTGGTCGTCCTCGGCGCGCAGCTGTCCCTGCGCCAGATCGTGCAGGTGGGCGCGCAGTCCCTCCCGGTCATGATCGGCACGCTCGCCGTCTGCCTGAGCGCGGCGTACGTCGTCGGGCGCAAGCTGAAGGTGACGGGGGACCTCGCGACGCTGATCGGCGTCGGCACCGGCATCTGCGGGGCCTCGGCGATCGCCGCGGTCACGCCGGTCATCGGCGCGGTCGGTGTGGACGTGGCGTACGCGATCTCGACCATCTTCGTCTTCAACATCGCCGCCGTGCTCGTCTTCCCGCTCGTCGGCCACCTGCTCGGGCTGAGTCAGCACGCCTTCGGACTGTTCTCCGGCACGGCCGTGAACGACACCTCGTCGGTCATCGCCGCCGCCACCGCGTACGGCAACGACGCGGCGGACTACGCGGTCGTCGTCAAGCTCACCCGCACGCTGCTGATCATCCCGATCTGCCTCGTCCTCGCCGCCCTCGTCCGGCGCCGTGCCGAGCGCCAGGCCGGCGGCGCCGAGGCCGCGCCCGCGACCGGGGCCGCGACGACGGCCGCGCGCCGCGTCCGAGTCCGGGCCCTGATCCCCTGGTTCCTCGTCGGCTTCCTCGTCGCCGCCGCGATCAACACCGCCGGTCTCGTTCCCGCCGAACTGCACCCGCTGATCGGCAAGGGCTCCGGCTTCCTGATCACCACGGCCCTGGCCGCGATCGGACTGTCCACCGACTTCACCGCGCTGCGCCGCACCGGGCCGCGCCCGCTGGTGCTCGGGGCCGTGCTCTGGATCACGGTCTCCGTCACCAGCCTCGGGATCCAGGCGGCGCTCCACGGCTGACCGGGGACGCACCCGGGCACGCGCTCCGAAACCCGGCCGGTCACGCACTCCGCCGCGTGGCCGGCCTGCGCCGTCCCCGGTCGACCGAGCGCGCGAGAATCTGCTGCCACCAGTGCAGATGGTGCGGATGCAGCCGCATCCCGAACATCCGCCCGAGCGGAACGTAGCCGAGCGCGGCGCCCGCACCGGCCAGGATCAGATCGTCGATGTTGACCGACGTGCCGCGGATCACAAGATGCTGCAGCAGTTCGACCGCGGAGATCAGCACCGCCGTCACCACCTCGACGCGCAGCAGCCCGCGCAGCCGCGGCGTGATCTGCGGCAGCAGGAACCCGAGCACGAACCCCATGGCGATGTTCCCGCCGATCTGCAGGAACTGCTCCTCGACGGTCCCGTCGCGCAGATAGAGCCGGATCGTCGCGAACGGATGCATGTTCGGCCGGCTGAACACGACCGAGTTAGGCGTCGGCACCAACGTGATCCGCAGCACCTCGAAGACAGCCAGCGTCAGCAGGATCAGCGCCAGACTCCGCACCATCGCCCGAGCCGCACGTCCGGTAGGCGTCCGCCAGTGCAACACCGGCCCGGGAGCCGGAGCCGCTGCCTTCTTCGGCGCAGTTTTCTTCTTCGCCGGACCCTTCGCGCCGGTACCCTTCGGCGTCTTCGTCCGTGTTTCAGTGGGTTTATGTAGTCGCACGTCCTCCTCCTGGAGGGCCGAGTACCCGGATGCAGAGCGCTTATTCAATACGCACGCCGCGGCCGTCGGCGCCTCAGACCTCCTGGACGGCCGCCTGTACGTCGCTGGCGGCCCGTCGGACGAGGTCGCCGAACCCGTCCTCGTTGCCCGCCTCCGTCCATCGCTCGTAGGCCCACTTCAGGACCAGTGCTCCCAATTGCGCGGCCGCCTCGGCGACGGGTCCGGCCACGCCGCGGTCGGCCAGCGCCCGGGCGATCGAGGCGGTGAGGCTCGCGATCTTGAGGGTCTCGCGCTCCATCAGGTCCGGATGGGCGTCGATCACCGCGCGCCTTCGGGTGACCAGCGCGCGACGTTCGTCCGTGAACAGGCTTTCCCCGAGCGCGCCGAGGCCACGCGCCACCGCTTCGAGCGGGGTCGCATCGTCAGGAGCCGCGGCAATCGCGGTGACCAGTTGCTCGGTCATCAGCTCTTCACCGAACAGTACGCCGCGCTTGTCCTGGAAGTGCCGGAAGAAGGTGCTCTTCGCGAGGCCGGCGCGCTGTGCGATGTCGACGACGGTCGTGTTCTCGTAGCCGCGCTCCATGAACAGTTCGAGAGCGGCGCTCGCGAGCCGTTGCGAGGCGTTGGGTTCCCAGCGGGCCATGCGGACCATCTTACGGGACTTGGTCCCATCGGCCGTGGTACGGTGGGTGATAGGACAAAGTCCCATCACCTTCTGTGGAGGCGCGTCATGAGCAGAGCTGTCGTCTACGAGACGTTCGGCGGCCCCGAGGTCCTGGACCTTCGCGAGGTGCCCGAACCGCACGCCGGCCCCGGCCAGGTGCGCGTCCGGGTGGCCGCGGTCGGGCTCAACCCGATGGACTGGATCTTCTCCTCGATGCCGCAGATGGCGCAGCAGTTCGGCATCACGCTCCCGGCCGGCTTCGGCACCGACTTCGCGGGCACCGTGGACGAGGTCGGCGAGGGCGTCTCGGGCTTCGCGGTCGGGGACCGCGTCCTCGGCGCCGCGACCGGCCGGGCCGCCGCCGACCACCTCCTGGTCGACCCCGCCGGCCCGGACACGCTCCTGCGCACCCCGGACGGGATCGGGGACGAGGTCGCCGGCGCGATCACCATCGCCGCCGCGACCGCCTCGGCGGCGCTCGCGGCGATCGGCGTGGAGGCGGGGGACGAGGTGCTGATCGGCGGTGCGGCAGGCGGTGTCGGCGTGTTCGCCGTCCAGCTCGCCAAGCTGGCCGGCGCCCGAGTGATCGGCACTGCCTCCGAGGGCACCTTCGACTTCCTGCGGCAGTTCGGCGTCGAGCCCGTCGCCTACGGCCCAGGCCTGGCGGACCGCGTGCGCGCGCTGGCGCCGAACGGGGTGACCGCGGCGACCGACCTGTTCGGCACCGAGACCGCCGAGGCGGCGCTCGAACTCGGCGTCCGCCCGGAGCGCATCTCCACGATCGCCGCGGGCCCCAGCCCGCCCGGCGCGGTGCGCGCGACCGGCGGCGCCGACGCGCGGCCGCAGGAGCTCGAGCGGATCGCCGGCCTCGTCGCCGCGGGCTCGATCACCGTGCCGATCGCCGCGACCTTCCCCGTCGAGGAGATCCGGGAGGCCGTCAGGCTGCAGGCCGGCCGGCACGTGCACGGAAAGATCGTGGTCGTCCTCTGATCGCAACCCGCGCGGCCCCGATCGGGCATGACCCGGCCCGATCGGGGCACGGCGTGCTGACGTGCGGATCGGCGCTCCGGGGCGCAGGCTGGAGGGCGTCGCCGCCGCGAGCAGGCAACGCTATCCAGAAGAACCCCAGGAGGCTTCGCAGATGACCACGCAAGCTGATGCCCGCGCCCAGATCGGCGTCACCGGGCTCTCGGTGATGGGCCGCAACCTCGCGCGCAACCTCGCCCGCAACGGGTTCACCGTGGCGCTGCACAACCGCAGCGTGGAGCGCACCCGCAGCCTGATGGCCGAGCACGGCGACGAGGGCGACTTCGTGCCGTCCGAGTCGATGGAGGAGTTCGTCGCCTCGCTCACCCGGCCGCGCGCGGTGATCGTGATGGTCAAGGCGGGCGCGGCCACCGACGCGGTGATCGAGGAGCTGACGGGCCTGCTCGAACCGGGCGACATCGTGATCGACTGCGGGAACACGCACTACACCGACACGATCCGGCGGGAGAAGGACCTGGCGGCGAAGGGCCTGCACTTCGTGGGAACCGGCGTCTCCGGCGGCGAGGAGGGTGCCCTGAACGGCCCGAGCATCATGCCCGGCGGATCGGTCGAGGCCTACCGCACGCTCGGCCCGATCTTCGAGAAGATCGCGGCGCAGGTCGACGGCGTGCCCTGCGCGGTGCACGTCGGGCCGGACGGCGCCGGCCACTTCGTGAAGATGGTGCACAACGGCATCGAGTACGCCGACATGCAGCTGATCGCCGAGTCCTACGACCTGCTGCGCTCCGGGCTCGGCGTGAGCCCCGGGCACATCGCGGCGATCTTCCGCGAGTGGAACCGCGGCGAGCTCGAGTCGTTCCTGATCGAGATCACCGCCGACGTGCTCTCGCACGAGGACCGGTCCACCGGCAAGCCGTTCATCGACGTGGTCGCCGACCGGGCCGAGCAGAAGGGCACCGGGCGCTGGACCGTGCAGAGCGCCCTGGACCTGGGCATCCCGATCACGGGTATCGCCGAGGCCACCTTCGCCCGCTCGCTCTCCGGCCACGTCGACCAGCGCCAGGCCGCGCAGCGCACGTTCGAGGGCCGGGCCGGCGACGTCGACCCGGCCGGCGTGGTCGAGGACCCCAAGCAGTTCGTCGAGGACGTGCGCAACGCGCTGTACGCCTCGAAGATCGTCGCCTACGCGCAGGGCTTCGACCACATCCAGGCCGGCAGCGAGGAGTACGGCTGGGACATCGACCGCGGCGCGATGGCCACGATCTGGCGCGGCGGCTGCATCATCCGGGCGCGGTTCCTGGACCGGATCCGAGCCGCCTACGAGGAGACTCCGGGCCTGGAGAGCCTGCTCGTCGCGCCGTACTTCGCGGACGCGGTCGCGGCAGGCGTCGAGAGCTGGCGGCGGGTCATCGCCGCCGCGGTGCGCGCCGGGATCCCGACCCCGACCTTCTCCTCCTCGCTCGCCTACCTCGACGCACTGCGCCGCCCGCGGCTGCCCGCCGCGCTCATCCAGTGCCTGCGCGACGACTTCGGCGCGCACACCTACCAGCGCGTGGACCGGGAGGGCACCTTCCACACGCTCTGGGCGGGCGACATGAGCGAGCAGAGGGTGGACAAGTAGGGGCGGATGCTCGGACGCGCAGTGTGCCCCCGGCCGTGGATCGGCCGGGGGCACACCGGGTACTGCTCCGCGACGTGCGTCCGGCGACGGTGCTACTTGATCGCGCCGAGGGTGATGCCCCGGGACAGCGTGCGCTGGAAGATCAGGAAGAACACGATCGCCGGGAAGATGCCGAGCAGCGCCGAGGCCGCCTGCATCGTCACGTCGACCATGTGCTCGCCCTGCGCGAGGCCGAGCGCCACCGGGACGGTCTCGTTCTGGTTGGAGGGCAGCAGCACGAGCGGGATGAGGAACTCGTTCCACGTCCAGATGAAGAAGAACGTGAGCATCACCGTGATCGTCGGACGGCTGATCGGCACGACGATGCGCCACAGGATCCGCCAGACTCCCGCGCCGTCGATGCGCGCGGCCTCCAGCAGCTCCCGGGGGAACGCGCCGAGCACCGAGGAGAGCAGGTAGGTGCCGAACGCGCTCTGGATCACCGTGAAGATGATGATGACCACCAGGCGGGTGTCGTAGAGCCCTAACTGGTTCGCGAGGTAGTACAGCGGGTAGATCAGCGCCTCCTGCGGCAGCAGGTTCGCCAGCAGGAACAGGACCAGGATCGTCGTGCGACCCTTGATACGGCCGATGCCGAGCGCGTAGGCGCTCAGGATCGACAGCAGCACGGCGAACACCGCCACGCACGCGCTGATCAGCACACTGTTGACAAGCACCTGGCCGAAGTCCACCTGCTGCCAGAACGTCTGCAGGTTCGCCAGGCTCAGACTCTGCGGCACGCTCAGCGGGCCGTGCGCCGCGTAGTCGGTGGAGGTTTTGACCCCGTTCATCACGACGAGCACGAACGGCGCGACCATCGCGAGCGCGAGCGCGCCGAGGACGACCAGGGCGAGGTACGAGATCGGCGTGCGCCCGGCCCTGCCGCCGCCCGAGGACTGCCGGCCGACGCGCCGCGGTCGGCGCGGGCGGCGCGGCCTGCGGAGGCTGTCGGGGCGGGCGTCTTCGAGGGCTGTTGCTTGAGCCATCTGCCTCACCCCTCCTCGGCCGTGCGCCGCTGGACGACGAGGAAGACCACTGTCACGACGAGCGCGATCGCGGCGAGCACGGTGGCGACCGCCGCGCCGTAGCCGACCTGCGTGGTCTCGAAGAAGTTCTCGTACGAGTAGTACGACGGGATCGTGGTGGAGTAGCCGGGGCCGCCGCCGGTGAGCACGTAGATCGGGGCGAACGCCTTGAGCGCGGCGATCGTGCAGATCAGCAGGACCACCATGAACTCGGGCCGCATGTGCGGCACCGTGATGTGCCAGAACCGGCGGGGCCACGACGCCCCGTCGAGTTCGGCCGCCTCGTGCAGCGCGGGGTCGATCCGCTGGAGCCCGGACATGAAGACCACGAGCGGGAACCCGAGCTGCAGCCAGAGCATCACGAACATGACGGCGTACAGGGCCGTGTGCGGATCGCCGAGCCAGTCGTGCGCGAGTGAACCGAGGCCGATGTCGCGCAGCAGCGAGTCGAAGGCCCCGTTGTTCGGCGAGAGGATCCAGCCCCACACCACGCCCATCACCGCGAGCGGCATCACCTGCGGCAGGTAGACGCACGCCCGCAGGACGCTCGCGGTGCGCGGCCCGAAGCGCACCGCGATGACGTCGAACAGCGCGGCCGCGATCACCAGCCCGAGGCACGTCGGGGCGATCGCCATCGCGACGACGAGCAGCGCGTTGTGGCCGAAGCCGGACCAGAACTGCGGATCCGACAGCAGCCGCCGGTAGTTGGCGAGGCCGATCCAGTCCATCGAGCCGATGCCGTGCCAGGAGGTGAAGCTGATGTAGACGTTCATCGCGAAGGGCACGGCGATCACGGCGAGCAGGGCCGCCGCCCCCGGCGCGATGAACCAGGCGTAACCGCGTTCGGAGCGGGTCACTGGCTGAGCCCCTGCTGGTACGCGGTCTGGAGGGCGCTGAGCACCTGGCCGGGGGAGGAGCCGTTCATCAGGTTCTGGGTCTGCGAGATCAGGTCGTTGTAGAACCCGGACACCGGCCAGTCCGGGTAGAACGCCAGGCTGTCCGAGGCCGCGAGGCTCTGGTACTGGGAGATCAGCGTCTTGGCCATCGGGTCGGTGACCTGCGTCGGATCGGCCGCGACCGGCACCGCGCCCTTGTTGGCGATCAGGTTCTGGATGTCGGGCTGCAGTGTGTCGTTGATGAAGTCGTAGGCCAGGTCCTTGTTGTGCGCCTTGGCCGGCACCACCCAGATGTTCCCGCCGGAGCCGGGCACGTGCTGCGCGCCGGGCCACAGGAACGAGCCCCAGGAGAAGGACTTCACCTCCGACTCGAACGTGCCGTACCACCAGCTGCCGGAGACCATCATCGGACTCTTGCCCTGCTCGAACGCGGTGCCCATGTCGGTGGAGGTCGAACTCACCGTGTCCTTGGCGATGTAGCCCTTGTCCACCCATTGCTGGAACGTGTTCGCGGCCCACGTCCACGCGGCGTCGGTGAAGTCGGCCTTGCCGCCGGTCTGATACGCGGTCACCCACGACGAATCAGCCTTCATCAGCGCCAGGTCGTAAAGGTACTGCTGTGCTGGATAGTCGTTGCCCGCGCTGGCGAGCGGGGTGATTCCCTTCGAGGCGAACGTCTGGAGCGCGGCGACGAATTGATCGAAGGTCGTCGGCACGGCGACGCCGTACTTCTCGAACATGTCCTTGTTGTAATAGACCATGGCGTACTCGGCGTAGTCCGGGATGCCGTACCAGTCGCCCGAGCCCATCACGCCGTTGGTATAGCGGCTGGTGACCGCGACGTTCCCGGTGATCTTCCTGTCCCAGCCGTACTTCGCGACCTCGGGCGTGAGGTCGGTGAGCAGGCCCTCCTTGGACAGCAGCCCGGCGGTGGCGTCGCCCTTGTTGTATTCGAGCACGTCCGGGGCGTTCGACGAGTTCAGCAGCATCGCCCCGCCCTTCTGGATCTGGTCGAAGGTCTTGAGCTGCACCTTGACCGTCACCCCCGGGTGCGCCTTCTCGAAGTCCTTCACCGCCTGCGCCCAGGCCACCCCCATGGCGCTGTCGGCGGCTTCGTAGTCCCAGACGGTCAGGACGGACGGAGACGACGAGGCGGAGTTGCTGCATGCGCTGAGCCCGGCGGCCACCAGAACGGCGGCGGCCGCGAGCGAGGTCGACCTGCGTATCCCGACGATCCGCATTCGAATGCTCCTTTGCATCATCTGTCGAAGCGCTTCAACCGCGTCACAGGTTAATGAGCCTGGGATGGACCGGCAAGGGGCTAGATCAGTCAGCGTATATGGGGATGAATGATCGAAGCGCTTCGATATGTATTCGAGCAGTGCACTGCCGAGATCGGACGTCTCACCCGGTCGGAGCAGGGGCGGGGTGTGGCTCCCGCGGAGGCGGGCAGTGGGGAGGGGGACTACACGAGGAGTGACACGATGCGGGCTGCGGTCGCGGCTGAGTTCAACGGAATCGAGAGCGTCCGGGTCGGTGACGCGCCGACCCCGGTCCCCAAGGACGGGCAGGTGCTGGTCAGGGTGCGTGCCGCGGGTGTCGGCAGGTGGGATGTCGGCATGCTCGCCGGAGGCTTCCCCGGCCTCGCGACGCCGTTCATCCCGGGCCAGGAGGTCGCCGGAGTCGTCGCCGACGTCGGCAGCGGCGTCGACGTCGAACGCGGCGACCGCGTCTACGGGACCTTGTTCCCCAGCGGCGGCGGCTTCGCCGAGTGGGCCGTCGTCGACGCGGCCCGCCTCGCGGTGATGCCGGACCGCCTGGACTTCCCGGAGGCGGCGGGCCTGGTGATCGCGGCGGGTACCGCGCACGAAGGCCTGGTCGACCGCGGCGGGCTGAAGGCCGGTCAGACGGTTCTGGTCACGGCCGCCGCCGGCGGTGTGGGCGGCGCGGCGGTCCAAATCGCGGCGGCCCTCGGCGCCCGGGTGCTCGGCGTGGCCAGCGCGAGGAACCACGATTACGTGCGGAGCCTCGGCGCGAGCTACGTCTTCGACTACCACGACGCCGGCTGGCCGCAGCAGGTCCTCGCCGCCGAGCCCGGCGGAGTCGATCTGCTGCTGGACTGCGCCGGCGGCCAGACCCGCGATCAGGCGATCACCGCCGTGCGCGACGGCGGCCGGGCCGGCTTCATCGTCATCCAGGACGCCGAGCCCGAGCTGCCCCGCGGCATCACCGCCGACTCCTTCGCCGCCCGCGTGACCCGGTCCCGCCTGCAAGCGCTCAGCGCCCTGGTCGAGGCCGGCAGCCTGCGCGCGAACATCGCCGAGGTCATGCCGCTGGATCGGGCCCGCGACGCCCTCGCGCAGGTCGCGAGCAGGCACACCCGCGGAAAGATCGTGATCCAGGTCGAGCCCTGATATCTCGGTTCAGGGTTCCGAACCGCGCGTCACTCGAGCAACGCAGGGGCCTGAGCATCGTCGATCTTGAGGATGCTGCCGCACTTCGCGCAGACCAGCCGGTTCTGGTCGAGGGGGAGCGGAGAGGCGCCGCAGACGTCGAGGTGCGCGGCGACGGCGGCCTTCGTGCGATCGGCGTGCCGGTCGGCGATCTCGGTGTCGGACTTCAGGTAGTCCGGACGCCGGCCGCGTTCCTCCTCGGAGCCGGCTCCGGCACCGGCGCCGCGCATCTGTCCGCAGGACGCCGCGGAGCCCTCCTCCGGCGATCCCTGCTCCGAGGCGATGACGGTGCCCCGTTCGGCTTCTCCCAGCCGGCGCGCATCGCCTCGTAGGAGTCGCCGTGCGTGGTCGAGGCCAGCGCCTTGACCTTCGCGTGAGCGGCGTCGTGGGTGTCCGAGGTGTTGTTCGCGTACTTCCGGACCTGGGCCGCCCAGTTACGCAATTCGTCCTCGTCGATATCCGGCCAAGGGATCCCCAGCATGTTCAGACACCATGTGAGCTCGCTCGGCAGTTCGATGCTCAAGGTGGGCACCTCCGCGTCAACGTCGACCTTTGCGAGGAGCGTGCCATGCGCAGGCGGGGACCGGTCCCCGCCTGGGTGCTAGTCGGACGCCGGCTTCGGCGGCGCCGGGGAGAGGCGGACCGAGATGACGTACGCCGTGACGACCGACACGATCACCAGGGGCATCACGGTCAGTCCGTCCTTGCCGAGTAGCAGCGTCGCGAGCAGTACCGCCGTGAGCGGCAGCCGCAGCATCGCGACACCGATCGCGCCGATGCCCATGGCGACCGCCGCGACGAACGGCAGGTCGGGCAGGTGCGAGACGAGCAGGCCGCCTGCCGCGCCCAGGTACAGCGACGGGAAGACCGGTCCGCCGCGGAACGCGGAGAGCGAGAGGGCATACCCCAGCGCCTTGTAGACGACCAGGAGCAGGAGCGCGGCCACCGTGTACTGCGCACGGTTCTGGACCAGCGGACCCAGGCCGCTCTGGCCGGAGAAGAGCACGTCGGACGAGGAGTGTCCCGTCCCCTCCGCGTACGCGATGGCCAGGCCGGCCACGAGCAGGCCGATGATCGGCATCAGCACCAGGCGACGCGGTGCGACGTGCGGTTGCGCGGCGCGCGCGGCCCGGCTGATCAGGACGCCGATCAGCGCGCCCGCCACGCCGATGGCCAGTGCCCACCCGAACTGGCCGACGTCGGGCTGCTTGACGGCCGGGAGGTCGGGGATCGTCAGCGAGGTGGTCGACAGGCCGGTCCACGAATCGAGCCCGATGAAGATGAGCGCGCCGATGCCGGCCGCGAGAAGGCCGGGCAGCAGGGCGACGTCGAGCGCGATGCCGCCGAGCCCGGACGTCTCCATCAGCAGGAACGCGCCGGGCAGCGGGGAGCCGAACAGCGTGCTGATCGCGGCGAAGCTCCCCGCCGCGCCGACCAGGCGCACGGCCCGCTCATCCGCGCGTTTCATGCGGCGCACGACGAGCGCGGCCAGACCGCTGCCGAGCGCGATCAGCGGAGCCTCCGGGCCGACCACGGCGCCGAGGCTGATCGAGGCGAGCGCGGCGATGAGGATGCCCGGCAGCATCGCCGCCGTGGGCACGGCGCCGCTCTCGAGCCCCTCGGAGGGTTCGTGGCCGCCGGTGCCCGGCAGGAAGACGATCGCGGCCGCCGTCAGCGCTCCGGAGACCGCGAGCAGCGGCAGCGGCCACCACATGGGTGCGCCGTGAAAGCCCAGGCCGCGCGGCAGGTCGGTGTAGAACACCGTCTGCAGGTGGTCGACGGCCTGCAGGAAACCCCAGGCCGCGGCGGAGAGCGGCACGCCGATGACGCCCGCGAGCAGCAGCAGCGCGAGGTAGCCTCGGGTGCGGATCGCGTCGAGCGGATCGGTGGGCTCGGCCCTCGCCGCGCCCGCTGCCGGGGCGTGATCGGCGGGCCGCTCGTGCGACGTCACATCTGCCCATGCGGTCGCTGCCGGCGCTCGCTCGCCATGGGCCCGAAGTCGTAGCGCTCCAGCTCGGGGTACTCGGAGTCGGGATGCCCGCTGGGCGCGTATGTGTCGCCGTCGCCGTTGTAGTGCTCTAGGTGCAGGTACGCCGGCCGCCGCGCGCGAGCGACCGCTCCGTCGAGTGGTCCGCCGCGCAGGATGTAGCCCTCGGGGTGCGGCGCGGTCGGTTCCTGAGGTGAAGTCGTCATATAGCCAGTGAGCGACGCGGTTCACGGTCCGGCGACGCGGCTGGGCCATTGGGTGGAACCCAGCTCTTGCGCCAATCGGGCCAGCGACTCGCTCTGCTGCTGTTCATACAGGTCGAACGGGTCCAGGACGTCCCGGTCGATGTCCGCCGCGATGCGCTGGGCATCGTAGGCCATCCCGTCGTGCCCCTCGTCCTTCGAGCCTGCGCCGCTGAGGTTGGACTGGAAGATCCCGGCCGCGGAGCGGGGCAGGAAGTCCTCGTAGACGATGGGCCGAGCGGTCGCCCAGCCCTGCCGCACGAGCTCGTCGGCGGTGCCGGGCGGGCGCGAACCGTCGCGCGGGCGCGCGGGGGAGAGGTGGTAGGTGAAGTACCCGAGGCCCTGCGCGGCGAGGTCGCGCTCGGTGCCGGGCAGGTGCTCGGCCCACACCCGGCGCGCCACGTCGCTGCGGGGTTCGTCGGGACGGGACGCCGCTTCCCGGTCGACGAGCGTCAGCAGCCTGTCGTAGAGCTCACGGCCGGACCGGGTCAGGGCGATGCCGCGCGCCTCGACCTCCCCGAAGCGCACGCGCAGCGACCCGACGGCCACGGTACCGTCCGCCAGCCGCAGGGTGCGCGGCTCGGCCAGCGCCCGGAACGATGTCTGGCGCAGCAGCACGTCGGGGCCGTGCCACCGCGGCGGGCCCTGGATCGAATCGATCATCTCGATGCCGTGCGCGCCCATCCGCCGGTAGAGCTCGTCGATGTCGAGCACGCGCGGGGTGAGGTGGTTGATGTGCGTGCTGCGTACGCCGCCGATGTCCGCGGCCACCGCGGAGACGCGCTCCAGGGTCTCGTACCAGGCCTTGTCCACCGGCTCCTGCGATAGCTCGAACGCCGATACGGCCAGATCGAGGAACCGCTCGGCGGCCTCCTCGGGCAGTTCGCCCTCCGCCTCCGCGCGGTCGGCCAGGGCCAGCAGTTCCGGGGGGAACAGCTCGCGGTCGGCGAGGAAGGCCTCCAGCCGGGCGCGCAGGTCGGCGTCGAAGAACCGCGGGTCGGCGGGCGTGAGCATAGACGTGAAGACCCGGAACGGGTTGCGCTCCAGCTCCGCGGCCTCGACGGGGCGGAAAGCGGTGGATACGACCGGGACGGCGCTGGACGCCGCGTCACGCAGGTCGTAGAAGCCGACCGGCCGCATGCCGAGAGCGCCGAAGATCCGCGCGACCTGCTGCATCTCGCGCGGCGTGCCGACGCGGATCGCGCCGTGCCGCTCGGCGCCGACCCGGCCGATGGAGCCCAGCCGCTCGGCGTCGGCGCCCTGCGCGCGCAGGACGTCCTCGTTCACCTCGCGGGAGACGTCCACGAGCGTGGTGTACGCCGGAACCTCCCGTCCGTACATCCGCGAGAGCCGCTGGGCGAACGCCGCCCGCAGCCGCCACTGGCCGATCGTCGCGACCATCGTCGGTCCTGCCTTTCGAGCTCGGGGTGCAGGCTACGCCGGTCAACCGGCCACGCCCCGCCGGGGGCGAACCGTTGCCTGGAATCACCGTATCGGTGGACTCTTGTCGCCCTCACGGGTGTTATTTCCCCGCTGCATCGGTGCATCGCACGTGGCGGCGCCGGGAACGAAGTAGCCTCGGCATCCGCGATTCGTTTGAAATAAACCTGAAACCAGCTCATAAGGTGGGTCTGATATCGATGTACAGGGATCTGACGGTCGCCGTCGTCGTGCCGGCGTACAACGAGGTCCGATTGATCGGTAAGACGATCCGCACGATGCCTGGATTCGTCGACCATATCGTCGTCATCGACGACTGTTCCACTGATAACACGTCCGACGAGGCACTCTCCGTCGGAGATCCCCGCGTTCAGCTGATCAGGCATCAGCACAACACCGGAGTCGGCGGCGCGATCCTGGACGGGCACCGGCTCGCACTCGACCTCAAGGCGGACGTGAGCGTCGTCATGGCGGGTGACGCGCAGATGGACCCCGCCTACCTGCCCGCGCTGCTCGATCCGATCGCCGACGGCGAGGCGGAGTTCACCAAGGCGAATCGCTTCTTCTCGCGCACGTCCTTCACCGGGATGCCGAAGCATCGGGTGTTCGGCAGTGTGATTCTCTCTTTTATGACGAAGGCGTCGTCGGGTTACTGGCACCTCTTCGACCCGCAGAACGGCTACACCGCCACCTCGGCCCGCGCCCTGCGCGCCATCGCTCTCGACCGGGTGGCGACGGGATACGAATTCGAGAACGACCTGCTGATCCGATTGAGTATCGCGAATGTGCGGGCGCGTGACGTGCCCGTTCCGGCGGTCTACGGCGCCGAGGTGTCGGGAATGCGCCTGCACAAGGTCATCCCCGCGGTCTCCTGGCTGCTCTTCCGCGGATTCTGGAAGCGCATTCTCGTCAAATACGTACTCCAGTCCTTCTCGCCCGTCGCCCTGCTGCTGTTCGCCGGGATGGCACTGTTCGGGTTCGGCACCGCCTTCGGCCTCGGCATGACGCTCTACCGCATCTTCGGCGGCAGCGCGCCGAGCGCCGGCACGGTCCTGCTCGCGGTCACGCCGCTGCTGGCCGGCCTCCATCTGATCATCAGTGCCTGGACGCTCGACATCCAGCAGGCACCGGACCGGCCGGTCTGGGACGCGGGTTCGGGCGCGGCCCTCGCGCGTCAGCGCACATTGACTCCCTCCGCGACGGCCGCGACCGCCGACATGACGGCGGCGGCGGCCAGCATGACGGCCGCGACCTCCGGCATGACGCCTGCGGCGGCCGCGACCGCCGGCTCTGCGTCCGCGGCGAGCCTGGCCGGGCCCGTCTCGGCCGCACGGGTGCCGGGGCAGTCCTGACCGTGGCCGAAGCGGAGGAGACACACGTGAATAGGACAGCGAACGCCACGCAGGCCGGCGCGCCCCCGCGGATCGACCCCTCGGCCCTCGTGCACGACCGGGCCTTCGTCGGCGGCGACACGGCGGTCTGGCACCTCGCCCAGGTGCGCGAGGACGCGCGGATCGGCGAACAGTGCGTGATCGGCAGAGGCGTGTACGTCGGCGCCGGCGTGCGCATCGGCGACCGCGTCAAGATCCAGAATTACGCCCTCGTCTACGAGCCGGCGCTCGTGGAGGACGGCGTGTTCGTCGGGCCCGCCGTCGTGTTCACGAACGACCGGCATCCGCGTGCGATCACCGCGGAGGGCGACGCGAAATCGGCAGCCGACTGGACGCCGGTCGGCGTGGTCGTCAAATACGGCGCCTCGATCGGCGCCGGCGCGGTGTGCGTGGCGCCGGTGACCATCGGGCGGTGGGCGCTGGTCGCGGCGGGATCCGTGGTCACCCGCGACGTGCCCGATTTCGCGCTGGTCGCGGGCAATCCCGCGCGGCGCGTCGGTTGGGTGGGCCGGGCCGCGGTCCCGCTCGTGCCGCTCGGCGGCGATCTCTACAAGTGCCCGCAGACGGGCGTGCGGTACGTCAAGACCGGAGACGCTCCGGAAGTTCTGGAGGAGATTCACCCATGATTCCCGCTGCCAGGCCGGAGATCGGCCAGGACGAGATCGACGCCGTGGTCCGCGTGCTGCGCACCGGCCGGGTGGTGCAGGGCCCCGAGGTCGCGGACTTCGAGCAGGAGTTCGGCAAGCTGGTCGACGGCCGGGCCTGCGTCGCGGTCAACTCCGGGACCTCGGCCCTGCACCTGTCCATGCTGGCGCTCGGGATCGGCCCGGGAGACGAGGTGGTCGTGCCCTCGTTCTCCTTCGCGGCCACGGCGAACGCCGTCGCGGTCACCGGGGCCGCCCCGGTCTTCGCCGACATCGACCCGGACACGTTCTGCCTCGACCCCGAGTCGGTCGCCTCCGTGATCACCCCGCGCACCGTCGCGATCGTGCCGGTGCACCTGTTTGGCCACCCGGCCGCGATGGACGAGCTGGTCCCGCTGGCGGGCCGGCACGGCCTCGCGATCGTCGAGGACGCGGCCCAGGCGGTCGCCGCGCGGCTGGGCGACACTCCCGTCGGCGCGTTCGGCGACACCGCCTGCTTCAGCTTCTATCCGACGAAGAACATGCACAGCCTCGAGGGCGGCATGATCGTCACCGGCGACCCGCACCTCGAGCGCAAGCTGCGGCTGCTGCGCAACCAGGGAATGCTCAAGCAGTACGAGAACGAAGTCGTCGGCCTGAACAACCGGATGACCGACGTCGGCGCGGCGGTCGGCCGGGTCCAGCTGGCGAAGCTGGACGCGTGGACGCAGCGACGGCGCCAGATCGCGGCGCGCTACGACGCGGAACTCACCTCGGTGCGCACCCCGAAGGTGGCGCGGGACGCGTGGCACGTCTACCACCAGTACACGATCACGATCGAGCAGGACCGGGACGGCTTCCGCGAGCGGCTCGCGGAGCTCGGTGTCGGCAGCGGCGTCTACTACCCGACCCCGATCCACCGCCTCGCGCCCTACAGCTTCAGCGTGGCGGACCTGCCCGTGACGGAGCGCGCCGCTGAAACCGTCCTGTCGCTGCCGGTCTACCCGCTGCTCGACGACGAGCAGGTCGGCCAGGTCATCGAGGCGGTGAACTCGCTGTGAGCACGAACACCGCGACCACGAGCACCGTCACCGAGAGCACCGCGCCAGCGACGAACACCGCGACCGCGACGAACACCGGGACAACGACGAACACTGCGACCGCGAACACCGCGAAAACCACGACGCTGCGCGTCGGCCTGGTCGGGCTCGGCATGATGGGCCGCAACCACGCGCGCGTGCTCGCCTCCCTCGACGGCGTGCACCTGGTCGGGATCGCCGATCCGCATCCCTCCGCCGACACGACGACATACGCCGCGCCGCTCGTCCCCGACGTCGAGACGCTCATCGGGCTCGGCCTCGACTACTGCGTCGTGGCCGCTCCCACCGCGCTGCACGAATCCGTCGGCGCCGCGCTCGCCGAAGCCGGCGTGCACGCGCTCATCGAGAAGCCGCTCGCCCCGGACTCGCCCGCCGCGGAACGGCTCAGCAAGCTGTTCGCCGACCGCGGCCTGGTCGGCGGCGTGGGCCACATCGAGCGCTTCAACCCGGCGCTGCAGGAGATGCGCCGGCGGCTCGACGCCGGGCAGCTCGGCGATGTCTTCCAGGTCGTCACCCGGCGGCAGGGGCCGTTCCCGGCCCGCATCGCGGACGTCGGCGTCGTGATGGACCTGGCCACGCACGACATCGACCTGACCACGTGGGTCACCCGGCGCGCCTACACGTCCGTCGCGGCGCACACGGCGCACCGCAGCGGCCGCGACCACGAGGACCTCGTCGCGGTCGTCGGCGGCCTCGAGGACGGCACCGTGGCCAGCCACCTCGTCAACTGGCTCTCGCCGATGAAGGAGCGCGTGACGGTGGTGACCGGCGAGCGCGGCTGCTACGTGGCGGACACGCTCACGGCGGACCTCACCTTCTACGCGAACTCCAGCGTGCCCACCGAATGGGAGGCATTGCAGAACTTCCGCGGCGTCACCCAGGGCGACATCGTGCGCTACGCGATCGCCAAGCCCGAACCGCTGCGCGCCGAGCACGAGGCGTTCCGGGACGCGGTTCGCGGCCTCGGCGCGCAGATCGTGACCTTCGAGGAGGGCGTGCGCACCGTCCGCACCGCGGAGGCGCTGCTGAACTCCGCCATCTGCGGACAGCGCGTCGCGGTCGATTAGACCCGTCCTCCCAAGCCCACACCTCAGTCGTCAAAGGCGGAACCCAAGTGCTGTCCGACGTGTCGCCTACGGAGGCGACTTCATCCTTCGCTGCCCGCCGCGTCGTAGCGCGGGTGGGCGCAGCCCGGCTGGTCTGGGTCATCGTCTTCACCGCGTTCTTCCTCATCGGCGCGGCTTGGTCGCTGGCGATGCCGTATGACGGGCCGCCTGATGAGTTGCAGCACGTCACCCGGGCCTACGGCGTCGCGTCCGGGCAGATCTACGCCGGACCTGCCAATTCCAACGTGACGACGGCGGAGAGCCTCGTTCCGCGCGGCGCCGGCTGCTTCAGGTGGAACAGCATGGTCAGCGCCAAGTGCCAGCAGAATCCCGGCGCGAACCAGAAGGCGCAGCACACGCGCGTCTCTGTCGGGAGCGGCGCCTCCGGCTACGACCCCTCCTACTATCTGCTCGTCGGGCCGGTGATCAAGATCTGGCCGACGATGAAAGGCATCGTGCTCGCCCGCCTGATCACCGATGCCGAGATCAGTGCCCTGCTCGCCAGTGCGGTCGCGATCGCCTGGAGCGGCGGACGGAACCGATGGTTGGTCGCGGGGATCGCGGTGTGCGCCACACCTGTGGTCGTCAGTCTGATGGGCGCGGTGAACCCGGCGGGAGTCGAGATCGGCGCCGCGATCGCGTTCTGGGTGAGCCTTCTGGACCTCGTCGGTGCCGGACCGGTGCGCAGGTCGTCGGTCGCCCTCCTGCTGTGCTCCGGTGCGCTGTTCGCCGTCACACGCGGCTTCGGTGTGGGCTGGCTCGGGGCCACCGTCGTCATCTGCGTGCTCGGCGCCAGGCGGGAGCGGCTGCGCGCGCTGTGGCGGATGCGCAGCGTACGGCTCGCCCTTTCAGGGCTGGGGTGCGCGTGCGCAGCCGCGTGCGTCTGGGACTTCTTGGCGGGGCCGAATATCGACCTGACCGGCGCCAGTACACCTCACAAGACCCTGCAGCAGGTCGTCGCCCAGGAGTTGTGGCACCGCCTGCCGTCCTACCTGGACGGCTTGGTGCGGAACACCTACTACTACGGCGGCGACATCCAGGTCCCGCAGCTGGTTTCGCAGATCTGGTTCGGCTTCGCGGGACTTCTCGTGCTCGGCGGCCTATGGCTGGGAAGCCGTCGCACGAGGATCCAGATCGCCGCGGCGATCGGTGTCTCGCTCGCCGTCCTGATGATCACGGACGTCGATGCGCTGCGGCAGGGTATCTACTTCTCCCAGGGACGGTACGCGCTGCCCCTCCTGGTGGGCGCACCTCTGATCGGGGCGCGGGAACTCGGCCGCTCGAGTGCGGTGGGCGCAGAACGGGCGACCGCGCTGCTGCGCTTGATGGCGGTGGCCATGCTCCCGATCCAGCTCGTCGTGCTCTGGAGCAGCATGCTGCGATTTCAGAGCGGTTATCCGGCCAGCGGAAAGCTTCCGCTCGATCCGTTCATCGGAAAGTGGCTGCCGCCGCTGGGCCCGGTCGCGCCGATCGCTCTGATGATCATCGGTCTCATCGTGCTCGGCGTCTTCATGTGGCACCCGTCCCGCTTCGACGCCACGATGCTACGATTCGTAGTGGTCGGAGCCCTGGTATACGCGATCGACATCGCAGCCCTCTGGGCGCTGCATGCTCAGGCCGGGCTGCCGCTCGCTCTCGCGACCACGCTGGCGTTCTGCTGTGCCTTCGCGGCGAATCTCGGGCTGAATCGGATCTTCACCTTCCGGGTATCCGGCCCGATGGGTCGTCAGGGAGCCCGGCTGCTGGCCCTGTCCGGCGTGAACTACGTCACCACTCTCGTCATCGTCGTAGGGCTCTCGCACCTGTGGAGCGACTACCTGGCATCGAAGACCATCGCCACCGCGTTCAACGCGGTGTTCAACTTCGTAGCCTACCGGCGTTGGGTCTTTGAGCCCGTGCCGGACACGCCGGAGCCGGCGCCCTCCGTATCGCCCTACATCGGGCGCGTCATCATGAGGCGGCGAGCCGTCGAGGAGTCGGAGCGGGCGGTCAGTCTCGACGGACGGCCAGATTGAAGACGTGCGGACAGCGCGTCCCCAGTGGATCTACTCATCATGTCAAAGGCGGGGAATACATTGTTGTCCGACGTGTCGCCGACGCGTGCGACTCCATCCTTCGCCGCCCGTCGCGTCGTGGCGCGCATGGGCGCGGCCCGACTGGTCTGGGCGGTGGCGTTCACCGCGTTCTTCCTGATCGGCGCGGCGTGGTCGCTCGCGATGCCGTACGACGGTCCGGCCGACGAGATGCAGCACGTCACCCGGGCCTACGGCGTCGCCTCCGGCCAGATTTTCGCGGGGCCGGCCGATTCCAAGGTCTACACCGCGAAGAGCCTGGTGCCGCACGGCACGGCCTGCTTCCGGTGGAATCTGCAGGCCAGCGCGAAATGCCAGCAGACGCCAGGCGCCAACGTGCAGTCGCAGCACGAGCACACGAGGTACATCAGCGGTGCCTCAGGCTACGACCCCTCCTATTATCTGCTCGTCGGGCCCGTGATCCACATCTGGCCGACGATGAAAGGCATCGTTCTCGCGAGGCTGATCACGGACGCTGAAATCAGCGCCCTGCTCGCCAGTGCGGTGGCGGTCGCGTGGAGCGGCGGGCGGAGGCTCTGGTTCATCGCGGGAATCGCCGTGGGCGTCACGCCGGCGGTGGTCAATCTGATGGGTGCGGTGAATCCGGCGGGAGTGGAGATCGGCGCCGCGATCGCCTACTGGGTGAGCCTGCTCGATCTGACGGCCCACGGTCCGGTGCGCAGGCCGGTGGTCGCGCTCATGTGCTGCTCCGGCGCGCTGCTCGCCGTCACTCGGGGCTTCGGCGTCGGCTGGCTCGCGGCCATCACCGTCATCTGCGTGTTCAACGCCGACCGCGAGAAGCTTCGTGCCCTGTGGCGGTCGCGGGGTATGCGACTCGCGCTGGCGGGGGTGGCCTGCGCGTGTGCCATCGCCTTGGCCTGGGACGAGTTGGCCGGCCCGAACTTCGACCTGGCCGGTGCGACGACCGCTCCGAACACGCCCCCCGTGCAGCTCGCCGCCCAAGAGCTGTGGAACCGCCTGCCGGGCTACATCGACGGGATGACGCGACTCACCTCCTACGGCGACATCCCCATCCCGGGCGTCGTCTCGCAGATCTGGCTCGCCTTTCTCGGGGTCATCCTGGTCGGCGGCCTGTGGCTGGGCAGTGTCCGGGCGAAGATCCAGATCGGCGGGACGATCGTCATCGCGTTCGCGATGTTGATGATCACGGACGCCAGCGCGCTCAGGCAGGGCTTCTACTTCTCCCAGGGACGCTATGCGCTTCCCCTGCTGGCAGGAGCCCCGATGATCGCAGCGATCGAGCTCGGCCGCTCGGGCGCACTGGGCGCTGAGCGGGCGAGGACGCTGCTGCGCTGGATGGCGGCGGTCCTGCTCCCGCTCCAGTTCGTCGCCCTCTGGGTCAGCATGTTGCGGTTCGAGCGGGGCTTTCCGGCCGACAACGTGCTTCCGCTGAACCCCTTGACGGAGAAGTGGGTGCCGCCGCTCGGACCCGTTGTGCCGCTGGCACTGATGGCGGTCGGGCTGATCGTGTTCGCGGTGTGCATGTGGCGCCCCGTCCTGAGCAGCGCCGCAGTGCGCCTCACTGCGGTAGGCGCGCTGCTTCGTGAGCCGGTGAGACGGCGATCAGCCGGAGCACCGTGATCCGGATCGTGATGATCGACAACGTCGGCAAGCCCACGACGACCCTGCCTCACTAACCCGCAGATAGGCGCCCTCGGTCACCCGCGATCGGGGGCGCGCGCTCGTCCGCGCCGCCGCCGTCCCACGGGGCGGCGAACGCCCGGGATCTTCCAGTCACAGGGTACTGCGGTCGGCGCAACCGTCGGCGCGCCGACGGCTCCTCATCGTCGCCGCCTGTTAAACAGGTGAGCGTACCCCTGCTGACGGATGTGAGGAGAGCCATGTGTGACGAGAATGCAGGTACGTCCCGCCGAAGGTTTCTGAGCCTCGCCGGGGCCGCGACCTCGGCGACGTTCCTCCAGATGATGAACCCGGCCGCGTCGGCCACCGCGGCGACCGCTGTCGCCGGGCGGAGCCGGCAGGCGCGGGCGACGTCCCTTTCCATCAGTGTGGGCAAGTCCGAGATCACACCGCCGGTCGGGACACCCCTGGCAGGATGGGGAGTGGACACGCCGCGTCTGTCGACCGGGAACAACGCTCCCTTGTACGCGCGATGCATCATCCTGTGGGATGGCGGCTACCCGAACGTCATCGTCACGGCCGATACGCTCGGCTTCGACCGAGCGGTCAACCTGAACATCCGCAACCGGGTCTCCGCACTCGGCGTCGCGCAGTCCGACTTCGTCCTCTCCGCGCTTCACACGCACAACGGCGGCGCGCTGATCAACGAACTGGTCGAGTACATCACCTACAACATCTCCTCGGGTTCCGCGGCGGCCAGCGCGATCCAGGCCTATACCACCTCTGTCGAGGACGCGATCGTGTCCTTGGTGAGCACCACACTGAACGCCCCGCGTACCCCGTGCACCCTCGACTACCAAGTCGCCGACGAGGACTTCTCCTACAACCGTGAGGGATTGCCGTACGTCGAACGCGATGTACCGATCCTGGCAGCCCGCAGCAGCGCCGACGGCAGTCTGCTAGCCGTGCTCTTCAGCTACGGCTGCCACCCCGTCGCCGCGGGGGGTCAGACGCTCAGCGACCCGGACTACCCGGGCGTGGCGTGCACTCTGATCGAGAATGCGACGAAAGCGCACGCCCAGTTCCTGACCGGATCGGCCGGAGACCAGGACCCGGTCGGCGACTTCAGTTGGCAGTTGAGTACTCAGTACGGCACCGATCTCGGGCAGACAGTGGTCAACGCGCTCGCCAAGCGGGGACGACGGGTCACCGGCCCGATCTTGACCGACTACCGCGACGTCACGGTTCCGCTCGACATCACCAACACCCCGGCGAACCTCGCGCAGGTGCGTGCCGATTATGTCGCTCGCCAGGCGAACAGCGCGCTTCCCGGCTATTTCCGGCGGCACGCTGAGATGATGATCGGGCAGATCGACAACGGCTCGTTCGCGACCTCCATGTACGTACCGCAGCAAACCTGGCAGTTGCAGGGCTCGCCTCGTTTGAATCTCGCCCTCTCCGCCGGCGAGCTGGTCTCCGGCTACGCCGTCTACTTCCGATCCCGATACGGAGGCTCCAACGGAATGTGGGTCTGCGGGTACGCCAACGAGTATCCGGCCTACATCCCCTCCAACGAACTGCTCTCCTCGGGCGGGGCACTGCACTACGCCTGCGGCTGGTCCACCGACTACCCGGGCATCGCCGGCGGCGCTCAGACGATCTTCGGGTGGCTCGGCCACTTCCGGCTGCAGCCCAACAACCCCTCGGTGGACGTCGAGCAGATCGTCATCAACAACCTCACTCAGATGCTCTGAACTCGCTTCGACGCGTTCGAAGCACCTGAACTCCCCGCGCTCTCACGGGATCTCGGCCGCGTCGGGCCGGTACTCGGCCGTCCCGGGCCACGAGTGCTTCGCCGATATGCCGCTCAGGTGAGCGACTCGCCGCCGCGGCCGAGCAGCTCGCTCAGCTCGGCCGCCAGCGCGACGGAGGCCTCGATCTCCGCCTTGCGGATCGAGACGCTTTCGACGAGGAAGCCGAACGGCATGCGGAGCGCGCCGCAGAACGCGATCAGGTCCCGGGCGTTGGCCAGGCAGTGCTCGTACGACGCGGCGAGCGTGTCGTCCGCGTGCAGCAGCGAGTTCGCCAGCCAGCGCGGGACGTCGACGCCGAGCCACCTCAGGAAGGTGAGGGTCTTCTCCGAGCCGCACACGGAGAGCGTGAACAGCACGGGCTTCGGCTCGATCCGGCGTTCGCGGCAGGCGTAGTAGTAGTCGGAGACCATGCTCTTCGCGGCGTCGGCGCTGTAGACGACCTGCGAGATGAAGTAGGAGCAGCCAGCCTCCTGCTTCGCGATCAGCCGCAGGTGCTCGTCGGTGCGCTCGGTGATGGCGACGCCGCCGAGCAGCAGCTCCGGGCGGACGTCGCGGCGCAGAGCCTGGGCCTCGGGGAGCCGAGTCCGCACCTCCTTGCCCTTCGAAGAGGCGCCGACGAAGACGCTCAGCACACTCTCCGGATCGGCCTCCCGCAGCCACGTCCGCAGCTCCGTGCCGGTGTACTTGCCGACGCAACGGTAGATGACCGCCGGGCGGTTCCACTCGCCGAGGTAGTCGGCGTGGAACACGGCCGGATCCATGGTCGGCAGATACGGGAACGGCCGCTCCTGCGGGTTGCGGTCGCTCTCGTCGTCGATGTCGTAGACCGCGAGACCGTCCACGTCGAGCGACTTCAGCCGCGCCAGCGTGGCGGCGGCGATCTCCCGGATCCGCTCGTCGCTGGCGCTGAGCCGGGGCGGCGTGATGCCGAACAGCAGCACGCCGCTCTCGGCGTTGGTCAGCCGCGTCCGGAGGGTCGCCGTGTCGCCGTGGTCCACCATGCGATGGAAACTAGCAGCTCATGCGGCGGGCGAGGGCTGGGAACCAAGCAGTGAGACTTCCGATGCGTCGTCATGGCTCGCGCGCAGGGCGAGCGCGACCGGCACGCCGAGCGCGCAGAGCACCGCGCATCCGGCCC
Source organism: Actinospica acidithermotolerans (assembly GCF_018139625.1). GTDB lineage: Bacteria > Actinomycetota > Actinomycetes > Streptomycetales > Catenulisporaceae > Actinospica > Actinospica acidithermotolerans. The sequence continues at coordinate 16,175 of NZ_JAGSOH010000058.1, read as the reverse complement.
AGATCGTGACGTACGCGCTCTCGGCCGGCACGCCGGGTCGCAGCACGAGAGAGTCCAGGGCCGCCGCGCCGACCGCGCCCGCGGCGGCTCCGGCGAGGGTCTTCAAGGTGTTGTAGACGCCGGTGCCGATGCCCGTCTGGTCGGCGGGCATCCGCCGCATGAGCAGTCCCGGCAGCACGGAGAGCCCTACGCCGCCGCCGAACCCGGCGATGGCGCTCGGCGCGATGAAGGAGGCCGCGCTGCCGTGGTTCGCCGCGATGGCGACGTAGCCGATGGCGCTGATCGCGAATCCGGTCGCCAGCAGCGAGCGCGGACCGAACCGCAGGGCGAGGCGGTGCGCGGTGAGCGCCCCGATCATCGCCGCGAGCACGGCCGGGAGCGACAGCAGGCCGAGGAGCTGCGAGCCCGCGTTCAGGCCATAGCCGACCGAGTGCGGGTTGGCCGCTTGGAAGGAGAGCGTCGGCGACTGCGCTCCGTAGAGTACGACGCCGAGCAGGAAGCTGAGCCCGAACACGGGCGCGGTCGCGCGGCGGGCGAGCATCCGCACGTCCACGGTCGGCGAGTGCGTGCGCAACTCCTGCCGTACGAACAGCGCGAGCACGGCTACCGCGCCCAGGAACAGTGCGCCGGTCAGTAGCGGCCCGGTCGACTTGCCGACGCTGCTGAAGCACCCGAACATCAACCCGAGCCCGGTCACGAGCAGCGCCGCGCCCGGCACGTCGATGCGGCCGACCGCGCGGGTCGCCGACTCCGGCGCGAAGGCCCAGACCGCCAGCAGCGACAGGGCCGGCAGCACGGCCAGCACCCACAGCCCCGGCCGTGCGACGTCGCCGACGATCGTCCCCAGCGTCAGCGAGCCGACCAGCAGGCCGACCGCGCGTCCGCCGCGCTCCTCGCCGAGCCGGTCGCGCAGCAGCGCGAACTCCAGCGGCAGCCAGCAGCTGAGCACCCCGGCGAACGCCTGGCCGACCAGCAGGAGCGGCAGGCTTCGGGCGGCGGCCGAGAGCACGTAGCCGAAGCAGGTGATCGCGAGCGTCGCCAGCAGCAGCCGCCGGTGGCCGAGCAGGTCGCCCAGCCGCGAGCCGAGCGGCACGGTCACGCCGGCGACCAGGAAGTTCACGCCGCTGACCAGTGCTTGCGCGCCCGCGCTGAAATGCAGCGCGGTCGCGAGGTGCGGCAGCAGGATCGGGAAGGCGCCCTGCAGCGTGCCGCTGAACAGCTCGACCAGGACGAGCAGGCCGACGAGCGCGCCGGGTCGGGCGAAGGGGCGAGGCATGGCGGAAAGAATGGCTAACCTGGGAGCGCGGCATCCCTCCTCGCACGGATGCCGCGGAATAGACCCTCCGCATGCAAGGATCGGCCATGATCGACGAGCTCGACTTCGCCCTGGTCGACGCTCTGCGCATCGATCCGCGCGCACCGTGGTCGAAACTGGCCGAACCGCTGGGCGTCGACGCGGCCACGCTCTCCCGCCGCTGGGCCCGGCTGGCGGCAGACGGCGACGCCTGGGTGACCTGCTACCCGTCAGCCGAGCGGATGGGCGTCGGCCTGACCGCGCTCGTCGCCGTCGAATGCCGGGCCGACGCGGTGTACGACGTGGCCGAGACCCTGGCCGGCGACCCGCAGACGCCCACGGTCGAGGTGGTCAGCGGCGCGACCGACCTGATGATCACCGTCGCGGCAGTCGAACCGCGGCAGGTCACGGCGTACGTGCTCGACAGGATCGGCCGCGTCCCCGGCGTGCTGCGCACCCGCACGGCATTGGTCGAGCGCACCCTGCGCGAGGGCAGCAGGTGGCGCGAGGGCGCGCTGGATCCGGCGCAGCAGCAGGCCATCGCCGCCGGCCTCGGCGCCGTCGCCGACGACTCGGGCCCGATCCACGGCAGGGCACTGCGTCGCGCGATGACCGACCGCGCGCTGTGGCAGGCGCTCGGCGAGGACGGCCGGATGCCGGTCGCACGGCTCGCGGAACGCACGGGACTGCCCGCGGCGACGGCGCGTCGCAGGATGGAGGAACTGCGCCGCTCCGGTCGAATCGTGCTGCGCTGCGACGCGTCCACGCGGCTGAGCGGGCAGATGCTGGCGACATGGCTCCTGCTCGACGTGCCCGCGAACGAGCTGGAGCAGACCACGCAGTGGCTGGCCCAGGCAGCCCCGATCCGCATGTGCGGCGTGCTCGCAGGCGCGACGGCCAACGTGGCGGCGAACGTGCAGACCCACGGCACCGGCGACGCCCGGCGGATCGAGGCGCAGCTGGGCGCGCGCGGCAACGCCCGCGTGATCGACCGGCAGCTCGTCCTGCGCACGGTCAAGCTCGTCGGCCACCTCACCGACGCGGAAGGCCGCGCCCGCGGATACGTCCCGATCGACCCGTGGGCGACGCCGTGACGCCGAGGGGGGTCGCCCGTGGCGCCGATGCGGGGTCGGCCGGGACGCCGATGTGGGGTCGGCAGTGGCGCCGATGTGGGGTCGGCCCGTGGCGCCGAGGTGGAGTCAGTGGTGACGCTGATGCGGAGTCGGCCGTGACGCTGATGCGGGGTCAGCCGTGACGCCGAGGTGGAGTCAGCCGCGTGCGAGCCGACCGAGGGCGAGTGCCGCGAGCAGCGCCGCGCCGTCGCCGAGCACGGCGTCGTCGTACGCCGCCTCGGGGGCGTGGTTGTAGGGGGCTGAGAACGCGTCCCGGTCCGCCGGGCACGCACCCAGCATCACGTACGCCGAAGGCACTAGCTTGTCCACGACGCCGAAGTCCTCGGAGCCCGCGATGGCGTGCGGCATCTCGACGTAGCGGCCTTCGCCCAGCACCTCCACCGCCGTACGCGCGGCGAACGCGGCCTCCGTCGGGTCGTTCACAGTGACCGGGTAACCGCTCACGAACTCCGCCTCGACGGTCAATCCGTGCGCCTGGCCGATCCCGCGCACGACGCGCAGCGCCTCCTCCGCGACCTTCTCGCGCGCCGCGACGGAGAACGAGCGGACCGTCGCCGCGAACTCCGCCGTCTCCGGGATCACGTTCTCGGCGCTGCCCGCGTGCAGGGTGCCGACCGTGAGCACGACCGGATCGAACGCGTCGATCCGCCGCGTCACCATCGTCTGCAGGCCGAGGACCGCCTCGCACAGAGCAGGCACCGGATCCACCGCGGCGTGCGGCGTGGAGCCGTGACCGCCGCGGCCGCGGAACGTCACCCGCAGCGTGTCGGACGCCGCCATGATCGGCCCCGGACGCGACGCGACCCAGCCGGTCGGCAGCAGCGCAGCCGCGACGTGCAGGGCGTACGCCGCCACGACGCGCTCCCCGGCCGCGTCGAGCACGCCTTCGTCGATCATCAGCTGCGCGCCGCCGTCGCCCTCCTCGCCGGGCTGGAACATGAACACGACGGAGCCCGCGATCGAGTCACGCCGCTCCACAAGCAGCTTCGCCGCCCCGACCAGCGCGGCGACATGCATGTCGTGCCCGCACGCGTGCATCGCGCCCGCGATCCTCGAGGCGTACGCCAGCCCCGGCGCCTCCTGCACCGGCAGCGCGTCCATGTCGGCCCGCAGCAGAACCGCCGGGCCCGGCCGTCCCCCGCGCAGCACCGCGACCACGCTGCTGAGCTTCTTCCCGGTGCCCACCTCCAGTCCCAGCCCCTCCAACGCCGCCAGCACCTTCGCCTGCGTGAGCGGAAGGTCGAGGCCGATCTCAGGCTCCTGATGCAGCGCGCGGCGCAGCGCCGCTAGCCCGGGCTGAAGCGCGGCGGCGGATTCGACGAGTGCGGCGGACGGCATGGCATCTCTCCCTGAGCGGATTTCCGGCGAGCGGATCAAGCGGATCAAGCGGATCAAGCGGAGCCTGCCCATGCTCGCCCCAGCGCGCTTACTCGCGCCGAAGCGCAGGAAACCGCTACTTCATCCGCCGGCCGCGCACGGATCCGCCATTCCATCCCGGGGCAGGCGCGCTCAGTTCCAGCTGACGCGGAGCGTGGTCGTCACGTCGAGCGGGCTTGATCCGCGATGCGTGACCATGATCCCCTCGCCCTCCGCGGACGCCGACGCGAGCGGCCGGCCCGCCGAGACGTACCGGTTCCACGCCACGGCGAATGCCTCCAGACGGCGTACGCCGCGTGCGAAAGGCGCGGGCACGGCGTGGTAGACGACGGCGTTGTGCGGTGCCTTGCCCAGCAGCCAGGCGCGCGCGACGGCTCGCTGCGCACGGCGATCGGCCGGCAGCGCGGCCAGATGGAAGCGGGGTATGAGCCAGCGTGGTTCGGCGATCGGGCCGATCAGCTCATCGAGGGCTTGGGTGAAGCGCAGCGAGGTCGCCTTGTCGACGCCGCCGAGTTGGAGTCGGTACGTGCCGTCCGGCGACGTCACCGCGCTGACCGCCTCGGCTCCGACGGGGGAGAGGCCGCAGGCCTTGAGCGCGTCGGCGGTCGCGAAGCCGAGCGTGCCGAGCGGCGGCTCGCCCGCCGCCTCAGCAAGGATGCGCACCGCCTTGCCCGGCGTGAACCACAGCGCGAACCGCCGCGATGCGCGCATCGCAATGCCGCTGGCGGCCGGGAGAGCCCTGAGTTGTGCGGACGTGACCGATACCGGCACGGTCGCCTGTGCCGCCCGACTCGTCGAGACCCGAATCGTATGAACCAGCTCATCCGTGTACGGCGTGCCGATCGCCCATCGCCGCCGAGTCTCGTCGCGCTCCCCGGCCCGGATGAGCATCGCAGCGTTCGACTCAGCGAAGCGGCCGGTCTCCGGCGGCCCGTACGGCGAGAAGGCCGAATCGACGTGGCCGATCCCGGAGACGATCTCGCCCGCGCCGTTCACGGCGAGGTGGCCTTCGTGCTTGCGGACGAATCGGTGCCAGTCCGCCGCGCCCTTGGGATGGCCGTCCGCGACGCAGACCACCGTCCAGTTGTTCGTGATCTTCGCCTGCCACGCCGGGTCGAGGCGCAGCCCGCGGCCCCGCATCTGCACGACGGAGCCGGTCGTCGTCGCGCTCGTCAGGTCGATGACCACGTTCACGCGCCGGGCATCCCAGCCTTCGCCGAGCAGCGCCCGCGTGCCCACAAGGGCCCGGCTCCGGCCGGATTCGAAGTACCGCGTCGCCAACGTGACCCATGTGCGCGAACTCCACGCGCCGACCACGTAGCCGATGCCGTCGCGGACCTCGACCGCGAGCGCCAGCCCCGGCTGCTCGCGGTGCGCCCACTCGACGAACGCGGCGGCGCTCCTCGGCGCCGCGGCCACCGTGCGCCCGGTCACGAGCATCGGCTCCAGGTCAGCGGTCCGCTCGTCCTCGACGAGCCTGCGCAGAGCGAGTAGCGCCCCGCCCGCCTGCGGATCGAGTACGTCGGCCAACGCCGCCGAGACCGTCCCGCCGGCCCGCTCGTAGTCACACAACAGCAGAGCCCTGACTGTGTCGCCAAGATGCCCGCTCTCGGCCGCCACGATCTCGACGGCACCGTCTGTCTTCGCCTCGCTCCGCGCGAGTACGCGGTCCACCGGCGACTGCGCGGCCTTGATGCCGCGCGCCGTGAGCCGGTACCCGATCGACGGCAGTGCGGCCCGGATCGCCGCCACCGCCGCAGCGTCCTGCGACTCCGCAGACCCGCTCAGGCAGTTGCCGACATAATCGTCGAGCAGCGCGACCCAGTCCTCCGCCGACGGCGCCTGCCGATGCTCCTCGCGAACCCGCGCGCCGGGCGGAAGCGCGAGCAGTCCCGCGTGGTGCAGCCGTAGCGCGGCGCCGGCCAACTCCGGCTCCTGCCTCTCCAACTGGCCCCACGCAATCGCGCCGCCGTCGCCCGCTTCCACGCCCGCGGCGCGCACGACGAAACGGCTGTCGCACCACGCCAGGAACCCGGTCGACGCGAACGACGGATCCAGCAGCCCGCCGCGGAATTCGGCGAACCGCTCCGCCTGCCCGCGAATGTAATCGGCCTCGACCGGCGACGGGGTCGTCAGGAACGCCAGCTCGGTGAACGGCGCGAGAAACCCCGACCTGACGACGGCCGGCAGACTCGCGCCGTAGACCGGCGCCCCGAAGAGCCGCTCCACCAGCTGTGCCTGTCTGCTGGTGAGCGTCTCCGGCGGCGTCGCGGTCAGGCCGAGCACCGTCGCGTCGCTCAGCTCGTCGAGCAGTTCGGCGACCAGGCGCCCCCAGACCTCCAGCAGGTGATGGCATTCGTCGAGCACGATCGTGAGCGGGCCGGCCTCGCGCATCGCGGCCACCAGCGCGCGCCCGTTCTCGTGCAGCAGCTCAAGCAGCGACCCGCCGCCCGCCTTGGCACTGCCATCCCCATTCTCATCGTCGAATACCGCCAATGACTGGTAGGTCAGAACCGTGACAGGCTGCCGCAGGTCACGCTCGGCCCCCACGCCCACGATCTTCTCCGGCGCGAATCGCTCCCACGTACGCATCCACTGCCCCTGGATCGCCGTGTTCGGCACGAAGACCACGATCGCCCGCCCCAGCCGCCGCGCGGACTCCAGCCCGACCAACGTCTTCCCGGCTCCCGGCGGCAGCACCGTCCAGCACCGCGACCGGCCCGACGCGAACACGGCCTCGATGGCCGACAGAGCCTCCACCTGGTAATTCCGGAAGCCCTCCGCCCACCCCACAGCCGCCAGATCCGTCGCCGGGCCGTCGTCGAGATCCGCAGCGCTCACATCCACGCACGCAGGATATGTGCAGTGCGCGGGAAGGCCGGCCGAAGGCCGTGAAGCGTCATTCCCGTCATCGGACGTCCCTACGATGACTGCCGTGAATATCGAGGGGCATGCTTGGTGTGGAGGTTATGCTCATGGCACATATCGATCGGGTCGACCTGAACCTGCTCGGGCCGCTGGCCGCGCTGCTCGAGGAACGGCACGTGTCGCACGCCGCGGAGCTGGCCGGGCTCAGCCAGCCCGCCATGAGCAGGGCCTTGCAACGCCTGCGCCTCACACTGGGCGACGAGCTGCTCGTGCGCACGCCCGGGGGCTATCAGCTCACGCCGCGCGGCGAGCGCGTGCAGCGTCGGCTGGCCGCGATCCTGCCTGAACTCGAGGCGCTCTTCGCCCCCGAGACCTTCGACCCCGCCGAGGCGACCGAGGCGTTCCAGCTGGCCGGGACCGACTACGCCTCGGTGTTCACGCCGGCCGTGTTCCAGCGTGTCTTCCGCGGCTCGCCCCGTTCGACGCTGCGGTTCCGCAGCTGGCATGATTCAGTGTTCGATGATCTCGACCGCGGCCGGGTCGACCTGGTCTTCTACGGGCCGGTCGGGCCGCTGTCCGCGCTGCAGACCGAGCACCTCTTCGACGACGAGTTCCTGTGCGTCATGAGCCGTGACCACCCTCTGGCCGACCGGGAGCGGCTCACCCTGGAGGAGTACCTCGGGGCCGCGCACGTCATCGTCGATACCCGCGACGGCCGGCAGACCGTGATCGAGGACCGGCTCGAAAAGCTCGGCACGCCTCGTCGGGCCGGGCTGACCGTGCCGTACCACTCCGCGGCCACGCCGGCGGTCGCCGGGACGCCGCTCATCGCGACGCTGCCCGCGCGCCTGCTGTCCGACTCGCGGCCGGATCCGTGGCTCCGCGTCGTGCGGGCGCCGGAGGAGATCAAGCCACTGCGATACCAGATGTGCTGGCACCCCCGCCTCGACGCGGATCCCGCGCAGCAGTGGTTGCGCGGCATCGTCCGCGCCGTCACCAGCGCCCTGCCGCCGGTCTCGATGGCCGCCGGCGCGAACGCCGCCGAGGCGACCGTGGCCGAGGCGGGGTCCGCCGACGGCCGGTGAGCGGCCGTCGGCGGGAGACGGCGCGGCGGCCGGATCAGCCGACCGCGACCGTGTCGCCGATCGGGACGATGGTCAGCGGGACGGTCGTGAGCATGCCGGGGCTCAGGAACCGGGCGGTCGACTGCTGGCCGATCTCGCTGAGCATGACCTCGTGGATCTGGATCGCCCGCTGCGGCGCGACCTCGCGCACGTAGTCCGCGGCCTGGCCCAGGTTCGTCCACGGCCCGCTGGTGGGCAGCAGCAGAGTGCCGACCGCGGCGTCCGGGACGTGGTAGGCGTCGCCGGGGTGGTAGAGGTCTGAGTCGACGAGGTAGCCGACGTTCGGCACGCGCGGGATGTCGCGGTGGATCGAGGCGTGCAGCTCGCCGAAGACGGCGACGTCGAATCCGGCCACGTCGATCCGCTCGCCGGCCGCGACCGCGCGGACCTGGCCGGGGCGCCCCGACCAGCGGCCCACGACGGACTCCGGGCCGAAGACGCGCAACCCGGGACGGGCCTCCAGCGCGCGGGCGATCAGCTCCTCGTCGAAGTGGTCGAAGTGCTCGTGGGTGATCAGGACGGCCTCCGCCGCGGCCACCGCGTCCGCGGCGTCGGGGGTGAACGTGCCCGGATCGATCACGATCCGCGCGCCGTCCTTGGCCAGGGTCACGCACGCGTGGGCGTGCTTGGTCAGCTCCATGCTGGGCTCCCGGTTTTCCTACAGCTCAACTGTACAGGTGAAACTGTACAGGATGGCCTGTGTAGCTGTTAGTCTTCAGGGCATGAACTCCGCCTCCGCCGGCCCGTCGCCGGACTCCGCCCGCCTCGCCGCGGACCTCCGTTCCTCGGTGAGCGATCTGGTGCGGGCGGCGCGCGTGGCGGACCGGCTCGGCCCCATCCCGGCGTCGGTGCTGGACGTGCTCGACCGGCGCGGCGCGATGACCACCGCCGACCTGGCCGCCGGCCGGCAGGTGCGTCACCAGACCATGGCCGCGACGGTGAAGGAGCTGATCGACGCGGGCCTGGTCGCCACCCGGCCCGACCCGTCCGACGCGAGAAAGAAACTCCTCGATCTGACGCCGGAGGGCAGGAGCGCGATCGACGCGGACCGCGGAGATCGCGTCCGTCTGCTCGCGGAAGCCCTCGACGCGACGCTCGACGCGGACGAGCGGCGTCTGCTGGCGCGGGCGCTGACGCTGCTGGACCGCGTGACCGCCGCCGTCGGCGCCGCCGCGCGGACCTCCGGCGGCGAGCCGGCCGCGCCGTCCCCCGGAAACGATCGCGGGCCTATAGCCGGAGCATGGTGATGCGTTCGGCGGTCACGGCGGGACGTTCGGCGGCCGGGTACCGGGCCGAACGTCCCTACGATCTGCGGAGCCTCATCAGGCATTGTATTGTTCGTGGTTGCGTTGAGTTAGCTTCCGACTCCCCGCGGTAGGCACGATGTCTCGTAGAGCAGGCACCCCGAACGGCGACCCGATCATGGTCGCCCGATTCGCCGTACCTGTGCTGCCGGCGAACTATGTGAAGCGCGGGCACCTCGTGCGGCGCCTCACGGAGGGTTCGCGCGGCCCGCTGATCCTGGTCAACGGCCCGGCCGGAGCGGGCAAGACGCTGCTGGTCGCGCAATGGTTCCGCACCAGCCGCGGGAGCGGCGACGCCGCCTGGCTGACGGTGGAGGCGACGGACAACGCGCCGGGCGTCTTCTGGGCCTACGTGCTCGAGGCGCTGCGGCACCACGGCGTCCCGCTGTCCGAGGACATGCGGGCGCCGGCCGACGCGTCGCACGTCGACCCCGCGATGCTCGCGCGGCTCGCGGCGCACCTGCACGACCTCGAACGTCCCGTCGCGCTCGTGCTGGACGAGTTCGACCGGATCGGCAGCCCGACGATCGCCGCCGAGCTGCACGAGCTGCTCAAGCACGCCACTCCCGGTCTGCGGCTGGTGCTCGTCGGTCGCCGCGAGCCGCTGCTTCCGCTGCACCGCTACCGCGCCGCCGGCGATCTGGCCGAGGTGCGGGCCGCCGACCTCGCATTCTCGCCGCAGGAGGCGATCGAGCTCTTCGGCGTGCACGGACTCGGCATCCGCGCTGAGGCGGTGCACGCGCTCAACGAGCGGATCGGCGGCTGGGCCGCGGGGCTGCGGCTCGCCGCGCTGGCCGCCCAGCAGGCACCGGACGCCGAGGCGTGCCTGAGCGAGTTCGAGAACGAACACGAGACCGTCGCGGAGTTCCTGATCAACGAGGTCTTCGACGTGCAGCCCGGCGAGACGCGGGACCTGCTGCTGCGCACCTGCCTGCTCGACCAGGTCCACCCGGACCTCGCGGACACGCTCACCGGGCGCCGGGACGGCGCGGGGATCCTCGCCGACCTGCACCGCGCCAACGCCTTCGTCAGCCCGATCGGGCACGGCTGGTACCGCTACCACCCGCTGCTCGCCGAGATCCTGCGCGTCCGGCTGCGCGCGCGCCATCCCGAGCTCGGGCGCAGCCTGCACGCGCGGGCGGCCCGCTGGCTCGGCTCGCACGGGCAGGTGGTCGCGGCGCTGCCGCACGCGGCCGAGGCCGGCGACTGGGAGTTCGCCGCCACGCTGCTGGTGCGCAGCCTGGCGATCGGGCGGCTGCTCGGCGGACGCGAGAGCACGCGGCTGAACGCGCTGTTCGCCGAGATGCCCGCCGAGACGGCCGGGCCCGCGCCCGAGCTCGTGCGCGCGTGCCTGGCTCTGGCCGACAACGACCCGGATCGGGCCGTACGCCATCTGCACGATGCGCGCGAGACGGTGCCCGAGGACGATGGGGTCGAGGTCACCGCGCTGCGCTACACCGGCGCGCTGCTCAGCGTGCTCGCGGCGCGGCTGCAGGGCAGCGCCGAACAGGCGCGGGCCGCCGCCGACGAGGCGGCCGAGCTGCGCGCCCGGCTGCCGCGCAGCCTGGTCGAGGGGCACCCCGAGCTCTCCGTCCACCTGCAGGGCGATCTCGGGGCCGCGCTGCTGTGGGACGGCCGCTTCGCCGAGGCGGGCCGCGCCCTCGCCGTCGCGGCCGAGTCGCCGGCGCTTCCGGGGGCGGAGCTGCTGCGGCACGAATCCCTCGGCGAGCTCGGCCTGATCGACGTGCTCGACGGCCGCCTGACCCGTGCCGAGGAGCACGCCCGCGCCGCCGTGGAAGAGGCCGAACGCGCGGGGCTGGCCTCCGGAGCGCGCACCGGCGTCGGACGGCTCGTGCTCGCGGAGGTGGCCATCGACCACGGCGAGCTGGACGCCGCGGACGAGGAACTGCGCCGCGCCGACGCCACGATGAACGAACAGCAGGACCCGATGATCGCCCGCGCGCTGCGCGTCGCCCGCTCCAGGCTGCTGCTGGCCCGGGGCGAGCCGAAGGCGGCGCTGGAGACGCTGCGCGAGGCCCAGTGGACGTCCCCCGCTCGCCGCTCGCCGTGGCTCGCGGACCGGCTGGCGGCCACCGCTTCCGCCGCGTACCTCGCGGACGGCAACCTGGAGGAGGCGGTCGCAGTCCTCGATGACGCGGACGCCCGCGCTCCGGAGACGGCCGTCGCCTCGGCCCGCGCCCGGCTGGCCCTCGGCGAGCCGGAGATCGCCTTGAAGGCGCTGGACGGATTCGAGTCGCCGCCCCTCGCACCCGCTTCGGAGGTCTACGTGCAGGAGTTGCTGACCCGCGCCCAGGCCGTCGATCTGCTCGGCAGGTCTGCCGCCGCCCGGCGGCTGGTCCAGCGTGCGCTGGCCGCCTCGGACGGCGAGCGGCTGCGGTTGCCTTACCGGCTCGCCTCGCCCTGGCTGCGCAGCATGCTCCGCGCCGACCCCGCGCTCACCCGGCCCTACCGCTGGCTGCCCTCGGACCTGCGTCAGCGCTTCGACATCCTGGAACTGCCGGACTCCGCGTCGGGGCCCGCGGCGCTGGTCGAGCCGCTGAGCGAGCGCGAGTGCGAGGTGCTGAAGCGAGCCGCCGAGCTGATGTCCACCGACGAGATCGCGGCCGACCTGTTCGTGTCGGTCAACACGGTCAAGACGCACCTGAAGAACATCAACCGCAAGCTGGGCGCGAGCCGCCGGGGCGAGGCCGTCCGGCGGGCGCGTGAGATGAAACTGATTTAGTGAGATGAAACTGATTTAGTGAGATGAAACTGATTTAAAGGCCCGCTTCAGTCGGCTTGAAAGACTGCTTCAGTCGGCGTCGACCGATGCGAGTGGGCGTCAGCTGACGCGCGGGTGGTCGGGGAGCCGGCGCAGCTCGGTCACCCGCAGCCCGAGCGCCTGGAAGCGGGCAAGCAGCCCGTAGAGATGCGCGTCGTCGGTGATCTCGCCGAACAGGATGGTCTGGTTCGCCACGAAGATGCCGTCCAGTTCGGGGAAGGCCTCGTAGAGGATCGACTCGGCCAGCAGTCCGTCGATGCGGAACTCATAGGGAGTCATGTGCGCTGGTCCCCCTCGGGCAGGCGCGCCGCGACCACGAGGCCGGCCAGCGCGATGACCGCCAGCACGATCATCGCCGCGCCGTACGCGCTGCGGGTGAGGTCGGCCACCAGGATGGTGCCGGCGATAGCGGTGCCGAAGGATGATCCGAGGTTGGAGATGCTGCGGGAGACGCCGGATATCTCACCCTGGCGCGCCTCGGGGAAGGCGGACTGCACGATGTTGACCGACGGCGTCAGCATCAGTCCGATCCCGAGGCCGATCAGCAGCAGCCCCGGCGCGAACGCCCACGGACCGGGATAGCCCTTCACCATGCCGATCAGCACGCCGATCCCGGCCGCCGTGCCGATGAACCCGGCCATGATCAGGGTGCGCTGCTTGAAGTGTTTCGACAGCGGCTCGGAGCGCAGCGAGGACGCCAGCAGGCCGATCGTGGCCGCGGTGAAGATGACGCCGGTCTGGATGGCGTCGTAGTGCCGCACGACCTGGAGATATGTGGCGACGGTGAAGGAGGTGCCCATCAGCACCAGCCACTGGAAGTTCTGCGTCACCAGGCCGAGGTTGGACGCGCGCACCCGGAAGATCGAGCTGGAGATCAGCGGCTCCCGGCCGGTCCGTTCCAGCTTGCGCACCCAGAACCTGAACCAGGCCAGCACGAGCACGCCGCCGGCGATCAGGCCGAGGGTCAGCCACAGGTTGGTGCTCGCGGCAAGGATGCCCATGACGACCAGCACCAGGCCGACCGCCGAGAGCACGGCGCCCTGGACGTCGAAGGCGTGGTGCGGGTCGGGCGGCACCGGGTCCTTGATCCGCAGGCTCAGCAGGATGATCACGATGATGACCAGCGCCTGGAAGCCGAAGGCGGCCCGCCAGCTGATCGCCGTGGTGATCAGGCCGCCGATCAGCGGACCGGCCGCCGCGCCCAGGCCGCCCATCGCCATGATGATGCCGAACGCGCGGGCCCGGGCTGTCAGGTCGGTGAACAGCATCGTCGTCAGGATGTAGACGGGCGGGATGAGCAGCGCCGTGCCGACGCCCTCGAGGATCGAGTTGCCGAGGATGAGCACGCCGAGGCCGGGGGCCGCCGCGCTCAGCACGGCGCCGACCCCGTACACGGCGAGGCCGACCAGGAAGCAGCGCTTGCGGCCGTAGCGGTCGGTCAGCTTGCCGCCCGGGATCATCAGCGCCGCCATCACGAGCAGGAAGGTCGTGATCGCGACCTGGATGCCGTGGACCGTGGTATTCAGGTCCTTACTCATGTCGTTGATCATCACGTTCATGTTCGAACCCGCGAAGCTGCAGATGAACTGCGCGAGCGCGAGGGGGCCGAGGACGCCGCGCGCGAGCCTCGCTGGCTGCTGCGCGGTCGCGGGTGTCTGAACCGCCATGGGCCTTGCTCCCTCCTCCGACCGCCTCCCTCAACCCTCCCGCCCGGCTCCGGGCGCCGGGTCACCCACGGAGGGTGATCTCGGGCGGACGCGGCGGGGTTACGTTCGGCCCTAAGACCGCACACGGCGAACGGAGTGGAGATGAACGATTACCCGATGATCGCGGACCACGGGATCGTCGGCGATCTGCAGACCGCCGCACTCGTGGCCGCCGACGGGACGCTCGACTGGTGGTGCACGCCGCGCTTCGACTCGCCGAGCGTGTTCGCCTCGCTGCTGGACAGCGAGCGCGGCGGCCACTGCAAGCTCGCCGCCGACATGGACGGCCTGCCGGACTGCACCGTCCGCCAGCTCTACCTGCCGGACACGGCCGTGCTGATCACCCGCTTCATGTGCCCGACCGGGGTCGGCGAGGTCATCGACTTCATGGAGCCGGACACCTCCCCGATCCCGTCCAGCCGGCACCGGCTGATCCGCGGCCTGCGCGTGGTGCGCGGCTCGATGCCCTTCGAGTTCGTCTGCCGCCCGCGCTTCGACTACGGGCGCGCGACGCACACGCTGAGGTTCGCCGACGACGGCACCGCGGTCTTCTCAGGGCCCGACATCGACCTGCACGTGCAGGCCACCCACCCGATCATGCTGCGCGCGGACGGGCACGACGTCACCGCGCGGGTCACCCTCGGCGCCGGGCAGACGGCGGCCCTCGTGCTCACCAGCGACGCTCCCGGACAGGCGCCGGAGCCGCCCGCGCCGGTGGAGACGATCGTCGCCTCGCTCGACGCCTGCAACGACTTCTGGCACTCCTGGCTGCGCCGCTCCAGCTACCGCGGCCGCTGGCACGACGCGGTCAACCGGTCCGCCATCACCCTCAAGCTTCTGACATACCATCCGAGCGGCGCGCCGATCGCCGCGGCCACGATGGGCCTGCCCGAGCAGATCGGCGGCGAGCGCAACTGGGACTACCGGTTCACCTGGGTGCGTGACGGCTCGCTCTCGGTCGGCGCGCTGATCGACCTCGGATTCGAGGAGGAGGCGTTCGCGTTCCGCCGCTGGCTGCGCGACCGGCTGGAGGCCGGCGGCACCGCCTCGGGCGAGCCGCTGCAGATCATGTACCGGATCGACGGCAGCCCGCAGCTGTCCGAGGAGGTCCTCGAGCACTTCGAGGGCTACCGGAAGTCCGCCCCGGTGCGGGCCGGCAACGCGGCGGCCGACCAGATCCAGCTCGACATCTACGGCGAGGCCGCCTACGCCCTGGCGCAGTCCGGGGACATCGGCGGCATCCGCGGCTGGCGGGTGTTCGCCGGGCTGCTCGACTGGCTCACCGACCACTGGGACCGGCCGGACGAGGGCATCTGGGAGACCCGCGGCGGCCGGCAGGACTTCACCTACAGCAGGCTGATGACCTGGGTCGCCTTCGACCGCGGCATCCGGCTCGCCCGGCAGTTCGCGCGGCCGGCCGACCTCGAGCGCTGGACCGGTGTCCGGGACGCCATCCTCGAGCAGATCCTGCGGCGCGGCTGGAACTCCGAGCGCAAGGCGTTCGTGCAGCACTACAAGACGCACGTGCTCGACGCCTCGCTGCTGCTGATGCCGAAGGTCGGCTTCATCTCGCCGCGCGACCCGGACTGGCTCTCCACGCTGCGGGCCATGGACGGCGAGCTGGTCAGCGACAGCCTGGTCTACCGGTACGACCCGGAGGCCTCGCCCGACGGCCTGCGCGGCTCCGAGGGCACGTTCAACCTGTGCAGCTTCCTCTACGTCGAAGCGCTCGCCCGCGCCGGGCAGCTGCGGCAGGCCCGCTACGCCTTCGACAAGATGCTCACCTACGCCAACCACGTCGGACTGTTCGCCGAGGAGATCGGGCCGTCCGGCGAGCAGCTGGGCAACTTCCCGCAGGCGTTCACCCATCTGGCGCTCGTCGCCGCCGCCCTCGCCCTGGACGAGGAGCTGGACCGTTCCGAGCAGCGATTCACCGGAGGAGCGACATGATCACCGAACTCAACGAAATGGGCCCCATCGACTACCTCGTCATCGCCTTTCCCGGCGGCAAGGTCACCGGCGAGGGCTTCGCGCACCTCGTCGACCTGGTGGACCGGGGCATCATCCGGATCCTCGACCTGGCCTTCGAGATCAAGCAGGCGGACGGCAGCCTGGTCAAGGTGCTGATCGGCGACCTCGACGGCGACGGCGAGTTCGACCTGGCCGTGTTCGAGGGCGCCTCCTCCGGCCTGCTGGGCACCGAGGACCTCGACGAGGCCGGCGCGGACCTCGAGCCCGGCGACTGCGCGGCCATCCTCATCTACGAGAACGTCTGGGCCGCCCCGCTGGCCACGACGCTGCGCCGCAACGGCGCCCGGCTCGTCGCGGGCGGCCGGATCCCGGTGCAGGAGTTCCTCCGGGTGCTCGACGAGCTGGACACCCCCGTGCCCTGATCCGCCGCCGACCTCGGTCCGCCGCCACAGCAAACCCCGACCCCGTCTGGAGGACATCATGCCCGGATTGATCAGAGGCGTAGCCCGCACCGCGGCGATCGCCGGCACGGCGACCGCGGTCTCCAACCGCGTCTCGCGCCGGCAGGCCGGCCGCTGGGCCGCGCAGGACGAGCGCCGCTACGGAACGCAGGAGC
>NZ_JAGSOH010000057.1 GCF_018139625.1 Actinospica acidithermotolerans | reverse complement strand
CCTCACAGAGCTGGCTGCGCCCGCCAGCCCCTTCGCATCAACCTTCCCCACAGCCTTCAGCGACACCCCGCTCGCCGCCCCACTGGACCCCCCGACAGCCCTCTTCGACGTCCCTGACCGCTTGACCTACACAGCGGAAGGCGACGAGGTAGTCCAAGTCCGCGGGGCCTTCGGCACCCGCCGACTGGACGTAGAGTCGATCGCCAAGGACCAAGAGCCCTTCGCCATCCGGCTGACCCCCTGCGACCAGGAGATCGCCCCCGGCGTGACCTTCTCCGCCCGTACGATAGACCTCGGCCGCGACCGCTTCACCAACTCTTACGAGCTAGCCGTGGACACGAGCCGTGCCAGACTCAACGTCCACAGCGCCACCAACGGCTTCTACCTCCCCGACCTCGTCAACGGCACCGAAGTGCGCCCGAGCGGCCACGCGCGCGACACCGCAGAAACGATGCTCGCCGCCGTCACCGGCTCCTTCTCCTTCATCTCCGACGACGCCGACTACGAGCCGGCCGAGTTCTGCCTGGACTTCTGCGCCCGCGACGGCATGACGGTCTCGCTGCCCACCGTCGCCAAGCCAGCGTTCATAGTCGGCCGCGACGGCCGCGTACAACTACGCGAGCTAGACGCACGCGGAACCCTGCGCATAGCCGACCGCTGCTACGGCTGGATCGGCTCCAAAGCCCCCGTACGGCCCGCCGACGCCGGGTTCCTGACCGTCTACGGCGCCGCGAACTGCCGCGTCGAGTACACCGAGGCCGAGCGCGTAGCCCTGCTCCGCGGCGTAAACCGCGCCCAAAACCGCACTCCCGCCGCAACCGACGAGGTCATCGACCTTGTCATAGCCCTGACTGACGACACCAAGCGCCACGTCGTCACGTCCGTCCACCATGCCGGCGGCGCGGACCTCTTCGAAGGCGCATTCGTCCTCCGCGGCACCTCCGACGTGATCGGAGACGTCCGCCCCGGCGACGAAGTCGAGATCATCTCCATCGACGACCTCGAAGCCGCCGCCATCGCATCAGGCTTCTCCATCGGCCCGAGCGCCGCCGCTGCCGCCCGCGGCGAAGCCCTGGACGGCTACGACGAGTCGCTAGGCCTCTCGCCGTTCCTCCCCGGCGCCCGCTACGCCCGCACCCTGATCGCCCTGACCGACGACGTCCTACGCCTGCGCGTCTTCGACGGCGCCCCGCTGGCCAAGGGCTTCCAGGGCGTCTCCTGCTCCGAAACCGCCCGCATCCTCGAGGCCGACGGCCAAGACGCAGAGACCGTCCACCACCTGGACGGCGGCCAGTCGGCCAAGCTCGCCTTCCGCCGCGGGCCGGAGACGGCAGTCCTGGGCAGCATGCACTACCTCCTCTGGCCCAAGCAGGACGCCGGAGCCTTCCTCTGGCGAGGCCGCCACGGCCGCCTGCTCCGCAGCGCTCTGACGATCGCAGCCCTCGGCTAGCCAGCCGACGTACGTAGACCGCTGAGGCCTGCGTTCCGCTGCCGGCCGGGGTTATCGGGGCTGCGCCCCGTGGTTTGCGCTTGCCCACCCTCCCACCCGTTGCGTTGGCAGGACCGGCTGCAGTTTCAAACTGAAAGTCACCCTCGAGATCAACATCATCGTCTCCTGCGGCCCAGCTCAGACACCCGCGGGGAGGCTGGTTCGGCTGTGGTTCGCGTGTGGATGGTGTGATGAGGTCCGGTCGATTCGACTTGGCTCAAGTTAGTGCGCAACGCTGGCCGTTGGGGTCGGCTTGATGCTCTCCGCGCCCGTGAGGGGGTTGTGCTGTAGGTTCGTCGCACCATCGAGATGAAGGCGATCGCATGCGGGACGTGCTCGACTTTCGACCGCTGCTGGGTGAGCCACTGCGGGCGGGCGGTGAAGCCGAGTTGCACCAGTTGGAGGAGCGCTGGGGCATCAGCTTGCCGCCGGACTTCCTATTGCTCCTGGCGGCCTATGGCGATGCGACGTGGGAGGGGTACTTTCAGGTCTCGGGCCCGCGGACGCTGGGCTTCGTCGGTTCGCTGTACGAGTCCGTCGCCGATTGGAACGAGGGCGAGGAGATCGACCTTCTCCCAGCGGACGGCGGGCTGCTGCTGTGGGGCTCGACCGTGGAAGGAGACTTGCTCTGCCTGGAACCTGCGGGTGACCGATGGCGTGTGCTGGTCTCCTCCAAGGTCGTCGGGCAGATCGTGCGGCACGAGATGGACTTCAGCGATTGGCTGCACGCGGTGTTGACCGCCGTGATCGACACGGACTGGCTGCCGTCATTTGAGCGGTACCCGCTGGCGGTCGAGGAGTACGGGAAGCTGCCGTTCGGCTTGCCGATGGGCGCCGGCCCGGCCGGTGCAGCCACCTCCGGCGGTCGGTAGCCCGGCCGGCCAGGATCAGCGCGTGTCAGTGCGGTGGATGTGGTCGAGCGCTTGGGCGAGGTCGTCGGGGAGCGGGTCGGCGGCGGTGATGGTGTGGGTGCCGGCCTGGGTCTCGATGGTGCGGTAGCGGCGGGCGGTCTGGATGAACCTGCGGATCGACCAGCCAGTGCGCTCCTTGATGAAGCACCCGACGGCCAGGGCTGCGAACACGATGGTCAGGTGCGCTTCGATCGAGTCGCGGGTGCGGTGGTAGATAGGCCGGGCTCGAAGGTCGTGCCTTGACATGCGGAACGACTTCTCGATCTGGAAGAGCCGGTGGTAGGCGCCGATGACGAACTCTGGCGTGATCGGGGAGCCGGCGGGGCAGGATTCGAGGTTGATGACATAACCCTTCAACCCGGCCAGGGCACGCGATTTGGCCTCCAGGGTCCTGTTCACGGTGCGGGTGCCGCCGGTCAGCTTCACGACCGTTCAGAGCCTCAATTCAAGGATTGGGCTGAGGCTTCTGAGGCGGCGGGCTTGGCGAGCACACGGGATTTTCTCGTGCCCTGGTTTCGCAGGGCAGCGGCTGAGCAGACGCGCCTCCGGACCTCAAGATCCGAGGGCGGATAAAGCGCGCGGGATATGTGCCGACAGCTCAATCATTCCATGCGGTCGGCGGACCGCGTGACGGCGAAGTCGCTCAGCCTCGCACGCAATCGATTTCGGCTAGGCCTCGTGGATACAGACATCCAGCCCATCGGCCCATTGGGAATTTCTTCGGGACACGCCAGCGGGGCTGGCCCCGGGGCCTCGGCGGCGCCAGAGCCGCGCGACAGATCGAGAACTCGGCCTGAACGTTCGACATGCGGGTCCTAATATGCTGCCACCGTTTGTGCCGCGATCGCGCATGACGGGGTATCGGACTCTTGCCGGTGTGCGTTCTGCCCGCTGCCTGGCGGCGGGTGGTTCACTCCCGCGGGTAAGCATGAGTGTCGGGCTCGCGGCGGCCGGGCGGCGCCGCGCGGACCGGCGCCTCAGCGCCGCACGCCGCGGTTGCGCTAAGCGCGCCGCCCTGGAAGCGTCGGCAGATCGATGCTGCTGCACCCCGTCGAGATAATCCACCGCCAGACGACGCCAAACAGCGTCATCCGCCGACGGGGTCAGGAGCACGCATACAGCGTGAATACTCCGCCCTACTCGGCGGCGCCCCTTCGCGGAGTTCGGTCAGGGGCAGGGCGATGGCGGTGGCGGCGCCCGTGGTCTGGTGGGCCACGTAGCCCCGGCCCAGCTTGAGGGGGCGGCGGACGATTTCCATGGGGAGGCGGCCGCCGATGACGTCGCCTTCGTTCATGGACTGAGGCTGGAGGAGGACGCCCGCGCGGGAGCGGCGGGCCTCGCTGATCCAGCCGGTGGGGACCTGGAGGCCCTCGGCGGAGCCCGCGTAGGCGAGGCCTATGCCGCGGTCGCGGCCCGTTCTGACCAGGTTCCTGAGGGGGGCGTCCAGGGCCAGGGCGCCGACCAGCAGGTCCACGTCGTCGATGATGACGACGCAGGGGGCGCCTAGCTGCTCGAGACTCTCCTCGATGTCCTTGGCTTCGGGCTGGGCGTTCGCCAGGACGCGCACGTTGGGATCGGCGGCCAGGCGGCGGAGCGGGGACTCGCGGGGGGTGATGACGAGGAGCTTGGTGCGGCCGGCCAGGAGGGAGATGGCCAGGGTGGCCAAGGTGTTCGACCTGCCGCTGCCGCTGGGGCCCGCGACGGCGAAGGCGTAGCCGCGGCCGGTGAAGTCGACCGTGACAGGGCCGGTTTCGTCGGCGCCGATGCCTAGGAGGCCGACCAGCGGCTTAAGTTCGGTGAGCTGACGGAACGCTGCTGCGAACTCGATGCCGATGGGCAGCTTGCCTACGGTGAAGGGCTTGTTCACCTGGAGCGTGCCCGCGTCGCGCTGGGCGGCGTTGCGGCCGATGCGGCGCAGTGCCTCGGCCTGGGCTTGGCCCGAGGGGTCCTCGGTCAGCAGCGCCCACTGCATCTCGGCGATGCTGCCGGACTGCCAACAGCGGCCCGGGGCCACGCGGACGGGTACCTCTTGGGCGCGCATGCCGAGGACCATGAACTCGTTGCGGTCGCTCATTCGCAGCATCACACGGTGCTCGATCAGGTTGCTCATGCGGCCATTCGACAGGCCGCGGTCGCCGGCGATGACGAGGTGGACGCCGGCGGCGGTGCCTTCGCGCAGGAGGCGGTGTACCTCGTCGAGCAGGCGGCCGTTCTCGTGCTCGCTGATGGTCGCGTGCAGCGATTCCCAGCCGTCGACGAACAGCATCAGGTGGCCCGGGCGCGGTCCCGGCGGCATCGCGGCGCGCAGCTCCGTCAGGTTGCTGCTGTGGTGTTCCGCGAGAAGTTCCTGGCGGCGGGTCAGCTCCTCGGCGAGGCGGGTCAGGAGGCGGTCGATGCGCTCGAGGTCGCCGCGGCCCACGACGGCGCCGGTGTGCGGGAGTGCGTCGAGCACTGAGAGCCCGCCGCCCGCCGCGTCGATGGCGTAGATGTGCACCTCGGCGGTCGCGTAGCGCTCGGCCAGCGCGCCCGCGAGGGTGCGCAGCGCCTGCGTACGGCCAGATCGGGCCGTCCCGAGGATCGCCAGGTGGGTGAAGGTCTTCAGGTCCAGCATCACCGGACGCTGCTCCTGGATGACCGGCAGGTCCTCGATGCCGATCGCGATCGGCGGCAGTTCGCCGCCGGGCTCCGCGGCCGCGCCGAACGGGCTCGGCTCGCCGGGGACCGCCGTGGCGCGGGAAGACGAGGCCAGCTCGTGGAGGGCGGCGAGGGTGATGTGCTCGGGGAGTTCCGGCAGCCAGGGGCGCGGCTGCGGCTCGATCTTCATGTCCTCGGCGGCACGCCGCATGGCCTGGACGAGCATCGAAAGGTCGGTTTCCGCGTACTCGGACTCGGGCGCGGCGACGGGGGTCGCGAGCGGCAGGTCCTCCTGCCTTCCGAGCTTGAGCCAGGGCACTTCGACCGCCGACGCGGGCGTCGCGGGCTGCTCGGTGGTGTGGAACGGGGCGCCGCTGTAAGCCGCTTGGAACGCGGTGACCGAGCGGTGCGAGAGCCGCACCAGCGCGCGGCCAGGCAGGTTCGTCGGGATCAGCGCCGCGTCCGACGTGTCGATGACGTCCTTGCTCTCGTTCGGGTCCAGCACCCGCAGCGCGATACGCAGGTTCGTGTTCGCCTTGATGTCGGGGGACACGACGCCGGCCGGGCGTTGCGTGGCCAGCACGAGGTGGATGCCCAGCGAACGGCCTCGCTGCGCCAGCGAGACCATGCCGGGGATGAAATCCGGTACCTCGCGCACCAGAGTCGCGAACTCGTCCACGATCAGCAGAAGCCGGGGGAGCGGCGGCATCCCGCGCTCGAGCCGGCGCTTCATCAGGTAGTCGGGCTGGTCCTTCGCGCCGTACTCGGCCAGCAGCCGCTCGCGCCGGCGCAGCTCGGCCGCCAGCGACTCCAGCACGCGGTTCACGAGGTGGCCGTCCAGGTCCGTGACCATGCCGAGGGTGTGCGGCAGGTTCACGCAGTCGCGGAAGGCCGAGCCGCCCTTGTAGTCGACGAGCAGGTACGTCAGTTCGTCGGGCCGGTTGGCCACGGCCAGCGAGGCCACGAGGGTCTGCAGCAGCTCCGACTTGCCGGAGCCGGTGGTGCCCGCGATCAGCGCGTGCGGGCCGTCCTGCGCCAGGTCGATCGCCAGCGGACCGTCGTAGCCCATGCCGATCGGCGCGACGGTCGAGGCGGGCTGCGACTGCCAGAGCCGGGCGATGACGTCGGCGTCGGGGGATTCGAGGTCCAGCAGCTCGGTCAGCCGCAGCCGGTCCGGCAGCACGCTGCCCTCGTCGATCGTGGCGTCGCGCAGCGGGGCGAGCGCGCGGGCCACGGCCTCGAACCAGTCGGGGCCGACCAGGTCGGGCCGGATCCCGGCGAACTCGGGCAGGCCGTCCTGGCGCAGCGTCACCCGTTCGCCGTCGTCCACGATGACGGAGCTGGCCTCCTTGGGCAGCATGCGCATCTCGCTGTCCACGCAGATGAAGAACATCCGCATCCGCGGGCCGTCCGTGAACAGCTGCATCATGCCGGGCAGATCGCGCATCCGGCGTGCGCCGTCGACCAGGATCACCAGGTCGGGGTCGGCGAAGATGGCGCGCGCGGTCGGCGACTTCGCGGCCTCCTGACGGCGGGTCAGCGTGCCGGTGAGCTCGGACAGGCGGTGCCCGACGGTCTCCGCGTCGTTGCCGATCAGCAGCGTGGGAGCGTAGGGCGAGCGCAGGTGCGGCAGCCAGCGCAGCCACTCCCAGTCCGCCGCGCGGTCCGGGTCGGTCAGGACGGCGAGGCGCACGCCGTGCGGGCTGTGCAGGACCGCGATCTGGGCGAGCAGCCAGCCGGCCAGGGGCCGGATCCGCTCCGCGGGGCCGGCCATGCCGACCACGCCGCGATCGGCCAGCGCGAAGCCGACCGGCAGGCTCGGCACGGTCCAGCGCACGCGGTCGCTGAACTCGCCGCCGCGGTCCGAGTCCTCGATCTCGTGCATCGAGGGCTGATCCGCCGTTCCGAGCCGCAGCACCAGGTGGTCGGGGTCGCGCCGGCGCCGCTCCCAGAGCCGGCTGCCGGGGCCGGTGGCGATCAGCCGCAGCGCGGCCGGGTCGGAGGTGAGATTCAGCCGCAGCACGCGCTCGTCGCGCACCGCCTGCTCGATCATCCGCTCCTTCTCGGCCTTGAGCACGTAGTACTCGGCCAGGTCCCGCTTGTACTTCTTGCGTCCGTTGCGCCGCGAGGTGATCCAGTTGGCCACGGCGAAGACGGGAGAGAAGAACGCGAACGTGCTGTAGAGCAGGTTGTGCAGCAGGTACGCCATGGTGAAGCCCATGATCGCCGGGGCGATCACCATGACCATCGGGAACGGGTTGCGGCCGCGGAACACCGGCCGATGCGGGATGCGGTGCCGGCGCTGCGGCACCGGCTCCACGATCCGCGGCGGCCGGTTGAAGTCCAGCCCGACACCGTCCTCGGTCGGCTGCACCGAGGAGTCGGGCGCGGTCGGCTCGGCCCAGCGCAGCACCGTGTCCCGGACGACCAGGTCGGCGTCCCGGTGCCACCAGACGGCGCCGGATCCGCCGCCGGGCGGCTGCTCGGGTGCGGGCGGAATCGGCTTGGGCACCACGGGTTCGCCGCGCTGCGGCTTGGGCTCGGGCGCCGGCGGCGGAGGAACGACGGCGATCAGTTCGGCGCCGTCGTGCAGCAGCACGGAGACGACCCCGTCCGGCGTCACGGTGATCTCCGCGGCCAACGGCGCGGCCCCGGCGATCGGGATCGCGCTGCGGCCGGCGGATCCGACGGTGTGCCGGCCGGCCGGCAGCGGGTAGATCGAGCCCGCGCCGAGTCCGGAGACGGTGTGCAGTTCGAGCAGCGGCGGCGGCTCCTCGGGCAGGGCGGGCGTGCCGGCGAACGAGACGCTCGCGCCCTCGAGCAGTCCGGCGTCGGCGAGCAGCGCCTCCGGGTCGAGGCGGCGCGAGCCGTGGTAGAGCTCGGTGCCCGGCTCCTCGAGCGCGTCGGCGATGGCGGCCGTCGCCTGCCCGAGCGGGGTGTCGGGCCCCGCGCCGACGAGCACGTGCCGCGTACTGCTGCGGCCCTGGACGGTCACGGCGAATCGCATGGCGTTGCTGGTCCTTTTTTCTGTGCGCTGCGGTGTGCGGCGGTTGAGACTGAGCGTGCGGGTGCGGGGTGGTCAGCGGTGCGCGGTCTGGTCCGCCGAGGAGACGGCGAAGCCTGAGGCCCAGTCGTCGAGGTCGTCCTCGACAGGGGCGGGGGAAGGCGCGAAGGTGCGAGCGGGGCTGCCCGCGCTGGACGGCGCGTCCTGCACGGAGGACGTCGAGGCCACCGGCGGCGGCACCGGTGAGGTGGACGACGCGGGGGTGGAGGCGGAGGCGGCCGCGAGATTGGCGCCGCTGACCGGAAGTTCTGAGGCCGTCTGCAGTGCGGGCTGCGCGCCGGTCGTGGCCAGGGTGTGAGCCTCGGGTAAGCCCGGAGCGGCCGAACCTGAAGCCGACGCCGCCGAGGCGGGGGTCAAGTGCGCCGAATCCGGGGCCGGGATCGGAGTCGAAGTCGGCGCCGGGACCGGAACCGAAGTCGACGACAACACAGACGACGCCGCCACAGCGGGAGCCGCTGCCGCAGCCGGAACCGTCGCCGCAGCCGCAGCCGACGCCACAGCGGGAGCCGACGCCACAGCGGGAGCCGACGCCACAGCGGGAGCCGCTGTCGGGGCGGCGGCCCTCGCCACCGACGCGGGCTCGACTCGGGTAGCTGCGGCGGCCTTGACCTGGCGTAGCCAGTCCTCGAGGTCGGCGTTCTCCGGGGTAGCCGGTTCGGACTCATCCTCGACGTAGCCGAGCCTGCGCCACTTGTCGATGTACTCGGTCTCGGGACTGGACGCGGAATCGGCGGCGGGCTCCGAGGCCGCCGCCGGTGCCGTCGCAGCGGCGGGGGCCTCGATCGCCTCCATCTCGCGGCCGACGACGTACGTCTGGCGCTGCCGTTCCTCGGTCGCAGTGCGTTGCATCAGCTCGCAGGCCAGGCGCGCTTCGTCGGCCGTGAACATGCGGGCGATCGCCAGGCCCAGCAGCACGATCGCGTCGCCCTCGATCTCCATCGGCCACCACGCGCCGCGGCGCTCGCCGTCGCCGCCGCGGTTGGCGGCGCCGTCTTGCAGCCATTCCGCGCCCAGGCTGCGGGCCTGGCGTGCGATCAGCTCGCGGAGCAGGACGGAGTCCTCGTCGGCACCGCCGGCCACCGCGATGGGCCCCGGCGCGCGCGAGGTGTTGATGAAGACCACTGTCTCCTCGAACTGGCCGATGGCCAGCGTGGCGTTCGCGGCGCCGGGGTCGGCGGCTGGGCCCCCTACGCCGATCTCGTCTCGGTCCGCGATCCACACCCGGGGGTCTCGCCCGGGACGCCATGGGGCCAGCGGCTCGGGCACGGACGCGGCCGTCCCGAACGCCCAGCGCAACGTGACCGTGCGCAGGCCCACCGAGGCCACGAACGGCCACGCCGCGTTCTCCGGCTGCTCGGCGCGCGCGAAGGCATCGGTCGCGGCGTGTACCGTGGCGGGGTCGCTGAGCAGCAGCTCGATCGGCGTGGGTGGCTCGTTGCGTCGTCGTCGCCTGTGGCGTGATCCTCCCATGCTCCGCGGTACGCAGAGCGGCGGGGAATCGTTCACCGGCACCGGAAACCGGCTCGGTCGGGCCGACGCCGTAATCCCGTGCCGATCGTCCCGGCCGGAGCGGGCCGGCGGCCGCCTCAGCGGGCGAACAGCGACCAGTCGGCGGCCACCACCTCGTCGACCAGGATAGGCACGATCCGCCGGCCCGGGCGCGGGGTGCTCAGCCGGTGGATGGCCTGGGCGTCGGCGGGGGCGGTCAGCGCGCAGACGACGAAGCAGACGTCGACGTGGTCGGCGAGCCGGGCCGGGTCGAAGTCGTCGAGCCGCTCCACCAGGATCGGGTCGACGACGAGCAGGTCCGGGTGGAAGGGCCGGCCCGCGACGACCACCGCGAAGCGGCGCGCGCCGTCGCGGATCGCCGCACCGAGCCGGTTGGCCAGCTCGGCGCCGAGCTCCTCGCGCACCCGCTGCCGGCCGGTGACCGTGATCACGCTCGGCGCGAGGGCCAGGTCGACGAACAGGCAGCCGCCCTCGCCGACGCCGAGGAAGACCGGCGCGACGGCGAGGGTCGGCACCTGGTCGGGGGCGGCCGTCCAGTGGAAGGCCGAGTACACGGTGGGCGCCGAGGGCAGCGGCCGCAGCCCGGAGAACTCGGCGCTGACCAGGTCCTGGCCGTAGGCGAGGGTGACGCGGAGGGACGCGGGCACGATCGCGGGCGTCGTCGGCACGGGTGCGGCGGCGAGATCGTACATTCGGGGCCTGCCTCTCTCGGAGCACTGCGCATCAGAGGTCTCACCTCGGGATACGGATGTCCGGGCGCCCCCGTTCAGCGCCAAGGCGGTTCTGTGCGGAATCTCAAAGGTCTGCCACTGATCGCCGGAAGGCCGGGTTGCCGGGATGGCGCGCGGCGGCCGAAGGGGCTGCCGGAACCTACGGAGGATCCCAAGCGCAAGCACATGGTGGGCCGGCGGCTCGCGAACCCCATGACCCAGGCCGCGTGACTCGGCTCCTAAGCCTCATAGACGACTTCGCCCGCCGCGATCGTCAATTTCACCTTCGCGTCGGCGATCGGCGCCCGGCCGTTCGCGGTGAACTCCGGATCGAACACGTCCGTGTCGAGCAGCACGAGGTCGGCCCGGGCGCCGGGCTCGATCCGGCCGCCCTGATCGTCGTGGTTCACGTATGCGGAGCCGGCCGTGAACGCGTCGAAGGCCTGATCGATCGTCAGCCGCTGCAGGGGCAGGAACGACGGGTTGTCGCGGTGCTCCGGGTCGATCCGGGTCACCGCCACCTCGAGCTGCTCCAGCGGGTTCGCCGTGGTCACGGCCCAGTCGCTGCCCATCGCCAGCCGGGTGCCCGCCGCGAGCAGGCTCGCGAACGGGTACTGCTGCGCCGCCCGCTCCGGCCCGAGGAACGGCACGGTCAGCTCGTCCATCTGCGGCTCGTGCTGGGCCCAGTAGGCCTGGCAGTTGGCGATCACGTCCAGTTCGGCGAAGCGCGCGATGTCGCTCGGCCGGATGACCTGGACGTGCGCGATGTGGTGCCGGTTGCGGCTCGGGCCGTTGACCGCCTTGGCCGCGGCCACCGCGTTGAGCGCGTTGTGCACGGCCCGGTCGCCGATCGCGTGCATGTGGACCTGGAAGCCGGCCGCGTCCAGCTCGGCGAGCGCCGCGGCGAGCAGCTCCGGCTCGACGTACGTCAGGCCCCGGCCCGCCCCGTGGCCCGACTCGGAGCTCTCGGCGTCGTCGGCGCCGTGCCCGCCGCAGCCGTCGCAGTAGGGCTCGAACAGCGCGCCGGTGTGGTTCTCCAGGATGCCGTCCGTCATGATCTTGATCGTCGTCGGGTGGAAGCCGGAGCCGAGCGCGTGGCCCGGCGCCCGTACCTTCAGCGCCTGCTCGCGCCGGGCCCGCAGGTCGTCGATCTGCTCGAGGCCGCGGGTGCGCTCCCACCAGAGCGCGCCGGCCACGCGGGCGGTCAGCCGGCCGTCCGCGGCGAGCGTCTCGTACGCGGCCTGGGTCTGCGGCGTCACCCACGCGTCCTGCCACCCGGTGATCCCGAGGCCGTGCAGGTACTCCTGCGCGTTCAGGATCGCCGCCTCCCACTCGGCGCGGGTCGGCTCCGGTACGACGTGCTCGTTGATCCGGTAGGCGACGCCCTCGTGCACGGTGCCGGTCGCCTCGCCGGTGGCCGGGTCGCGCTCGATCCGGCCGTCCGCGGGGTCCGGTGTCTCGCCGGTGATCCCGGCCATCTCCAGCGTCTTGGAGTTCACCCACGCGCCGTGCACGTCGCGGTTGAACAGGAAGACGGGCCGGTCCGGCACGATCGCGTCGAGGTCCTCCTTGCGCGGCGTGCCGCCGGGGAAGTACTCCATCGCCCAACCGCCGCCGACGATCCACGGCTCGTCCGGGTGCGTGCGCGCGTACTCGGCGATCGCGTCCAGGTACGCCTGACGGCCCGCCAGGTCGTTGAGCCACAGCCGCAGCCGGTTGCGCCCGGCGAACGGCGCGTGGACGTGCGCGTCCTGGAAGCCCGGCACGACCAGGCCGTGGCCGCCCGCGTCCACGACCCGGGTGCGCGGCCCGGCCAGCGCCGCGAGCTCGGCCCGGGTGCCGACCGCGGCGATCCGGCCGCCGCGCACCGCGACCGCCTCGGACCACCTCCCGGCACCCGAGCGGACCCGGGCGCCGGTCAGCAGCAGATCTGCGTACTCAGCTGTGCGCATCGGTGAGAATTCCCTCTTCTTCCACGATCCGCCGCTCCGCCGGGAGGTCCAGGCTGCGGCAGAAGTACAGGTAGAGCAGGCCCGCGACCGGCAGGCCGATGAACATCGAGTAGTCCACGTCGGACAGCCGCGCGGCCAGGAAGCCCGTGTACGGCGTCGTGACCATGAACGGCAGCATCACCAGCATGCTGACCAGGTAGGCGACGTTACCGCGCCAGCCCCAGCGCCCGTACATGCCGCGCGGGTTGAAGATCTCCTTGACCGAGTACAGGCCGCGGCGCACCCAGAAGTAGTCGACCAGGTTGATCGCGGTCCACGGCGTGAAGATGTACGTCAGGAAGATCAGCACGTTTCCGTAGAACGAGTTGAACCGGTCGATGCCGACGAATTGGGCCACGCCCCAGACCAGCAGGAACATGATGGCGATGCAGACCGCCCTGATCCGCCGGGTCGGACTGACCGGGGAGACCGAGTCCTTGATCGAGATCATCGACATCATGCCGCCGTACTGGTTGATGGCCATCACGGCGAGCAGCCCCACCAGCAGCGAGAACACGACGATCGCGCCGAGTCCGCCGAACAGGCTGTCGGCGGCCTTCTTGAAGGCGTCCACCGGAGTCGCCGTCGGGTAGGCCGCGGAGGCGACGGCGCCGATCACGAACACCCAGATCGCCGACAAGCCGCTGGGCAGATACGTCCACCAGAACGTCGAGCGCACGCCGACCTTCGCGGGCAGATACCGCGAGTAGTCCGAGACATAGGGCGCCCAGCCGAGCTGGAAGCCGGCGACGATGACGAACACGGTCATCACCGGTCCGGCGTGGAACGCGCCGAGCGAGAAAGCGCCGGAGGGCAGCGTAGCGTTCGAGAGCGCCGCGACGGTCAGCACGACCATGACGACGACGAGCGGCCAGGTCAGCCAGCGGCTGACGGTGTGGATCCACCGGTAGCCGAACAGCGAGATCATCGCGGCGATCATGGCGGCGACGAAGTACCCGGCGTTCGTGTCGAGCCCGAACAGCGTGTGCATCGCGTCGCCGCTGAGCAGCGCGTCGGAGGTGTTATAGGCCACGTAGTTGACCAGGGCGAAGACCCACACTGTCAGCGCCGCGCCGAGGTAGCCGAACTGCGGCCGGGACTGCACCAGCTGCGGCAGGCCGAGCTGCGGGCCCTGCGCCGAGTGGAAGGCCATGAAGAACGAGCCGAACAGCGAGCCGACGACGGTCGCGATGATCGTCCACATCAGCCCGGCGCCGATGCTCAGCGCGGTGACGCCGGTGGCCATCGCGGTGAGGTTGATGTTGCTCACGAACCAGACGGCGCCAAGGTGCCGCGTCGTGCCGTGCCGTTCGTTCTGCGGCACGTAGTCGATGGACCGGACCTCGACCGACGCGGCGCTCGGGGGAGCGGGCGATTCGGTCTCTGTACCGATGGTGCTGGCCATGGGGCGCCTCCGGGAGCGGGGAGCAGGGGCGGGGCACGAGCAGCGGTTCGAGCCGTCAGTCTGTAGATAATCAAGGAGATAGTCAATAGGCGTGACTATCATGTTTCGGGAGGATGACGAGGTACGACGCTCCCCCAGCGGGCCGACCGGGACGGCGACTGAGGCGTGCGCCCGGGCCGGCCCGGGGCGAGACAGGTAGCATCCCGGTGCGGATCCGGGGACGGCGGGAAGGACGCGGGACGATGACAGCCAAGGCCAAGGCGCAGCCCGAAACGGAACCGAAGGCGCGGTCGAAGGGGGAGACCACGGCGCGGCCGGATGCTCGAGAATCCAAGGCGCGGCGGGACGCGGAGCCCGAAACGCGGCCGAATGCGGAGGCGAACGTGCAGTCGAAAGCGGAGCCTGAAGCGCGGCCGAGTGCGGAGGCGAACGCGCAATCGAAGGCGGAGCCTGAAACGCGGCCGAGTGCGGAGGCGAACGTGCAGTCGAAGGCGGAGCCTGAAACGCGGCCGAATGCGGAGGCGAACGTGCAATCGAAGGCGGAGCCTGAAACGCGGCCGAATGCGGAGGCCAGGGTGCAGTCGAAAGCAGAGGCCAGGGTGCAGTCGAAGGCGGAACCGAAGGCGCGGCGGGCGCGGGGCAGCCTGAACCAGCAGGTGATCGCCGAGGCCGCGATGAAGGTGTGTGACCGGGACGGCATCGAGGCGCTGACCTTCGAACGGATCGGGCGCGAGCTCGGCGCGCACCCGACCGCGATCTACCGGCACTTCCGCGACAAGGACGAACTGCTGCTCGCCCTGACCGACGAACTGCACGCCGACGCCACCTCCGACGGCCTGCCGACGACCGACGACTGGGCCGAGGACCTGCGCTTCATCGCACGCCGGATCCACGCCGCGTTCCTGGCGCATCCGCACGTCGGCCAACTGGTCGCCGCCCGCACGGCCCGCCGCCGTCACGAATTCGCGGTCGTCGAGTACATCCTCGGCTGCATGCGCCGCGCCGGCCTGCCCGACCCCGAGGCCGCCCGCTGCTACCGCGTCTTCGCCGACTTCGTGCTCGCCTACGCCAGCATGGACGCGGCGCTGCTTGCCCTCGACGCCCCCAAGCGCGAGGCCGACCTGCGCTCCTGGGAAGTCGACTACCGCTCGCTTCCGCACGATCAGTACCCGAACCTCGCCGCCCTCATCGACCACATCCCCTCCCTCGACCGCCCGGAGAACTTCGAGCTCGCCGTCGACCTGATGATCACCTCCATCGGCACACGCGTCCCAACTGCCGGCAGCTGACACCCAACGTCGACTCCCAAGCCCGCCGCCGTCCCGGCCGCCTCGGCAAGCCATGTCCCAGTCGCCTCTGCCGGCCGTGTTGCCAGTCGCCTCCGCGTGCCATGTACCGCCGTCGCCTGACGTGTCTCGGTCGCCGATGCGCGAAGACGTCGCCTGGCGGTCCTCTGCCAGCCGTATTGCCAGTCGCCTCCGCCTGCCTTGTCCCGCCGTAGCCTGCTGTGTCTCGGTCGCCGATGCGCGAAGCCGTCGCCTGACTCTCGCCACCGCCCGCCGTCGAGTACTGTCCTCCGCTGGCCGTCGAGCGCTGCCCTTCGCTGGCCGTCGAGCACTGTCCTCCGCTGGCCGTCGAGCGCCGCCCTTCGCTGGCCGTCGTGCACTGCGTGTCGTCCCCCCGCGGTTGGGCGCTGTCGTCCGGCGCTTGAGTGCGTCGTCCCTGCCGTCACCTTCACGGTTTGCGGCGCGGAGTCCGCTGGTCCGCTGGTCCGCTGGTCCACTGGTCTGCGTGGGTGATTCGCGGACGCCGATTCCCGAATCCCCCCGTTTGCCGACCCGTTCCAGGTCACCCTGCGTGTAAGGCGCGGACCCGACGGCGCCGCCCGCGAGGATGCGCCCGCGCGTCGCCTTTGCGGTCCGCGAGCTGCGGTGTTTGGGTGGAAATCACGTAATTTCTTCCGATTTCGTACTGAAGGAGACCCCTGATGGTCGGTTTCGACCCGCATCAGATCGCCAACCTCGTCGGCCAGCTCGGCGGCGACCACCAGCAGGCTGCCCAGCAGCTGTCGAACCTCGGCGGCGGCCAGGTCGACCCGCGGCAGCACGCCGACGTGCTCCAGCAGATGGGGGTCGACCCGCAGCAGCTGCAGAACGGCGGCTACGACCAGCACCTCGACAACCAGAACCAGCCCGGCTTCCAGGGATACCAGCCCGGCTCGGATCTCGGTCAGCAGACTGCCCAGTTCGACGACCAGTCGCAGCAGGGCGGCCAGGGCCAGGGCGGCTACGGCGACCCGAGCCAGCAGCAGGGCGGCGCCTACGACCAGTCGGGCCTGCAGAACTTCTGACGCCGCGCCAGATGACGCACCTCCGGCCCGGCCGCCCCTCGCGCCGGGCCGGATCGCCGTCAGGATGTGAAATCGCGCCTGGTGGGGACGAGACTCTCAGCCGCTTCGGTCCAGGCCGCCGCATGCTGTCATCGGATTCAGGTAATGCGGGAATCCGCATTCGGTACACCGCACATGGGCGGCCGAGTCCTCGGGGGTGTCGAAGAGCGGCATCGCCGGTCGCGCATGATCGCATGCCAGCCGCGTGAGACGCGTCACGCGCGAATAGCGGCGCTCGCGGAGTCAGCGGATTGCCGGTAGATCGAATCAGGACTTTCAGGGTCATACTCATCGGCTGATGATCCAGTTCACGCGGATGTAATTCGTGACCTACCATTCGGACCCTTGCCCGCTTTGCCATAGGCCTTCTATACGTGCAGAATGCGGCCCGTGATCGGCATATCAGAGGGCATGGTCCTCGCGGAGCGATACCGCCTCGTCCGCAGACACGAAGACCTGGGCGCCGGCGAGTTCTGGGGCGGCGTCGACCAGGAGACCGGCTCCGAGGTCTGGGTCTGCTTCTCCGACAAACCGGGCCTCGGCCGCATCGCCGAGGAGATGCGCGCATGGAAAGCCATTGCGACGCCGCAGGTCCTCGACGAGGGCGAGGTGCGGCTGATCCTCGACTCGCGCACGCTCGGTGCCTCGGGAGCCGTTGGCCGCGCGGCCACGCACGTGGAGGTCGTGGTCGAGTTCGCCGTGCAGGCGCCCGCCCTCGGCAAGCCGCTGACCGGCCGCATCGTCCGCCGTCCGCTGGCGCCCGCGGAGGCGCTGAGCCTCGTCGCGCTGCTCGCCGCGGCGTTGGAGGAGGCGCTGGAGGCCGGCTACAGCCACGGCTGGATCAGCGCGGCCTCGGCCTGGAACCTGCGTAAGCGGGCGTGCCTGGTGGACATGGTCGCCGGACTCGCCACCGCCGACGACGAGCAGGTCGAGGTCGCCGAGCAGGTCACCGGCTTCTTCGCCCCCGAGCGGATCGCCGGCGGCGGCGCCAACGAGGCGGCGGACGTCTTCGCCCTCGGCTGGCTGCTGTACGCGTCGCTGGTCGGCCTGGCGAACCTCGACTCCTACCACAAGGAGGCCATCGAGGCGGCCGGCGCCGCGAGCACCGCGGAACTGCTGGCGGTCTGGCGCGAGCGCAGCCGCGAGCATGTCCGGATCCTGCTGGCAGAGGCGGAAGACTCCGCGCTGCTGACCCTCCTGCTCGGCGCCCTGGCCGAGCGCGCAGCGGACCGCCCCACGCTCGCCGCCTTCCGCGCGGCGGCGACGGAGGCCGCTCGCGGCCTGGCCGGTGCCCCGGCCCTGGTCGTCTACTCGCCGAAGAAGCGCCCGGTGGCGGCTACGGCAGCAGTGGCGGCGGCGGAGGCGGGTGTCGTGGCAGCCGAGGTCGTGGCAGGCGCACTGGCCGCTGGACTTGTGGCCGACGCTGTCGTCGATGAGCTGGCTGCGGACGGCGCAGGCGCGGGCGAAGGCGCGGGCGCGGGCGCGGGCGCGGACATGAACGACATGAACGCCGCAGGTGCCGGAGCGGACGGCGTTGGAGCTGCGGGCGCTAGCGCGGCCGGAGCAGGCGCGGCTGGCGCAGGCGCGGGCGGAGCGGGAGCGGCCGAAGCAGGCGCGGGCGCTGGTGCTGCTGCTGAAAGTGCTGGCGCTGCTGGTGAGAGTGCGGGTGCTGCTGGCGCGGGCGCTTTGGGCGTGATTGCGGGCGCCGGAGTCGCGGCGGCCGTGGTCGCGGCTGGTGCGGAGATGGA
Organism: Actinospica acidithermotolerans; assembly: GCF_018139625.1. Classification (GTDB taxonomy): domain Bacteria; phylum Actinomycetota; class Actinomycetes; order Streptomycetales; family Catenulisporaceae; genus Actinospica; species Actinospica acidithermotolerans. The sequence goes on along the minus strand of NZ_JAGSOH010000057.1, from coordinate 27,273 downwards.
AACCGCTTCGTTCGCATCCGAGGGTGTGGCTGGCGGAGCAGTTGCGGCCGGTGCCGGAGCCGCCGAGGCTACAACCGGCGGTGCGGGTGCCGAAGGTGCTGCTGGCGGTTCTGGTGCGGAGTCTCGCGGTGCGGCGGGGGCTGGTGCGGAGGCTGGCGGGCTGACTGGGGGCTCTGCCGCCTCGGGTGCTTCGGCGGGTGCGGCTTCTTCGGGTGCTGCGGCGTCTTCGGGGCTTGTGTCCGCGTCCGAGTCCGAGTCCGTGGCGGCTGAGGCGGAGGCTGTTCTGCTTGCGGGGGGCGCTGTTTCTGCGGCTGCGGCGGCGGGGCGGCAGCGGCCTCGGCTTGGCACCGGGGTGCTGGTGGCGTGTGGCGTGGCGTTGCTGGCGATCGGCATGGGGTCGGGTTACGCGTTCGGGTCGTCGGGCAATCAGGGCTCGTCGGTTGGCTCCGGGAACAGTAAGTCGGGTATTGCGCTGGGGGCTGCCTCGTCGGGCAGCGCGGCGTGTGCGCCTACGGCTAGTGCGTCCGCCGGGGCTGTTGCGGCTGCGGCTGCGGCGTCGACTGCGGCGTCGAAGTCGGCGTCGACGTCCGGCGCCGGTGCAGGTGCCGGTGCGAGTGCGAGCGCATCGGCTGCTGCATCCGGGACAGCGACGTGGAATGAGAATGCGGCGCTGCCGCTGCCTACGTCCACTGCGGGTGCGGTGACTCAGCTGACGCAGATCGTGCAGGGCGCGGAAAGCAGTGGCCTGATCAGCACTACGATCGCCACCACGTTGCTCGGCGAGATCGCCGACGTGCAGAATGCCGTGGCGTCCGGGTCGACGTATCACAGCGAATGGGAGCAGCTGAGCAACACCATCCAGAGCGGCAAGACCGAGGGGACGATCCCGGCGGCGCTGACCGTGCAGCTCAATTCGGCGCTCTCGTACCTGTACGTGGCTACCGGAAGCTAGCCGAGAACCTGAGTTGCGGCGGCGGTGGTGCGGGGTTCCGCGCCACCGCCTCGCGTTTTCTACGTCATCCCCGCCGCTTCTACTTCATCCCCGCCGCGCGGAACATGCGGTCGTAGATGTCCCGGAGCACGTCCTGCTTGCGGCGGTTGTAGTCCATCACGTGGCCGCCGCCGGGGATGGCGTCGTGCTTGGCCTGCTCGTACCTGTCGCGGTCGTCGGGGTGCGTGCGCAGCCAGTCGCGGAACATGCGGTGGCGAATGGTCTCCGGGCAGTCCGGGCCGAACACGTGCAGGTTCACCCGCGGGGCCGGCAGGGTCAGGCCGCGGTGCTGGTGCCAGGAGGGCTCGCGGATCGTCAGGACGTAGCCGATCGCCTCGAGCGCCGGGACGTAGCTCGGCTCGTCGGCGGAGTCGGGGACCGTCAGGTCGATGTCGATGATGTCCTTCGCGGCCAGTCCGGGCACGGAGGTCGAGCCGACGTGCTCGACCTCCAGGGCCGTGCCGCCGAGGGCCGCGCGGATGCCGTCGGCCAGGGCGGCGAATCGGGCGGGCCATTCCGGGTCGTACGGGGTGAGTTCGACGACGGTCGGCTTCGGCGGCCCGAGCACCCAGGGGTCCTCGTCGGGATCGGAGTCGTGGTGGCGGGTGATCTCCTCGTCGGTGGGCACGAGTCTCAAGCTAGCAGTCGCGACATTCCGGTGTGCGGAAGAAGGGCAGCGGCCCCGCGCGCATCGGAGGATGATCGCTGGTGGACGTCGATACGTCGCTACCAACCCGAAGGAGTGTTGCATGCAGCAGGTGAAGGCGGTCATCGCGCGGGCCAAGGGCGCGCCGGTCGAGCTGGTGACCATCAACGTGCCGGACCCGGGGCCGGGTGAGGCGGTGGTGAAGGTGCAGGCCTGCGGGGTGTGCCACACGGACCTGCACTACCGCGAGGGCGGGATCAACGACGAGTTCCCGTTCCTGCTCGGGCACGAGGCCTCCGGGATCGTCGAGGCGGTCGGGCCGGGGGTGACGGAGGTCGCGCCGGGCGATTTCGTCGTGCTGAACTGGCGGGCGGTGTGCGGCCAGTGCCGGGCGTGCAGCCGGGGTGAGCCGCAGTACTGCTTCGCCACTCACAACGCGAAGCAGAAGATGACCTTGGAGGACGGCACCGAGCTCTCTCCGGCGCTGGGGATCGGCGCGTTCGCCGAGAAGACCCTCGTCGCGGCCGGTCAGTGCACGAAGGTGGACCCGCGGGCGCGTCCGGCGGCTGTCGGTTTGCTCGGCTGCGGGGTGATGGCCGGCATCGGCGCGGCGATCAACACCGGCGGCGTCACCCGGGGCAAGTCGGTCGCGGTGATCGGCTGCGGCGGGGTCGGCGCGGCGGCGATCGCGGGCTCGGCGCTGGCGGGCGCGGCCGAGATCATCGCGGTGGACATCGACGCCAAGAAGCTGGCGACGGCGAAGAGGCTCGGCGCGACGCACACCGTCGACTCGTCGGCCACCGATCCGGTCGAGGCGATTCGCGAGCTGACCGGCGGGTTCGGCGCGGACGTGGTGATCGAGGCGGTGGGGCGTCCGGAGACGTGGAAGCAGGCGTTCTACGCGCGCGACCTGGCCGGGACCGTCGTGCTGGTGGGCGTCCCGACGCCGGAGATGAAGGTGCCGGACCTGCCGCTGATCGACGTGTTCGGCCGCGGCGGCTCCCTGAAGTCCTCCTGGTACGGCGACTGCCTGCCGTCACGCGACTTCCCGACGCTGGTGAATCTCTACCGGCAGGGCCGGCTTGATCTTGACGCGTTCGTGTCCGAGGAGATCGGGATCGGCGACATCGAGGCGGCGTTCGAGCGGATGCATCACGGCGACGTCCTGCGCAGCGTGGTGATCCTCTGATGGCGGCGCGCATCGACCACGGCGTGACCTCGGGGACCTTCTCCCTCGACGGTGAGACGTTCGACGTGGACAACAACGTGTGGGTCGTGGGCGACGAGGACGAGTGCATCGTGATCGACGCCCCGCACTCGGTCGACGGGATCCTGGCCGTGGTCGGTAACCGGAGGGTGAAGGCGATCGTGTGCACGCACGCGCATGACGACCACGTCCGCGTCGCCCCCGAGCTGCGGGAGAAGACTGTCGCGCCGATCCTGCTGCATCCGGACGATCGGCCGCTGTGGGAGCTGACCCATACGGATTACCTGTGGGACGCGGATCTGAGCGACGGTCAGGAGCTGACGGTCGGCGGCACGACGCTGCGCGTGCTGCACACTCCCGGCCACGCTCCCGGCGGTGTGTGCCTGTACGCGCCCGAGCTGAGTGCGGTTTTCACCGGCGACACGCTCTTCCACGGCGGTCCCGGCGCCACCGGACGCTCCTACAGCGACCGGCCGACACTTGAGGCCTCGATCCGCGCCAAGCTCTTCGCGCTTCCGGATGAGACGGTCGTGCACACCGGTCACGGCGAGGACACCACCATCGGTGCTGAAAAGGCCCTTCTGGGCTGACGTTTTCTCGCACCGCTCCTCGCACCGCTCGCTACGCACACCGCTACTCGCCTACGGCGCCGCCGTGGGCGAGTAGATGTCGCGGGTCGCCATCCGTGTCGAATCTCGTCGAAGTCTGTCGAACTCCTAGCGAGGCGTGCAAATGCCTTTCTTTCGTTGTGGGGCTTTGGAATCATCGACGGGTACCTTCGTCACGGGAGTCCGACATGGCGTATTGCGCCGAGCCCATCGACCATCACTACCGGGGCGAGCACCCGCTGCGCACGCTCGCCTATCTCGCGCGGGAGGACCGGGGCAGGCTCGCCCTCGGGACCGTCCTGTTCGCGGTCAAGTCGAGCCCGACCTGGCTGCTTCCCCTGATCACGGCGAACGTGGTGGACGTCGTCGTGGGCCACCAGCCGATCTTCCGGCTCTGGATCAACTGCGGGCTGATGCTCGCGCTGCTGCTGCTCAACTATCCCGGCCACGTGCTCTACGTGCGCTGCTACAGCTACGCGATCCGGCGGATCAGCAACACGCTGCGCATCTCGCTGTGCCGGCGGCTGCAGGAGCTGTCGATCGGGTACCACACGCGGGTCAGCTCCGGCGTGCTGCAGACGAAGGTCATCCGCGATGTGGAGACCATCGAGCAGATGATGCAGCAGGCCTCCGACGGCGGCCTCGGCGCGCTCTCCGCGCTGATCGGCGGACTGGTCGTCATCGCGTACCGGACGCCGAGCTTCCTGCCCGTGATCGTCGTGCTCGTGCCGGCGGCGGCGTTCATCGCGATGAAGCTGCGGGCGCCGCTGAAGCAGCGCAACGAGGACTTCCGCGAAGAGGTCGAGCAGCTCTCCTCGCGCGTGCTGGAGATGACCTCGCTGATCCCGATCACCCGCGGGCACGGCCTCGAGCGCAGCGCGATCGAGCGGATGGACGGGACGCTGCGGCGGGTGCGCTCGGCGGGCCAGAGCCTGGACCTGACGAACGGACGGTTCGGCTCGCTCAGCTGGATCGTGCTCAACACGGTCGGCGTCGGCTGCCTCGCGGGCGCGGCGGTCATCGCCTACTACGGCGCGTTCGGTCTGACCGCGGGCGACGTCGTGATGCTCAGCGCGTTCTTCAGCACGCTGACCGGCGCCACGTCGGGACTGCTGAACCTGGCCCCGATGATCACCAAGGGCCTCGAGTCGGTGCGCTCGGTCGGTGAGGTGCTGCAGGCGCCCGACCTGGAGAGCAACGAGGGTAAGGCCGAGGTCGAGCAGACGCGCGGCGCGTTCGACTTCCGCGATGTGAGCTTCGCGTATCCGGATGCCGAGCGGCCGTCCGTGGACCACTTCGACTTCTCGGTCCGGCCCGGCGAGACGGTCGCGCTCGTCGGGGCCTCCGGCGCGGGCAAGTCCACGGTGCTCAATCTGGTCATCGGCTTCCTCCGGCCGACCAGCGGCCGGATCGAGCTCGACGGGGTGGACATGGAGCGGCTCGACCTGCGCACCTTCCGCCGCTTCGTGTCGGTGGTGCCGCAGGAGACGATCCTGTTCGAGGGCACGATCCGGCAGAACGTCAGCTACGGCCTCGACGAAGTATCAGACGAGGCGATCGTCGCCGCCCTCCGGGACGCGAACGCGCTCGAATTCGTCGAGCAGCTGCCGGCCGGCCTCGACACCGTCGTCGGCGAGCGCGGCGCGCGGCTGTCCGGCGGCCAGAAGCAGCGGCTCGCCATCGCCCGCGCGGTCATCCGCGATCCCAGGGTGCTGATCCTGGACGAGGCCACCTCGGCGCTCGACACCCGCTCCGAGGCGCTGATCCAGGAGGCCCTGGCGCGGCTGATGCGCGGCCGGACCACGTTCGTCGTCGCGCACCGGCTCTCCACGATCCGGGACGCCGACCGCATCGTCGTCATGGACGGCGGCCACGTCTCGCAGGTCGGCACGCACGAGACGCTGCTGAACTCGCACGGCGCGTACGCGAGTCTGCACGCGGTCCAGGCGGGATAGCCCCCCGGCGGGCGAGGTGGTGCTGGAGATCGATTCGTAGCCGGGGGCCGGGCGGATTGGTCCGGTGGCACGAACGGGTGAAGTGCGGGATCCGGGCAATCCGGCTCGGCCGCGGCGGCGAATGCCCGGCGAAGCAGGATCACGGAACTCTCATCACCGAGGAGTGACTCACCCATGAGTGGTATTCGGACGCATCGCCGCCTGGTCCCCGCCGCGGTCGCCGCGCTGGCCCTGAGCGCCGGACTGGCGGCGTGCAGTTCCAGCGGGTCGTCGACGACATCCTCCGGAACCGGCGCCGCGACCTCGAGCGCGGCGACCGCCTCGTCGGGAGTGAGCGCGGCCGCCGCCGGGATGGACTTCGGCTCGGGCTGCTCGGCCGTGCCCACCTCCGGCTCCGGCAGCTTCACCGGCATGGCGCAGGACCCGGTGGCCACCGCCGCCTCGAACAACCCGGCGCTCTCCACGCTGGTCAGCGCGGTCAAGGCGGCGGGCCTGGTCGACACGCTGAACAACGCGCAGAACATCACGGTCTTCGCGCCGGCGAACGCGGCCTTCGAGAAGATCCCGTCGTCCACGCTGAACTCGGTGCTGGCGAACAAGGCCGAGCTGACGAAGATCCTCACCTACCACGTGGTCTCCGGCCGGCTGAGCCCGTCGGAGCTGGCCGGTACGCACAAGACGCTGGAGGGGAGCGACCTGACCGTCTCCGGCAGCGGGGAGTCCTTCACCGTCACCGGCGGCTCGTCCTCGAACACGGCGAACGTGGTGTGCGGTGACGTGCAGACCGCGAACGCGACGGTCTACATCATCGACACCGTCCTGATGCCGGCGAGCTGATCGATGAAATCGATCCGGGCCGCGTGGTCGGGGGCCCGCCCCAGAGCAGGAGCACTCGCCGCGCGGCTCGGGGCCGGCGCGCTGACCGGCGCGCTGGCCGCCGCGGTCGCACTGGCCGTGGGCGAGGCGGTCGCGATCTTCACCGGGCCGTCGAGCGCGCCGGTGTACGCGGTGGGCGAGGCGGCGGTGAACCTCACCCCCGCCTCGCTCAAGGAATACGCGGTCGAGCACTTCGGCGAGCGCGACAAGGAGATGCTGATCATTGGCATCCTCGCGATGCTGACCGCGATCGCGCTGCTGGCCGGGGTGCTCGCGCTGGTGCGCTATCGGTACGGCGCGGTGCTCATCGTGCTGTTCTCGGCGGTCGGTGTGGCCGCGGCGGTCTCCGAGCCGGAGAGCACGTGGACGTGGGCGCTGCCGAGCGTGATCGGCGGCGTCGCGGCGTTGGCGGCGCTCCGGCTGCTGGTGAGATCGTTCCGCGGTCCGGCCCCGGCGCAACCAGCGGCGGAGGTCGAGCCGCAGGCCGAGCCGGCCGCCGGCCGCCGCACGTTCCTCGTCACCGCCGGTGCCGTCGCCGCAAGCTCGGCGGCCGTGGGCTTCGGCGCGAACCTGATCTCAAGCCGGCGCTACGACGTCTCCGCCGCGCGTGCCGCCGTGCGCATCCCGAAGCCGGCGTACCCGGCGCCTGCGCTGCCGGCGGGAGTGCACCCGGACGTCGCGGGCCTGAGCCCCTTCTTCACCTCCAACGACGATTTCTACCGCGTCGACACGGACCTGGTGCTGCCTCAGGTGAGTCCCGATTCGTGGACGCTGCGCATCCACGGGATGGTCGACCGGCCGATCGAGCTCGGATTCGCCGACCTGCTCAAGCAGCCGCTGCACGAGCACGACATGACAGTCTCCTGCGTTTCCGATCCGGTCGGCGGCCCGTACGTGGGCAACGCGCGATGGATCGGCGCGTCGCTGCCCAGCCTGCTGCGTTCCGCCGGCGTACGCAGCGGAGCGGACCAGCTGATCGCGCAGTCGGCGGATGGGATGACGATCGGCACGCCGCTCGCGTCGGTGCTCGACGGGCGCAATGCGCTGCTCGCGGTCGCGATGAACGGCCAGGCGCTGCCGATCGCGCACGGCTTCCCGGCCCGGATGCTGGTGCCCGGCTTCTACGGGTACGCGTCCGCCTGCAAGTGGGTCACCGACCTGCACGTGACCACGTTCGCCGCCGAGCAGGCCTACTGGGTGCAGCGCGGCTACGCGCGGATCGGCACGATGAAGACGCAGTCGCGCATCGACGTGCCCCGGCCCTTCGCTCACCTGAATGCCGGGCCGGTCACCGTCGCCGGCATCGCCTGGGCGACCGACCGCGGCATCGCATCCGTGCAGGTCCAGGTGGACGACCAACCGTGGCAGGACGCGCATCTCGCGGCCGCCGACAACCCGGACACCTGGCGGCAGTGGACGTACGATTGGGCCGCGACGCCGGGCACGCACTCGCTCCAGGTGCGCGCCGCCGACGACTCCGGCGCGTATCAGCCGAGCGCTCAGGCCGGACCGTATCCCTCCGGCGCCTCGGGGTACGAGAGCCTCGTGGTCGTCGTCGCGTGAGCGGAATCCCTGTGCGGCCCCGAGAACCCCGAGCAGCCCGAGAATCCCGAGAAACCGAGGAGAGTCTGCCGATGCGTATGAACCGGGTCTCCGTGAGCATCCGCGTGCAGGCCGACGCCGAGACGGTGTGGACGGCGTTGACCGACTGGGAGTCGCAGAGCGCCTGGATGACGGCCACCACCGTGCGGACCGTCGACGGCGACGGCCGGGGCGTCGGCGGCCGGATCGAGGCGTTCACGGGCTTCGGCCGCTTCGGCTTCCTGGACACGATGGAGGTCACCGAGTGGCGGCCGCCGTCCTGGTGCGAGGTCTGGCACACCGGCAAGGTCGTGCGCGGGACCGGCGCGTTCGAGATCGTCCAGGCGGCAGACCCGGCCGCCGGCTCGACGCTGACCTGGTTCGAGGACCTCGACATTCCCGGCGGCGAGCTCGGTGCGATCGGCTTCATGCTCGTGCGCCCGCTGTTCGAGTTCGGCGTGCTGCACTCGCTGCGGAAGTTCGCCGCTCTCGTGGAGTCCCGGTCTCAGGGCTCGACTGCGGCGCCGTAGCGGGCCAGCGCCTTCTCGCGAGCCTCGCGCAGGTCGACGATGGGCTCCGGGTAGTCCACTCCGATGGTGCACTGTGAGGACTGCTGGACGTCGATCGGCATCAGCCACGGCTCGGCGATGTAGCGCGTCGGCACGCTCCGTAGTTCGGGCACGTACTGGCGGATGTATCGCCCGTTCGGGTCGTAGCGCTGCTGGTGCAGTGTGGGGTTGTACAGGCGCCGGTAGACGGGCTGCGTGTCGACGCCGACGGACGCGATCCACTGCCAGTTGCCGTTGTTGTTCGCCTGGTCGCCGTCGAGCAGCATCCGCATGAAGAACGCCTCGCCGCGCCGCCAGTCGACGCCGAGCTGCTTGGTCAGAAAGCAGCCGGCGAGCATCCGGGCTCGATTGTGCATCCAGCCTTCCTTCAGCAGCTGCCGCATCGCCGCGTCCACCAGCGGATAGCCCGTGAGGCCTGAGGCCCACGCGACGAACAGCCGCTCGTCGCCCGGCCACTCCAGGGTCCCCCGGTAGCGCTCCTGGTGCTCCAGGCGCGCGTTCTCGGGGCGGTGGTACTGGACGTGATGGTAGAAGTCCCGCCAGCACAGCTGCCGCCGGTACGCGTCGGCACCGGCCGCGGACGGCAGCGCGGCCTCCAGCGCACGCGGCGAGATGCAGCCGAGGTGCAGGTACGCGCCGAGCTTGGACGTGCCGTCGACGTCGAGCGCGTCGTGGTTGCGGCCGTAGTGTTCGATCGGACCAGCGAGGAACCACTTCATGCGCGCGACGCCAGCGCTCTCGCCGCCGACCTGGGGGGCTGTCACCTCCTGCCGGAGGCCGAGCTCTTCGAGGCCCGGCAGCGGCTCCGACTCGACGTCCGGGCACGGCGGCATGTTCCGCGGCGTGGGCAGGGGCCTGCGCCTGGGCGCCAGCTCCCACGTGCGGTGGAAGGGCGTGAACATGGTGTACGGCGCCCCGGCCTTGGTGCGGACCGCCGTCGCGTCCTCGACAACCGACACACCCGGATGCGCGACGAGTTGCGCTCCGGAGTCCTTCAGCGCGGCCGCGACGCCCCGGCCGCGCTGCCGTGCGAACGGGGTCAGGTCCCGCGTGTAGTGGACGCGGCTCGCGCCGGTCGCGCGGACGAGCTGCGGCAGGACGTCCTCGGGACGTCCTCGCCGCACGATCAGCCGCGAGCCGGCTTCTGACAGTTCCTGCCCGAGGTCCGCGAGTGCCTCGAGCAGGAACTGCGTCCGTGCCCCGGAGGAGTGGCGTCCGTGCAGCAGGCGCTCGTCCAGGCAGAAGACGGGCAGGACGGGCTCGCCGTTCTCCATCGCGGCGCGCAGCGCGGGGTGGTCGTGCAGCCGCAGGTCGCGGCGGAACCAGAGCAGCGCGGTCATCGCGGACGGATCCTTTCCTCCGGGTGCGCATAAGAATCCTCTGCGTTACCATGGAATGCAAGTTGCATAGTTTCTGCATAGATTATTGCGAAAGGTTGGGTCGATGTCCGCACCAGCACCGCCGGCCCCGGCGCTGACGATCGGCGCCGCGGCGCGCCGGCTGGGCGTCGCTGTCGAGACGCTGCGCAGCTGGGAGACGCGCTACGGCCTCGGCCCGCGCGAGCACGTGCCCGGCGCGCACCGCAGGTATTCGCCCGCGGACATGGAACGGCTCGAGCGCTTCTGCCGCCTGGTCGGCTCCGGCGCCGCCGCGCCCGAGGCCGCGAGCGCCGTCCTCGCCGGGTACGAGGCGGCCGATCCGCCGCTCCCGGCGCCTTCGTCCCGATCGGGCGGCGGCCACACCCTGCCGGTCGGCCGGACCGGGAGCGCGGCGGCCCGCGGACTGGCCCGCAGCGCGATCCGGCTGGACACGGCGCAGGTGCTCGACCTGATCGAGGCCGCGATCGAGCGCGAGGGCGTGGTCGGCGCCTGGGAGAACACGATCGCGCCCGCGCTGCTGGCCGTCGGGCGCAAGTGGAGCGAGAGCTCGGGGCGCTACGTCGAGGTCGAGCACATGCTCTCGTGGTGCGTCGCCGCCGCGCTGCACCGGTTCCGCCCGGCGCTGACGAGCGCCCGCGCATCCCGCCGACCTGCGGTGATATTGGCTGCCGCGCCGGGGGAGTGGCATCACCTGCCGCTGGAGGTGCTCGGCGCGGAGCTGGGCCGGCGCGGCGTGCCCGTCTGCATGCTCGGCGCGGCGGTCCCGACCGAGGCCCTGCGCGCGGCCGTGCGGCGCATCGAGCCGTCCCGCGTCCTGGTCTGGTCGCAGACCGCCGCCACCGCCGACCCCGCCTGCCTGCCTGCGGCCGGTGCGCGCGCCCGCAGCGCGACCCTGCCCGCCGGACCCGGCTGGCTGCGCGCGCGACCGCCGGTGCCCTTCGTGCTGACCTCGCTCGACGCCGCGCTCGAGGCGTGCCTGGTCGACCAATCCGAATCCAGAACGGCTCCGAATAGGCGGCATGACCTTGTCGAAGAAGACTGAGCCGCCGACTCCGGCGACGATGGGAGAGCGCGGATGACCGGCCGGGAACCGCTGCACGCCGCGAGCCAGGCGCCCGGCGCGGAACCGGAGGGGCTCGACGTGTGGCTGCGCCGGGTCAGCCTCGGTCGGCAGGACGCGTTCGACCACGTCTACGCGGAGATCTCCGGCCCGGTCTACGGCCTCGCCACGCGCATCCTGCGCGACCCGGCGCAGGCCGAGGAGGTGGCGCAGGAGGTTCTGGTCGAGGTGTGGCGGCAGGCGAGCAGGTTCGATCCGGCGCGCGGCTCGGCGCGCGCCTGGGTGATGACGATCGCGCACCGGCGCTCGGTCGACCGGGTCCGGGCCGAGCAGGCGGCGGCCGACCGGCAGGAGCGCAACGCGCGGGAGACCGCGCCGATGCTGCCCGAGGAGGACGTGGCCGAGGCGGTCGAGGGCCGGCTGGAGCGCCAGCGACTGCGCCGCTGCATGGGCGGCCTGACCGACCTCCAGCGCGAGTCGGTGACCCTGGCGTATTACAGCGGGTATACATATCAGCAGGTAGCGGAGCTTCTGGGCGCGCCGCTTGGCACGGTCAAGACGAGGATGCGCGACGGGCTCGCCCGGCTGCGCGACTGCCTGGGGGTGGGGAGGTGACGAGCATGACGGAAGCGGATGTGCACACGCTGACCGGCGCGTACGTGTGCGACGCCCTCGGCGAGGGCGAACGTGCCGCGTTCGAGCAGCACATGGCCCAGTGCCCGGAGTGCGCGGCGGAGGTCCGCGAGCTGCGCGAGGTCGGCGCCGTCATGGCGGACGCCGTGGCCACGCGGCCCCCGGCCTCGCTCAAGGACGCGGTCGACGCCCGGATCCGCGTCACCCGGCAGGACCCGCCGCTCACCGACCCGCACGCGCAGGAGCCGCAGGCCGCGGTCCCGGCCCAGCGCGGCAGTGCGCAGCGCAGGCGCGCGGCCTGGGCGATCGCCGCCGTGCTCGCGCTCGTCGTGGCCGGGCTCGGCTGGCGGGTCGCCGACCAGCAGAACCAGATCAACGCCCTGAACGCGCAGTCGACGCAGATCTCGCAGCTGCTCGCCGCGCCGGACGCCTCAGCGACCCGCGTGCCGGTCACCGGTGGCGGCACCGCCCTGGTCGTCGACTCGCGCAGCCGCAACGAGGTCGCGGTGAGCTTCACCGGGGTCGCGTCGGCGCCGTCGGGCAAGATCTACCAGCTGTGGCTGATGACGGCCACGGGTGCGGCGCGCTCCGTCGGCCTGATGGAGTCCACGCCGAACCATCCGCTGCTCGTCGAGGGACTGGCCGGCGAGACCGCCGTCGGTATGACGATTGAGCCGAGTGGCGGAAGCGTCAAGCCGACGACGCTGCCGGTGATGGTCGCCGCCCTCGAGGCCTGAGAGCTCCTAGCTCCCAGCCTGGGAGCTGGGAGCTAGGAGCCGGGATCTAGGAGCTACGAGCCAGGAGCTACGAGCTACGAGCTACGACCTACGACCTACGAGCTAGGAGCGGGCATGACGAGGTGGCAGCGGGATGAAACCGCTGGTGCGCCGCATGTATTCGGCGTACTCCGGACGGGTGTCGGCCATGTGCCGGTCCGTCAGGCGCATCCCGCTGCCCGCGGTCAGCAGCAGCGTCATGACGATGGGCGAGGCGATGGTGCACAGCCCCGCCCACTGGTCGGCCGCGAGCAGGAAGAGGCCCCACCAGACGCACGCGTCGCCGAAGTAGTTCGGGTGACGCGTGTAGCGCCAGAGCCCGGTCTTCATCAGCTTGCCGCGATGCGCTGGATCCGCCTTGAAGCGCGTGAGCTGCCAGTCGCCGACGGCCTCGAAGACGAAGCCGATCAGCCAGAGCACGATCGCGACGATGGCGAGCGGGCCCAGCGTGCCGCGACCGTACTGCGCGACCTGGACCGGCAGCGAGATGAACCAGACGAGGGCGGCCTGGAGCAGGTAGACGTGCGTGAACGCATACCAGAGCGCTGAGCCCGGGGCCTTGGAGAGCAGTTTCTCGTAGCGCGGGTCTTCGGGCTTGCCGCGCGAGCGCGAGCCGATGTGAGCGGCCAGCCGCAGGCCCCACACGGCGGTCAGTGCCAGCGCGAGAACCCGGCGACCGGTATCGCCGTGACCGGAGGAGAGCGCGAAGCCCACCAGCGCCACAGCCGTGAACGCCAGTCCCCACGCCACGTCCACCACCCGATGCCGTTTGGTTCGCGCTCCGATCGCGAAGAAGACCGTGAAAAGCGCCAGCGACGTGGCCGCCGTGACCGGCAGGCCGACCGCCCAAGCGCTCAGATCAGTGTTCGACATGGCTCGCTTTCGTCAGAAGAATCTGGTCAACGCCCATCCGGCCCTGCTCGAAGGCGAGCTGTCCGCCGGCCAGGTACAACCGCCACACCCGCGCCGTCTCCTCACCCACCAGCTCGACCGCCCTCGGCCACGCCTCCTCCAGCTTCGACCGCCAGGCGTCGACCGTCCGCGCGTAGTGCTCACGCAGCGATTCCGTGTCGAGCAGCGTGAAACCGGCCGCGCGCCACTGCACGACGGTCTCGTCGAGCGGACGCATGCACATGTCGGGCGCGATGAAGGACTCGATGAACGGCCCGCCGCCGGGTGCCGCGTCCGCCGCGCGGGACATCTGCTGGATCAGCGCGCGGCCGCCGGGCTTGAGCGAGGTGTGCACCATGCGCGCGTAGGCCGGGTACGCCTCGGCGCCGACGTGCTCGCCCATCTCGATCGACGCGGCGGCGTCGAAGGCGTGCGGCTCGACGAACTCGCGGAAGTGCTGGATGCGCACCTCGACCCGGCCCGCCAGGCCTCGCCGCGCCAGCCGGTCGGCGATGAACGCGGCCTGCTGGCGCGAGATCGTGAGCCCGACTCCGGTGACGCCGTAGTGCTCGGCCGCGTGCATCAGCAGCCCGCCCCAGCCGCAGCCGACGTCGAGCAGCCGCATGCCGGGTTCGAGCTCCAACTTGCGGCAGATCAAGTCAAGCTTGTCGCGCTGGGCGTTTTCCAGCGTGTAGCCGGGTGCATCCGACCTCCAGTACGCGCTCGAATACGCCATCGATTCGTCGAGCAGGAGCGCGTAGAAGTCGTTCGAGAGGTCGTAGTGGTGCGCGATCACCGCGCGGTCGCGGGCAGGCGTGTGCAGCCCTCCGCGCACGCGCGCCTGCGAGCGCGGGGGAGCGGGACGCGGGCCGATCGCGCCGAGGCGGACCGCGCCGGCCAGCAGCCGCGCCGCGTTGCCCGGTGTGGCGATGCGCGGCGGACGTGTCTCCGGGCGCACGCTCGCCCACACCCGACGCAGCCCCTCGGCCACGTCTCCCTCCACGTCGAGTTCCCCGGTGACGTACGCCTGCGCGAGTCCGAGCTCGTTCGGCGCCCAGACCAGGCGGCGCAGCGCGCGCGGCGAGTCGAGCACGAGCGTCGGCTTGCCGTCCGGGCCCGCGTGGCTGCCGTCCCAGGCGCGGACGCCGATCGGCAGCTCGCGCGCGCCGGTCAGCCGCTGGTAGAGCCGGGAGATCCGCCCGGCGACGGCGGCCGGCGCGGTGGCGGGATTTTCCTTCTCACGGGGCACGACGGGCAGTCCTCTCAAAAAGAGCTTGATTCCCTGCATTCGGATGCGCGCTGCGGCGATCAGCGTCGGGGACGGCTGGCGGAGCGCGTGGCTCAGCACTGTCCGTGTGGTGGCCGGCTTGCCGCGGCCGCGCAGCACGGCCGCGAACGGGGCCGCGCCCGGCGGCTGGTACCGGATGCTCAGCGCCAGCTCGTCGCCGGGCACGGGCACGGACATCCGGTACCGGCCGCTGACCGGGAAGAACGGCGAGACGTAGAAATCCTTCTCCGCCTCGGCACGCCCCGCCTCGTCGGGCCGCAGCAGGTACCGGTGCCTGCCGCGGTAGGTGTTGTGCACCTCGGCGATCACGCAGGCGAGCGCGCCGTCCTCCCGATGACACCAATAGACGGTCAGCGGGTTGAATACGTGCCCGAGTGAGCGCGCCGCGGCGAGCATCAGGACGCGTCCGCCGCGCAGATCGATCCCCTCCTGCGCAAGGTACGCGTCCACGTTGCGCCGCAGGCTGAGCGCCGGATCGCCGACGTGGTCGGCCGCTCGGAACCCGGCGAGCGCGCGGAGGGCGCGCGGGATGCGCGGAAGATTGTCGAGGTCGACCAGCCACATGACGGTCCGATAGGTGAAATCGTTGCGCACCGGCTGCGTCCGCACATGCCGAACCGTGCAGTCGTAGATGCGTGGCGCCGTCACGATGCGCCTCACCACCGCACGCCGAAGGCCGCCGCCGCCACGACGCCCGACGCGCATCCGTCCTCGTGGAATCCCCAGCCGTGATACGCGCCCGCATACGCCGTCCGCGCCGTCGTCAGCTCGGGCAGGCGGGCCTGCGCCGCCACCGATTCGGGCGTATAGACGGGGTGCTCGTAGACCATCCGAGTGAGCACCTGCGCTGGGTCGATCAGATCGGTCGCGTTCAGTGTGACCAGGTAGTCCTTTTCGGCGTCGAAGCGCTGGAGGCGATTCATGTCGTAGGTGACCAACGCGCGCTCGGTGCTCGGCCCCATCGGCGTGCCGCAGTGCGGAACGAGGTAGTTCCAGCAGCTCCGCGCGGCTGACCTGCGGGGGAGTACCGAAGCGTCGGTGTGCAGAACCGTCTCGTTGCGTGAGTACGTGATCGCGCCCAGAACGGCGCTCTCGTCCCGGGAGGCGTCCGCGAGCATGTGCAGCGCCTGGTCAGGGTGCGTGGCCAGCACGACGCCGTCCGCCTCGTGGCGCGTCCCGGACTCATCCCACAACGTCACGCCCGAAGCGCCGCGCTGGACGGCGCGCACCGGAGTCGAGACGTTGACCGCCGACAAGCCCTTCGCCGCCCGCTCCACGTACGTGCGCGAACCGCCGACCACCGTCCGCCAGCGCGGGGAGCCGGTGACGCTGAGCATGCCGTGGTGGTCCAGGAACTCGAACAGGTAGCGCGCCGGGTAGCGCAGCACCAGCTCGGGGCCGGTCGACCAGACCGCCGAGACCAGCGGCACCAGGAAGTGGTCGGCGAAGTAGCGCGAGTACCCGCCCTGCTCGAGGAAGTGCCCGAGCGTGGTGCCGACCACGGCCTCCCGCAGCTCGGAGCCGTCGGCCAGCAGCCTGCGCGCGTGCCGGTGGAAGCGCCTGATCTCGCCGATCATCCGCAGGAAGCGCGGGTCGGCCAGGCTGCCCGGCCGGGCGAAGACCCCGCGCGGCCCCTTCGCGCCCGCGTACTCCAGGCCGCAGCCCAGGCAGCGCACGCTCATCGACATCTCGGTCTCCTGCGTGGCCACCCCCAGCTCGCGGAACAGCCGCAGCAGGTTCGGGTACGTCCGCTCGTTGTGCACGATGAACCCGCTGTCCACGGCCAGCGCCCCGGCCCGCGGGTCGGCCAGGTCGTGGGTGTGCGCGTGCCCGCCGAGCCGGTCGTCCGCCTCGAACAGCAGCACGTCGTACCGCCGTTGCAGCAGATACGCGGCCGTCAGCCCGGCCACGCCCGAGCCCACCACCGCGATCCGCGGCCGCCCTGCCGCGGCCGGGGTCCGCTCCACGCCGTCCTCCACCGGTGCCATCCGCTCGCCCGCTCCCTTCGCCCTCCACTCGGACTGTTCTTCCGAGTGTTCGACGCCGGCAGGCGAACGGATTGGTCCGACCTTCCGCTGGTACGGCGCGGCGGCCTGACCAGGCGGGATGCGACTGCCGGGGCTCAGGGTGGCGGCTGGGGTCTCGGGGCGATTTTCGCACCCCGCGGTTTGCTTGTGCCCGACCTGCGTCCCCCTGCGCGGCGGTTCCGCCCGCGATTTCAGCCCAAAGGCCGATGGAAGGCCCTCGGAATCAGAAGTCTGGAATCACGGCCGGAGCAAGCCCGAGCTGACGCAGAAAGCCGTGGAGGTCTGTCTCGCCCCAGAACTCGACGATCACCCCGCCGTCGAGCCGGTATGTCTTGCACACCGACATCGTCGCCTCGTGGCCAGAACGGTCGTGCAGGTAGGTCAGCGTGGCGGCAACCGTAACGCGATCGCCCGCGGCGAACAGGTCGTCGACCTTCACCCGGCAGTTGGAGAGACCGGGCGAAAGAACCGAGCTCTCCGGGTAGGCGCGGCCCCGCACGTGGCTCCCCGCGCCGTGGACGTGCACGTCCTCCGCCACGATGTGCTGAAACTCCTCCACCTGCCTGGTCTCGAAAACGCGCAGGTAGCGAAGCACGACCTCGGCGTTTCCGGCGGCGGTCTCGTCGAGGGCGCGGACGGCTGTGGCGGGAGCATCCATGCATCGGACGCTACCCGACCGCGAAGCCGAATTGAGCGGCGGGGGACGGGATGCGACAGCACGCCGAACCTCGGCCGCCGACCTGAGGCCACCGCCGCTCCACGACGACCGAGGCACGCCCCCGGACCACCGTCGTCCAGGAGCGTGCCTCGAAACGTGCTGGCGATGTAACGGCCGTCAGATCGCCCTCAGGACCTCCTCGACCATGCTCTTCGCGTCGCCGAAGAGCATCTGGGCGTTGTCGCGGAAGAACAGCGGGTTCTGGACGCCGGCGTAGCCTGCAGCCATCGAGCGCTTGAAGACGACGACGTCGGCCGCTTCCCACACGCGCAGCACGGGCATGCCGGCGATGGGGGAGCCGGGGTCTTCGGCGGCGGCCGGGTTGACGGTGTCGTTGGCGCCGATGACGAGGACGACGGAGGTGTCGGCGAAGTCGTCGTTGATCTCGTCCATCTCGAGGACGATGTCGTACGGCACCTTGGCCTCGGCCAGCAGCACGTTCATGTGGCCGGGGAGCCGTCCGGCCACCGGGTGGATGCCGAAGCGGACGTCCACGCCGCGGTCGCGCAGCTTCTGGGTCAGCTCGGCGACGGGGTACTGGGCCTGGGCCACGGCCATGCCGTAGCCGGGGGTGATGACGACCGACTTGGCGTTCGTCAGCAGCGCGGCCACCTCGGTGGCGTTGACCTCGCGGTAGTCGCCGTAGTCGGTGTCCGAGCTGGTCGGGGCCTCCATGCCGAAGCCGCCGGCGATGACGGAGATGAACGAGCGATTCATCGCCTGGCACATGATGTACGACAGGTACGCGCCGGAGGAGCCGACGAGGGCGCCGGTGACGATCAGCAGGTTGTTGTTCAGGAGGAACCCCGACGCGGCGGCGGCCCAGCCGGAGTAGCTGTTGAGCATCGAGACGACGACGGGCATGTCGCCGCCGCCGATCGAGGCCACGAGGTGCCAGCCGAGGGCGAGGGCCACGAGGGTGACGGCGATCAGCAGGCCGAGGTCCGGGGAGCCGACGAAGACGCCGGTCAGGATGCCGAAGGCGGCCAGCGCCCCGAGGTTGAGGTAGTTCTTGCCGGGCAGCATCAGCGGCGCGGACTTCATCCGCCCGGACAGCTTGAGGTTGGCGACGATCGAGCCGGTGAAGGTGACGCCGCCGATGAACACGCCGATGAAGACCTCGGCGTGGTGGATGTGCAGCAGGGAGCCGGCGAATTCGGTCTGGCCGGCGTTGTTCTCGACGGAGAAGAACCCGTCCCAGCCGACCAGCACCGCGGCGAGACCCACGAAGCTGTGCAGCAGGGCGATGAGTTCCGGCATCCCGGTCATCTCGACGATCCGGGCCCGCCACAGGCCGATCACGGCGCCGCACGCGACGGCGACGAACAGCAGCGTCACGGCGATGGCGGCGGCGTTCTGGACCGCCACGCCGACCGTGGCGGCGAGCGCGACGGCCATGCCCGCGATGCCGAAGACGATGCCCTGCCGCGAGGTCTCGTGCTTCGAGAGCCCGGCCAGGGTGAGGATGAACAACAGCGCCGCGATGATGTACGCGGCGTCGGCGATGCTCTGAGCGGTCACGGGTCAGCCCTTCGAGAACATGCCGAGCATGCGGCGGGTCACGGCGAATCCGCCGAAGATGTTGATGGACGCGAGCAGGATCGCCACGAACGACAGGACCCTGATGACCGTGCTGCCGTTGCCGATCTGCAGCAGCGCGCCCACCACGATGATCCCGGAGATCGCGTTGGTGACCGACATCAGCGGCGTGTGCAGCGCGTGGTGCACCTTGCCGATGACGTAGTAGCCGATGACGGTGGCGAGCATCAGGACCGTGAAGTGCTCGGGCAGCGGCTGCGGCGCGAACGCGTTGACGAGCCACAGCGCCGCGATGCCGATCCCGGTGAGCGTGAGCTTGCGGGTGTTCGACATCCTCTTCTTCTCGGGCGCCGCCTTGACCGGTGCGGCGGCGGCCGCGGCCGGGGCGGCCGAGACCTGGACCGGGGGCGGCGGCCACATCTTCTCGCCGCGGTGCACGACCGTGATGCCGCGCTGGACCACGTCGTCGAAGTCGAGCACGAGCTCGCCGTCCTTGGCGGGCGTGAGCAGCTTCATCAGGTTGACGAGGTTCGTGCCGTACAGCTGCGAGGCCTGCGCCGGCAGCCGGCCGGCGAGGTCGGTGTAGCCGATGATGGTCACGCCGTTGCCGGTCACGACGACCTCGCCCGCGCGGGTCCCCTCGACGTTGCCGCCCTGCGCGGCCGCCATGTCGACGATGACGCTGCCGGACTTCATGGAGGCGACCATGTCCGCGGTGATCAGGCGCGGCGCGGGACGGCCCGGGATGAGCGCCGTGGTGACGATGATGTCCACCTCGGGCGCCTGCGCGGCGTAGAGCTGCGCGGCGAGGGCGTTGTAGTCCTGCGACATCTCCTTGGCGTAGCCGCTGGAGCTGACCTCGGCCTCGGCAGACTGCACGGCCAGGAACTCGCCGCCGAGCGACTTGACCTGGTCGGCGACCTCCGGGCGCGGGTCGGTGGCGTAGACGATCGCCCCGAGGCTGCTCGCCGCGCCGATCGCGGCGAGCCCGGCGACGCCCGCTCCGGCGACGAGCACCTTGGCCGGCGGGACCTTGCCGGCGGCGGTGACCTGTCCGGTGAAGAAGCGCCCGAACACGTGCGCCGCCTCGATCACGGCGCGGTACCCGGCGATGTTCGCCATCGAGCTGAGCACGTCCAGAGACTGCGCGCGCGAGATGCGCGGCACGGCGTCCATCGCGAGCGCCGTGATCGGCTTCGCGGCGAGCGTCTCGACGAGCTCGGGGTTCAGGCCGGGCGCGAGCAGGGAGACGAGGGTGACCCCCTCGTGCAGCCGCTCGATCTCCGCGGCGTCCGGCGCGTTCACCTTGAACACGACGTCGGCCGCCCAGACCTCCTCCGGTTCGCCGATGCGCGCTCCGGCCGCCGCGTACGCCTCGTCGGGGAACGACGAGAGTGCTCCCGCGCCCTCCTCGACGACCACTTCGTATCCGAGTGCGCTCAACTGCTCGACGGTACGCGGCGTCGCCGCCACGCGTGTCTCGCCGGCAAGGCGCTCCCGGGGCACTCCGATGTGCATTGTCATGGTTCGAGCCCTCCTCGGTGGGTCTCGATCGTGTCCTGCCGATCGTGGGAAGTCGGCAGGGCTGGCGACAGCACCTTAGAAAACCCCGGCGGGTCCGTCCAAGACTTGTGTTTGACTCCGTCATGCCCTACACGCGCCGGTCTACGACCCGGTTCGGCCCGGGATCGGCTATTCGACCCGCCGTCGCATGCCTTCCTGGACCGCGCCGACCACGACGCGGGCCGCGAGGCCGACGAGCAGCAGGTCGCCGATCATCTGGGTGATCACGATGACGCGGGCCGCCTCCGTGTGGGCGGTGATGTCGCCGAAGCCGACCGTGCTGAACGTGGTCACGGTGAAGTAGAGCGCGTCCGTCCGCGTCAGCAGCTGCGTGAAGTCGGCGGGATTGCTCCGCTCCATCAGGTAGTAGGCCGCCGCGTAGATCAGCAGGAACGGCGTGAGCGTCGAGGCGAGCGCGTCGACCGCGCGCAGGCGCGGGTGGGGCGAGTTCACGATCCCCCGGATCTGCCAGGCCAGCAGCACGGCGACGCCGACCAGGCCGAGCACGAGCCCCACCGCGTAGGCGCCGTCGAACGGCTTGTCCATCGGCAGCTTGTAGTACGCGACGACGAGGCCCGCGATGACCGCCAGCGTGCGTGCCGCGGTCCGCAGGACGAGCAGGCGTCCGGCGGGAGGCGACGAGGAACCGCTCTCCGGGTCCGGCACTCCCTGCGTCATCGGCACTCCCTCCACTTCCCAGGCTCGCGCCCGGCGCGGGCTCGTGCATCCCGGAAGGCCCGGAGGTGTGACCGCTTTCACCGCGTCCGGGGCCGTGAAAGCGGCGTGAAACGGCGGTGAATCCGCCCGAGCGCACTCTGGTGCCTGTCGCGGCCGACCGGTCGCGACACGGAGGGAGAGTCATGAACACCGCTGCGCCGAGCCCGGCGATCACGGCAGCCGGGCTGCGTAAGTCCTTCGGGGAGAAGGCCGTGCTGGACGGCGTCGACCTGAGCGTCGCCGAGGGCACTGTCTTCTGCCTGCTCGGCCCGAACGGGGCCGGCAAGACCACGGCCGTGCGCATCCTGTCCACGCTGATCGAGGCCGACGGCGGCACGCTGCGGGTCGCCGGGCACGACCCGGTGCGCGAGTCCGCGGCCGTGCGCTCGGCGATCGGCGTCACCGGGCAGTTCTCCGCGGTCGACGGCCTGCTCACCGGCCGGGAGAACCTGCTGCTGATGGCCGACCTGCACCACCTGCCCGGCCGCCGGCGGCGCGAGCGCGCCGCCGAGCTGCTGGAGCGCTTCGACCTGGTGGACGCCGCCGACCGACGGGCCTCCACCTACTCCGGCGGCATGCGCCGCCGCCTCGATCTGGCGATGACGCTGGTCGGCGAGCCGAAGATCATCTTCCTCGACGAGCCGACCACCGGCCTCGACCCGCGCAGCCGCCGCACCATGTGGCAGATCGTGCGCGACCTGGTCGACCGCGGCGTGACCATCTTCCTGACCACCCAGTACCTCGACGAGGCCGACGAGCTCGCCGACCGGATCGCGGTGCTGGACCAGGGCAGGATCGTCGCCAGCGGGACCCCGGCCGAGCTCAAGCGCCGCGTTCCCGGCGGCCACATCCGGCTGCAGTTCCCCGACGAGGCGCGGGCGGCCTCGGCCGAGCGGCTGCTCGCGGGCTCCTCGCGCGAGGGCGAGCTGTTCCTGAACGTGCCCGGCGACGCCGGGGTCGGCGCCCTGCGCGCGCTGCTCACCCGGCTCGACGAGGCCGCGATCGAGGTCGACGCGCTCTCCGTGCACACGCCGGACCTCGACGACGTCTTCTTCGCCCTCACCGGCCGCCCGGCCGCCGAGGCGGGAGAGACCGCGAACGAGACCGCGGGCGAGACCGCGGACGACGATGACCAGACCACTGAGAACCACCTCGTGCAGAAGGAGTCCGGACGATGAGCACTCTTACCTTCGCGGCGCGCGACTCGGCGACGATGCTCAAGCGCAGTCTGCTGCACACCGTGCGCTACCCGGTGACCCTGATCGTGGCCCTCGGCGTTCCGGCGATGCTCCTGCTGCTGTTCGTCGGCGTCTTCGGCGGCGCGCTCGGCGCGGGCTCGGTGCCGAGCGGCGGCAGGTACATCGACTACGTGGTGCCCGGCATCCTGCTGATGACCGTCGGCTACGGCGCCTCGACCACTTCGCAGTCGGTGAACAGGGACATGACCGAGGGCATCATCGCCCGATTCCGCACCATGGCGATCTCCCGCAGTTCCGTGCTGACCGGCCACGTCGTCGGAGCGCTGATCCGCACGATGGTGAGCGCCGTCGTACTCGTCGGGGTCGCGCTGCTGATGGGCTACCGCTCGAACGCGACCGTCCTCGAGTGGCTGGGTGCGGCGGGGCTGCTCGCGTTGCTCACCCTCGCCCTGAGCTGGCTCGCCGTCGCGGTCGGGCTGGCCGCCGGCAGCGTCGAGGGCACCAGCGGGTTCGCACTCCTCGTGCAGCTGCTTCCGTTCATCAGCAGCGCCTTCGTGCCGACCGCCACGATGTCGGTCGCGGTGCGCTGGTTCGCGCACAACCAGCCGTTCACCCCGGTCATCGACACCCTGCGCGGCCTGCTGCTGGGCACGCCGATCGGGCACAGCGGGTTCATCGCCGTCGCCTGGTGCCTCGGGCTCGCCGTCGCGGGCTTCCTCTGGTCGGTGTCCCTGTTCAAGCGGAGCGCGGCCCGCTGACGTGCTCGCGATCGTGATCGCGGGCCAGCAGGGCCGCGGACACGGCGGCCCGCAGTTCGTTCCAGTCCAGGCCGGTGTACGCCGATACCGCTTCGGTGTACGCCGGCCTGCCGGCCGTCCCGACGAGCCCGCGGATCCGGCCCGCGGACATGGTCGGCTGGAAACCGCTGTGGAACCTGAGGCTCTCGGCGAGCGCGATCATCCGCGCGCCGGAGCCGGTCGCCGCCGCGTCCCCGGTCCGCTGCCCGCGCTCGAGGTCGAGCGCGGCCAGGGCCACCAGCATCGTCCCGATGATCGGGTTGTCGGAGTACGAGGCCGCCGGGCTGCCGATCCGCTCCCGGAGCAGCGCCGCGGCGCCGCGCGGCAGACGGCCGCAGAGCCCGCCGACCTCGTGCAGCCGGCCGTGCTGCGCGTGCGCGATCACGGCCATCGCCTCCACCTCCAGCGTCCAGCTCTCGACGGCGTACGCCTTCTCGTTCAGCGCCCGGTTGCGCGGGTCGCGCAGCGCGTCGGCAGCCTGCCTCCACAGCGCCAGGCCCGCATCGACCTCGCCGCGCGCGAGCAGGATCTCCGCGCGGGCCACGAGGACGAACGTCGGCAGGCCGGCGGCCTCCTCGCCGTCCTCGCGCACCGTCAACTCCAGCCAGTGCTCGGCCTCGGCGACGGCACCGCGCTGGAGGTTGGCCAGCACCATCGCGGACCGGACGCGGGCCGCGCTTGACCCGTTCTCGAACGCGTTGAGGCCCGGCAGTTCGGCCAGGACCGCCAGCGTCGCGGCGAAGTGCTCGTGCGCCTCGTCGCCGCGGCCCAGATCGAGGCACAGCTCGCCGATCCGGCTGTGCGTCATGACCCTGAACCACGGGTACGGCCTGCCCTCGAACGCGGCCAGGGTGCGCCGCGCGGCCTTCAGCGCGCTGTCCGGGTCGTTGACGCTCTGCCACATGAAGCTGGCCACGATGTTCGCCATGGCCGCGAGCATCGGCTCGTCGCTGTCGCAGAGCATGTGCAGCGCGGCGAACGGCTCGTCGCGCGCCTCGACGAGGGCGGCGAAGACGGCCCAGATCGCCCGCGCCGCGGTGTCCGGCGCGGCCGGCGGCAGATGCCGCAGGGCGACCAGCGTCCGCGCGGCGGCGGGGTGCTGCAGGATCATGGCGCTGACGACGGCCAGCACGACGGCCGTCCTGGCGAGTTCGACGTACTCCGGCTCCGGCCGCAGCCGGGAGAGCATGCCCGCGGTCTGGCCGGTCAGCGAGGTCAGGCGCGCGAAGTCGACCTCGAACATCCACAGTGCACCGAGCAGGGCGGCCGCGGCGACGACGGACGGGCCGTCCTCGCGCTCGAGCCCGAGACGCAGCGCCAGCAGCAGGTTCTCCTGCTCGTCCCTGGCCAGGGCCGCCGAGGTGACCACGTCCGTGCCGAGCATCGCCTCGTGGTGGGCCAGGGCGAGATCCCGCGCCCAGGCGAGGAACCGCTCGACGACCGCCTCACCCTCGCCCGCCTCCGCGCGTCGCGCCGCGCTGAACTCGCGCACGGTCTCCAGCATCTGGAAGCGCGTCCCCGCGGCGGTGTCGAGCGCCTGGACGAGCGACTGGTCCACCAGCTGCTCCAGGACCCACAGCACGTCCACGGCGCCGTCCCGGCCGAGGACGTTCCGCGCCGCCTCGGCCGTGAATCCGCCGGGAAAGACAGACAGGACGCGCATCGCCGCCCGGCCGTCCGGCGTGAGCAGGTTCCAGCTCCAGTCGATGACCGCGTGCAGGGTGCGATGGCGCTCCGGCGCGTCCCGCGCGGCGCCGCGCAGCAGCGTGAACCGGTCCCCGAGCCGTCGCGCGATTTCGGCCACTGACATCACGCGCACGCGTGCCGCGGCCAGCTCCACCGCGAGCGGCAGTCCGTCGAGACGGCGGCAGAGGTCGCGCACCGGCTCCTCGGACAGCTCGACGCCCGGCCGAGCCGAGCTCGCGCGCTGGCGGAACAGCTCGACGCTCGTCGTGAGGCTCAGCTCGGGCAGCAAGTACACGGACTCGGACGACAGGCCGAGCGGGGTGCGGCTCGTCGTGAGCACGCGCAGCTCCGCGCTCCTGGCCACCAGGTCGCGGACCAGCTCCGTCGCACCGTCGATGACCTGCTCGCAGTTGTCCAGCACGAGCAGCGCCGGGCCGGGTCCGAGCGCGTTGACGATGCCGGTGAGCGGATCCGTCGCGACGGCGCGCGGTCCGGCCGCCGCGGGCCCGCGCTCCGCGACGCCGAGCGCGGACGACACCTCGCCGAGGACGTCCGCGTCGGCGGTGACGGCCGCGAGAGCGACGAGATGGACTACGCGCTGCCCCACTGCGCCGGCGACGGCGTACGCCAAGCGCGTCTTGCCGAGGCCTCCGGGACCGATGATCGAGACGACGCGCGAGGTGCGCAGCAGGTCGTGCACCTTGGCGATGTCGTCGCCGCGTCCGAGCAGTTCGTTGGGCGCGTGCGGAATGCCGCGGCGTACGACCGGCCGCTCGCTCTCCAGCAACTGGCGGTAGACCCGCTGCATGTCCGGGCCCGGATCGCTGCCCAACTCGTCACGAAGGGTGCGGCGGTACGCGTCGTACCTCGTCAGCGCGGCCGCGGGGCCGAGCGTCGCGGCCTCCAGCAGGAGCAGCTGCGCCAGGACCTCTTCGTCGCGCGGATTCTCGCGGATCAGCTCATTGAGCGTCTCGGCCGCCTCGGCACGCCGGTCGAGCGCGCTCAGCGCCAGCGCGCGGACGCGGACCAGCGACCGGTACGTCGCCGCACGGGACGCGCGCAGCTCGGAGAGCGGGTCGCCGAGTGCGAACTCACTGCTCGGAGTGCCGTCCCACAGGGCTAGGGCCGCTTCGGACTGAGCCAGTGCTCCGGTCTGGTCGCCGGCCTGCGTGCACCGCGCGGCGGCCGCGGCATATACGGATACAGCGGTGGCGTCGATCTGCTCCTCGCTCAGCGCCAGCCGGTAGCCGACCGGCGTGCTGACGATCGTGTCGCCGCCGATCTGCGCCCGCGCGCGGGAGACCAGCACCTGGAGCGCCCGCGTCGGATGCTCGGGCATCGCGTCCGTCCACAGCCTCTCGACCAGCCGCGACGTGCTGCACCCTGCACCCGGCTCGTCCGCCAGCAACGCGAGCAGGCCGCCCAACCGGGACCCTGCGATCTCCCGCCCCCGATAGGCCACCCGCGACAACAACACCAGGTCGACAGCCACGTCAGAAGGCTACCCCGCGCACGCGCGAGCGGCCCGCGCCGATCGGCGCGGGCCGCTGTGCCGGTCTTTGCACGGGCCATTACACGTTCAGGCCGGGCTCGGTGAGAGCGGCCGCCGTGTCCGGGACGGTGATCTTCCGGCTGCGGCGGGCGGTGGCGAGGGCGACGGCCGCGCCGAACAGCGTGACGGCGCCGATGCCGGTGAAGGCGATGCCGAGGCCGATGACGAGGTAGGTGACCTCCCAGGCCTGGTAGGCGGACAGGAGCGAGCCGCGCAGGGATTCGCCCATGAAGGCGGTCTGGCGCTGGTTCGCGAGCGTGGCGAGGGTGGCGGCGGGGGTGCTCTTGTCGGCCGCGGCGGCCATGTACGCGCCGGAGACCTGGCTGTAGGTCTTGCCGCCGGTGGCCTCCTTGATGTGGGTTTCGATCATGTCGGAGAAGGCCTTGGCCTGGGGTCCGGTGGTGACCAGCTGTCCGGCGTAGCCGGCCTCGGCGGCGGGCAGCGAGGCGGAGCCCCTGGCCGGGAAGGTGATCTGCTGGGCGGTGAGCTGGTCGGTGACCTGGTGCTGTCCGGAGATCCCGACGCCGATCATGATCGGGCCGGCGACGAGCAGGGCCGCGCCGGTGAGGGCGGCGAGCCAGCGGACGAGGGAGCGGGCGGCGTGCAGCATGGTGGTTGGGTCCCTTCGGTTGGTCCGGCACCTGCCGGGCCGGGTCTCGGTGACGTGCGCGTCTTCGCTGTGCACCGAAACCATCCACCCGCCGCGCGGGCTCCGCCCGGGCCCTCGGTCGCGCCTTCTCGCGGCCCTTCGGCCCGGGCCTGGGCCCGCCGGATCTCGGGACCTTCGGCCCTGCGCGAAGCCGGACCGCTGGTTCTAGCGTGTGCTCATGACGCAGACGCCGAACCCGCAGCCGCGCACCTCCGACGCCCCGGCGCGGATCTTCCTGCTGGATGATCACGAGGTGGTTCGCCGGGGTATCAAGGATCTGTTGGAGGTTGAGGGGGAGTTCGAGGTGGTGGGTGAGGCGTCGACGGCGGCTGAGGCGTTGGCGCGGGTTCCGGCGCTTCGGCCGCA
>NZ_JAGSOH010000056.1 GCF_018139625.1 Actinospica acidithermotolerans | reverse complement strand
CTCACCCGTTCGCCACTAATCCACCCCGAAGGGCTTCATCGTTCGACTTGCATGTGTTAAGCACGCCGCCAGCGTTCGTCCTGAGCCAGGATCAAACTCTCCAAAAAAGAATTCAAAACCTGGCTAATTAACATCCCGACGGGGGTCGGGACAAACTAGCCAAAGCAAAACATTTGGCATCGTAAACAAATGACACACTGTTGAGTTCTCAAGAAACAGACACACTCACGGGGCAGTGACCGGACATTGTCCGGCACCCGCCTCATCGGCGTTCGCTTCGGATTACCGCACCCGAGCCGACCTGTTTCGTTCGGCCCCCTCGCGGTGTCCCCTACTTTAGCAGATCTTCGGCGACCGTTTGACCGGATCGTTTCCGCCTGCCCCGTAGGGGGTCCGCCACCGTTGCGGATCTTGGAACCCGCTCCGGCGACTCGATGAACATTAGGCGGCCCGGCGGGCCGAGTCAAATCGGGAAGCCAGGGTTCTGCGACGGCATACGTAGGGGTACGCGGCGGCGCACCGTCGGTTACCGGCGGGGACGCCGAAACGGCCCGATTCCGTACCCCGGCGGTGTACGCGGGGGTATCGGGAATCGGGCCGTGCGCGGCCAGATGCGGCGAAAAGCCGAGCGGCGCCGTACCTGTCGAGGTACGGCGCCGCTCGGTGCGATTGCGCGGGGGTCAGCCCTGCACCAGCTCGACTGCCGCGAGCGTCTTCTTGCCGCGGCGCAGCAGCAGCCAGCGGCCGTGCAGCAGGTCGGCCTCGGTGGGCGCGGCCTCGAGCTCCTCGACCTTGGCGTTGTTGAGGTAGGCGCCGCCCTCCTGGATCGCCCTGCGCGCGGCGCCGCGGCTGGCCACGATGCCGGTGTCCGCGAGTAGCTCGTAGACCGGCCGCAGCTCGGTCACCCGGGCGGTCGGCAGCTCGGCGAGCGCCGCGCGCAGCGTCTGCTCGTCGAGGCCGGCCAGGTCGCCCTGGCCGAACAGCGCCTTGCTGGCCGCCTCGACCCGCGCGACGTTCTCCGCGCCGTGCACCAGCTTCGTGACGTCCTCGGCCAGCGCCCGCTGCGCCAGGCGCAGGAAGGGCTTCTCAGCCGTGGAGACCTCGAGCTCGGCGATCTCCTCCTGGCTGCGGAACGTGAAGATCTTGAGGTACTCGACGACCTTCGCGTCCTCCGCGTTCAACCAGAACTGGTAGAACGCGTACGGCGACATCATCTCGGGATCGAGCCAGACGGTTCCGGTCTCGGTCTTGCCGAACTTCGTGCCGTCCGCCTTCGTCACCAGCGGCGTGCCGATGACGTGGACCGTCGCGCTCTCCGCCTTGTGGATCAGGTCCGCGCCCGCGGTCAGGTTGCCCCACTGGTCGCTGCCGCCGGTCTGCAGGATGCAGCCGTACTGCCGGTAGAGCTCCAGGAAGTCGAGCGCCTGCAGGATCTGGTACGAGAACTCGGTGTAGCTGATGCCCGCCTCGGAGTTCAGCCGCGCCGCGACCGCGTCCTTGGCGAGCATCTTGCCGACCCGGAAGTGCTTGCCGATGTCGCGCAGGAAGTCGATCGCGGAGATCGGCTCGGTCCAGTCCAGGTTGTTCACGATCCGCGCGGCGTACTCACCCTCGAAGTCGAGGATGTTGCTGACCTGGCCGCGCAGCTTGTCCACCCACTCCGCGACCGTCTCCTTGGAGTTCAGCGTCCGCTCGGCGGTCGGCTTCGGGTCGCCGATCAGGCCGGTGGATCCGCCGACCAGGCCGAGCGGCAGGTTCCCGGCGTCCTGGATCCGGCGCATCGTGATCAGCTGGACCAGGTTGCCCATGTGCAGGCTCGGCGCGGTCGGGTCGAATCCGCAATAGAAGGTGACCGGCCCGTCGGCGAAGGCTTTGCGCAGCGCTTCCTCGTCCGTGGACAGGGCGATCAGGCCCCGCCACTTGAGCTCATCGACGATGTCGGTCACGGTCTCTACTCTTCTCTGCGATTTCCGACGTAACGGTGACTAGCCTACTGACCGAGCCGGGCCCGCTGCTCCGCAATAAGCGCCCGGACCTCCGCGAGCTGCTCGCGCACCCGGTCCGGGGCGGTGCCGCCGCGGCCGTCGCGCGAGGCGACGGAGCCGGGGACGGTGAGCACCTGCTTGACCTCGGGGGTGAGCTTCGGGTCGATCGCGGCGAGGTCCTCGTCGGTGAGGTCGGACAGCTCGATGCCGCGCGCCTCGCAGTACCGCACCGAGGCGCCCGCCACCTCGTGCGCCACCTTGAACGGCACGCCCTTCTTCACCAGCCACTCGGCCACGTCCGTGGCGAGGGAGAAGCCCTGCGGCGCCAGCTCGGCCATCCGCTCGGAATGGAAGGTGAGCGTGGCGATCATGCCGGTGAAGGCCGGCAGCAGCACCTCCAGGGTGTCCACGGAGTCGAAGACCGGCTCCTTGTCCTCCTGCAGGTCCCGGTTGTAGGCCAGCGGCAGCGCCTTGAGCGTGGCGAGGAGGCCGGAGACGTTGCCGATCAGGCGCCCGGCCTTGCCGCGCGCGAGCTCGGCGATGTCCGGGTTCTTCTTCTGCGGCATGATCGAGGAGCCGGTCGAATAGGCGTCGTCGAGGGTGGCGAAGCTGAATTCCTTCGTCGTCCAGAGGATGACCTCCTCGGCGATCCGGGAGACGTCCACGCCGATCATCGCGGCCACGAAGGCGAACTCGGCGACGTAGTCGCGCGAGGCGGTGCCGTCGATGGAGTTCGCGCTGCTGGCGCTGAAGCCGAGCTCGGCGGCCACGGCGCTCGGGTCGAGGCCGAGGGTCGAGCCGGCCAGCGCGCCGCTGCCGTAGGGCGAGACGTCGGTGCGCCGGTCCCAGTCGTGCAGCCGGTCGGCGTCGCGGCCGAGGGCGTGCACGTGGGCGAGCAGGTGGTGGGCGAGCAGCACCGGCTGCGCGTGCTGCAGGTGGGTGCGGCCCGGCATGGGGGTCCCGAGGTGCGCCTCGGCCTGGTCGGCGAGGGCCTGCTGCAGGTCGGCGATCAGGCCGCCGATGACGCGGGCGTGCTCGCGCAGGAACATCCGGCCGAGGGTGGCGATCTGGTCGTTGCGGGAGCGTCCGGCGCGCAGCTTGCCGCCGAGCTGCGGGCCCACCCGCTCGATCAGTCCGCGCTCGAGGGCGGTGTGGCAGTCCTCGTCGGCGACGGTGGGCAGGAAGGAGCCCGACTCGACGTCCTGCTCCAGCTTGTCCAGGCCGGCGAGCATGCCCTCGAGCTCCTCGTCGGTGAGCAGCCCGGCGCGGTGCAGGGCGCGGGCGTGCGCCCGGGAGCCGGCGATGTCGTACTTCGCGAGGCGCCAGTCGAAGTGCACGCTCACGGACAGCGCGGCCAGGGCGTCGCTCGGGCCGCTGGAGAACCGGGAGCTCCAGAGCAGGTTGTTCGCGGGCTTGTCGGGCGGGGTCATGGGTCCGGGTCTTCCTTGCTGCTTCGGTTCGGGCGTACGGGGATGCGGCGCGGGCCGCGGTCAGCTCGCGGCGGCGCTGAGCCGGCGGGCGAGCTCGGGGCCGCCCTGCGGGTCGCGGCAGATCACCAGGACCGTGTCGTCGCCGGCGATGGTGCCCATGACGCCGGCGGTCACGCCGTGCCGGTCGGCGTGGTCGAGGGCGGAGGCGAGGAACTGGGCGGCGCCGGGCGGGGTGCGCAGCACGACGAGGTTCGCCGAGGCCTCGGCGGTGACGAGCAGTTCGCCGAGCAGGCGGCGCAGCCGGGTCTCCAGCTCTCCGGAGTCGGTGGCCGGGCGGGGGGCGCCGTCGCCGCCCTCGCTGCGCAGCGCGTAGATCAGCGCGCCGTCCTTGTCCCGGATGCGCATCGCGCCGAGCTCGTCGAGGTCGCGGGAGAGCGTGGCCTGGGTGACGGTGAAGCCCTCGCCGGCGAGCAGTTCGGCGAGCGCGGACTGGGAGCGCACCTGGTGCTTGCCGAGCAGGTCGGCGATGCGCTGGTGCCGGGCGCGGCGGGTGTTGACCACGGTGGCCGCGGCGTTCTCCAGCGCGGCCTCGGCCGGGCTCTGCTCGGCGCCGGCGGGCCCGTCGTCCTGGGTCGCGGGTCGGGAGGTTGCCGGTGGCGTCACAGGTTTTCCTTTCGATAGCCGAGCAGGTAGGCGAGCAGCGCCTTCTGGGCGTGCAGCCGGTTCTCCGCCTCGTCCCAGACGGCGGACTGTGGTCCGTCGATCACGGAGGCGGCGATCTCCTTTCCGCGGTACGCGGGCAGGCAGTGCAGGACGATCGCGTCGGGGGCGCCGAGGGCGAGCGCGGCCTCGTCGAGGGCGTAGGGCTCGAAGACGGAGGCGCGCTCGGACTTCTCGCCCTCCTGGCCCATGGACACCCAGGTGTCGGTGACCAGGACGTCCGCTCCCTCGGCGGCGGCCTTCGGGTCGGCGGTGACCTGGACGGATCCGCCGGTCTCCGCGGCGATCCGGGCGGCGTCCGCGACGAACGCGGGGTTGGGCTGGTAGGACTGCGGCGTGCCGATGCGCACGTGCATGCCCGCGGTGGCGCCGCCGAGGAGGTAGGAGTGCGCCATGTTGTTGGCGCCGTCGCCGAGGTAGGTCATGGTGAGCCCGGCGAGCTCGCCCTTGCGCTCGCGGACGGTCTGCAGGTCCGCGAGGATCTGGCAGGGGTGGAACTCGTCCGTCAGGGCGTTGACGACCGGCACGGCGCTGACCGCGGCCATCCGCTCGAGCCGGCTCTGCTCGAAGGTGCGCCAGACGATCGCGGCCACCTGCCGGTCGAGCACCCGGGTGGTGTCCTCGATCGGCTCGCCGCGGCCGAGTTGGCTGCTGCCGGCGTCGATGACCAGCGGGTAGCCGCCGAGCTGGGCGATGCCCACCGAGAAGGAGACCCGGGTCCGGGTGGACGGCTTGTCGAACAGCACGGCCACCGCGCGGGGGCCGGCCAGCACCTGGTGCGCGAGCGGCTGCGCCTTGAGTATGGCCGCGAGTTCGAGCACCTCGGCCTGCTCGGCCGGGCTGAGGTCGTCGTCGCGGAGGAAGTGTCGGGTCGTCATCGTCTTCGGTTTCCTAGGCGAGGGTGGCTTCGGGCAGGGCGTGGTCGAGGAGCTTGGGCAGCGCGGCGAGGAACTCCTCGGCCTGGTCGGCCGTCAGGATGAGCGGCGGGGCGATCCGGACCGCGTCCGGGGCGACGGCGTTGACGATGAAGCCCGCGTCCAGCGCCGCGTCGGCAACGGCGGCCGAGCGCTCCTGCTTGAGCTGGATCGCGAGCAGCAGGCCGGCGCCGCGCACGTCTAGCACCGCCGGGTGCTCGAGCGCGAGGATGCCGGAGCGCAGCCGCTCGCCGACCTCGCGCACCCGGGTCAGCAGGTCGTCGCGCTCGATGGCGTAGAGGACCGCGAGGCCCGCGGCGCAGGCGATGGGGTTGCCCGCGAAGGTGGAGCCGTGCGATCCGGGGTTGAACAGGTCCTTGGCCGGGCCGAAGGCGAGGCAGGCGCCGATCGGCAGGCCGCCGCCGAGGCCCTTGGCCAGGGTGACGATGTCCGGGCGGATCCCGGCCTGCTGGAAGGCGAACCACGCGCCCGTGCGGCCGATGCCGGTCTGCACCTCGTCGAGGATGAGCAGCGCGCCGTGCCGTTCGGTGATCTCGCGGGCCGCCTCGAGGTAGCCCGGCGGGGCGGGCAGCACGCCGCGCTCGCCCTGGACCGGCTCGACGAAGAACGCGGCGGTCTCGTCGTCGATCGCCGCCTCCAGCGCCGCGACGTCGCCGAAGGGCACGAACTCGACCCCGCCGGGCAGCGGCTCGAAGGGCTCGCGGATCGCGGGCTTGCCGGTCAGCGCGAGGGCGCCCATGGTCCGGCCGTGGAAGCCGCCCTCGGTGGCGACGACCTTGGTGCGGCCGGTGAGCCGGCTGAGCTTGAACGCGGCCTCGTTGGCCTCGGCGCCGGAGTTGGCGAAGTAGACGCGCGCGTCTCCCCCGGCCAGCGCGACGAGCCGTTCGGCGAGGGCGATCTGCGGGGCGGTGGCGTAGAAGTTGCCGACGTGGCCCAGCGTGGTCAGCTGCGCGGTGACGGCGTTGACGATGAGCGGGTGCGCGTGGCCGAGCGAGTTGACCGCGATGCCCGCGAACATGTCCAGGTAGCGGCGGCCGTCGGCGTCCCACAGCTGGGCGCCCTCGCCGCGCACGAAGACCCGCTTCGGCGTACCGAAGTTGTTCATCAGGACGTTGCTGTAGCGCGCGGTCCACTCGGCGGACAGGCCGCCGTGCGCGTGCAGCTCGGGCAGGGCCTCGGCCCGCGCGGCGTCGATGTTCGTCTGCGTCTCGCTCATACCGCCGGTACCACCATCGTGCCGATCCCCTCATCCGTGAACACCTCGAGCAGCAGCGAGTGCTGGACCCGGCCGTCGAGGACGTGCGCCGCGCCGACCCCGCCGCGCACCGCGCGCAGGCAGGCCTCCATCTTCGGGACCATGCCCGAGGTCAGGCTCGGCAGCAGCTTCTCCAGCTCGTCCGCGTCGAGCTGGCTGACCACCTCGTCGGAGGCGGGCCAGTCGGCGTAGAGGCCCTCGACGTCGGTGAGCACGACGAGCTTCTCCGCCTTCAGGCCGACGGCCAGCGCCGCGGCCGCGGTATCGGCGTTGACGTTGTAAACGCCGCCGTCCTCGGCGCGGGCGACGCTGGAGACGACCGGGATGCGGCCGTCGTCCAGCAGCGCGCCGATGAGCTGCGGGTCGACCGTGACCACGTCGCCGACGCGGCCGATGTCGACCGGCTCGCCGTCGACCAGCGCGTGCCGCTGACGGGCCGTCATGCTGTTGGCGTCCTCGCCGGACAGGCCGATCGCGAACGGACCGTGCTCGTTGATCAGGCCGACGATCTCGCGCTGCACCTGGCCGGTGAGCACCATGCGCACGACCTGCATCGCCTCGTCCGTGGTGACGCGCAGGCCGCCGGCGAACTCGCTCTTGATGCCGGAGGTCTCGAGCGCTCGGGTGATCTGCGGGCCGCCGCCGTGCACGACCACCGGGCGCAGGCCGGCGTAGCGCAGGAAGACGACGTCCTGCGCGAAGGCCCGCTTGAGCGCCTCGTCGATCATGGCGTTGCCGCCGAACTTCACGACGACCGTGGCGCCGTGGAAGCGGGAGAGCCAGGGCAGCGCCTGCGTGAGCACGTGCGCCTTGCCCTGTGCCTCGGTGAATCGGGCCGTGCCCGAGGTCGTCTTCATGAGGAGTACGCCGAGTTCTCGTGCACGTACTCCTTGGTCAGGTCGTTCGTCCAGACCGTCACCGTCTCGGAGCCCGCGGCGAGGTCGACGACGAGGTGCACGTGACGGTCGCTCAGATCGCACAGTTCGCGGTCCTCGCCGACGCCGCCGCGGCGGCAGACCCAGACGCCGTTGATGGCGACGGACAGCTCGTCCGGCTGGAACTTCGCCCTCGTCGTGCCGACGGCGGACAGCACCCGGCCCCAGTTCGGGTCCTCGCCGTAGAAGGCGCATTTGAGCAGGTTGTTGCGGGCGATCGAGCGGGCGACCTCGAGGCCGTCCGCCTCGCTGGCCGCGTTGACGATCTCGATCTCGATCTCCTTCGAGGCGCCCTCGGCGTCGGCGATCAGCTGCCTGGCCAGGTCGGCGCACACGGCCTCGACCGCCTGCGCGAACTCGCAG
Source organism: Actinospica acidithermotolerans (assembly GCF_018139625.1). Classification (GTDB taxonomy): domain Bacteria; phylum Actinomycetota; class Actinomycetes; order Streptomycetales; family Catenulisporaceae; genus Actinospica; species Actinospica acidithermotolerans. The sequence continues at coordinate 38,163 of NZ_JAGSOH010000056.1, read as the reverse complement.
GGGTCGGGGACGACGCCGGAGGAGCCGGAGGACATCAGGATGACCGTGTCGTTGGTCGACATGCAACCGTCCGAGTCGATCCGGTCGAAGGTGCGGGCGGTGGCGCCGCGCAGCGCCGCGTCGAGCTCGGGTTGCGGGACCTCGGCGTCGGTGGTCAGCACGCAGAGCATCGTGGCCAGGCCGGGCGCGAGCATCCCGGCGCCCTTCGCCATGCCGCCCACGACATAGCCGGAGCGCTCGACGACGGCGGTCTTCGCGTGTGTGTCGGTGGTGCGGATCGCCTCGGCGGCGTCCGCCCCGGCCTCGGCCGTCGCGGCGAGCGAGCCGACGGAGGCGAACAGCCCCCCGAGCAGCTTGTCCATCGGCAGCCGGACGCCGATCAGGCCGGTCGAGCAGACCGCGACGCGGGCGGCGGAGGTGTCCAGCGCCTCGGCGACGCGCTCGGCCGTCTTGTGCGTGTCCTGAAAGCCCTCGGGCCCGGTGCACGCGTTGGCGCCGCCGGAGTTGAGGACGACCGCGTCGAGCTCGCCGGCCTTGAGGACCTGCTCGCTCCACAGCACGGGAGCGGCCTTGACCCGGTTCGAGGTGAACACGGCGGCGGCCGCGCGCGACGGGCCCTCGTTGACGACGAGCGCCAGGTCGGCCGCTCCCGAGGACTTGATGCCGACCGCGGTCCCGGAGGCGCGGAAGCCGGCCGCCGCGGTCACGCCGACTCCGGGCGGCGCGCTCTCCTCGGACGGGTTGGTCTGCTGGCTCACGAAGCCACTCCGATCGTGCTGGACGAGATGCTGGAACCGACGCTGGACGCGAGGGCGGGGACAGGGCTCATGGGGCGACCCCGACCGTGCTCAGCCCGGCGGTCTCGGGCAGGCCGAGCGCCAGGTTCATGCACTGCACCGCGCCGCCGCCGGTGCCCTTCGCCAGGTTGTCGACCGCGCCGACGACGACGATCCGGTCGGCCTCGCGGTCGAGCGCGATCTGCAGGTGCACGGAGTTGGAGCCGAGCACGGCGGCGGTCTGCGGCCAGCGGCCCTCGGGCAGCAGCGTGACGAAGGGCTCGTCGGCATAGGCCTTCTCGTACGCGGCGCGCAGCTCGGTGAGCGTCACCCCGGGCTCGGCCGGCGCGGTGCAGGTGGCGAGGATGCCGCGGGACATCGGCACCAGGATCGGCGTGAAGGAGACCTTGACCTGCTCCGACGCCGCCTTGCCGAGGTTCTGCGCGATCTCCGGCGTGTGCCGGTGCGTGCCGCCCACGCCGTAGGCCGAGGCGTTGCCCATCACCTCGGAGCCGAGGAGGTTGGGCTTGAGGCTCTTGCCCGCGCCGGAGGTGCCGGTCGCGGCGATGATGACGACCTCGGGGTGCGCGAGGCCGGCGGCGAGCGCCGGGTAGAGCGCGAGGGTGCTGACGGTCGGGAAGCAGCCGGGGACCGCGACCCGCTTCGCGCCCCGCAGCAGATCGCGCGCGCCGGGCAGCTCGGGCAGGCCGTACGGCCAGGTGCCCGCGTGCTCGGTGCCGTAGAAGCGCTTCCAGTCCGCGGCCTGCTCGAGCCGGAAGTCCGCGCCGCAGTCGACCACCAGCACGTCGGGTCCGAGCTCCTCGGCGACCGGGCCGGACTGGCCGTGCGGCAGCGCGAGAAACACGACGTCGTGCCCGGCGAGGGTCTCCCGGTCGGTCTCGGCCAGCACCCGGTCGTGCAGCGGCACGAGCTGCGGCTGGTGCTCGACCAGCAGCGATCCCGCGTTCCTGCCCGCGCTGAGGGTGCCCAGCTCGGCCCGGCCGTCTTGCACGGCGGGGTGCGCGAGCAGAAGCCGGAGGATCTCCCCGCCCGCGTAGCCGGTCGCCCCGGCCACCGCGATCCGAATCGTCATGGCATGAGAATACAGAAAAACGGAAGACTATGCCATGGGCCGCGCCGGTGAGCCGCGGTCAGGTGTGCCGGACCGCGGTGGAACGGCCACCAAACGGGGTCCTGGCGCGGAGCCCGCGCCTCAACCGCGAACGGTTGGGGCGAGCACGGCCGGGTGTCCGAAGGCGGGCACGAGGGAGGCGTCGATGAACGTCGTGATGCGGCTGACCTGACGGCCGATCAGGGTCAGCACCTGGATCCCGTGCGCGTGGAAGCGGCCGTCCTGCTCGCGGCGGTAGACGACGAAGGCCGGCTGGGTGTTCGCGTTGGTGGGGATCATCAGCCACGCGTCGCGGCGCATTACGTTATGTGCGAGGAAGCCGATGACGGCGTCGCGGCCGGTGAACCAGGCCGGCATCGGCGGCATCTCGATCTCGACGTCGAGGCGGAGCAGGTTGACGAGCGCGTCCGGGTCGGCGCGGATGAACGCGTCGACGTAGGCGTCGAGGAGGTCGCGACGGGAGGCCTCGTCGGGCTCGGCCAGGTCCTCGGCGACCGGGCCCGCCTCGGCGAGTCGGGCGCGGGCGCGGCGCAGGGCGCTGTCGATGGCCGCGGGCGTCGAGTCGAGCATGTCGGCGACCTCGGCCGTGTGAAAGCCCAGCACATCACGCAGCGTCAGAACGGCGCGCTGTCGGGCGGACAGCAGTTGGAGTGCGGCGATGAAGGCAAGGCGCACGCCGGTCCGCCCGATCACGATGCCTGCCGGGTCGCCGCCGGTCAGGACCGAGTCCGGGACCGGCTGGAGCCAGTCCACCGCGGGCTCCGGCGACGACGTGGACGGCGTGGACGGCGTGGCCGGCCCGTGGTCGCCGGAGGGCGCGCCGAGGCCCGAGGGAAGCGGTCGGCGGGCGCGGGTCTGCATCGCGGTCAGGCACGCCATCGTCGCGATCTTGTAGAGCCAGCGCCGGACGGACGAGCGTCCCTCGAAGCGGTCGAAGCCGCGCCAGGCCCGCAGGTACGTCTCCTGCACCAGATCCTCGGCGTCGTGGATCGAGCCGAGCATCCGGTAGCAGTGCGCGAGCAGCTCCGGCCGGAACGGCTCGGCCAGCGCGGCGAACTCGACGTCGGCGGTCATCGCTACTCTTCTCGCTGCCTTTCTCGAACGCGGACAGGCTACGGGGCCACGGGCTACGGCTGCGGGCCACGGACCACGGGCTACGGCTGCATCGGGTTCGAGCCGTTCCCGTCGATCAGGTACTCCGCCGCGCTGTCGGGGTTCGCGACCACGTCCAGCACGGCCTTGGCGACGAGGTCCGGGGTCGGGACCGGCTGCATGTTCGCTACGAACGTATCCCGGTCGACGCCCTGGCGTGCGGAGTACGCGTCCACGCCGGCCGAGCCGACCGCGGTGGCGGGGGTCATCATCGGAATCAGTGCGACGAAGCGGATGCCGAGGCCGGCCCGCTGCGACTCCTCGCCCGCGTAGTTGCGCAGGAAGCGGACCGCGGCCTTGGCGCTGGCGTATCCCCCGCTCAGCGGCGATCCGCCGATGGCCGCGCCGCTGGACATCGACACGACCGCACTGCCGGGCGCCAGGGGTTCGAGCAGCGCGGCACGGGTCCAGCCGAACACGTGCCGCGTGTCGACGTGCCAGTTCCGGCTGAAGGACTCCCAGGTCTGCTCGTGCACGGGGCCGACCGGTGGGACGGCCCCGGCGTTGAGCACGAGCAGGTTCGGTCGATACTCGCGGATCACCCGCTGGGCGAGTGCCTCGTCGGTGGCGTCGGCGGCGAGCGGGGTGAATCCGTCCCCCAGTTCGCCGCGGACTTCGAGCAGGTCGCTCTCGGTACGGGCGATGCCGACGACGTGCGTGCCCTGGGCCACGAGCGCGGCGGCGATCGCGCGCCCGAGGCCTCGGCCGGCACCGGTGACGACGGCGGTCTTCACGGAAGCTGACATCGGATCCTCCTCGGAGGTGGTCGGATTCGTCATGGATCCAGACCGGCCGAGGCGCGCAAAACCGTCGCGGGAACGGGGCGAGATGATGTGATCTGGGTCACATATCCACTCCGAAACCGCCGTCGGCTACGTGCCAGCTGGTCTTGAAGCCGATGGCGTCCGCGAAGTAGCGGTCGTGCGTGACGGTGACGATCGTGCCGGTGAACGCGGTCAAGGCCTGCTCGATGACGTCCAGCGAGTCGAAGTCGAGGTAGTTCGTCGGCTCGTCGAGCAGCAGCACGCGGGCTCCCTGGTTCACCACGATCGCCAGCAGCAGCCTGCGCAGTTCTCCCGCGCTGAGCGTGTGCAGCGGCGCGCGCCACTGGTCCTCGCCGAACAGATAGCCCGTCAGGATCTTCTCCGCGTCCTGCGGGTAGACCGGCACCTTCGAGCGGAAGTGGTCGATGACCGGGGTGTCGAGCCGCAGGTGGTCGTGCGTCTGCGGGAGGACTCCGGCATCGGGCAGCCGGGCGGCGATCGCGTCGAGCAGGGAGGACTTTCCGGCGCCGTTCGGGCCGGTGATCAGGATCCGGTCGCCGGTGCGGATCTCGAGCGCCGGGATGGTGAGCAGCGTGCGCGAACCGGCTTTCACGGCCAGGTCAGCGGCCTGCAGGACGAACTCGTGCCGCGGCTTCCTGGATGTGGGGAACGCGAGGCTCAGCGTCGGACGTGTCTGCGGCTCGGCGATCCAGCGCGCCGACTGCAGCTCGCGCTCCAACCGCCGTTCCCGCGCCTTCGCCTTCTTCGCGACCTTCTTCGCGAGGCGACGGGCGCTGCTGTCGGTCGTGGCGAATTCGACCGTCAGCGAGTGCTCCTTGGTCGCCTCGATATCGGCCGCCAGGCGTGAGCGGTGCTTCTCCTGCGCCTCGTAGTCGCGCAGCAGCTTCTGCCAGCGCGCCTGCTTCTCGGCCTTGTACGCGGTGTATCCGCCCTCGTATTCCTGAAGCTCGTCGTCGTGGATGCCGTCTAGCTCCACTACTCGGTTCGCGACGCGGTCGAGGAACGCGCGGTCGTGGCTGATCACCAGCACACCGCCGGTCCACTGCGCGAGGTAGCCGCCGAGCCAGTCGATCGCGCCCGCGTCGAGGTGGTTCGTCGGCTCGTCGAGCAGCAGCACGGTCGGATCCGCCAGCAGCACGCGCGCGAGCATCAGCCGCGCCTGCTCGCCGCCGCTGACCTGCGCGAGCATCGCGTCGTCCGGGAGGTGGGCGACGTCGAGGCGACGGCGTACGTCGTCGACGCGCGCCTGGGCGGTCCAGCCGTCGAGGGCTTCGAACCGTTCGAGGACGCTGCCGTACTCGTCGAGGGCGTCGAGGTCGCCGTCGGCGACGCGGCGTTCGAGTGCGCGCAGCCGGGATTCGACCGAGAAGACCTCGGCCAACGCGGAGCGGACGAAATCGCCGACCGTCGCGGCGGGGTCCGGAACCTGCTGGGCGAAGTAGCCGACGCGGGTGCCCGGGCCGAGTTCGACCCGGCCGGCGCTCGGCGCGAGCCTTCCGGCGAGGATCTTCAGCAGCGTGGACTTGCCGACGCCGTTGGGGCCGACGAGAGCGACCCGGTCGCCCGCTCCGACGGCGAGGGATACGCCGTCGAACAGGGGCTCAGCGTGGAAGGCGAGCGAAAGGCCGGTGGCCTTGAGGTACGAGAACTGTGCTGTGGCAGGCAAGGGGGGCTCCGTGAGAGGTCGAGGGATCGTGATTCCGACGCATCTCACGAATCAGCACCAGGGAGCTCCTCGGGCCGGCGACAGGTACGTAGACGAGAGTGCCCGGGCCGCCGGGGCCCGGGCAACTCATTTATCGTCGGCGGTCGTCGCCGGCGGTCGACGGCGTCAGCCGCGCAGCACGGCGTCCGTGTGGCGCGCGGCCGAGGCGACGGCGGCGTCCCGCACGGCCGCGACCTCGTCGGCCTTCAGCGTGCGGTCCGCGGCGCGCAGGCGGAGCGAGAAGGCCAGCGACTTGCTGCCCGCCTCGATCCGATCGCCCTCGTAGACGTCGAACAGGCGCACCGACTCGAGCAGCGGGCCCGCGCCGGCCACCAGCGCCGACTCCACGTCCGCGGCCGGGACCTCGCGGGAGACCACCAGCGCGACGTCGATCGCGGCGACCGGGAATCCGGAGACCCGCGGACCGCGCACGTGGACCTCGGTCTCCGGCACCAGCGCGTCGAGGTTGAGCTCCATCGCGCAGGTGCGCGGCGGCAGCCCGAGCTGCTCGAGGACCTTCGGGTGCAGCTCGCCGGCGTAGCCGACGATGCGCTCGTCCAGCGAGAGCACGGCGCAGCGGCCCGGGTGCCAGGGCTCGTACTGCTCCTGGTCCACCGTCAGCTCGGCGCCGCAGGCGGCGGCGACCGTGCGGGCGGCCTCGACCGCGTCGGCCCAGTTCGCCGCGCGGCCCTCGCCCCACCAGCCGGACCGCTCCCAAGTGCCGGTCAGCACCGCGGCGACGTGCCGCGGCTGGTCGGGCAGCGCGGACTCGAGCGCGGCCAGCTCCTCGTCGGTCGGCCGGCGGTCCACCGGCAGCCGCGGCGGGGCCGAGGCGCCCGGGCGCGGCTGGTAGACCAGGCCGGTCTCGAACAGCGCGACGTCCGGGAAGCCGCGGCCCACATTGCGCCGCAGCGTCGCGAACAGGCCGGGCAGCAGCGTCGTGCGCAGCTGTGGCTGCTCGTCCGAGATCGGGTTGACCACCGTCAGGGCGCTGCGCCGGGCGTCGGTCTCCGGGATGCCCATCGCGTCCAGCTCGGCCTTGCCGACGAACGGGTAGTTGAGCACCTCGACGTAGCCGGCGTCGGCGAGCGAGCGGCCGACGCGGCGGTGCAGCCGCTGGCGCAGCGTCAGGCCGCGGCCGCGCGGGGCGGTCGGCAGCCGCGAGGGGATCCGGTCGTAGCCCTCGAGCCGGATGACCTCCTCGGCCAGGTCGTTCGGGTCGGTCAGGTCGGGGCGCCAGGTCGGCGGGGTGACCGACAGCACATCGGTGCCCTCGACCGAGCAGCCGACCTCCTGAAGGCGGCGCACCACGGCGGCCCGCTCGTACGCGACCCCGGCGACCCGGCCGGGCAGCTCCGCGTCGATCGCGATCGGCGCCGGCGGGTGCGGCTGCGTCGAGGCGACCGTGACCTCCGGGTCGGCCTCGCCGTGGCCGAGCAGCACCAGCAGGTCGACGGCGCGCTGGGCGGCCGCCGCGGCCGCGTTCGGGTCCACCGCGCGCTCGAAGCGGCGGGAGGCCTCGGACGGCAGCTTGTGCCGGCGGGCGGTGCGCGCGATCGTCGCCGGGGCGAAGTGCGCGGCCTCGATCAGCACGTCCACGGTGCCCTCGTGCACCTCGGTGGAGGCGCCGCCCATCACGCCGGCCAGGCCGATCGGGCCGGACCCGTCGGTGATCAGCAGGTCCTCGGGGTGCAGCGTGCGCTCGACGTCGTCCAGCGTGGTCAGCTTCTCCCCCGGCGCGGCGCGCCGGACGGTGATGCCGCCGGTCAGCCGGTGCAGATCGTAGCCGTGCAGCGGCTGGCCGATCTCGAGCATCACGTAGTTCGTGATGTCCACGATCAGCGAGATCGGGCGCATGCCGGCCAGCTGGATCCGCCGCTGCATCCACAGCGGGGTGGTGGCGAGCGGGTCGATGCCGCGCACCGCGCGGGCCACGAAGCGGTCGCAGCCGGTCGGATCGGCGAGGGTCACCGGAAAGCCGTTGCCGGTCGGCGCGGGCGTGTCCAGCAGCGCCGGGTCACGGAGCGTCAGGCCGTAGGCGATCGCGGTCTCGCGGGCCATGCCGCGCATGGACAGGCAGTAGCCGCGGTCCGTGGTGACGGCGATGTCCAGCACCTCGTCGCGAATGCCGAGCAGCTCGATCGCGTCCGCGCCGACCGGCACGTCCGAGGGCAGCACGATGATGCCGCTGTGGTCGTCGCCGAGGCCGAGCTCGCGGGCCGAGCAGATCATGCCGTCCGACACGTGGTCGTAGGTCTTGCGCGCGGCGATCTTGAAGTCGCCGGGCAGCACCGCGCCGGGCAGCGCGGCCACGACCTTGTCGCCGGCCTTGAAGTTGCGCGCGCCGCAGACGATGCCGCGCACGCCGCCGTTCTCGGCGCCCACGTCGACCTGGCAGAAGCGGATCGGCTTCTTGAAGCCGGTGAGCTCCTCGATCTCCAGGACGTGGCCGACGACCAGCGGACCGGACAGGCCGGCGCCCGAGCTGTGCACCGTCTCGACCTCGAAGCCGATCGGGATCAGCTTCTCGGCCAGCTCGCGCCCGGAGACCTCGGCGGGCAGGTCGACGTACTCGCGCAGCCAGGAAAGGGGGACGCGCATCAGATTTCCACTCCGAACGGGAGGGTGAAGCGGACGTCACCCTCGACGATGTCGTGCATGTCCGCGATGCCGTGCCGGAACATCAGCGTCCGCTCGAGGCCGATGCCGAAGGCGAAGCCGCTGTAGCGCTCCGGGTCGATGCCGACCGAGACGAGCACGCGCGGGTTGACCACGCCGCAGCCGCCGAGCTCGATCCAGCCCTCGGAGGAGCAGGTGCGGCACGGGTTGTCCGGGTCGCCGACCGACGAGCCGTGGCACACGAAGCACTGCATGTCGAGCTCGGCGCTCGGCTCGGTGAACGGGAAGTAGTTCGGGCGCAGCCGGGACGTGAGGCCCGCGCCGAACATCTCCTGCACGAAGTAGTCCAGGGTGCCCTTGAGGTCGGCCATGCCGATGCCCTCGTCCACGACCAGGCCCTCGATCTGGTTGAAGACCGGGGTGTGGGTGGCGTCCAGCGCGTCGGTGCGGAAGGTGCGGCCGATGGAGACCATGTGCAGCGGCGGCTTGCGGGTGAGCATCGAGCGGATCTGCAGCGGCGAGGTCTGGGTGCGCAGGATCAGCGCGTCGCGGCCGTCGTCCACGTCCGGGTCGTAGCCCGGGGTGTCGATGAAGAAGGTGTCCTGCGGGCTGCGCGCCGGGTGGTCCCGGCCGATGTTGAGGGCGTCGAAGTTCATCCACTCGGCCTCGACCTCGGGGCCCTCGTTGACCTCCCAGCCGAGGGCGCCGAAGACCTCGGCGATCCGCTCGGTGAGCGTGGTCAGCGGGTGCCGCCCGCCGCGCGGGGCGCGGTCCCAGGGCAGCGTGACGTCGACGGACTCCTCGACGAGCACCCGGGCGTCGCGCTCGGCGGCGAGCTCGGCGCGCCGCTCGGCCACGGCCCTGGAGACGGCGGCGCGGGCCTGGCCGACCCGCTTGCCCGCGTCGGCCTTGGCGGCCGGGGGCAGCGCGCCGATCTCGCGGTTGGCCAGGGCCAGCGGGGATCGGTCCTTCGCGTGCGCGATCTCCGCCTCGTGCAGGGCGTCGAGGTCGGCGGCCGCGGCGATCGCCGCGAGGGCCTCGTCCCTGGCCTTCTCGACGGCCTCGGGCTTGAGCACCTCGACCTCTACCGGGTCGTAGCTCTTGTTCGGTGCGGACATGGGATTCGGCTCTACTTCCGCTACTTCCACGCCATCGCGGCGTGCGGTCTCTTCTCGGCGGGCGCCCCAATCCTAACGGGCGCGGGCCGACGGGCAGGCGGGAACGCCCGCTGCCCCGGACCGGAACCCGAAGGGGTTCCGTCAGGCAGCGGGCATGGTAAATCGGAAGCGGGCGCCGCCGCCGGGGGCCCGGCCGACCGTGATGGCGCCGCCGTGCGCCTCGACGATGCCCTTGACGATGTAGAGGCCGAGGCCGGTGCCGCCGCGCCGGTTGCCGCGCCAGAAGCGGGTGAAAACCCGGCCGAGCATGGCCTCGGGAATGCCGGGGCCCTCGTCGTCGACCGTCATCGCGATCATCGGCGTGCCCTCTCCCTTCCGCTCGGCGTCCGCGTCCTCGGGCAGTTCCTCGAAGGCGATCGTGACACGTCCGTCGCCGTGCCGCACCGCGTTTTCCAGCAGGTTCGCCACGACCTGCCGCAGCTTGTCCGGGTCGGCCCAGACGGCGGGCAGCTCGACCGATTGTACGTCGAATCGCTCCGCGGGCAGGCCGGCCGCGATCATCCCGGCGGTCTGATCCGTCACCAGCTCCACCAGGTCGACCGGATAGCAGCCGAGCTGCAGCCGGCCGGAGTCGATGCGGGCGATGTCGAGCAGCTCGGCGATCAGCCGGGTGACCCGGTCGGCGTCGGCGTCCACCGTCTCGAGCATCAGCTTGCGCTGGTCGTCGGTGAAGCGCTCCCACTTCGCGAGCAGCGTCGCGGTGAAGCCCTTGACGCTGGTGAGCGGGGAGCGCAGCTCGTGCGCGACGGTCGCGATCAGGTCGGCGTGCCGCCGCTCGACCCTGGCGCGGGCGGAGGTGTCACGCAATCCGATGACGACGCGCTCGATCGGGCCGGTGCGCTCCCGTACGTAGCGCGCGGTGACCAGGACGTCCCGGCCGTCCGGCAGCAGCAGCCTGGTCTCCGGCTGGCCCGTGCGCACGGCCAGGCCCCCGTACGGATCGGTGCAGGCCCACCACAGCCTGCCCTCGAGGTCGAGCAGCGGCAGCGCCTCGTCGAGCGGGCGGCCGAGCGCGTCGGCGGCCCGCAGCCGGGTGATGCGCTCCGCGGCGCGGTTGAACACCGCCACGCGGCCCCCCGCGTCCGCGATGACGACGCCGTCGGGCAGTTCGTCGTACCGCGGCCCGGACGCGGCGTCGTCCGGTCCCTGTGCAACGTTCGAATCCAACTGGACTTGAGTCCTCTCCCTGACCGCTCATGTCCGTCCCTTGCCCGCGAAGCCGGGGACTCCGGGCGACCGCCGCGGACCGGGTCCCATCATGCCTCGCTGACACCCCATCATTCCCGGTACCGCCACCGTAGCGCCAGCCTTGGCGGACATACGCCCAAGTCTTCACGGGTCTAGGTGCGGGGATGAAGCCGCGGGTAGGTGCGGGGATGAAGCCGTGGGACGGCCGTGCCGGGTGAGCTGGATCACGGGGCGCAGCGCCGCTGGGCGCGCGCCGACGCATAGAGGCACACGGCCGCGGCGGTGGCCAGGTTCAGCGACTCGGCCCGGCCGTGGATGGGCACGCGGACGGTCTCGTCGGCCAGCGCGCGGATCGGCTCGGGCAGCCCCCAGGCCTCGTTGCCGAACATCCAGCAGGTCGGCGCGGCGAGGGCGCCGCCGTCCGCCTCGTCGTCGAGGTCCGCAGGGCCGGAGCCGTCGGCGGCCAGCACGCGCAGGCCGCGGCCGCGGAGCGCGGCGGTGGCCTCGGCCAGGTCGACGCCGATGACCACCGGGAGATGGAAGAGCGAACCCACGGAGGTCCGCACGACCTTCGGGTTGTAGACGTCCACGGACTCGGCGCTGAAGAGCACCGCGTCGGCGCCGGCGGCGTCGGCCGCGCGGAGCACGGAGCCGGCGTTCCCGGGGTCGCGGATGTGCGCGAGCAGCACGATGAGCCTGGCCGGCCGGTCCAGCACCGCGGCGAGCGGCTGGTCCAGGAACCGGCATACGCCGACCAGCCCCTGGCCGGCGACGGTGTCGCCGAGCGAGGCCAGGACCTCGTCCGCGGCGATCGTGACGGTCGCGCCGGCGGCGTGCGCGGCGTCCAGGATCGCCGGGTGCCGAGCGGCCGCGTCGGCGGTGGCGAACAGCTCGGTGAGCAGGCCCTTCTCCGCGGCCGCCTCGCGCACGGCCTGCGGGCCCTCGGCGAGGAAGAGCCGCTGCCTGGCCCGGAAGGCACGGGAGGCAAGCCGGCGCGCCGCGATCACCCGGGTCGACTTGACCGAGGTGATCACCGCGTCGCGCGGGCCTGCCATCCGGAATCCGCTCTATCGCTGCGGGCTATCGGGCCGGGGCGCAGATCGCCGCTCAGGCCGCGACCTTCTCGGCCTTCGGCGCGTTCACGTCGGCCGGGAGCGCCTTCTGGGCCACCTCGACGAGCGCGGCGAAGGCGGCGGCGTCGTTGACGGCCAGGTCGGCGAGGATCTTGCGGTCCACCTCGACACCCGCGGCCTTGAGGCCCTGGATGAAGCGGTTGTAGGTCAGGCCGTTGGCGCGGGCCGCGGCGTTGATGCGCTGGATCCACAGCCGGCGGAAGTCGCCCTTGCGCTTCTTGCGGTCGCGGTACGCGTAGACCAGCGAGTGGGTGACCTGCTCCTTGGCCTTGCGGTACAGGCGCGAGCGCTGGCCGCGGTAGCCGCTCGCCTGCTCCAGGATCGCCCGGCGCTTCTTGTGGGCGTTGACCGCCCGCTTCACGCGTGCCATGTCGAATCTTCTCCTCGGGGGCGGGGCCGGTGCCGGCGCGCAGGGCGCGGCGCGGCCCCTTGCATATCAGGGGTCTAGGGGGTGGTGCGCGGTACCGGGGGTTACTTGCCGAGCAGCCGCTTGATGCGCTTCACGTCGGCCGGAGCGAGGACGACCTCGCCGGAGACGCGGCGGGTGTAGCGCGAGGACTTGCGCTCGAGCAGGTGGCGCTTGCCCGCCTGACCCCGCATGATCTTGCCGGAGCCGGTCACGCGGAAGCGCTTCTTGGATCCGCTGTGGGTCTTGTTCTTCGGCATGGCTGCCGTTCTCCATCTCATCTCGCGTCACGATCCCGCCGCCGCCCGCCTTCTCCGGCGGGCGGCGCGGCGCGATCGTGCCTCGGGGCGGCGGCGGGTTGTGCCGTCGCCGGATTCGGTTGTCTCGCGGGACGCGCGGAGGCTACTCCGCGGTCTCCTCGGCGGACCCGACGTTCTCGGTGGTCTCGTCGATCTCGGCGGCCTGGTCGGTCTCGGCCGGCGCCTCGGCGTCCGCATCCCTGCCGGACTGCGCGGCGCGGGCGGCCTTCGCGGCCCGGGCCTCCGCCATCGCGTCGACCTTCTTCTTCCGCGGGCCGAGCACCATGATCATGTTGCGCCCGTCCTGCTTGGGCGCGAACTCGACGAAACCGAGCTCCTCGACATCCGAGGCGAGCCGGTCCAGCAGCCTGCGGCCGAGCTCCGGGCGGGACTGCTCCCGGCCGCGGAACATGATCGTGATCTTGACCTTGTCCCCGGCGTTGAGGAACCGGACGACGTGACCCTTCTTGGTCTCGTAGTCGTGCGGGTCGATCTTCGGCCGGAGCTTCATCTCCTTGATGATCGTGTGCGCCTGGTTCTTGCGCGCCTCACGGGCCTTCATCGCGGACTCGTACTTGAACTTGCCGTAGTCCATGAGCTTGGCCACCGGCGGACGCGAGGTGGGCGCGATCTCGACCAGGTCGAGGTCGGACTCCTGGGCCAGGCGCAGCGCGTCCTGGATCGAGACGATCCCGACCTGCTGGCCGTCCGGGCCGACCAGGCGCACCTCGGGCACGCGGATCCGGTCGTTGATGCGGGGTTCGGCGCTGATGGGGCCTCCTAGGTTCATGCGGTCCCGGAGGCTCGCCGAGAGCCGTCGTACCGGGTCCGCTGGTCGGTGCGGGGTGAGCCCGCACCGCCGTGAAACGCCCGGGAGGCTGGGACGATTCCTCGGCATACGAAAAAGCTCCGCAATGTCCGCCTTCGCGGAAGCAATGCAGAGCTCCACCTTGCCGTCGCGCGCGAATGCGAATCGCGCGCCGGTACCGTACCCATCGACCGCCGGTCGATCAGGTGGGAGGTGGGCCCTCCACTTGCGCGTCGGGGCCACCCGGGGGCAGTCCCTTACGTGACGCTATCCCTAGATTAGCAGACTCCCGGCACTGCACCGGCACTTCGAGGCCGGCCACGCGGGCGTGCGACACTGGCGTGTCGGGAGTACCAGCATAAGGAGTACAGGGTGAGCACCACGGCCGAGCAGCAGATCGACGTATCGGAGCGCGACCTCGCCGAGGTCCCCGCCGTCGAGGTGATCGCGACGCTGGCCGTGCACCTGATGACCGCCGCCGCGGTGCAGCTCGGCCTCGGCGAGCCGGACGAGCACGGGAACGCGCCGGAGAAGGACCTGGACGAGGCGCGCAAGCTGATCACCGCGCTGGCCGGCCTGGTCACCGCCGCCGCGCCGGAGATCGGCTCGCAGCACGCGCTGCCGCTGCGGGACGGCCTGCGCACGCTGCAGCTGGCCTTCCGCGAGGCCTCTGCCGTGGCCGACGCGCCGGGTCAGGGCCCGGGCGAGAAGCTCACCGGACCGGTCGGCTGACCCGGTCGGGCCGGCTCAGCTGCCCGAGGCCGGGTCCGGCGCCATCACGATCTGCAGGCCGCCGGAGAGCCGGTCCCGCAGCAGCTCGTCCTCGGAGATCGCCGTCGCGACCCGCTGCAGCGGCTCGGCGAGTCCCGCCGGATCGGTGCCGGGCACGAAGCCGAGCGCCAGGACCGTGACGTCCTCCGCCGCCTGGCCGAGCCGGGCGTCGTCGAGCACCCGGGCGATCTCGGGAACGCCGGCGAGCGCCCGCTTGATCGCGTCCACGACCTCCGGGTCGACGGACGGCGGCAGCGGCTTGCGCTGCTGGGCGAAGGCCCGCAGCGCGCTGCCGGAGATCTCGAACTGGCCGGGGCCGCCGAGGTCGAGCAGCAGCACCGCCGCGTTCTCCTGGAGCGTCGCCGCGGCCGCGGTCTCTATCGTCACCGGGATCGGCCGCGCCTGCGGGTAGCCGGCCTTCGCGCCCCACTCGGACAGCGCCTGCACCGAGGTGAACGCCGGCAGCGCCTTGACCCCGTCGCCCGCGACCAGCGTGATCACGGCCATGTCGCTGTCCTTGTCGCGGCGCAGCGGCTTGCCGTCCGGGCCGAGGGTCTCGGCCGTCTCGCTCTCGCCGAGCACCGCGACCACCGGGACGAGCACGCGCCGCCCGGAGAGCGCCGCGTACGCCGGGTAGACGGCCGCCTCGTCGCGCCGGGCCGCCGCCAGCACCTCGATCAGCGCCGGATCAGCGGTCCCGTCGTCTCCGTCGAAGCCGGTGGAGAGCAGATTGCGCTGGTGCGCCGGACCGTGGGTGTCGCTCATTCGTCCGACCCTAGCCGAGGCCCGTCCGACGGCGGCGCCTGGGGCCGGACGAACTCCACGATCTCGACCTCGAACCGCGGCGGCTTCGGCCGACGCAGCATCAGCAGCGCGACGACGAGCGCGATCGCGATGAGCACGGCGCCGCCGATCGCCGCGCGCGCCCGGTCGCTCAGCCCGGAGGATCCGAGCGTCACCGTCTCGGTCGGGCCGTAGCCGAAGTGGCCGGAGGCGACGCCCGAGCCGGCCTTCGGCACCGTCGGCAGGCCGCTCATCGACTTCGCCGCCCGCAGCGCGGCCACCGGGTCGATCACGCCGAAGCCGACCTCGTCGTCGCGGCCGCCGCCCGGCTTGTCGCTCGCCGTCGTCTCGAGCACGCTCTTGATCTGCTCGGTGCTGAGCGCTGGATTCTCCGCCTTGAGCAGAGCGACGAGCCCGGAGACGTACGCGGTGGCCTGGCTGGTGCCGCTGCCCTCCATGTAGGCGTCGTCGGCGTTGTACGCGTCGCACGGCAGGTTCACGCCGGGCGCCGCGACGGCGACGTCCCAGCCGGTCGTGGAGAAGTTCGCGTGGTTGCCGCCGGAGTCGACCGCCGCGACCGTGATGACGCCGCGCTCGCCGCCGGGGTAGGAGACCGGGTCGCCCTGCGTCGCGCCGTTTCCGGCCGCCGCGACGACCACGACGTTGTGCGCGAGGGCGTAGCGGATCGCATCGGACTCGGCGGACGAGTCGTCGCCCGCGTCCGACTCCTCGCCGCCGAGGGACATGGATATGACCTGGGCGCCGTGGTCCACCGCGTACCTGATGCCGTCCGAGATCGGCGTCGAGTCGGTGGTGGCCTGGCCGAAGTCGGGGGCGTCGTCGTCGCGGATGACCCGGACGGACAGGATGTGCGCGTCCGGCGCGACGCCGAGCATGCCGTCGCCGCCGCCGTTGCGCCCGTGGCCGGCGATGATCGAGGCCATGCAGGTGCCGTGCTCGCCCCAGCCGGAGTCGCCCTGCTTCTCGATGCCGCCCGCGTAGTCTGGTCCGGTGGTGACCTGGCCGGTCAGGTCGGCGCGGCCCTGCACGACGCCGGTGTCCAGCAGCGCGACGGTCACGCCGGTGCCGCTGCTGATCCGCTGCGCGGCCGGCAGGTCCAGGTAGCCGACCGGCCACTCGGCCGTCCGGATCGCGTCGGCGGCGGCCGGGGACGCGCCGATCGTCAGGGAGGCGGCCACGCAGGCCAGTGCGCCCGCGAGCGCTCCGAGGGTCCGTGCCCCGCGCACCCGCGCCCTCATGAGTGGGCTCCGTTCGGGGAGTAGAGGGCGCTGAACGTGGACAGCGTCGAGGCGGACAGGTCGTCGGCGACCTGGACCGGCGGCGAGTCGGACTGGAGTTCGGAGTCGTTGCCCAGGTCGAATGCCGCGGCCGAGGGGCCGAGGCGCCCGTCGGCGAACCCCGCGACGGAGAACGCGATGTAGGAGCCGTCGTTCGAGATCGCCGACTTCCACGCGATCCGCTGCGCGTCGCCGAAGCTCGCGGCGAGCGTCGAGCGGACCGGGTACGTCGAGGGCATCATCGAGTACTGCCGGGCGTACGAGTCGGCGGTCCAGTCCTGGAACAGCGCCGTTCGCTGCGCGCCGGTGCCGCCGACCGCGACGAGGCCGACGGTCGCGACGACGGACTCCGTCGAGTCGAGGTAGGTGGCCCGCACGACGTGCGTGCAGCCGGCGGCGCCGAGCGCCTTGATGAACGCGGCGGGCAGGTGCGCGCAGGACTCGTCCGGGTCTACGGCGAGCCGGTAGTACGACTCGGTGCCCTCGCGGTCGATCTTCGCGGGCAGGATCCGGTCGGCGCCCGCGCTGCGCCAGACGGCGCGCGCCGCGACGTCCGCGGCCGCGGCGCCGGATCCCGGCTTCGCTCCCGCCTCGTACGAGGGGCTGCCGCCGGACAGCGCGAAGCCGACGCCGGCCACCGCGAGGGCGACCAGCGGGACGAGGGCCGCGGCGATCACCCGTCCGGGTGAACGACGTGGTCGCGGCGGCAGCCCCGCGGTGTCCGGGAAGCCCCCGTCCGCGCCGAATGCCTGCGATTCCACGCCGCTCCCTCCGACCGGCGGGTCGCGCGCCCGCCGAAAAGACGTATCAACGACGCACCCTATACCGGAGTTCCGGCGCTCTTCTCGGTCATCAACTCGAAACCGTTCCGGGACACGTTCGCTCTCGCCCGGCCCCGCGGGCTCGTGGCAGGGTCGTTAGCGTGAAGGACCTCGATCGGCTGAACCACGCCACCGCGCACCTCGACCCGCCGCTGGCGGTGGTCGACCTCGCGGCGCTGCGCGAGAACGCGGCCGAGCTGGTGCGCCGGGCCGGCGGCAAGCCCATCCGGGTGGCCTCCAAGTCCGTGCGCTGCCGGGAGATCCTCCGGGCGGTGCTGGAGATGGACGGGTTCGAGGGCGTGATGGCCTTCACCCTGCCCGAGGCGCTGTGGCTGGCCGAGTCCGGCTTCGCGGACATCCTGGTGGCCTACCCGACGGCGGACCGCGCGGCGATCCGCCGGCTGGCCGCCGACCCGGTGGCCGCCGACGTGATCACGCTGACCGCGGACTCGGTCGAGCAGCTGGACCTGATCGAGAAGGTCATGGCCGAGGTGCCCGACGCCGCTCCGGTGCGGATCAGCGTGGACATCGACGCCTCCTGGCGCCCGCTGCGCGGCAAGCTGCGGGTCGGCGCCCGGCGCTCCCCGCTGCACAGCGTCGAGGCCGTCTGCACGGTGGCCCGCGAGGCCGCCGACCGGACCGGCCTGCGGCTGGTCGGCCTGATGGCGTACGAGGCGCAGATCGCCGGGGTCGGCGACCGGCCGCCGGGCAGGCCGGCCCGCGGTCTCGCCGTGCGCGCGATGCAGGGGCTGAGCGCGGCCGAGCTGGCCGAGCGCCGGGCCGAGATCGTGGCGGCGGTCAAGGAGATCGGGCAGCTGGAGTTCGTCAACGGCGGCGGCACCGGCTCGGTCGAGCGCACGGCGGCCGAGGAGGCGGTGACCGAGATCGCGGCGGGCTCCGGCCTGTTCAAGCCGCGCCTGTTCGACGGCTACCGGAACGTGGGCGGACGGCCCGCGGCGCTGTTCGCGCTGCCGGTGGTGCGCCGCCCGGGGCTCGGCGTGGTCACCGTGCTCGGCGGCGGCTACCTGGCGTCCGGCGTGCCCGGGAAGGACCGGCTGCCGCAGCCGTACCTGCCGCCGAAGCTGCGCTACGACGCGCAGGAGGGCGCCGGCGAGGTGCAGACCCCGCTGCTCGGCCCGACGGCGGACGACCTGGCCGTGGGCGACCGGGTCTGGTTCCGGCACGCGAAGGCCGGCGAGCTGTGCGAGCGCTTCGCCGAGCTGCACACGATCGAGGGCGACAAGGTGACGGCGACCGTGCCGACCTATCGCGGCGAGGGCCGCACGTTCCTGTAGACGCCGGCGGGGTCCGCGCCAGGGGCCGCAGGCCCCTGACGCCGGGTCAGCGGCGCTCGAGCAGCGTGACCGTGATTCCCCAGACGTGCCACACCTGCACGGTGCGGTACTGCAGCATCAGCGCCAGCGACCAGTCCGCCCGCTCGACCGCGTAGGGCGCGACGAAGCCGGTCTCCAGCATCCAGACCCGGTCCGGGGCCTTGTCCACGCACGCCTCGGTGCTCGTGCAGTAGGCCGGCGTGAGGCTGTTCTCCTGCGCGTCGGTGCGCTGCGTGAAGATGTCGCTCAGCTGCTCGTCGGCCGGCAGGTACTCGTTGACGCCGAGCTCGATGTGCACGGACTGGCCGAAGGTGCCGGCGTCGCCCGCCTTGTAGTTGGCGTGGACGATCGCGGCGGCCGCCGAGTAGTCCTCGGGCAGCACCGAGGCGCCGGGGTAGTCGTACTTGAAGTGGCTCAGGTGGCCGTGGATCTGCAGCTGGTCGTAGGTCACCGCCACCGCGGTGACGAGGATGACCGCGATCAGCGCGGCCTTGCGCGCGGGCCAGAGCCGGTCCACGGCGGCGGCGATCGCGATGGCCCACACCGGGAGCACGAACAGCAGGTAGCGCGCGAAGGAGTCGAAGCCGACGCCGAACAGCGAGACGAACCAGAGCGCGACGACCGGGAACGTCGCGGAGGCCAGGATCGTCAGCTCGGGGCCCCGCTTGCGGTGCGAGAGCAGCAGCGGCAGGGCGAGCAGCACGAGGAGCGAGAAGGGGGCCGAGTTGCCGATGTCCTTCCACATCGACGGCAGATCGGAGACGGTCGCGCGCGACAGGTCGCCGAGCTGGCTGTCGGCCTCGAAGGCGCCGAAGACGATGACCGGCAGGTCGATGAGCACGGCGACGCCGACGGCGAGCACGAAGGGCCTGAGGTAGTCGCGGCGGCGCGTGGCCGGGTCGTCGCTTTCGGCGCGCGCCTTGACCAGCACGGCCACCGCGTGGCCCACCACGGCCATCAACGCGATCAGGTTCAGCGCGCCGGTGAGGGCGAGAATCGCGCCGTAGATCTTCCAGCGCCGCGGGCTCGGCTGCTCCAATGCGCGCAGCAGAAGCAGGAACGCGGCCGAGGCGCCGAGGACCACGAAGCCGTAGGACCGGGCCTCCTGCGCGTACCGCGCCACGCCCGGGATGAGCGCGAAGATCATCGCCGCTGTCAGCCCGATGCGCTTGTCGAAGAGCTTTTCGGCGATCACCGCCGTGCACGCCGTGGCCCCGCACATCGCGAGGACGCTCGGCAGCCGCACCGAGATCGGCGAGGCGCCGAACAGGATGATCCAGACGTGCATGAAGAGGTAGTAGACGGTGTGCACCGCGTCGACGTGGCCGGCCGTCGCGATGATGCCGCTGAAGGGCCGGCGAGCGATGTCGATCGTGCTCAGCTCGTCCCACCACAGATCGATCGAGGACGCGCGCCACAGCCCGAGGACCGCCGTGACCAGTACCGGCAGCAGCCAGAGCCGGTTCGGCCACGCGGGCTGGCGCTTCGTGGTGACCGTGTCCGCCGGTGCGGGCAGAGGGACGGCGGTAACCGGCTGCGTAAGCAAGCGACACCCCCCTCTTCCTGTTGTGTATACGGGCACGTCAGTATATGGACCGGATCTGAAGGGATACGCAATACGGGCGAGGGTGGCACGCCGCCTAGACACGATCGTGACATCCTTGCAATGTGGCTCAGCTGATGCTCCTGGATACGCCCACGCTCTACTTCCGGGCTTTCTTCGCGTTGCCGGACTCGATCACGGCGCCCGACGGGCGTCCGGTGAACGCCGTCCGAGGCACCCTCGACTTCATCTCGCACCTGGTCACGCACCATCGGCCGGACCGGCTGATCGCGTGCTTCGACGCGGACTGGCGTCCGGCGTTCCGGGTTGCGCTGCTGCCGTCGTACAAGGCGCACCGGGTGGTCGGGGAGCCGGCGCCCGAGGCGCGCGGCGAGGGCAGCGCGTCCGTCGAGGAGGTGCCGGACACCCTCACCCCTCAGGTGGCGATGCTGCTGGAAGTCCTCGCCGCGTTCGGAATCGCGGACGGCTGGGCGCCCGGCTTCGAGGCCGACGACGCGATCGCGGCGTACGCGGCCCGCCACCGCGCGGAGGACGGCGGCCCGGTGGACGTCGTGACCGGGGACCGGGACATGTTCCAGCTGATCTCGGACGCGGACAGGGTACGAGTATTTAACATCGCGCGCGGCGTGGCGAAGCTGGAAGTGCTCGGCGACACGGAGCTCGCGGCCAAGTACGGGGTGACCGGCTCTCAGTACGCTGACTTCGCGACCCTGCGCGGCGACGCGAGCGACGGACTGCCCGGCGTGGCCGGGATCGGCGAGAAGACCGCCGCCGCGCTGCTGGCCGCGTACGGCTCGCTGCCGGGGCTGCTCGCGGCGGCCGCGGACCCGGCGTCGGCGGTCAAGCCGGCGGTCCGCAAGCGGCTCGCGGAGGCCGAGACGTATCTGAAGGTCGCGCCGGACGTCGTGCGCGTGCGTGCCGACGCGCCTGTCACTCCCGTGGACTCCGTGCTGCCGAGCGCGCCCGCCGACCGGGCGCGGCTGGAGGAGCTGGCCGAGAGCTACGGCCTCGGCGGTCCGGTCTCCCGGCTCACCAAGGCGCTCGCGGCGAAGGCTTGATGCTGAGCAGGTACCGACGGCAGCGGGCGATGGCGAAGGGCGGCCCCCGAGGACGGGCCGCCCTTCTCAGTGCTCTGTCCGGGTGCGGCTACCAGGCCACGGTCGCGAAGGTCTGGTTGGGCTGGTTGTTCTCGTACCACAGGTCGATCGCGGCGCCCTCGTTCCAGCTGTAGCCGTTCACGTCGAGGTACAGGCCGCTGCCGGTGTTCTGGAACGAGTCGTAGCCGCCGAGGCTGCCGTAGATGTTGAACAGCTCGTTGGAATTCCCGTCGTAGCAGATCTCCTGGTCGAGCTGGTCGCCGGCGACGCCGTCGGTGTTGATGCACAGGCCGCTGGCCGCGTTCTGGATGAACGCGCCCTGGTAGACGCCGTTGTACGACTCGTAGCCGAAGCGCCACACCTGCTCGTAGCCGCCGTCGGCGGGCCACTGGATGATCGGAGCGCCGCCGGTGAGGGCGCCGTTCGACACCGCCACGTTCTGGAAGTCGTAGCTGGCGGTGATGAGGTACTCCCCGCTCCACGTGAGCGAGTAGCCGGTGTCCGCGTGGGCCGCGGTGGCGGTGCCGCCGACCGTGGCCAGGCCGAGGGCCGCCACGGCCAGCAGCCGCGCGGCACGGTGGTCGGCGCGCGTGGGAATCAGCTTGCGAATGATGTTGGTGGACATGTTCTGGCTCCTTGGCTTGGAGACGGTCTGTTGACTGTCCTCAAGCTAGGAGTGGGACCAGGGCACGCTCCTGTAGTCGTTCTGCGTCACATCATCCCAGCTCAGCGGATTCGAGCGGCAGAAACCGGCAATATCAGGGCTCCGGTTCGGTGCCGGTGAGCCGTTCCCGGAGACGGTCCGCCCGGCGGCGCAGCGCGACGAGATCGGCCCTGGCGGTGACCGCCTGCGCGTCGCCCGCGGCCAGCACGGCCTCGTCGTACTGAGCGAGCAGTGCGTGCGTCTCCGCCATGTCCATGAGCGCCTCGGCGGTCTCGCGCGGCGCGTTCGCGGATCGGGCGATCGCCAGGGCGCGTTCGTGTTCTTCGAAAGCGCGCGAGGTCTCCCCGGTCCGGGCGAGCAGCGTCGCCAGGGTGCTGTGGGCCGAGCTCTCGTAGAGCAGGTCCCCCGCCTCGGCGACCATCCGCAGCGCCGCGTGCGCCAGATCGAGGGCGCGGGCGTCGTCGCCGAGTTCCCGATGCACGAGGGCCAGCAGCCGCATCGCCTCGGCCTCGTTGCGCCGGTCGCCGATCCGGCGGTGCAGCTCCCACGACTGGTTGATCAGGCCCAGAGCCTGATCGAGCTGAGTGCGGCGCAGTTCGCGGTCGGCGTCGCGGGCCAGCTCGATGTGGGCCGAGCCGAGGTTGGCGAGGGTCACGGCCTCGCCGGCGGTGCGCCCGCTGAGGCGGTGCAACGCGAGCGCTTCGCCCAGCCGGTTCACCGCCTCGGTCTTGTGGCCGCGGGCCCACAGGGCCGTGGCCAGGTTGTTCAACGCGACGGCCTCACCCGCGACCCAGCCCGCGCGGTGCGCGGCCTCGGCGCTGCGGGTGAAGTGGCCGGCGGAGGACTCCTGGTCCGCGGCAGCACGCGTGGCCATCCCGCAGTGCAACCACGCCATGGCCAGCTGCGTGTCACCGCCGTGCTGCGAGGCCACCTGGAGCGAGACCCGTGCGATGGTGGGCCAGTGGGCGCGGTCGCCGCGCAGATGCAGATAGCCGGTGAGCCGGTCCGCGAGCTCCAGGGCCGGGAGGACGGCGCCGGCGTCCGCGAGCTGCACGGTGGCCGCGACCAGGCCGGGACGTTCCGCATCCAGCCAGGCGAGCGCGGCACGGCCGTCCTTGAAGACCGGACCGACGCCGTCGCGGTCGGAGTCCGGTCCGCTGCCGTAGCCCGGCAGTTGGAGGATGTGCGGGTACAGCAGACGCGCGGCACGCGACGTGCCCGCGAGGTAGTACGCGGTCAACCGGTCCCGGGCGTCGTCGAGCGACCGCGCGCTCTCGGCGCCCTCGGCGAGTTCGAACGCGTACAAGCGCACCAGATCGTGGAACTTGAACCGGCCGCTCGTGTACTCGAACAGCAGGTTGCGATCCTCGAGCCGCCCGAGCACCGCGCGCGCCGCGGCGATGGGCACGTCGGCCAGCGCCGCCACCTGCCCGGCGGTCACGTCGGGTCCCGGCGCGAGCCCGGCCAGCCGGAAGACGTGCAGGTCGCCGGGGTGGAGCGCGGCGCAGGACAGCTCGAACGTCGCCCGGACGGCGGTGTGCGGATCGCCCTCGACGGCGAGCGCGTCGAGCCGCCCATCGGCGGTCAGCCGCGTGACGTGGTCGGCGACGCTGTGCGCGGGCCGGGTGGCGAGGTTCGCCGCCGTGATCCGGAGGGCGAGCGGCAGATGCGCGCACAGGTCCGCGATCTGGGCGACGGCCTCGGTTTCCGCCTGCGCGCGCGCCGGGCCTATGGCGCGGGCGAGGAGGTCGGCGGACTCGGCGGCGCTCAGCGGCCGCACGTCGACGACCGCGGCTCCGTCCCGTGCCACGAGGCCGCCGAGCCGCCGCCGCGAGGTCACGATCGCCGCGCATCCGGCCGACGCCGGAAGCAGCGGCCGGACCTGCTCGACGTCGGCGGCGTTGTCCAGGAGTATCAGGACCCGCCGACGGTCCAGGACGCTGCGCAGCAGCGCAGAGGCCTGATCCTCGTCGCCGGGCACCTGCGCCGCCGCGACGCCGAACGCGCCGAGGAACCCGGCGATCACCTCGACCGGCTGGACCGGCGTGCCGACGCCGTGTCCGCGCAGATCCGCGTACAGCTGACCGTCGGGGAAGCGATCGCGAGCCGCCCGCGCCCACCGGACGGCGAGCGCCGTCTTCCCCACACCGCCCATGCCCGTCATGACGACGATCCGCGAGGCGTGGTCGTCGTTGGCGGCGAGCAGCGCGTCGAGGGCGCGCAACTCGGCCTCGCGCCCGACGAACCCTGCGACGTCGACGGGAATCTGCGCCGGAGTCACGGCGGCGACCGCGGCGGCGGCCTGACGAGGCTCCTCCCCCGGTCGATCCTCGGCGCGAGCCGGCGGCGCGTTTCCCGCTCCCGACTCAGCGGGCTTCGACGTCTCGCCCTGGCCCCGGCTCAGGCGTTCACCCCCGGCCGCCCCCGTCGAGTGCGCGAGGCCGACCGGCCGCGTCGCCGGTGGCAGCCGTCCTCGCAGCACCCGCAGATGCGCCTCCCGGAGCTCCGGTCCCGGCTTCACGCCGAGGGCCGTGTCCAGCCGTTCCCGCAGCCCCGTGTAGAGATCGAGCGCCGCGGCCTGCCGTCCCTCGCCCGCCAGCGCCACCATGAGGCGAGCCGCCAGTCCCTCGTGCAGCGGCTCCTGCGCGCACAGCGCCAGCAGCACCTGCGCCGTGCGCCGGTAATGGCCGAGGCCGAGGCCGAAGTCGGCCCACTCCACCGCGACCGCGACCCGCAGCGCCCCGAGTGAGACCGCCGCCGGATGCTGGACCGCCCACCCGCTCTCGCCCGCCAACAGCGGGCCTCGCCAGCAGGCCAGGGCCTCGCCGTGCAGCTGCCAGGAGGCCTGCGCGGCCCCGGCCGCGCCCGCTCGCCGCGCTCGGGCCGCGAGATCCGCGAAGTGCGCCGCGTCGGATTCCTCCGGACCGATCCGTAGCCGGTAGCCGGTCGGCTCGCGGCGCAGGGGCGCGGGTGCTCCCGGGGCTGCCAGCAGACGACGCAGGCTGCTGACGTACGTGTGCACGAGCTCCCGGCTGGTGCGAGGCGGCGCGCTGCCCCAGAGCGTGTCGATGATCTCCTCGACGCCCGCCACCTGATCGGGCTGGATCGCGAGCAGGCCGAGCAGGGTGCGCTGCATGGCCGACGGGATCGAGACGGTGCGCGGGCCTCGGCGAACCGAGAGCGGTCCGAGGACGTCGATCCGCAGCCGGGTGGAGACCGACTCGTCCGGGTGGTCCGGGTGGTCCGGGTCGTCCGCGGCGGGCGGACGGCCGGTGCGGAAGTCTCCGTGCGCGAGCTCGTCCAGCTGATCGGCGTCGATGCCGAGCGCTGCGGCGAGCCTGCGCAGCGATGCGGCACGCGGCCGTACCCCGCCGCGTTCCAGGTCGCGGACGGTCCGGACGCCGACCGCGGCCTGCGCGGCAAGCTGGGCCTGGGTCAGGCCCGCGCTCGTCCGGAGCCTGCGCAGCCACGCGCCGTCCTGGCCGGCGCTCTTCCCGACGCTCTTCGGCGCCGCACCGGTATCCGCCATCGCATACCCACATTCCCTCAGGGCTCTGACGCGCATTCTGGCATCACGTCGGCGGCCCCGGGAGTCGGCGCACGAAGCGCGCATCGCCGTGGGCGGGGTCAGAGAGTCCGCAGGACCGAATAGGCCAGCCGGGCGATCCGCGCACGGTCGCCGTAAACGTCGAGCGCGGCGATGCGGCCGTCCACGACCGTGAACGCCATCAGCGCGAAGGGGCGGCCGTGCTTGACGACCAGGGTCCCGACCGCGCCGTTGATCAGCACCGGATGCAGGTCCGCTTCGGGAATGAAGCCGATGCGCGCGTTCTCGGCGACCGCGTCCGCGCCACGGAGCATCGCCGGGGTGGGCAGGCGTCGTCCGCCGAAGTCGGCGCGGGCCACGACGTCGGGGTGCAGGACCGCGACCAGGCCGTCGAGGTCGCCGTTGCGGGCAGCCGCGTAGAACGCGTCGACCACGGCACGCTGTCCGGGAACGTCCTGGTCAGGCGCGCTCGTACCCGCGTCGGCGACGCGTCGCCTGGCCCTGCTGGCGAGCTGCCGCGCGGAGGCGTCGGACCGGCCGAGCACGGCGGCGATGTCGGCGAACGGCACGGCGAACAGGTCGTGCAGCACGAACGCGACGCGCTCGTCCGGGGCCAGCTCGTCGAGCACGATCTGCAGCGCGAGCCCGACCCGGTCCGACAGCAGCGCCGCGTCCTCCGGCGCCGGCGCCGCGCCCTCGGCACTGACCACCGCGTCGGGCAGGTGCAGCTCCCAGGGCTCCTCGGCGCGCGTCCGCCGCGTACGCAGCAGGTTCAGGCACACCCGGCCGACGACCGTCGTCAGCCATCCGGCCGGATTCTCGATCTCCCCGGCGTGCGCATCGGACGTGCTCGCGCGCAGCCACGCGTCCTGCAGCACGTCCTCGGCGTCCGCGAACGATCCGAGCATGCGGTACGCCATCGCCTGCAGCCGGGCCCGGTGCTCGGCGAAGGCCCGGGCGAGCCATTCGACGTCGTCCATCCGGGTCAGTTTCGCACGCCGTGTCACATTCGCGGTCCGCCGCGGGTCATAGCGGTGAATGCGGTTCCACCAGAAGAGCGACCGACACCGATAGAAGGCGCACCACCATGACCGAGCCGTACCTGCCCCCGATCGAGAACCCGAACGGCGCGCTGCGCAAGCTCGTCTTCGCGCTCACCCGCCGCCAGATGGGCAAGGTCCCCACGCCGTTCGCGATCTACGGCACCCGGATGCCGCTGAGCTTCCTCAGCTTCATGGGGAAGATCTCCCGCCTGGACAAGAGGCTGGAGCTTCCGGCCGAGACCGTCATCCTGGTCAGGGAGCGCGTCGCCGGCGAGAACGCCTGCCTGTTCTGCCAGGACTTCTCCCGCTGGTACGCCCTGGACAAGTCCCTGATCAGCGCCGAGCGTCTCGACGCCCTTGCCGCCTACCGGACCAGCCCGCTGTTCACCGACGCCGAGCGCGCCGCGCTCGACTACGCGAGCGAACTCGCCGCCGACAAGCACGTGCGCCCCGAGACCTTCGAGCGCCTGCGCCCGTTCTACAGCGAGCGCCAGATCTGCGAGCTGGCCTGGGTCGTCGCCACCGAGCACGTCTACAACATCTCGAACCACGGCCTGAACATCGGCTCCGACGGCTTCTGCGAACTCCGCGACCAGCGCGAACACGGCACGCAGCGGGCAGCGACCGCCGGCGCCGCGGGTCCGCGCCCCTGACGCGCGCAGCGCCGCCGGGCCGCCAGGCCGCCGCGCCCCTGGGGAACGAGGGCGGCCGACGACTCACGGTCAGCCACGTCGCCACGCCCCCGGGGAACGAGGGCGGCCGGCGACTCGCGGTCAGCCACGTGGTCGCGCCCCCGGGGAACGAGGGCGGCCGACGACTCGCGGTCAGCCACGTCGCCAGGCCCCCGGGGAACGAGGGCGGCCGGCGACTCGCGGTCAGCCACGTCGCCGCGCCACCGGAGAACGACGGCCGGTGGCGACTCGCGGTCAGTCCTCGGCCTGCTCCTTTCGGCGCCAGGGCTTGATGAAGCCGTTCTCGGGCCAGCCCTCGGCCGCCGCCTGGAGCTCGATCGCCTGGGCTCCGTCGACGGACTCGCGGACGATGTCGGCGTGGCCGGCGTGGCGGGCGGTCTCCTCGATCAGGTGGACGAGGACCCAGCGGACGTTCCACGCGTCGATGTCCTTGGGGAACCAGGGCACGCCCTTGGGGATCGGGACGGGCTGGTCGAGGTCCTCGGCGGCGAGGATGGCGGCATCCGTGTCCTCTGCGGCCCGCTCGTAGTCCTTCAGCAGGTCGGCCACGGACGTCTCGCCGGGCTGGAACGAGGCGGCGTGCTTCTCGAAGTCGTTGCTGCTGGGCTGTGCCCGGATCATGCCGGTCCACTCGCGCTCGACGGAGGCGGCGTGCTTGACCAGGCCGGCCACGCTGAGCGCGCTCGCCGACGGGGCGAGCCTCGCCTCCTGCTCGGTGAGGCCGTGCAGTGCCGTGCGCAGGGCCTTTCGCTGCGCGTCGAGGAAGCCGAGCAGGACTTCGCGCTCGTCGGTGCCTACCGTGTTCCGTTGCGTCATTCCCCCAGCTTCGCATCGCGCTCAGACAATTTCCGGCTACTCCGGCGGGACGCGGCGATTGCGGGTAAGTGGCAGGGGTGAAGACTCAGGTGAGCGAGATCGACGACGTGCTGCGCGGCTTCTTCGCGGAGCGGCTGGCGGAGGCCGACGGCGACTCCTCGCGGGTCGGGGGGCTGTACGCGCCGATCGCGGACCTCGTCCTGCGCGGCGGGAAGCGGCTGCGGGCCCGGTTCGTGCTGCTCGGGTGGCGGGGGGCGGGGGTGCCGGAGACGTCGGGCGCCGTGGGCGCCGCCGCGGTCGTCGAGTTGCTGCACGCGTGCGCGCTGATCCATGACGACGTGATGGACGGCTCGGCCACCCGGCGCGGCGCGCCCGCGGTGCACCGCGCGTTCGCGCAGGAGCATCGGCGCGGCTCGTGGCACGGGTCGGGTGCGCGATTCGGGATGTCGGCGGCGATCACGGCCGGGGATCTGTGCCTGGTCTGGGCCGATCAGCTGCTGCGGACGTGCGGCGTGCCGGCCGCGGCCGTGGCTCGGGCACGGCCGGTGTACGACGAGATGCGCGCGCTGACGATGCGCGGGCAGTACCTCGACCTCCTCACCCAGGCCTCGGGTGAGCCGTCCGTCGCGGCGGCGATGGAGGTGGCGCGGGCGAAGACGGCGGCGTGCACGACGACCGGGCCGCTGCGGTTCGGCGGCGCGCTGGCCGGTGCGTCGAAGGAACTGCTGGCGGGCTACGCGGCGTACGGCGACGCCCTCGGGATCGCGTTCCAGCTCCAGGACGACCTGCTCGGCGCATTCGGCGATCCGGCCGCCACCGGGAAGCCGTCGGGCGACGATCTTCGCGACGGCAAGCGGACTGTGCTGCTGGCCGAGGCGCTGGCCCGGTCCTCGGATGAGCGCGCGCTGGAGGAGCTGGTGGCGCTCGGGACGGCCGACGCGGTGGACGAGCTGCGGGCGGTGCTGGTGCGGAGCGGGGCGCGGGCCGCCGTGGAGGAGCGGATTCGGGCGCTGGGGCGGGAGGCCGCGGGGCATGTGCGGGAGCTGCCACTGGCGGACGAGGCGGTTCGCGAGGAGCTGATCGCGCTCGTCGAGATCGTGACGAGCCAGGTCAGCGTCCTGCCCAGCGTGCCAGCAGCAGCGCCGCCGCGAGTGCAGGAACCGCCGAGGACAGCAGCTTGAGCGCGCCGTCGAGCGGGGCGAGCATCGTGGCGCGATCAATGGGCTGAGTCGTGCCGTCGGCGAGAACGATCGATCCCGAGACGGTTCGTGTCTTGCGGCGCAGCGAGCGCGCGGGGGTGCTGAGGCGGCGCTGCGCGGCGGAGAGCGCGGTGGCGGCGACCGTGACCAGGACGAGAGCGAGCGTGCCGGCCACGGTCCACGGCGGCGCCTGGGCCACATAGCCGACCGCCGCGGGAAACGCGCCCCAGGCGAGCGCGAAGCCGAGATCCGTGTGGAGGGCGCCGTTGAACAGCTCGAGGTTGTAGCCGAGCACGAGGACTACGCCGACGACCATGAACGGAATGAGGACGAGGCCCGCGTGCCGGAGGACCGCGATGCCCAGCGCCACGGCGCCGGTGAGGCTGAGCACGGCGGCGGTCCACAGCGCGCGTGCGCTGATTCGGGTGCCGAGGGGACGGCCGTTCCATTCGTCGAGGGCGTGCGCCGCGATGCCCACTGCCAGGAGGAACCCGGCGATGCTCAGCCAGCACACGGCCCAGTCGATGTGCGGAGCAAGGCACGCGCCGAACGCGACGTAGGACAGATGCCACGCGGTGTAGGGCGGGTGCAGGATCGTGAGCCAGTCGGCGGCGGGTGAGCCGCGGTGCGCGTAGAACGCGGCCCGGGGAGCGTCAGCCATCTGCCTTGCGGCCCCACATCACCAGTCCGCCGCCGAGGCTCATCCGCCGGGCGCGCACCCCCTCGATCCCGGCGGCGCGCCAGTAGCCGACGATGCTCTCGACCGGGTGCGCCGCGTAGTGGCCGCTGATCGAGGGGCCGAGGAAGCTGCCGACGTTCGCCCACTCCCGGCCGCCGGTGAGCATCCCGGCCGCGGGCAGTACGGCGCGCGTGTAGCCGTACCAGGCGGCGTGCCAGGCGGGATTGCCCGGCACGGCGAACTCCAGGCTGGCCAGCGCGCCGCCCGGCTTGAGGACGCGGGCCAGCTCCACGAGTGTCGCGGCGGGGTCGTCGACGTAGCGCAGCAGGTACGTGAAGGTCACGGCGTCGAAGGTGGCGTCCGGGAAGGGCAGCGCCTCGGCCCGGCCCAGCAGCAGCCTGATCCGGTCGCCCCTGCGGTTCCTGGCCACGTTCTCCCGGCCGCGCAGCAGCATCCGCTCCGTCAGGTCGACGCCGGTGACCTCGACCGGCGCGCGGTCGGTCCAGCGCAGCGCGACGCCGGCCGTGCCGGTGGCCACGTCGAGCACCCGCCGCGCGTCGGGCGCGATGCGCAGCGCGGCGTCCACCATCGTGTGCCGCCATCTCCGGTTCTGACCGAAGGATAAGATTTCCGCCAGCAGGTCGTAGCGCTGGGGAAGGCCGCTGAACAGCTCTTTCGCGTCTACCTCGACCGGATTCGGCATGTGCGGTCTCCTACCCGCTGCGGGGCCGGGGAATGTACGCTGTCCGCATGATCGTCGAGCACGCCGAATTCAGCATCGCCGAGGCCGACGCGGAGAAGTTTGAGTCCGCGTTCGCGCAGGCCAGGGAACTCCTCGCGCAGACCGAGGGATTTCAATGGGCGCACATGCACCGCGGGATCGAGCGGCCGGGGAGCTACCTGCTGCTGGTCGGCTGGGACTCGGTGGAGGCGCACATGGTCAACTTCCGCGAGTCCGACCGCTTCCCGCAGTGGCGGGCGCTGATCGGCCCCTACTTCGCCGAGACCCCGAAGGTCGAGCACTACCGCGAGGTCTGAGCCCGGCTCAGCTGCCCCAGGTGCGCTCGGTCTCGGGCAGGTGCGAGTCGTCGTTGACGTAGAGCATGGCCCAGTTGCCCGCCGGATCGCCGCCCGAGTACAGCGAGTGCTCGTGGCGCCAGCCGCTGAGCGCGGTGTGGCTGATCATCGGGTACGTCCAGCGTGACGCGCCCACGGGCAGCCGCATGAAGGTCTGCATCGCCGAGGCCGAGGTCTCGGCGTGCGCCACGACGAGTATCCGGCTGCCCTCGTAGCGCTTGGCTATCTCCACCAGCGTGCCGCCGGAG
This sequence comes from Actinospica acidithermotolerans, assembly GCF_018139625.1. GTDB lineage: Bacteria > Actinomycetota > Actinomycetes > Streptomycetales > Catenulisporaceae > Actinospica > Actinospica acidithermotolerans. Next base: position 7,349 of record NZ_JAGSOH010000056.1, on the reverse strand, counting down.
CGGTCCAGGTAGGTCTGCCAGCTTTCGGCGCCGGGCGCGGGCGGCGTCTCGGGGTCGAGCGGCGGGATCGTGCCGATGAGGTTCGTCCTCGCGTCCCACGGGTGCTGGCCCTCGACGCCGTGATCCGCGACGCGCAGCCCGTCCACGCACTCGACGGGCACGCCCGGGCCGAGCGCGGCGACGATGTGCTCGGTCGTCTCGGCGGCGCGGCGGACCGGGGAATGGCAGACCACGTCGAAGGGCCGCGGGCCGGCCATCTGCTTGGCGAGCCGCGCCGCGACGAGTTCGGCCTGCTCGTGGCCGCGCGCGGTCAGTCCGCGGCAGTGCGGCGTGAGGTTGGCCAGGTACTCGACGTTGTCCACGGCCTGGCCGTGCCGGACCAGTACCAGCTCGGTCGCCACCGACATGTGATCATCCCCCTGTATCGGACCGTCAGATCTTCACGAACGACAAGTCGAACACTTCCCTGCCGTCGCGGACCGCACGCGCCTCGAACTTGGTGACCGGCCGGTGGGTGGGCCGCGGCGCGTAGCCGGACGGGAAACGGTTGCGCAGCCAGGGTTCCGCGCTCAGCACGGCGAGCATCTCCTCGGCGTACTCGGCCCAGTCGGTCGCGCAGTGCAGCGCGCCGCCGGTGCGCAGCCGGTCCGCGATCAGGGCGACGACGTCGCCGCGGACGATGCGCCGCTTGTGGTGCCGGGCCTTGGGCCACGGGTCGGGGAAGTAGACGTGCACGGCGTCGAGCGCGTCGCTGCCTATCTGCCAGCGCAGCAGGTCCAGCGCGTCCCCCGCGGCCGCGCGCACGTTCGTCAGCCCGGCCCGCTCGGCCATCCGCAGCACGTTGCCCAGGCCGGGGGTGTGCACGTCCACGGCCAGGAAGTCGCAGTCCGGACGCGCCGCGGCCATCGCGACGACGGCGTCCCCCATGCCGCAGCCGATCTCCAGCTGCAGCGGCGCGACCCGGCCGAACAGCTCGGCCAGGTCCAGCTCCTCGCCCTCGGCGGGTATCTCCAATCCCCACTGCGGCCAGAGCCGGTCCAGCGCGCCGGCCTGCGCGGCGGTGATCCGGCCACGGCGCGGCTTGAAGGTGCGGATGTGGCGCTGCGGCGGGAGCGCCGAGGCGTCGCCGGCGAGCGCGACGGAGGAGCGGGAGTCAGCTGACGTGGTCATTTGCTCCAAGGGTAGCCGCTTCGCCGGGAGGGCTTGCGTTCCGAGAGGTAGCGATATATCGTTAACACGTCGAAGAGATGCTTCGACAGAACCAAGATGTAGAAGGAGAACCTCCCATGAGGAAGTTTGATTCGGGCCTGGAGGGCCCGCACCCCGAGCGCCGCGGCCGTGGCCGCGGCGGAGACCAGCAGCGTCGCCGCGGCGAGCGCGAGGAGGGCTTCGGCCCGCGCGGCCGGCACGGCCACCACATGCACGGCGGCTTCCCGCCGATCCCGCCCGGCGGCCCGCAGTTCGGCGGCCCGGACTTCGGCTTCGGCCCCGGTCCCGGCCCCTTCGGCGGCCCGCGCGGCCGAGGCCGCGGACGCGGCCGGGCCGGACGCGGCGACGTGCGCGCGGCGATCATCTCGCTGCTGAGCGAGCAGCCGCGCAACGGCTACCAGATCATCCAGGAGATCAACGAGCGCACCGGCGGCCTGTGGCGGGTCAGCTCGGGCTCGGTGTACCCGGCGATCTCCCAGCTGGAGGACGAGGGCCTGATCGAGCCGACCGACGGCGACGGCCGCAAGCTGTTCGCGCTCACCGAGGCGGGCCGCGCGCACGCCGAGGAGAACGCCGACCAGCTGGCCCGGCTGTGGGAGGCCGGCGCCGGGGACTCCCGCTTCACCGAGTTCCTGCGCTACCGCGAGCTGATGGGCCAGCTGGTCGCCGCGACCCGCCAGGTCAACGAGGTCGGCACGGCTGCGCAGCGCGAGGAGGCCAAGCAGGTGCTGATCAAGGCCCGCCAGGCGCTGTACAAGATCCTCGCCGCCGATCCGGCCGACGACGAGGCCGAGCCCGTCGACGAGGCCTGATGCCGGCCCGGTCTCGGCGATCCGCCGAGCGGACCGCGGCGAAGGGGACGGCCGGTGCCGCCGCACCGGCCGTCCCGCCCCACAAGGACCGCCGCCCTACGCAGAACACTGATTGGGAGCGCATGCTCGGACTGTGGTCCGGGTCTGTCGGAACCGGGCGGTAGAGTTCCGGTCCATGGCAGCGCGACCCCTCCACGAACTCATCGACGCGGGCTGGGCGAAGGCACTCGACCCGGTGGCCGGAAAGGTCGCCGAGATGGGCGAGTTCCTGCGCGCCGAGCTGGCCGCGGGCCGCGGCTACCTGCCGCCGGGCCCGCAGGTGCTGCGCGCGTTCCAGCAGCCCTTCGAGGACGTCAGGGTGCTGATCGTCGGCCAGGACCCGTACCCGACGCCGGGCCACGCCGTCGGCCTCAGCTTCTCGGTCGCGCCCGAGGTGCGGCCGCTGCCGGAGAGCCTGGTCAACATCTTCCGCGAGTACTCCGCGGACCTCGGCCTGCCGGCCCCGTCCACCGGCGACCTGAGCCCCTGGGCGGACCGCGGCGTGCTGCTGCTCAACAGGGCCCTGACGGTGACCCCGCGGCGCGCGAACTCGCACCAGGACAAGGGCTGGGAGGCCGTGACCGCGCAGGCGATCACGGCGCTCGCCGGCCGGGGAACGCCGCTGGTGGCGATCCTCTGGGGCCGCAACGCGCGCAACCTGCGCCCGCTGCTCGGCCCCGGCGTCCCGTGCATAGAGTCCTCGCACCCGAGCCCGCGTTCGGCCGACTACGGGTTCTTCGGCTCGCGCCCCTTCAGCCGGGCGAACGCCGCGCTCGCGCAGCTGGGCGCGGAGCCGGTCGACTGGCGGCTGCCCTAGGTATCGGGGCGCTACGTCAGCTCGGCCAGCGTGGTCGCGGCGCGCACCGCGTCCGCGTGCGTGTTGTAGAGCGCGTTGAACCCGTAGCGCAGCAGGTCGGGCTCGCGCTTGTCGCCCACGACGCCGCGCTCGGCGGCCGCCGGGACCAGCTTCACCGCGTCCGGGTGACGCAGCGTCACCTGGCTGCCGCGCCGTTCCGGCTCGCGCGGGGTGACGATCTCGAAGCCGCGGCCGCCGAGCAGCGCGTCGCAGCACTCGATGAAGAAGCCGGTCAGGCTGAGGCTCTGCGCACGCAGCGTCGCCAGGTCCACGCCGTCGAAAGCGCCGATCGCCGCCTCCAGCGCGAGCATGGAGAGCACGGTCGGCGTGCCGATGCGCGCCCGGCCGATTCCCGCGGCGCCCTCGTACGTCCCGCGCATCGCGAACGGATCGGCGTGGCCGGTCCAGCCGGTGAGCGGCTGCCGCATCATCGCGTGGTGCGCGCGAGCCGCGTAGGCGAAGGCCGGGGCTCCGGGGCCGCCGGACAGATACTTGTACGTACAGCCCACGGCGAAGTCGACGTCCCATGCGTCGAGCTGCAGCTCCAGCGCTCCCGCCGCGTGGCACAGGTCCCAGACGACGAGCGCGCCCGCTGCGTGCGCCGCGGCCGTCAGACCCGGCATGTCCCAGCGCTCGCCGGTCGCGAAGTCCACGGCCGGGAAGGCGACGACGGCCGTGCGGTCGCCGTCCGCCTCCAGGGCCTCGCGCAGCTGAGCCGCCGGAACGCGGCGCACCTCGAGGCCGAGCATCTCGCCGACCGAGTCGGCGAGGTAGGCGTCGGTCGGGAAGTGGCCGGCGTCGGTGAGCAGCAGCCGCCGGTTCGGGCGCAGCCGGGCCGCGGCCGTCAGGGTGTTGAAGATCTGCACGGACGTCGAGTCGCCGACGACGGTCTGCCCGGGCGCCGCGCCGAGCAGCGCGCCGACCCGGTCGCCGAGTCGCTCGGGAAGACCCCACCACTCCGCGTCCCCGCCGAACCACGACCCGATCAGGCCGGTTCCCCACTGCCGGTGGACGGCGTCCCGCATCGCGTCGGGCACCGCCGCGGGCAGCGCGCCCAGCGAGTTGCCGTCGAGGTAGGTCGTGCCCTCCGGCAGGAGGAAGCGTTCGCGGCAATGGCGGAGCGGGTCGGCCGCGTCGAGGTCGGCGGCCCGGGAGACGAGCGAGTCGGCAGTCACGGCAGTCGTCATACCCACGCCTCCGAGCGCACGTCCCAGAGTTCGGCCAGGTACTTCTGGTGCACGCCGCGTGCCAGCCAATCGGCGCCCGAGGTGCCGGCGGAGCCCTGCTTCGAGCCCATCGACCGCCACACGGACAGCAGGTGACGCTGCTTCCAGCGGGTGAAGCGGTCGGCGGCGTCGAACAGCGCCTCGCCGAGGTCGATTAGCTCCGGGTAATCGGCGGAGTGCCCGTAGACCTCGCGCCACCCGCCCGCCAGGCCGCGCCGCTCCAGCAGCCGGGCGGCCGACGCCTCCAGGCTCGGCACCTCGGGCCGGCTCGGGTACGGAACGCCGAGGGACTGCTCGAGGTCGCGGTAGAGCTCCGACTGGATGCCCGAGGCCGCGCCGAACGCGTCGCGGAACTCGTCGAACTCGGCGGGGGTCAGCGTGCGCAGGGCCTCCCAGGAGGCGTTGAGCGCGTCCTGCACGCCGTGGCCGCGGCGCAGGTCGACGATCGCGCCGCGCACGTCGCCGGCGTCGAGCTTCGCGCAGGCGGCGACCCACTCGTGGTGGAGCAGCTTGAAGTACAGCTCCATCACCTGGGTGGTGATGATGAAGGACAGCTCCGCGGGCGCCTCCGTTCGCGGCCACTGGAGCTGCAGCAACTCGTCGAGGCACGCGTACTGGGCGTACTCGCTCGCGGCAACGCGGGATCGCCCCGCCTGGTCGATCGTCATGCGAATCATGGAACCGCAGTCGCGGCGAAAGATGAATGGCCGTCGGCGGCCGATCGGGACAGCAGACTTTATGGTTGAAAGGTGTCTACGCGAAACGAGTTTCCGGACGTAACCGACTGGCGGTTGATCGACGAGCTGCAGCGCGACGGCCGCCTGTCGTTCAACGAACTCGGCCGCCGGGTGAGCCTGTCCTCCCCGGCCGTCGCCGAGCGGGTGCGCCGCCTCGAGGAGCAGGGCGTGATCACCGGCTACCACGCCCACGTGGACCCGGCGAAGGTCGGCCGGACCGTGGCCGCGCTCGTCCGGATGTCCTGCTACGGGCCGAACTGCCTGCTGCGGCACCCGGAGACCGTCGAGCGCGACCCGGCGATCCTCGAGCTGCACCGGCTCACCGGGGACTCCTGCTGCCAGCTGCGCGTGGCCGTGCGGAGCATGACCGAGTTCGAGGAGCTGATCGACCGGCTGGCCGAGCACGGCACGCCGTCGTCCACGATGGTGCTCTCCTCGCCGATCCCGTGGCGGCCCGTCGGGCGCTGACCCACAAGGGCTAACGCCCCGGGCGGCGCCGTCCGCCGGACCGCAGACTCTTGTGCATAACGGAATGACTTCGCATGGGAGGCCGAGATGATGTCACGCGCATCGCGGATGCTGAAGTGGATCGGAGCCGCGACGGTGCTCCTGGCGGCCGCGCCCATCGCGTGGGCCGACGAACCGAGCGGCGCCCATCCCGTCGTGGTCCCGGAAGTGCATAAGAACCCGCAGGTCACCGCATCCCCGCACCCGGCGTTTCACGCAACCTACGCTCCCCGTCACCTCACCGTGCCACACTCGACGAAGGCGCAGTGAATCTGACGGAGGGTTATATGTTGGGCTCGATCGAGCACATCGTCGTCCTGATGCTGGAGAACCGCTCGTTCGACCACATGCTCGGGTACCTGTATCAGGACTCGGGCAACGTCTCGCCGACCGGCCAGCCGTTCGAGGGGCTGACCGGCGGAGAGTCGAACCCGGGGACGGACGGGAAGCCGGTTCCGGTCTTCCCGATCACCCCGTCCACGCCCAACGCGTACTTCATGCCCGGCGCGGACCCGGGCGAGGGCTACCTGGCGACGAACAGCCAGCTGTTCGGCTCGAACACGGCGCCGAGCCCCGCGACCGCGACGATGCAGGGCTTCGTCACCGACTACGCGTACACCCTCGGCTGGGAGGCCAAGGAGGGCTGGTCGATCGTCGGCGGGACGCAGCCGGCGGACATCATGGGCTGCTTCACGCCCGAGACCCTGCCGGTGCTCTCCGCGCTGGCCAAGGGCTTCGCGGTATGCGACCACTGGTACGGCTCGGTGCCGACGGAGACGCTGCCGAACCGCGCGTTCGTGCTCTCCGGCACCAGCCAGGGCCACATGGACGACAAGACGAAGACCTTCACCTCTCCCTCGATCTGCGCGTCGCTGACCAAGGCGGGCGTCTCCTGGAAGATCTACGGCTACGACGCCGAACCGCTGACCAAGCACAACTTCCCTGACCTGACCTCGGCCCCGGCGGCGAACTTCGGCCTGTTCGCCGACTTCCAGAGCGACGCCGCCGCTGGCACCCTGGCCGGCTTCACGTTCCTGGAGCCGTCCTGGAGCGCGACCGGCAACAGCCAGCACCCGAATTACGACGTGGCCCTCGGCGAGCAGCTGATCCACGACACGTACACGGCGCTGCGCAACGGACCCGGCTGGGACAAGACGCTGTTCATCCTGACCTACGACGAGCACGGCGGCTGCTACGACCACGTGGCGCCGCCCACGAACGCCACCCCGCCGGACAACGCGGTGGGCGAGTTCGGCTTCGACTTCACCCGCTTCGGCCCGCGGGTGCCGACCGTGCTGGTCTCCCCGCTGATCCCGGCGGGCACGGTCTACCGCGTCCCGGCCGGGGCCACGCCCTTCGACCACACCAGCGTGCTCAAGACGATCGAGGCCCGCTGGAACCTGCAGCCCCTCACCGCCCGCGACGCCGCGGCCGTCGACGTCGGCGGCGTCCTGACGCTCACCGCCGCCCGCACCGACGACCCGCTCAGCGGCGTCGTCGTGCCGACCTCCGGCGCCGCCACACCGGCCGCCGGCAGGCCGAGCCACCTGCAGGAGGTCTACGCCGACCTCCTCGCCCGCCAGCTTCCGCCCGGCGTCCAGATCCCCGCCCCGCGCACCGAGGCCGAGGCCACCCGCCTCCTCCGCGAAGGCGTGGGCCGGCACCACAACGGCTGACCTCCCGGCGACGACACCGGCCGCGACCGTGGCACAACCGGGTCGCGGCGGTGAGTCGTCAGCGCGGAGTGTTCTGAGGGTTGAACGCCGCTGGAGACGACACCGCCCCGCCGCGCTTCGCGCGCGGCGGGGCGGGGGCCGGTGGCGGAGGGCGGCTAGCTGTTCTGTCCTGTGAGGTTGGGTACGCGGCTGGCGGGTGGTTGGCCTTTGAGCGCGGTGTGTGCTCGGTGATGGTTGTAGATGTGCAGCCAGGGGTCAAGCGCGGCGCGTCGTTCGGATTCTGAGGC
>NZ_JAGSOH010000055.1 GCF_018139625.1 Actinospica acidithermotolerans | reverse complement strand
GGCGACGTAGGCAGGGCCGGTCGTCGATCGTCAGGCTTAGACAGCCCCTGGCCGCAGCCCCCGACCCCAATCCTCAACCTCAATCCTCAACCTCAGCCTCCAGACCTCACCCCCAACCTCACCCCCCCCACCTCAGTCCTCGACCATCCGATCGTCCGCCGACAGGTGCTCCACCGTCTTCCCGTTCGCCATGAACGTCCGGGTGACGTAGTCCGTGTCGTAGATCCACAGGATCGTCATCGGGACGTCGCCGGTGTTGCGGAACAGGTGGGGGATGCCGGCTTCGACGTAGGTGGTGTCGTAGGGCTCCAAGGGGGTCACCTGTCCGTCGATGACGCACTCGCCGGTGCCGGCGAGGAGGGTGACGTGCTCGACGCAGTTGTGCGTGTGCATCGGGGCGCCGGTGCCGACGGGGTACGTGCTGATGCCCGAGGTGATCGTGATGTGCTCGGTCGCGGTGTGGCGGGTGATGAGGGGGATGGTCTCGACGCCGCCGCCGCGGCCCAGGCGGGTGACTTCCGCTGCCTTGATGATGGTCATGCGGCGAGACTACGGGGCGCCGGGCCGGGCCGGGGTTCGCGGAGCCGAAGACTAATCCTGCACGCCAGCTGCTGTCTCGCCGGGCCGCGAGCGTGGAGAGTGGGATCACGCCACTTCATCCGATCGAAGGAGAACCACCCCATGCGCCTGGGACCGCTCACCGAACTGAGCCCCGAGCAGGCCGAGCTGAGCGCGCGGATCACCGCGCGGCGCGGCGGCACCCGCGGGCCGTTCCTGGTCTGGCTGCGCAGCCCGCAACTGTGCGAGCGCGTCGAGGCGCTCGGCGCGTACTGCCGCTTCGAGTCCGCGCTTCCGCTGCACCTGCGGGAGCTGAGCCTGCTCGTCGCGGCACGTCACTTCTCCGCGCAGTACTCCTGGAACGCGCACGTCGACAAGGCCGTGGAGGCGGGCGTGGACCGCGCCGCGATCGAGCGGATGGCGCGCGGGGAGAAGCCGGAGTTCCCGGACCCGGACGCGGAACTGCTGCACCGCTTCGCCACCGAGGTGCTCGAGACCCACTTCGTGAGCGACGAGACCTTCGCCGAGGGCCTCGAGCGCTTCGGCGAGCAGGGCCTGGTCGACCTGATCGGCTCGCTCGGCAACTACTCGATGCTCGCGATGCTGCTCAACACCTTCCAGGTGGATCTGCAGCCGGATCGCCAGCCGCCCTTCCCTGACGTGCGCGGATACCGCCGAATCGCGGGTTGATCTGGGCGTTTTCTCAGGATCGTGCTTTACAGATAGATCGATCTAGTGAGAGAACGGTGTACCGGGACCCGCGCAGGGGCCCCGTCCACGCAGCACGCAAAGGAGCGTCACGATGGACCGCATCACGGTCATGCGCAGCTTCGTCGGGGTCGGCCGGCACGGCAGCTTCAGCCAGGCGGCCCGGCACCTCGGGATATCCGGGTCGCTGGTCTCCCGGCACGTGTCCGAGCTGGAGAACCAGCTCGGGCTCCGCCTGGTCAACCGCACCGCCCGGACAGTCACGCTGACGACGGTCGGACGCCGCTACTTCGACTTCTCCAGCCGCATCATCGAGGAGATCGAGTCGGAGGACGAGGCGCTGCGCGGCATCCACGACCGGCCCGAGGGGCCGCTGGCCGTGATCTGCCCGAAGTGGATCGGCAACCTGGACCTCGGCGAGGCCATCGCGGACTTCGCCGTGGACCACCCGAAGATCCACGTGCGCTTCGAGGTCGGCGGGATGTCGGACCGCACCTTCGACTTCCTGGACAAGGGCTACGACATCGCATTCCACACCCGTGACCTGCGGGACAGCACGCTGCTCGTGCGCCGGGTCGCCGGGATCGACTACGTGCTGTGCGCGGCGCCCTCGTACCTGAAGCTGCGCGACCCGATCACCGATCCGGTCGCGATCGGCGAGCACGACTGCCTGGTGCACATCAACGACCCGATCTGGAACCTCACCCACGAGGGCGAGCAGACCCGGCTGAAGGTCGTCTCCGCGGTCTACTCCTCGAACAGCTACCTGACCCTGCGCAAGGCGGCGGTGCGCGGCCGGGGCATCGCGCTGATGCCCATGCGCACGGTCATGGCGGACCTCGAGGAGGGCTCGCTGATCCGCGTGCTGCCGGAGTACGGCGGACCGGAGCGCTCGCTGTACGCGGTGCACTCCCCGGGCTCGCACACGATGCGCAAGGTGCGGGTGTTCCTCGACTACATCTCGGCCTGGTTCCGGAAGCACCCGCTGACCGCTCCGCAAACTAAGAGTGCAGTTCAGGCCATCACCGGCCCTTGAGCGCGCTCTGCGAACCTCCCTAGCCTCAGTGGCGAATACGACGGACTTGGACAGGAGCGTGTGCTGGTGACAATCACGCGTATCGAGCGCGTCGTCTACGCGGTGGACGACATCCCGCGGTGCACCCGCTTCTTCGAGGATTTCGGGTTGCAGGGCCTCCGGACCGGGGTCGGGCAGGAGATCCGGCTGGTCCCGATGGACGAGCCCGGCCTGCCGGCTCCGCTGGAGGATGGGCCCACGCTGCGGGAAGTGGTGTGGGGGGTGGACTCGCCGGAAGCCCTCGACGAGCTGCGCGCCGAACTGGAGCGCGACCGCGAGGTGCGCGTGGACGAGGACGGCAGCCTGCACACGCTCGACGAGACCGGCTTCGGCCTCGGTTTCGCGGTGCAGCAGGTCACGGAGCCCGTCGTCGAGTACCCGGGCACCAACGGCTTCGGCACGAAGGCGCGGCTGAACACGCCGCTGGACCCGCCCGGCCGGGTGAGCCCGCTGCGGATCTGCCATGTGGCGCTGAACATCCCGAAGCAGGGCCGCGAGCGGGCCGTCGGCTTCTACCTGGACCGGCTCGGCTTCAAGGCCACCGACGTGGTCGAGCCGATGGGCGTGTTCATGCGCGCGCCCGGCGACGCGGACCAGCACACGATGCTGCTCTGCCACCGGCCGGACCGGGCCGGGGTCAACCACACCGCGTACGAGGTCGCGTCGTTCGACGACGTGGTCAACGGCGCCAACTTCATGATCGAGAACGGCTGGCGGGAGGCGCGGAAGCTGGGCCGGCACACGATCGGCTCGAACGTCTTCCGCTTCGTGCACGCGCCGTGCGGCGGCCGGGTCGAGTACGCGGCGGACATGGACCGCGTCGACGACACCTGGGAGACGCGGGTGCACGCCGAGACCCCGCCGCACCACCTTTGGACGCTGCAGAGCAATCGGGATGGGGAGAACTGACATGGACGAGTTCGAGGTGGAATATCCCGAGCTTGCGCTGTTCATCGACGGCGCCTGGACGCAGGGCGCGGGCGGACGCGGCGAGCCGGTGACGGAGCCGGCCACCGGCCGGGTGCTGGGCCGGGTGCCGGTGGCCGAGGCGGAGGACCTGGACCGCGCACTCGCGGCCGCCGAGCGCGGCTTCGCCGTGTGGCGCGACACGCCCATCGAGCAGCGCAGCGCGATCCTGCGCAAGGCCGCCGCGCTGATCAGGTCGCGCGCGCAGGAGATCGGCCGCGTGATGACGGCCGAGGAGGGCAAGCCGCTGGCCGAGTCGGTCGGCGAGGCGGGCCGCGCGGCCGCGCTGCTTGAGTACAACGTCGAGGAGGCCCGGCGCGCGCACGGCCGGATCATCCCGAGCGCGGTCGGCGAGACGCTGAGCGTGCACCGGGTGCCGGTGGGGCCGGTCGCGGCGTTCGTGCCGTGGAACTTCCCGGCGGGCGGCCCGATGCGCAAGATCGCCGCGGCGCTGTCCGCGGGCTGCTCGATCATCATCAAGCCCTCCGAGGAGACGCCGGGCACGTCCGTGCTGATGGCGCGCTGCTTCGAGGAGGCCGGGCTGCCGCCGGGCGTGCTCAACCTCGTGTTCGGCGTGCCGGCGGAGGTCTCCGAGCACCTGATCCCGTCGCCGACCGTGAAGTTCGTCGCCTTCACCGGCTCGATCCCGGTCGGCAAGCACCTGGCGAGGATGGCGGCCGGGGTGATGAAGCCGACCGGCATGGAGCTCGGCGGCCACGCTCCGGTCATCGTCTGCGCGGACTCCGACCCGGTGGCCGCGGCGAAGGCCTGCGCGCGCGGCAAGTACGCGAACGCCGGCCAGGTCTGCACGTCGCCGAGCCGGTTCTACGTGCACGAGGCGATCTACGAGCGGTTCGTCGAGGCCTTCGTCGCGGCGAGCGAGGCGGTGAAGGTGGGGAACGGCCTCGCGAGCGGCGTGACGATGGGCCCGATGGCCAACGAGCGGCGGCGCGAGGGCGTGCACGAGCTGGTGCTCGACGCCCAGAAGCGCGGTGCGCGCGTGCTGACCGGCGGCCAGGTCCCGGAGGGCGAGGGGCTGTTCTACCCGCCGACGGTGCTGGTGGACGTGCCCGAGGACTCCCGGATCCTGCACGAGGAGCCGTTCGGCCCGGTCGCGCCGATCCTCGAGTTCTCGGATCTGGACGAGGTCATGGAGCGGGCGAACGCGCTGCCGTTCGGGCTCGCGGCCTACGGGTTCACCGAGCGCGCGGCCACGGCCGACCGGCTGGTCCGCGGCTTCGAGGCCGGCATCCTGTCCATCAACCACACCGGCGGCTCGGTGCCGCAGGCGCCCTCCGGCGGATTCAAGGAGAGCGGCCACGGACGCGAGGGCGGCGCCGAGGGCCTGGACGGCTACCTGGTGACCAAGCGCGTCTCGCACAAGCTGGCTCTCGGCTGATGCGCTGGGCGAGAACTCGATACGGCGGGCACACGGCGTTCGCGATCGTCGAGGACGAGGAGCTGGTCCTCGTCCACGGCAGTCCGTTCGGTGAATACCAGCGCTCTGCGACGCGGCTTCCGCTCGCCGGCGCCGCGCTGCTGCCGCCGGTGATCCCGCCGACGTTCTACGCGGTCGGATTCAACTACGTGGCGCACAACGCGGAGGCCTCCGCGCGGGTTTCGTCCGTGGCGATCCCGAAGCGGCCGGAGGTCGGGTACCGGGCGCAGAGCGCGCTGATCGGGCACGGCGAGGCGGTCGTCAAGCCCGCCGACTGCACCGGCCCGTTCGAGGCGGAGGCCGAGCTCGTCGCGGTGATCGGCCGGGACGTGCGCCGCTGCTCCCGCGACGAGGCGCAGGCCAGCGTGTTCGGCTGGACGATCGGCAACGACGTCAGCGCCCGCACCTGGCAGCGCGCCGACCGGACGCTGTGGCGCGCCAAGAACAGCGACACCTTCAAGCCGATGGGGCCGTGGATCGAGACCGACGCCGACCCGCTCGGCGCGACCACCACCGTGACCCTCGACGGTGACAAACTCGCCGAGTTCCCCACCGGCGGCATGCTCTTCGACCCCTACGACTACATCTGCGCCATCTCCCGCTACATCACCCTGCGCGCGGGAGACGTGATCTGGATGGGCACCGACGCGATGGTCGAGATGCCCGTGGGCCACACGCTCGGCATCGAGATCACCGGCATCGGCAGCCTCGCCAACCCCGTGACGGAGGAATCAGCACCATGACTAGCAATCGGCCCGCGTACATACACCACGTGAACTTCCCGACGACCGACCCGGAGCGCACGAAGAAGTGGTACTCCGAGGTGTTCGGCCTCAAGTCGATCACCCCGAAGAGCAACACCAAGGTCGTGCTGATGACGCGCGGCAACTTCGACCTGCACTTCACGCCGGTCGAGGAGATGGACCGGATGTCGCCGTACCACTTCGCCGTCGAGGTCGAGGACTGGGACGGCTTCATGGAGCACCTCGACGGCCTCGGCATCCGGCACACCCGGACGATCGAGCGGCCGGAGAACAACTCCAAGTTCTGCTACATCCACGACCCCGACCACACCATGATCGAGCTCGTCTACCACGGCAACCGGCCCGGCGGCGGCGCGCCCAAGAAGGAGAGCTGAGCGCGATGCCCTTCGCGACTTCCGCTGACGGAACGCAGATCTACTACGAGGTCCACGGCCCGCAGGGCGCGCCGGCCGTGCTGTTCGTGCACGGGTCGGGCGGCCACCACGCCGCCTGGTGGCAGCAGGTGCCGGTCCTCGCGGCCGAGTACCAGGTGATCACGCTCGACCTGCGCGGATTCGGGCGCTCCGACTCCGGCATGGACGAGTTCGACAGCCGCGTCTTCCCGGACGACATCGAGGCCGTGCTCGACGCGGCCGGCGTCGGGAAGGCGGTGCTGCTCGGGCAGTCGATCGGCGCCGCGGCCGCGCTCAAGACCGCGCTGCGCGACCCGGCGAAGGCGGCCGGCGTCGTGCTCGCGCACTCGCTCGGCGGGATCGCCGACGAGGAGCTCGCCGCGCTGGTGCGCGCCGACCGCGCCGAGGCGGAGAAGCTGCCGGTGCTCGACCGGCTGCTCACCCCCGCCTTCCGGGAGCGGGACCCGGCGAAGACCTTCCTGTTCCGGCAGATGGGCACGTTCAACACGGCGAAGATGGCCGACCTGCGCAACCTCAACGCCGACGGCCCGAGCGTGCAGACGGTGGTGGACTCGGGCATCCCGATCTGCTTCCTGGCCGGCGAGCTCGACGCGGTGCTGAGCGCGGACACGGTCCGCGCCGCGGCGAAGCGGATCGCCGGCTCGGTCCTCGAGCTCGTCCCCGACGCGCCGCACTCGATGTACTGGGAGGCGCCCGAGCTGTTCAACGCCGCGCTCGGCCGGTTCCTGACTCAAATCTACGGAGCGAAGTGATGAGCGGACCCACCCTGAAGGAAGCCCAGGCGCTGATCGAGGCGGCGCAGCAGCGCGCGTTCGATCTCGGCAAGGCGGTGAGCGTCGCAGTGGTCGATTACGGCGGCTACGTCGTCGCCGTCAGCCGGATGGACGGCGCGCGGCCGATGACGCCGAGCATCGCGATCTCGAAGGCGTACTCGGCGGCCGTGATGCAGCGGCCCACGGCGATGCTCAAGGCCTGGTCGAACGGCGACCCGGTGTTCTTCAGCCAGGTGGCGCGGATGGGCCACCAGCCGATCGTCGCCACCCTCGGCGGCTACACGCTCAAGCGCGGCGACGAGATCCTCGGCGGCGTCGGGATCGCGGGCGGCAGCGCGGAGGAGGACGAGGCGATCGCCAAGGGCGTCGTCGAGGCGGCCGGCTGGTCGACGGAGTTCCCGGCCTGGGCCGGGGCGCGGAAGGAGCCGAACGGCAATGGCTGACGACTTCAAGTACCACATCGACCACCACAGCACGCTGATCCGCCCGGCGGAGCTCGGCGGCGGCGCCGAGGGACTCGACGAGGCGATCCGCGCCGCCGTGCGCGCGCAGCGCCGGCTGGGCCTCGCGGCGATCGGCGACGGCCAGTTCCGCCGCCGCAACAGCCTCGCGCCGTACTACGACCAGATCGAGGGCTTCGGCGTGGAGGCCGACGCCCGCGGCGGGGTCGCCGAGCTCGTCGGCCCGCTGCTGGCTCCCGAGTTCCGCCCGCTGGTCGGCTCGCCCAAGGCGCGCGGCCGGCTGGTCCAGGACGAGACGGCGTTCCTGGCCGGCGCGATCCAGCGCCCGCTGCTCGTTGCGCTGCCCGCGCCCGGCTTCGTCGCCGAGCTCAGCGGCGCGAACGACGCGGACGCCGCGGCGCTCGCGGCCATCGCGCACGACGAGATCGAGGCGCTGGCCGCGGACGGCGTCGCCTACGTGCAGCTGCACAACCCGCTCGCCGGCATCCTGGTCACCCGCGCCGGACGGGAGCGGGCCAAGGAGCTCGGCCTGGAGCCGGACGCCATCCTCGCGCGCCTGCGCGCCGTGGACGCGAAGGCGATCGCCGGCCTGGACGTCCCCGCGGACTTCCGCGTCGGCCTCGACCTCACCACGTCGGGCGCCGGCTACGTGAACCAGGGCTACGACACGGAGGCGATCGCCGCGCTGCTCGCCGGCGGCCCCTTCGCCCGCGTGCACGTCGAGTACCCGGCCGACGAGGCCGGCCGCTTCCCGCTCGCCGAACTGGCGCCGGGCACGGTCGTCTCGCTCGGCGTCGTGGACCTGTCCACGACGGAGCCCGAGGACGTGGACGAGCTCGTCGCGCGCGTCGACCAGGCCGCGAGGATCGTCGACATCGACGACATCGCGATCTCCACCAACGGCGGATTCGCCGCGGCCCCGGCCGCCTTCACCGAGGCCGAACAGCACGCCAAGCTGCAGCTTGTCGAGATGACCGCCCGCTACTTCTGGGGCAACGAGCTCTGACCGGGGGAGACAGGGATCCCCGCCGACGGTGGTCGGCGGGGATTTCCTGGTGAGCGGAGAGTCCCGGGAGACGAAGATCCCCGCCGACGGAGGTCGGCGGGGATTTCCGCATGAGCGAGGAGTCCCGGGAGACAGAGATCCCCGCCGACCTCTCGGTCGGCGGGGATCTCCCTTTTCCTGCGGGGTTACACGGAGGGCAGCTCTTCGGGGATCGCGACGCCCTTGTCCGCGGCCGCCTGGCTCAGCGAGGCCAGCAGCTTGGCGGGCAGCGGGATGCCGGCGGCGGAGCGCTCGTCGAAGGTGCGGGCGCCGCGCTCGCCGGGGACCAGGATCTCCGCGTCCGGGTCGGACGGCGGCAGGGCCTTGATGGCGTCCACCGTCGCGTCGACCGTGCTCCGGAACTGCTCGACCGGGGTGAAGGCCGCGATGTCGATCGCCATCAGCAGCGCGTTCTGCCGGTGCCGCCGGCCCTCCTCGGTCCCGCCGTGGTAGGCGGGCACGATCGGGTTGGCGGTCAGGCCGCCGGCGAGCATTTCGAACAGCAGCGACATGCCCGCGCCCTTCGCGCCGCCCACCGGCAGCGGGATCGCGGCCTCGGCCGGGTCCGTGGTGGGCCGGCCGTCCTTGGTCACCGCCGCGCCCTCGGGCAGCGGCTTGCCCTGCGCCTTGAGCTGGGCGATCCGTCCGAGGGCGATGACCGCCGTGGCCATGTCCAGCGTCACGGTCGGGTGCTTGCCCGCGGGCACGGCCACCGAGAGCGGGCTGGTGGCGACGGCCGAGGTGTTGCTCCCGGGGTACGCCATGTTCGGCACGCCGGCCACGATGCCGAGCCCGGCCATGCCGTACTGCGCGGCCCGCTCGGTGTAGTACCCGATCGCGCCGGTGTGCACGGTGCCGCGCACGGCCACCCACGCGGCACCGGTGGAACGGGCCATGCTCACGGCCTCGTCCATCGCGCGGGTCAGCGCGACCGGGCCGGGGGCCGAGTCCGCGTCGACGATCGCGATGGCCGGGCGCAGCACGTCCACGGTCACGTCGGGCCGCGCGTTGGCCTGGCCGTTCTCGAACAGTTCGAGGTAGCGCGGCACCCGGGAGACGCCGTGCGAGTCGACCCCGCGCAGGTTCGCCCAGACGAGCACGTCGGTGAGCGTCTCGGCGTGGTCGCGGGTCAGGCCGTAGGAGAGGAAGAGATCGCTGACGAGCGTGCGCAGGCTTTTCTCCGGCACGCTCACTCGGGCTGGTGGCATATCAGGGCTCCAAAGAGAGGTCTCAGCGGTTGACGCGGACGTCCACGATCGCGGTGGTGCCGCCGCGCACGGCCTGCAGCGCCTTCTCCAGTCCGGCGCGCAGCTCGTCGGGTTCGGAGAGGGTCAGCCCGAGCAGGCCGAAGGGCTCGGCGAGGGCGGCCAGGTCGGGCTGGTCGGACAGGTCGACGCCGTGGAAGTCGTCCTCGGCGACCGCGGTGCCCTCGGGGTAGAAGCGCAGGTGGTTGAGCTTCATGGACAGGTACTGCCGGTTGTTGAACACGACGATGAGCACCGGCAGGTCCAGGCTCTTGGCCGCGCTCAGCGACTGCACGATCGGGTTGTAGAGGAACGACCCGTCGCCCACGGTCAGCGCGACCTCGCGGGCCGGGTCGGCCAGCTTCACGCCGAGCGCGACGCCGATGCCCTGGCCGAGGCCGCCCTGCACGTAGCTGTACCGCCCGGGCCGGTCCGCCTTCAGCCGGCCCTGCACGACCCGCGCGTGGGTGATCGTCTCGTCGATCACCGCGGCGTCCGGGTCGAGCAGCTCGCGCAGGCAGTCCACGACGTCGGCCGGGTCGATGCCCGCCGCCTCGGGACGCGGCCGCTCGGCCGGGGCAGCGGCGAACCGCTCGGCGCGCTCGCCCGTCAGGGCCCCGTCGATCCCCGCCTCGCGCACCGACGCGGTCAGTGCGCGCAGCGTCGGCGCGACATCGCCCTCGAGGTACTGATCCGCGCCGAGGACCTGGTAGTCCACGTACGGCCGGTGCGGCACGTCGTCGATCACCAGCACCCGCGAGTCCGCGGGCCGGTTGCTCGGCGGGTAGTACGGCGCGCGGCAGCAGACCAGCACGATGAGGTCGGCCTCGGCGAGCAGGGCCGCCGGGTCGCCGCCGCGGTGCAGCCGGTGGGTGCGCGGGAAGTTCGCGCAGACCGCCGACTGCGGCTCGACGACCGGGATCTCCAGGGCCTCGGCGAGCTCCAGCAGCGCCTCGAAGCCGTCCGGGTGCCGGCCCGCCGACTCGGTCAGGATGACCGGCCTGCGGGCCGTCTTCAGCAGCCCGGCGGCGCGCTCCAGCTCGACGGCCGGGCTCACCCGGGCGCCGGGCTCGGGCACCGGACGGGCCGCGGCGGGCCTGCTCCACGGCTGGAGCAGCACCTCCATCGGCACGTTGAGGTACACCGGCCCGGCCGGCGCGCGGCGGGCCAGCTCGGCCGCGCGCACCACGTGGCCGTAGGCGGTCGAGGCATCGCCCACCTGCGTGGACCACTTCGTGAACGGCGCCGCGACGGCCTGCGGGCCGCCGACGATCGAGAGGTTCCGGTACCACTGCGAGCCCGGGTCCGTGCCGGTCTCGCCGTACGTGGTGGACTCGGCGGAGGCGACCACCATCGGCACGCCGGTCAGCAGCGCGCCGTGGATGCCGTTCGCCCCCTGCAGCAGGCCGGGCACGGCGTGCAGCAGCACGAGCTGCGGCCGGCCGGTGGCGAGGGTGTAGCCGGTGGACATCGCGACGGCGAGCGTCTCGTGCATCAGGTCCAGGTAGCGCGGCCCGGGGGCCCCGTCACGGCGCTGCCGTGCCAGGGCCTCCCACACCGGCGCCCACTCGGAGCCCGAGGAGCAGAACACGACATCGACGCCGATGTCCCGGCAGGCGGCGAGGATGGCCTCGCCGCCGTCGAGAGCCGCGGATCCCTCAGCCATCACTTTCCTTCCGGCACGGGCCAGCCCAGGCACTCGCTGATCCCCCGTCCCATGATCCACTCAAGCTCCTCCTCGGTGAAGCCGAAGTGCTCGGTGAACTGCTCGACGGTGTCCGTCCAGGTGATGCCGTGCCCCATCAGCCGGGTGATGTCGGTGCCGAAGAAGGCGCGCTCCGGGCCCATCTTGTCCACGACCTCGTGCACGTACTTCGCGATGTTCAGGTTCGGGAACGGCTGGGTGGAGTAGCCGGGCACCGCGGACACCTTGACGTAGATGTTCGGGTGCTTGCACAGGTCGGCGGTCTCCTGGACCCAGTAGCCGATCGCGTCGTCCACGCAGCGGGCCATGATGCCCATGTGGTCGATGATGATCTTCAGGTCGGGGTGCTTGGCCGCGATCTGGCCGAGCTCCGCCTTCCAGATCGGCGCGTGCACCATGGTGACCAGGCCGAGCTCCTCGGCGAGCGGCCAGTACCAGTCGCAGGTGCCGTCGATCATCCAGTTGCGGTCGATCGGCCGGTGGAAGGTGAGCCGGGTGCCCTTCACGTACGGGTTCGCGGCCAGCTCGCGCATCAGCTCCGCGCCCTCCTCGGGCTTGTTCTGCGGAACGCGCGCCATCACGCCGAAGCGGTCCGGGTGCGCCTCGCAGGCCTCGAGCGAGTAGTCGATCCGGTCGCCCTCCCAGGACGGCGGCACGATCAGCGCCCGGTCGATCTTCGCCTCGTCCATCAGGCCGAGGGCCTCCTGGTAGCTGAACGCCTCCTCGCGGTGGCCGTTCAGCCGGATCCGCTCGCGCGCCCCGGGGACCCAGGGGCGGTCGGGGGTTTCTTCCTTCCACACGTGGATCTGGGTGTCGACGATGAACATGCGGGTCCTCGCTTCTTTTCTAGAGCACCGACTATTTCGCGGTGATGTGGTCGACCACGTACTCGGCGATCGCCAAGCTCGAGGTTGCGGCGGGAGAGGGGGCGTTGCGCACGGCCGTGACCGGGCCGAGCGCGGAGATCCGGAAGTCGTCGACCAGCGAGCCGTCCCGGTCCACCGCCTGCGCCCGCACTCCGGCGGGCGCGGCGACCAGGTCGGCGGGCGCGAGTTCCGGTACGTAGGCGCGGGCAGCGGCGGTGAAGGCGCGCTTCGAGAACGAGCCGCGGTACTCGTGCACGCCCATCCGCCAGTGCTGCCTGAACAGGCGGAGCGAGCCGGGCCAGGCCAGGGTCCTCAGCAGGTCGGCGGGCCGGATGTCCGTGCGCTTGTAGCCTTCCCTGGCCATCGCCAGCACCGCGTTCGGCCCGACGTCCACGGTGCCGTCGATCCGCGGCGTCAGGTGCACGCCGAGGAACGGGTACGCCGGATCGGGCACCGGGTAGACCAGGCCGTTGACCAGGTGCCGGCGGTCCGGGACGAGCCGGTAGTACTCGCCGCGGAAGGGCACGATCGCCGGTCCCGGGTCGTCGCCCGCGAGCCGGGCCACGCTGTCGGACTGCAGCCCCGCGCACAGCACCAGCCGGTCGAACTCGTCCCGCTCGCCGCGGCTGGTCACCGCTACCCCGCCGGCGCTGCGCTCGACCCCGTCGACCGGCGCGTTCAGCCGTACGCTGCCGCCGAACTTCGTCAGATCGTCGACAAGCGCGTGCGCGATCGCCGGGTAGTCGACGATCGCCGTCGTGGGGGAGTGCAGTGCGGCGAGCCCGGTCACGTGCGGCTCCAGCTCGCGCAGTTCCTCCGGCCCGAGCCAGCGCACGCCGGGGACGCCGTTGCCCGCGGCCCGGTCCTGCAGGTCGCGCAGCCGGGTCACCTCGACCTCGTCGCGCGCGACGATGACCTTGCCGAGCTCGCGGTATTCGAGCCCGTGCTCGGCCGTGAACTCCTTGATGAGCTCGACGCCGCGCCGGCACAGCGTGGCCTTGAGCGAGCCCGGCTTGTAGTAGATGCCCGAGTGCACGACCCCGGAGTTGTGGCCCGACTGGTGCTTGCAGATCACGTCCTCCTTCTCGAAGACGGTCACCTCGGCTCCGGTCGTCTGCGCGATCCGCCGGGCCACGGCCAGGCCGACCAGACCCGCGCCGACCACGCCGACGCGCTTCACCGGGCACCGCCGCCGACGCGGATCGCGACCGTCTTCACCCGCGTGTAGAAGCGCAGCGCCTCGGCGCCCTGCTCCTTGAACGGGGATCCGGAGTCGCCGAAGCCGCCGAACGGCAGATGCACGTCCCAGCCGGGGGTGGGCAGGTTGACCGCGACCTGGCCGGCGTTCACCCGCGCGGCGAATTCGTGCGCGTGCTCGAGGCTCGTCGTGAAGACGCCCGCGGCGAGGCCGTAGACCGAGTCGTTGACCGCCGCCACCGCCTCGTCGAACCCGTCGACCACGCGCACGGCCGCGACCGGGCCGAAGACCTCGTCGCGCCAGATCGCCATGTCCGGCCGCACATCGGTCAGCACGGTCGGAGCGACGTAGCATCCGTGCTCGAACCCGCCCTCGGTCGGCGCGTATCCGCCCACCGCGACGGTCGCGCCCTCGGCCTTCGCCCGCTCGACGTGCGTCAGGACTTCCTTCTGCTGCTGCGCACTGACCAGCGGTCCCATCGTCGTGGCCGGGTCGGAGCCGGGGCCGACGCGCAGGCTCCCGGCGTACGCGACGAGGCCGGCGATCACCTCGTCGGCCACCGCGCGGTCCACGACCACCCGGCTGGTCGCCGTGCAGCGCTGTCCTGCCTGGCCGAACACGGCGGCGGCCACGGTCGGGATCGCGAGCGCGAGGTCGGCGTCGGCGAGGATCGCCGTCGCGTTCTTCCCGCCCATCTCCGTCTGCACGCGCACGTTGCGTCCGGCCACGCGGCGCTGGATCGTCCGGCCGACCTCGGTGCTGCCGGTGAAGGACACCGCGGCCAGCCGCTCGTCGTCGAGCAGCACGTCCGAGATCTGGCTCGCCCTGCCGACCGCGACCGCGAAGAGCCCGGCGGGCAGGCCGGCGTCCGCGAGGGCGCGGGCCAGGTGCAGCGCGACGAGCGGGGTGTCGGTCGCGGGCTTGAGGATCACGGCGTTCCCCGCCGCCAGTGCCGGAGCCGATTTGCGGGCCGGGGTGATCAGCGGGTCGTTCCACGGCGTGATCAGCGCGACGACGCCGAGCGGCTCCGTGCGCACGCTGGTCTCGGTGCCCGGCCGCGCATCGGCGAGCAGCTGCCCGTACGGCTGGCGCGCGAACCCGGCGTAGTAGTCGAAGAAGTCGGCCGCCTTGGCCACCTCGCCGCCCGCCTCGGCGAGCGTCTTGCCCATCTCGGACACCAGGTCCGCGGTGATCTCGGCGGAGCGCTCCCGGAGCAGCGCGGCGGCCCGGGCGAGGATCGCGCCGCGCTCGATCGGCGAGGTCCGGCCCCAGCCCGGAGCCGCCTGCGCGGCCGCGTCGTAGAGCCCGAGGACCTCGCCGCCCGTCATCGCCGGGACCCGCGCCACCACCCGGCGCGTGTCCGACGGGTCGAGCACGTCTATCGTCCGCCCCGGGTCCGTTGCTGGATCAGTCACCACCGTCGCGCACTCCCACCATCCGTCGAGAAGCCTCACCGGCACGGCGAGGTGTCACGAGCGTAGGAGCGGCGAACAGGCCCCCGAAATGGGTCAAGGCGCAAACTTAGCTGTACACGGCTCCCCACGGACCCGCTCTGACCTGCGCTCCGGGAATCCTGACCCGGTAGAATCGGCGGCGCGCCCGGCACCCGAGGAGATTCATGGCCGCATCCCGGCGGGTCACGCTCAACGACGTCGCGGCCGCGAGCGGAGTCTCGCGGGCCACGGCGGGATTCGTCCTGGCCAACGACCCGAACCAGTCGATCTCCGCGGCCACCAGCGAGCGGGTGCACGCGGCCGCCGCCCGCCTGGGCTATGTGCCGAACGGCGTGGCCAGGGCGCTGCGCGAGGGCTCGTCGCGGGTCGTCGTGCTCGAGATCGACCCGCAGTACGACGGCAGCTACTCGCGCGGCTTCATCCGCGGTCTGGACGCCGAGCTGACCGCGCACGGGCACGCGCTGTTCGTGCGGCACGGCCCGTACACCGACCGGGCCACGGACCAGGTCCTGCACGCGATCGCGCCGCGCGCGATCCTCCGGTTCGGCGAGTCGTACCAGGCCGGCAAGGACCTCGAGGACTTCGGCGGCGGCTGGCGCGACGGCCTCGCGGCGCACGCGGCGCTGCAGATCGGCTACCTCGTCGAGCACGGCCACGAGCGGATCGCGCTCGCCCTGCCGGACACGCACTCAGCGCTCACCGAGGCCCGCGTGCGCCTGACCGCGCAGTCCGCGCAGGCGCTGGGCGTGCCGCGCCCGGCGTGCTTCGACGTGCCGCGTCCGGGTGCGGAGAGCGTCGCCGCCGTCGAAGCGTTCCGGGCCGGGCACCCGGACGTGACCGCCATCGCCGCGTTCAGCGACGTCATCGCCCTCCGCGTGATGAGCGCGCTGCGCGACCTCGGACTTTCGGTGCCCGCCGACGTGGCCGTCATCGGGTTCGACGACGACGAGGCGGGAGCCCTCGCGACCCCGGCTCTCACCACGCTGCACCGCGAAGCCGACGTGCACGGCAGACGCGCGGCCCGCAACGTGCTCGGCCTCGACGCGCACGACCTGGCGCCGCAGCCCGGCCGCATCGTCGCCCGCGAATCCGCCTGACGACACACGCGACCCGCCCGATCCGCGGCACCTCGGCCGCGGCCTAGGCCGAGGGCGTCGCCACCTTCTGCGCCGACGGGCCGCCGAGCGCGTTGCGCACCGTGGGCATCCGCAGCGACGTCATCCGCCGCCAGCCGCCGGAGAGCTCGTAGAGGTAAACGCCGTGGATGCCGGCTGCCAGGATCTCCGACTTCGCTCTCGACCAGCCGAGAATGCGGCCCATGTGCGCCATCACCGCCCGGCTGACATCGCGGTAGACCTTGATCTCGGCGTGCGCCGTCCGGTTCAGGATCGCGTCGATCTCGGCACGCCGGCCGTCCTTCGCGAGCCGCAGCAGCTCCTCATGGCAGTACGCGAGGTGGTTGTCCTCGTCGGCGCTGATCTGGCGCACCGCCTTGCCCATGTGCGAGTCGTGCTCGAACACGCGGCACAGCAGCCGCATCTGCTCGGAGGCGCGCTGCTCCGTGACGCGGCTGTGCGCGAGGTAGACCGTGATGTCGTGCCCGGTCAGCGGTTGGTTATCGCGCAGCCGGGCGTGCGCGAGGCCGATGCCCTGCTTCTCCAGCAGCATCGTGTAGTCCGCCTCCGGCGGGACCTCGACCGGTTCGAGATCGCGGTTGCGCATCAGCCCGCGGAAGATCCGGCCGTGCTTGTCCTCGTCGGCGCCGTGCCGGGCGATCTTCGGTGCCAGGACCGGGTCCGCGACCAGCGCCGAGATCCGGCCGTTCTCCCAGCCTCCCTGGCTCTCGCCGCTCATCGCGATGCTGCAAAAGAGCCGGAAGGCCTCGTCGTTCTGGTAGATCTCCTGAAAAAGACTCCGAGCGGAAAGCATCCGTGGACCAGCCTCCTCGCCTAGTACTCCACGACCCGAGTAGAAGGCGGGCGGCGAGGGCCTGCAACCGCAGAGTGCCCATGCGGGGGAACGGCGGTTCAGGGAGCGGAGGCGCGGCGGACCAGGCGCGGGCGGGTGACACTCGCGCTCTCGGCCGGGGTCTCGCCCTCGAGGCGTGCCGCGACGACACGCGCGAGGTCGCGGCCGGAGTTCTCGTAGTCGACGGCGACGGTCGTGAGCGGCGGGATGCAGACCTGGCCCGCGACGATGTCGCCGACCCCGATCACCGCGAGGTCGTCCGGGGCGCTCAGGCCGCGCCGGTGCATCCCGGCCAGGACCGCCATGGCCGCCTCGTCGTTGTACGCGCACACCCCGGTCACCGACGAGCGCACCCACTCGTCCACGACGAGGGCCGCCTGCTCGCCGTCCATGTCGACGGTGAGCGCGAGGGGCGGGGCGAGTCCCCGGTCCGCGCACTCGGCCTCGACGCCCCGCATGCGCTCCCGCACGCGGAACTCGGTCGCGTGCAGCGCGGGAAGCGCGTAGCCCAGGCGCTCGCGGCCCGACTCGATCAGGTGCCCGGCCTGGAGACGGCCGATCGCCTGCAGCTCGACCTGAGCCCGTCCCGCCGCACCGTGCACGAGCTCGGCGCCGGTCCGCTGCACGGCGGCGGCCGTCTCCGCGTCCAGTGGAATCAGGCTGACGACGACGGAGGCGTCCACCGCGGCGCACAGGTCCGGCAGCGGACGGCCGTGGCCCTCCACCAGATGCGTCAGCAGGGACAGGCCGTTCTCGGCGAGGGCCGCGGCCAGCTGCTCGATGAAGCGGGAGAGGTTCGCCGAGATCGGCACGCCGGGCAGCGCGAGCAGCACGACGTCGCTGCGGCCGGCGGCCAGCGAGCGGGCGGAGCCGCGCGGCCGGTAGTCCAGCCGCTTCGCGGCCTCCAGGACGCGCCGCCTGGTCTCCTCGGGGATGGTCTGCCCGCGCGTGTCGTTCAGGACGAAGCTGACGGTCGTCTGCGACACGCCTGCTTCGCGCGCCACATCTGTGCTGGTGACCCGGTTGGAGGGTCGTCTCATCGGCCGCCTCGCTTCTCCCGGCGCCCACTCTAGCGCCGAAGGGGCGAGGCGGCCGACGGTCGTCAGCCGACGAGCAGCTTGGCGCGCAGCTTCGCGATCGTCCGCGGGCTCAGCCCGAGGCCCTTGACCGCGTAGTCGTACATCGAGCCGTAGGTGGCCTTCACCTGGTCGAGACCGGCCTGAAGGTAGGAGGCCTGTACTTCGAGCAGCGGGGTGTAGATCGCGGCCTCGGCGGCCGGCATCTCCTTCAGCAGCGCCTGGACGGAGGCGGAGCCGAAGTAGTAGGTGTTGCTGAGCAGGTAATCCTGCATGACAGTGTCCTGCGGCACGCCGAGCAGCGTGAGCAGCACGGCCGTGGCCCAGCCGGTGCGGTCCTTGCCGGCGGTGCAGTGGTAGAGCGAGGCGCCCTTGCTGTCGGCGATCCCGGTCAGCAGGGAGCCGAAGGCCGCGCGCGCGGTGGCGTCGGTGACGAAGTCCTGCTCGATCTCCTGCATGTACTCCGCCGCCGCGTCGGCGCTGGTCAGCGTCGGCGAGAGCGATATGTCAGCCAGCACGTTGAGGTTCGTGTAGGTGGCGCCGGTCGGGACGACGTCGGGGGAGGAGGCGATCTCCGAGGCCGTGCGCAGGTCGTAGTCGTCGGTGATGCCGAGCGTGTCGACGACGGCCAGGTCGGAGCTGCTCAGCGACAGCGCCTGCGAGCGGTAGACGACGCCCATGCGCACCCATTGGCCGTCGACCGTGCGGTAGCCGCCGACGTCACGCAGGTTCGGGTCGCTGGCCAGGCCCAGGTCGCGGACCGTCAGCACGAGCGCGTCGCCGGACGACGGCACGAGCCGGATCCAGTCGCCGTACGCGGCGGAGACGGTCGCCGTGCCGGTGGAGGCCGCCGCGAGCCCGACGAAGTGCTTCTGGCCGGTCTTGGCGGAACCGGCGTAGACGGCCACGCCGCCATGCAGGTTCGGCGCGGTCCAGGTGACGGTCAGCGTGCCCGCCG
The DNA here is from genome assembly GCF_018139625.1 of Actinospica acidithermotolerans. Classification (GTDB taxonomy): domain Bacteria; phylum Actinomycetota; class Actinomycetes; order Streptomycetales; family Catenulisporaceae; genus Actinospica; species Actinospica acidithermotolerans. The sequence goes on along the minus strand of NZ_JAGSOH010000055.1, from coordinate 27,197 downwards.
AGGTGTTCGCGGTGACGCTCGCGTCGGTGAACGGCACGCGGCTGAACACAGTGCCGTGGTCGGCGCTCTGCGTCGCCGGGTGCGCGGAGGTCTGGGCGCTCGCGGTGCTCGCACCTGCGGCGACGACGGCCGCGGCGGCGAAGACCGCAGCGCCACGGGTGATGCGGGAGGAGGGGTTCATGGTCGGTGAGGCTAAATCACTAATGCGAATTAGCGTCGCTCCCGGCATGGCCGTCCGGTGTCGGCAGGATGAACTGGGCGGTCGGCCTTACCCGGAGACCCCGAGTCGCCTCCGCCTTCGCGTGACTTTCCGCAGCCCTGACGGCGCATCAAGTCACGGCCGGCAATACGAGTCCTGGTTCCGCCGTACCCGGATCGAATTCTTCAAATTCCCGATCGGCCGGATACGGCCGTGCCCTGAGATTCTCAACAGACCCGTACAGATACTTTTCAGATTCGGAGACTAGCGTCGACGTGAAGGGAGCCCCATGATCGGCACATTCCTCCGCTACGGCGCAGGCTCGCTCGTCGCGATGGCGTGCAGCGAAATCGTCCTGGTCGGAGCGTACAACCTCGGCGCCGACTCGCAGTGGGCGACCATTCTCGCCTGGGCCGCCGGGGCGCTGCCGAACTACGTGCTGAACCGGCGCTGGGCGTGGCGCTCCGACACGCGCACCGGCGGCGAGAAGCTGCGCGAGCTGACTCTCTACTGGCTGATAACGCTGATCACGGCTGGATTCGCGATTCTCGCGACGACCGCGACCGACGACTGGATCATGAACACGGTGACCAGCCGCGGCGCGCAGTCGGTGCTGCTCGCCGCGGCCTACCTGCTCGCCTACGGCGTCGTGTTCGTCACCAAGTTCGTGCTGTTCGACCGGCTGGTCTTCGCCGACCGCCGCACGCGCCACCAGGTGCCGAGCACGACGCGCGCGTAGCGGGAGCCGTACACCAGCGCGTTGCCCTTCTTCGTCTGTCCCGCGTCCCGCCGCGCGATCGTCATGGGCACCTCGTGCACCCGCCAACCGTGCGACATGACGCCGATCAGCAGTTCCGAGGATTGATACTGCGGCTGACGCAGCGTTACCGAAACCGGCACTTCCGTGCGCATGGCGCGCAGCCCGAAAGACGTATCGGTGACGCGTTGGAGCATGAGCAGGCTGACGAGTGCGGCGAAGAAATGGCAGCCCGCGTTGCGTATGCGATTTCCGCTTTCGTCTCGGCCGAGTACGCGCGATCCGCTGACGAAATCGGCTTCGTCGTTCACGATCGGGGAGAGCAGCCGCGGCAGTTTCGAGGTGTCGTACTGGCCGTCGGCGTCCGTCGTGACGACGTAGCGGGCACCGCCAGCGTGCGCGAGCTGATACCCGAGCCGCAGCGCCGCGCCCTGGCCGCGATTCGTCGGGGCGACGCACGTGAAGGCGCCGTGCTCGATCGCCTCGGCCGCGGTGTCGTCGGTCGCGCCGTCCACGACCACGAGCGGGCAGACGCGCATCCGGTGGCACTCGGCCGGCAGCCGGTCGAGGACCGCGCCGATCGACTCGGCCTCGTTGTACGCGGCGATCAGGACGACGACGGGTCCGAACTCGACGTCGGCCCCGTAGCGCGCGTGGAAGCCCTCCGTCGCCGCGGCGTCGACGTCGTCCGGAAAGCTCTCGAGGAGCGGCCTCTTCCTGGTGATCAAGGCGAAAGCACCTCCCATGGGTAGGAATACGAGGGCGGGCAGCTGGTACCGCCAGGAGAATTCGAAGACGTCCGCGCCGAGCAGCAGCACGACGCCGGTTCCGGTCCACAGCAGCGCCTGCGCGCGCATCCAGGACCGCCGCCGGACGATCCCGGAGAGCCCGGCCAGCAGCGCGGCGCCGAAGAACCAGCCGGGTGTGTACCCGCCGTCGAGCTGGTAGTGCCGCAGCCACGCGGACAGGCCGAGGTTCAGGTGGCCGCTCCCGGAGCCGCCGGACTCCTGGATCAGCGACCGGATCTCGTTCGGGGTGCCGGTCCAGGTCGGCAAGCTGGTCTGGAACTGCCATCGCGAGATCGCCGTGCCGCCGCTGACCGTCGTGCGCGGCGAGACGAACAGCTGCAGGAAGTCCCTGCCGACCGCCTCCGCGACGGCCAGCGGCTGATGCAGAAGCACCCAGTGGTCGAAGAGGTTGATCTCGGTGGTCCCGGCGTCGGTGTCGGGGGAGGACGGATCGTGCGCGTAGTAGTCGGGGCCGAGCGACTTGCGGTAGGCGACCGATCCCGCCGGGCACAGCGACTTCAGGCTGCTCGGCACCCGCGCGCAGTCGGCCACCGTGGCGACCCGCCCGTAGAGCAGGTTCTGCGAGCTCTGCACCGAACCGCCGGTGTCCGCGCTCGCGTAGATCGCGTTGGCGGCCAAGGGAACCGCGAACAGCACGGCCAGCAGCGCGCCGGACGCGAGCCGGCGCCGCCACGTCGGCCCGAGCACGATCACGACGTAGATCGCGGCGGGGACGAACGTCGCCTCGCCGACCGTCCGCACGACGCTCGCGCAGCCGAGCAGCAGCCCGGCGCCCGCGACGGCCTTCCACGACGGACGCCTGTTCCAGGCCAGGATCGTCACCGCGAAGGCGACCATGGCCAGGAACAGGCTGTCCGAGAGGATGTTCTGCTCGATCTGCCACTGGTACGCGTCGAGCAGGACGGGCGCCGTGGCCAGCGCGCCGAGCCAGCGTGCCGCGCCCTTTCGGTGCAAGAGCGCGTACATGCACACGGCCATCGCCAGTGCGGCTCCGTGCTGCACCGCGACGACGAGGCTCAGGTGCCCGATGTCCAGCAGAGCCCGCAGGATCAGCGAGTAGCCGAGCGGGTCCTGCGCGGTCGGGCTGAGCGTGAACCGGTTGGTCAGGTAGTTCGCGGAGTCGATGTAGAACAGGGCCGGCCGGTACGCCGCCATCGTCAGAGCCCTGCCGGTCAGGCCCAGCACCAGGACGATGGAGAACATCCAGTGCGTGCGGGCGAGCCCGGGCAGCTTCCGGATCCCCTGGAGGAAGCGGCGCACCAGCCGGCCGATCATGCTGCCGTGCGGGTCGTGCGGCGGAAGTCGGCCCACACCTCGCGCAGGCCGTCTTCCAGCGACACGGCCGGCTCGTAGCCCAGCGCGGCGGCCCGGCCGATGTCGACCCGCACGGCCGGCATCTCGCCCTGCTTCGCCGCGATGTGCCGGGCCGGGATGTCGATCCCGGTCGCCTTGCGCGCGGCTTCGAGCAGGTCGAGCACGCTCACCGACTCGCCGCTGCCGATCACCACCGGCCCCGTCGCGTCCTGCTGCCAGGCGAGGACCAGGCCCTGCACGACGTCCAGGACGTTGACCAGGTCGCGCTTCTGCTCGCCGGAGCCGTAGATCTCGACCTTGCCGCCGTCGCGCGCGGCCCGCATGATCCGCGGCACGAAGCTGTCCTTCGCCGCCATGCCGGTTCCGTACACGTTGGTCAGCCGCAGCGCGCACGTCGTCATGCCGTATGAGCCCTGATAGGCCGACAGCAGCATCTCGCACGCCGCCTTGGAAGCGCCGTACGGCGTCAGCGGGCGCAGCGCGATCTTCTCGTCGATCACCGAGTCGCCGGTGTTGCCGACGACCGCGTTGGTCGAGGCGAGCATGAAGCGCGAAACGCCCTTCACCCGCGCGAGTTCCAGGAGCGCGGCGGTCGCCGTGACGTTCAGGTCGTGCACCCCGGCCGGATCGTTCACCGACGCCAGCACCGAGGTCGCCGCCGCCAGGTGCACGATCCCGTCCAGGTCCGCGGTGACGATCCGCTCCCGGAAGCCCTGGTCGCGCAGGTCGCCGATCAGCAACCGGCCGCAGTCCGGGACCGGCCCCGGGCGCTGGTCCGCGACCAGCACCGAGGCCCCGGCCTGGGTCAGCGCGCGCACCACGTGCCGGCCGATGAACCCGGCGCCGCCGGTCACCAGGATCCGGGCCCCGGCGAGCCGCGACCCGGTGCTCCGCGCGGTCACGCCGCCCCCGCGGGCTGCGGCAGGGCGCCGCGCCACCGGACGCCCGGCAGCAGCGCCTCCGACTCGACCCGGTCGCGGTGCTCGGCGACCAGCGGGAACAGCGACTCGATCAGCGTGTTCGAGAGCAGATGCGGCACCAGGCCCAGGCGCGGCAGGGCGGTGTGCACGACGCGGTAGTAGTGCTCCTCCTGCTCGACGCGCGGGTTGTCCAGGTACTCGATGCGCACCTCGCCGGGGAACGCCTCGGCGACCGTCTTGGCCAGGTGGTCGACGCGGAAGGACTCGGTCATCTGGTTGAAGACCCGGAACTCCCCGGCCTCGGCCGGGTTCTCGCAGGCCAGCCTGACGCACTCGACCGTGTCGCGGATCTCGATCATGCCGCGGGTCTGGCCGCCGCCGCCGTAGACCGTCAGCGGCCTGCCGAGCACCGCCTGGATCACGAAGCGGTTGAGCACGGTGCCGAACACCGCGTCGTAGTCGAAGCGGGTCGCCAGCCGCGGGTCGGCGGCCGTCTGCTCGGTGCGGTGCCCGTAGACGATGCCCTGGTTCAGGTCCGTGGCGCGCAGGCCCCAGATCCGGCAGGCGAACTCGATGTTGTGGCTGTCGTGCACCTTGGACAGGTGGTAGAACGAGCCCGGCTTCTTCGGGTAGAGCATCCGGTCGGTGCGCCCGTTGTGGGTGACCTCGAGCCAGCCCTCCTCGATGTCGATGTTCGGCGTGCCGTACTCGCCCATCGTGCCGAGCTTCACCAGGTGGATCGACGGATCCACCTCGGCGATCGCGTAGAGCAGGTTCAGCGTGCCGACCACGTTGTTCGTCTGCGTGTAGACGGCGTGGTCCTGGTCGATCATCGAGTACGGCGCGGCCCGCTGCTCGGCGAAGTGCACGATCGCGTCGGGCCGGAAGGAGCGCACGGCGTCCGTCGTGAACGCCGCGTCGGTCAGGTCGCCGGCGAACGGGGTGAGCGTCCGGCCGGAGACCTCGCGCCAGGCCCGCACCCGCGCGTCGAAGGACTCGATCGGCACCAGGCTCTCCACGCCGAGCTCGCGGTCGTACTCGCGGCGGGCGAAGTTGTCCAGGACGCCGACCTCGTGTCCGGCGGCCGACAGGTGCAGCGCCGTGGGCCAGCCGAGGTAACCGTCGGCACCCAGCACCAGGATCCGCATGCAACACACCTCTTCTCTCGGTTGCCGCCGTCCGGTGACGCCGACAGCAGGCAGTCCACCGGGCCGGGCTGAGCGGTTTCTGGGCGCTTCCTGCAAGCTCCCTGCACATCCGCGCACGTCAGCGGCCCGACCTGGTGGACGGACGCGGAATCTGCGGCGGACTTCAGGGAAACCTGCAGACACCTTTCAGGAACGGGTCAGAGCATGAGCCCATGGACTTTCCGGAACCGCTCGCCCACCTGCTGGTCGTCGACGACGAGCCGAACATCCGGGAGCTGCTCGCGGTGAGCCTGCGGTTCTCCGGTTTCGCGGTGAGCGCGGCGGCGGACGGCCGCGAGGCGCTGGCCGCGGCCGACGCGCAGCCGCCGGACCTGGTGATCCTCGACGTGATGCTGCCGGACATGGACGGATTCGACGTGGCCGCGCGGCTGCGCGAGACCCGCCGCGTCCCGGTGCTGTTCCTGACCGCCAAGGACGCGGTCGAGGACAAGGTCGCCGGCCTGGCCATCGGCGACGACTACGTGACCAAGCCGTTCAGCCTCGAGGAGGTCGTCGCCCGGATCAACAACGTGCTGCGCCGCTCCCTCGGCGAGCAGGTCCCGGGCCGCTACGTGGTGGCCGACCTCGAACTCGACGACCAGGCTCACGAGGTGCGCCGCGGCGGCACCCGGATCGAGCTCTCGCCGACCGAGTTCAAGGTGCTGCGGTACCTGATGGCGAACAGCGGCCGGGTGCAGTCCAAGGCGCAGATCCTGGACCACGTCTGGCACTACGACTTCGCCGGCCAGCAGGGCATCGTCGAGTCGTACGTCTCCTTCCTGCGGCAGAAGCTCGAGGTCGCCGGCCCGCGGCTGCTGCACACCGTGCGCGGCGTCGGCTACATCCTGCGCGAGCCCAGGGCCGGCGAGTGAGGCTGCGGCTGTGGTCCCGGATCCCGCTGTGGGCCCGGCTGGTGCTCGGCACGCTGGGCCTGGCCGCAGTCGGGCTTTCGGTGACCGGAGCCGTGGGCGTCAACCTCTTCCGCGACTACCTCGTCGACCAGAGCGGCCAGCAGCTCACGACCGTCGCGCGCACCATCGCCGGCGCGCACTGGGACAAGCCCACCTACCAGTCGCTCAACTGCGGAAGCCTGCCGAGCGACAACGCCGTCGAGCTGCTGACCAGAACGACGAGCGGCGCGACGGCGCTGACCTCGTGCAGCGCGACCGTCGGCCAGTCCAACGCGCTGCCGACCATGCCGTCGGCCGCGACCCTGGAGGCGGCGGCCGAGTCGGGCTCGACCATCACCGAGAGCAGCACGGTCGGCGGCGCCAAGATCGAGTGGCAGATCGTGGTCGTGAGCGAGAGGTACCTGACCCCGTTCACCGCGCAGGCCCAGGCGTCCGCCTCCGTCCGCACGTCGACCTACGGCAGCACGCCGCCCGCGGACTCGAAGACGGTGGCCGACGGCTACGTGCTGGTCGCCACCCCGCTCAGCAGCGTCGACGCGACCGTCGCGCACCTGGACCGCCTCGACATCAGCGTGGACATCGCCGTCGGCTTCGCGCTGCTCGGCGTGGGATACGTCCTGGTCCGCAGAACCCTGCGACCGCTGCGCGAGATCGAGGCGGCCGCGGCCGCGATCTCGGCGGGCGACCTCGCCCGCCGCATCCCCCACGGCCACCCGAAGACCGAGATCGGCCAGCTCTCGAAATCCCTCAACGGCATGCTCGGCCAGATCGAGGCCGCCTTCGGCGCCCAGGCGCGCTCCGAGGCCGAGGCGCTGCGCTCCGAAGCCCACATGCGCCAGTTCGCCGCCGACGCGGGCCACGAACTGCGCACCCCGCTCGCCTCCATCAGGGGTCTGACGGAGATCTACCGGCAGGGCGCGGTCGACGCCCGACAGACGCCCGACCTGATGCGCCGCATCGAGGACGAGGCGACGCGGATGGGCGTGCTCGTCGAGGACCTCCTGCTGCTCGCGAGGCTCGACCAGCAGCGCCCCCTCGCGCACGACCGCGTGCACCTCGTCGCCCTCGCCGCCGACTCCATCACAGCCGCCAGGGCCCGGACCGCGGACCGCACGATCGAACTCGCCGTGGAGCGCCCCTCCGGCTCCGCCGAACCTGTCGTCACCGGCGACGAGAACCGCCTGCGCCAGGCCGTCGACAACCTCCTGACGAACGCCGTGCGGCACACCCCCGACGACACCCCGATCACCGTCCGCGTCCGCCCGGACGAGCAGCCGGGCCGCTACGCCCTCGACGTGCTGGACACCGGCCAGGGCCTCAGCCCCGCCGACGCCGCCCGCGTCTTCGAACGCTTCTACCGCGCCGACCCCTCCCGCGCCCGCACCACCGCCCAGCAGGGCAGCGGCCTAGGCCTGGCCATCGTCGCCGCCATCGCCGAAGCCCACGGCGGCACCGCCACCGTCCGCACCGAACCCGGGGCCGGTGCCTGTTTCACCCTGAGCCTTCCGATGGCAGTGGGCTGAGAGCGAAGTCCGCCGTCACAGATCGCGTTCCGGATAGCCGGTGTAGACCTGCCGAGGCCGGCCGATCTTGGTGGCCGGGTCGTTCATCATCTCGCGCCAGTGGGCGATCCAGCCCGGCAGGCGGCCGATGGCGAACAGGACCGTGGACATGCGGGTCGGGAAGCCCAGGGCGCGGTAGATGAGGCCGGTGTAGAAGTCGACGTTGGGGTAGAGCTTGCGCTCGATGAAGTAGTCGTCGGAGAGCGCGCGCTCCTCGAGCTGCTTGGCCAGGTCGAGGAGCGGATCGCCGCCGGTCTGGTTGATGATCTCGTCGGCGATCTTCTTCACGATCGCGGCGCGGGGGTCGTAGTTCTTGTAGACGCGGTGGCCGAAGCCCATCAGGCGCACGCGCGCGGAGCGGTCCTTGACGCGCTCGACGAAGGTGTCGACGTGGTCGCCGGACTCGTGGATCTTGACGAGCATGTCGAGCACGGCCGCGTTGGCGCCGCCGTGCGCGGGCCCGAACAGGGCGTTGATGCCGGCCGAGACGCTGGCGAAGAGGTTGGCCTCGGCGGAGCCGACCAAGCGCACGGTGGAGGTGGAGCAGTTCTGCTCGTGGTCGGCGTGCAGGATGAAGAGCACGTCGAGTGCGTGCACGAACAGCGGGTCGGCCTCGTAGGGCTCGGCGGGCAGGCCGAACGTCATCCGGAGGAAGTTCTCCACCAGGCCGCGCGAGTTGTCCGGGTAGAGGATCGGCTGACCGACGGACTTCTTGTGCGCGTACGCCGCTATCGTCGGCAGCTTCGCGATCAGCCGGATCGTGGAGAGCTCGACGTGCTCGGCGTCGAAGGGGTCGAGGCTGTCCTCGTAGAAGGTGGACAGCGCCGAGACGGCCGAGGAGAGCACGGACATCGGGTGCGCGTTGCGCGGGAAGGCGTCGAAGAAGCGGCGCAGGTCCTCGTGCAGCAGCGTGTGGCGGGTGATCTTCTCGGAGAAGTCCTCGAGCTGTGCGGCGCTCGGCAGCTCGCCGTAGATGAGCAGGTAGCTCACCTCGAGGAAGCTGCAGCGCTCGGCGAGCTGGTCGATCGGGTAGCCGCGGTAGCGCAGGATCCCGGCGTCGCCGTCGATGTAGGTGATCGCCGAGGTGCACGAGGCGGTGTTGACGAATCCGGTGTCCAGCGTCACCAGGCCGGTCTGCTTGAGCAGCGGCCCGAGCTCGATGCCGGACGCGCCGTCGGTGGCGCCGCGGATCGGGAGTTTCAGCTCGCCTCCCGGATAGCGCAGCTCGACCCGGGCTTCGTCGTCGGCGGAAGTGGACATGACCGGCCCTCCGTGACTCGTCTGGCGGCGCGACCGGTGCGGCCCCGCATTCCACGTCTAGCACGCGGCATCCGCCGAGGCGAGCCTCTGTGGCTAAACGGGCCGATCAGGTGATGTTTCCCCGGCGCCGCCCGGTGGGCCGAATGTTACGATGACCTTCACGCGCGCGGTGGGTGGTCGATCGGTGACGGAACGCCTCAGTGGTGAGACGGGCACGGCGGAGGTCGTCGTCGACGCCCGCGGCTTCGTGACGCACTGGAACGGCCCGGCCGAGCGGCTGTTGGGCTACCCAGCGGACGAGATCGTCGGCCGGCCGGCGTGCGGGCTGCTGTTCGAGCGTCCCGCGCCCGAGGAGGTCCGCCGGGCGGCCGCCGAGAACACCGAGCGCTGGAGCGGCCCGCTCGCGCTGCGGCACCGGGACGGCGGCCGGGTGGACGTCGTCGCGATCGCGCACCACGGCTCGGGCAAGTGGCGCTTCGTCTGCCCGATCGGCCGGGACGGCGACGCGCGGCCGGAGGACGACGACCTCGCGCGCTGGGCCTTCGACCAGCTGCCGGCCTGCTCGGTCTCCCTCTACGACGCCGAGCTCAAGTACCGCCGCTCCAACCAGGCCATGAGGCCGGTCGTCGGCCTGCCGGACGAGACCGTGCGCGGCCTCGACATCCACGACATCACCACGCAGCCGCAGACGATCAACCTGGCGGACGGACTGCGCCGCGCGCTCGAGACCGGCGAGCCGGTGCACCTCGAGAGCTTCCAGCGCACCGGGGGAGAGCGGCGGATCCACGCATGGTCAGTCGACTTCGCGCCGCTGAAGGACCCCGAGGGCGAGGTGCACGGCGTCGCGCTGATCGCGCACGACATCACCGAGCAGTTCTGGGCGCGCAAGCGGCTCGTGCTGCTCAACGACGCCGCGAGCCGGATCGGCAGCACGCTGGATCTCACCCGGACGGCGGAGGAGCTGCTGGAGGTGACTGTTCCGGAGTTCGCGGACTTCGCGAGCGTCGACCTGCTCACCGCCCTCGACTCCGATATCGAACTCGGCGACGGCGAGCTGTCCGGCACGGTCACGCTGCGTCGCGTCACGCACCGCTTCGCCCCCGGCACGCTGCTGCCGACGGTACTCGGGCCCGGCGGCGTCGACAGCTATCCCGAGTTCTCACCTCCCGCTCGCGCCCTGGCCTCCGGGGCGGGCGTGCTCCGCAACGCCGAAGACCTCGAATTCGTCGAGTGGATGCGGCAGGACGCCCGGCGGGCCGCGATCATCCAGGGCCAGGGCTACCACTCGATGATGGCCGTGCCGCTGCGGGCCCGCGGCGTGACCCTCGGCGTCGCGGTGTTCTACCGCCGCAGCCGCCAGGACCGGATGGAGCGCTTCGGCCGCGACGATCTGCTGCTGGCCGAGGAGTTGGCCGCCAGGGCCGCGGTCGCGATCGACAACGCCCGCCGGTACACGCGCGAGCGCGAGGCGGCGCTCTCGCTGCAACGCAGCCTGCTGCCGCAGCGCATGCCCGAGCAGGGGGCTGTCGAGGCAGTCTCGCGCTACGTTCCCGCGGGGGCCCGCTCCGGGATCGGCGGCGACTGGTTCGACGTGATCCCGCTCTCCGGCGCCCGCGTCGCCCTGGTCGTCGGCGACGTGGTCGGCCACGGCGTCCGCGCCTCGGCGACCATGGGCCGGCTGCGCACGGCGGTGCGCACGCTCTCCGACGTGGACCTGCCGCCGGACGAGCTGCTGACCAGCCTGGACGACCTCGTCCTGCGCCTCGCGGCGGAGAACGCGCCGGCCTCCGAGGGCGACGAGATCGGCGCCACCTGCTGCTACGTCGTCTACGACCCGGTCTCCCGCAAGTGCACGATGGCCAGCGCCGGGCACCCGCTGCCGATCATCGTCTCGCCGGACGGCGCGGCGGCCGCGGCCGCGGTGTCCGTCGGACCGCCGCTCGGGATCGGCGGCCTGCCCTTCGAGGCGGCCGATGTGGACCTCGACGAGGGAAGCCTGCTCGCGCTGTTCTCGAACGGGCTCATCGACGTGCCCGACCACGACGTGGACGCGGGCTACGAGCGGCTCCGCCGCGCGCTCGCGCGTCCCGGCATCTCGCTGGACCAGGCCTGCGACGCGGCGTTCGGCGGCCTGGCGGGCACCCGGCCCAAAGACGACGTCGCCCTGCTGATCGCGCGCACGCGGGCCCTGGGCGCCGAGCGCGTCGCCACGTGGAGCATCCCCTCCGACCCGACCGCCGTCGCGCTCGCCCGCAAGGGCGTCTCCCGGCGGCTCTCCGAATGGGACCTCGACGATCTCACCTATTCGGCCGAACTCATCGCCAGCGAGCTGGTCACCAACGCCATCCGCTACGCGTCCGATCCGATCACCCTGCGACTCATCTATGACCGCGTGCTGATCTGCGAGGTCTCCGACGCGAGCAGCACCGCGCCGCATCTGCGCCGGGCCCGCGACTGGGAGGAGGGCGGCCGTGGTCTAATGCTCGTCGCCCAGATGGCCCATCGCTGGGGCACTCGGCACTCCCTCACTGGAAAGACCATCTGGGCTGAGATCCTCGCGCCGTGAACGTACGGTGGAATCATGACGATCGTTCCATGGTGGGCGCGGCTCTCCGCCGGACTCGCCCCTCTGGTGCTGATCGGGGGCTGGGCGCTGGGCGCGGCGCTGCAGCCGGCCTCGTACACTGCGGTGGACGACTCGATCAGTGCGCTGGCTGCCGACGGCGCCGCGGACTCGTGGCTGATGACCGGTGCGTTGTACGTGCTCGGTGTCTGCTACTTCACCACCGCGCTGGGCCTGCGGACGGCGGCGATGCCCGGCCGCGTCGTGCTGGGCTGCGGCGGCGTCGTATCGGTGCTGGTCGCGCTCTCGCCGGAACCGCCCGGCGGGACCTCGCCGCGCCACCTGGTGACGACCGGCATCGGCTTCACACTGCTCGCGCTCTTCCCGGTCCTGGCCGCACGGCGCGATAGGTCATCGTCGCTGGTCTGGGCGCTCAGACCCCTGGTCGGCTACGTCGTCACCGTGCTGATGGCGGCAGGGGCCGCGTGGTTCCTCGTCGAACTGCACGGCCACGGAGCCGCCGGTGTCGCCGAGCGGGTGCTGACCGGCGCGCAGTCCCTCTGGCCGTTCGTCATCGTCGTGGCCTGCGTCATGCATTCCCGGCTCCCTGACGAACCGATCGTCAGCTCGCGGAAAGACGCCGGGCGAGGAGACGCCGTTCGGCGTCGGTAGGGGCCAATTCGATCGCCGTACGGAGGCACGCGTCGGCCTCGGCGCTCCGGCTGGATCGTTGCAGCAGGTCCGCGCGGGTGGCGTGCAGCAGGTAGTAGCCGTCGAGGCGGCCGGACTCGGCGAGCCGGTCGACGACCGCCAACGCGGCCTCAGGCCCTTGCGTCATGGCGAGCGCGACGGCGCGGTTCAGATCGACGATCGGGCTCGGCGCGATGCGTGCGAGCTGGTCGTAGAGGCCGACGACCTGCGGCCAGTCCGTCTCGGCCGTGAACGGGGCGGTCGCGTGGCACGCCGCGATCGCCGCCTGGATCTGGAACGGCCCGGCGCGGCGCATCCGCAACGCGCGTTCGAGCACCGCCGTGCCCTCGTCGATCTCGCCCGCGTCCCACGAGCCGCGATCCTGCTCGGCGAGCGTGACGAGCTCGCCGGCCGCATCGGCGCGCGACGGACGGCGCGCGTCGTGCAGCAGCATCAGCGCGAGCATGCCGTGCGCCTCCGGCTCGTCCGGCATCAACGCCGCGAGCACGCGCGCGAGCCGGATCGCCTCCGCGCTCAGCCGCGCCTTGTGCCGCTGGTCGCTGTATCCCTCGTTGTAGAGCAGGTAGAGCACGTGCAGGACCGCGGGCAGCCGGTCCGGCAGCAGGTGCGCCGGCGGGACGCGGAACGGGATGACCGCGTGCGCGACCTTCTGCTTCGCGCGGAAGATGCGCTGGCCCATCGTGCGCTCCGGCACCAGGAACGCCCGGGCGATCTCGGCGGTGCTCAGCCCGGCGAGCGCGCGCAGGGTCAGCGCCACCTGCGCGTCCAGGTTCAGCGCGGGATGGCAGCAGGTGAACATCAGCTCGAGGCGCTCGTCCGGGATCTCCCCGTCCCTGGTGTACGGCGGCGGCTGCTCGCGTTCCATCGCGGCCCACTCCCTGAGCTTCGCCGTCTCGGTCGACGCGCGGCGCATCCGGTCGACGGCCCGGTTGCGGGCGGCCGTGGTCAGCCAGGCGAGCGGCTGCCGCGGCACGCCGGTGTCCGGCCAGGAGCGCAGCGCCTGCGCGAAGGCGTCCTGCGCGCACTCCTCGGCCAGATCCCAGTCGCCGCCGGTGAACCGGATCATGGTGGCCACGATCCGGCTCCACCCGTCGGCGTAGACCGCGGCGACGGCCTCGCGCAAGCTCACGTCCCCGGTGTTCGCGTCGTGCGCGGCCTGCGCGTTCGCGTCCCGCGAGTCCCGCGCATCCCGTGGGTCCTGCGCATCCCGTGAATCCCGCGCATCCCGCAGGTCCCGCGAGTCCCGCGCGTTCGCGCCGCTCATCCGCGGTCCGCTCCCTGCCCGCTCAGTCCTGGCCGTCGACCCAGAACGGACGCAGCTCGATCACGCCGCCCCAGGCCATCGGGTGCCGGGAGGCGACCTCGATCGCCTCGTCGAGGTCGGCGCACTCGAGGACGTCGAACCCGGCGATCAGGTCCTTGGTCTCGGCGTAGGGGCCGTCCGAGAGCAGCACCTCGCGGTTGCGCACGCGCACGGTGGTCGCGTCGCTGCCCGGCCGCACCCGGTCGCCCATGAGCCGGATGCCCTTGCCATCCGTCTCCGCGACCCAGTCGTCCACGTCCGGAGCGCCCTCGGCGGCTCCCGGCTCGAGGTCGGGGTCCACGCACACCAGCATCAGGTACTTCATCTCGATCTCTCCGCTCGTCGGTCGGGTGGCGCCGTGCGCCGCTTTCGTCCTCATGACGATCGGGCGGCCTGCTCTACTACAGCCTCGCGCGAAATATTTTCCGGCGCATCCATCGGCGCGCCCTCCCGCGCGCCGCCTCCGCCGGAAAGCCGCGCCGAAAGCCGCGTCGAGAGTCCCGTCGACAGCCCGCCGAGGACGACGAGCACGCCGCACCACACCGGCAGGCTCGGGACGCGCCCGTCGATCACCACGCCGGCGACCGCCGCCGAGATCGGCGCGATGCCGGTGAGCAGGCCGACGAGCCCGGCGCCGAGGGCCGCGACCGTCGAGTACCAGAGCAGAAAGGCGACCGCCGTCACCATGACGGCGAGATAGCCCATGGCCGCCCAATCGACCGCCGTGAGCCGGGCCGCCGCGCGCGGACCTTCGGTTGCGAGACCGAGCACGGCGAGCATCAGGGCCCCGATCCACACTGAGTGCACTGACACTCCCCACGCGCCGTGCCGGGGGAGGACCGGAACCGCGAGCAGCGTGAACGCCGCCTCGCACACCAGCGCCACCGCGGCCCACGCGACGCCGACCCCATCCGTATGTCCGGTGCCTTCGACGAGCGCGCTGCCCGCCGTCACCGCGACCGCGGCGATCAGCACCCGGTGACTCGGGCTACGCCGCTCCATCAGCGGGCCGGCCACGCCGAGGACCACCGGCACGCAGGCGACCGCGACCGCGATGGCCGCGGGCTCGGCATGTGCGACGCCGCGCACGACCGCGACGTTGAACAGCACGAGCCCGAACGCTGCGATGCCGCAGAGCCAGAGCCATTCGCGGCCCCGTGGCCGCTGCAGCCGCACTCCTGACCGCTTCGCCAGCGCGACCAGGATTCCGGCCGCCGCCGTGTACCGGATCGCCTGGGCCGTGAACAGCGGCGCCGAGGTCAGCACGTGCGACACGCTGACACTGCCGCCGACCAGCGTCATTCCGATCGCACCGGCCGCGATGTTCCGCGCGCGGCCGCCCTTCGCGGTTTGCGTCGTTCCCACAGTTCCCACCAGCTCACTGTCGCGGGATAATGGTCCGGTGCCAAGGTCCAAACCCGAGCTGTCTGACAGGTCCAAAGAGGCCGGGACCGATTTCCTGCAGCTGGACGTGAGCCGGGCGCCGCAGGGCGGCGTGTCCGGCTGGCTCAGCGGGCAGCTGCGCGCGGCCATCGCGGACGGACGCCTGCCGGTCGGCAGCCGCGTACCGCCCGGACGCGTGCTCGCCGAGGAGCTGCGGGTCTCGCGCGGCGTGGTGACCGAGGCGTACCGGCGGCTGATCGAGGACGGACAGCTCGTCGGCCGCGGCCGGTCGGGAACGTTCGTCGCCGCCGCTCCGGTGACGGCTCCGGCAGCCCCCGTCAGTGCACGTGCGAGCTTCACCGGTCGTGGTCCGACCCCCGCGCGCACCGACTTCGCCTCCCCGCCCGCGCACGACGTCTTCGACCTCTTACGCGCCAGCCCCGCGCGCATCGACCTGACGCCCGGCGTGCCCGACCTCGCCGCGTTCCCGCGCGGCGCCTGGCTCCGCGCCGAACGACGCGTGCTCGACGACCTGGAGCCCGCGAACTTCGGCTACGGCGACCCGCGCGGCGCGCCGCCGTTCCGCCGCGCCGTCGCCGACTGGCTCGCCCGAACCCGAGGCGTGCGGATCGAGCCGGAGCAACTGGTGATCGTCACCGGCGTGGCCCAGGCGCTCGACTTGGTCACGCGCATGCTGATGGACGACGGCGTCGCGGAGATCGCAGTCGAGGACCCCGGTTCCCTCGGCGTGCGCCAACACCTCGCCAGCCGCCGACTGCGCACGCCGCCGATCCCCGTCGACGACAACGGCCTGCGCGTCGACGCGCTCCGTGCGAGCGGCGCGTCCGTCGTCGCCCTCACCCCGGCTCACCAGTTCCCGACCGGCGTCGTGCTCGACGGCGGACGCAGGCGCGAGCTCGTGACGTGGGCCGAGGACACCGGCGGCCTCATCCTCGAAGACGACTACGACGCCGAACACCGCTACGACCGACCCCCGGTCCCCGCCGTCCAGGCCTTGCTGCCCGATCATGTCTTCTACACCGGCAGCGTCTCGAAAACGCTCGCGCCCGCGCTCCGCGTCGGCTGGCTGATCGCTCCGCCGCGCTACCGCGAGGCCGTCGTCATCGCCAAGCGCTACGCCGACCTCGGCAACGCCGTCCTGCCGCAACTCGTCCTCACGGAGCTGATGGAATCCGGCGAGCTCGAACGCCACCTCCGGATGCTCCGCCGACGCCACCGCCGTCGCCGCGACGCGATGATCGACGCGATCCGCACCCGGATTCCCGCGGCCCGCATCCACGGCGCCGCCGCCGGCCTGCACCTGACGATCACCTTCGACGCGCCCTTCCGCGACACGGACCTGGCCGCCGCGGCCCTCGACCTCGGTGTGAAAGCCCAGCCGCTCTCCTGGCACTATCAGGCCCCCGCCGCACCCGGCCTCGTCCTCGGCTACGCCGCCGCACCGCCGACCGAAGCCGCACACGGCATCGAGCTCATCGGCGAAGCCCTGAGGCAGATCCGCTAGCGGCTGCGGGACTGCTCGCCTACGCCGATCGCGTCGGCGATCTCCTCGGCCGCCTCACGCACGCGCTGAGCGAGCGTCGCTTCCTTCGGCGCGTCGACCCAGCGCCCGAACGCGGTCTGGAAGATCGCCACGCCGACGTCCGCAAGCAGCGCCGCGCTCGAAGGACTCGCACCGCGCTGCCGCAGAGCGCCGGCCAGCGCTTCAGCAACGTCGGCGAACTTCGTCCGCCCGCGTTCGCGCAGTTCGGGGCTCGCGTCGACGATCGCACGACGTTGCGCGGCGTGCTGCGCGACCCGATCGGCCAGCACGTCGCCGACCTGTTCGAGCGCCGTGAGCAGGGCTTCGAAGGGCGTGAGCGCGGTGTCGGCCTTGAGGACGGCGTCGGCGAGCGCCACCGGCAGCATCTCGGAGCCGGCGAACAGGACGTCGCGCTTGTCGGTGAAGTAGCGCGAGAAGGTGCGGCGCGTCAGGCCCGCGCGCTCCGTGATCTGCGCGACGGTCACGTTCTCGTAGCCGTGCTCAAGAAACAGCTCGATCGCGGCGTCGCGCAGCCGCTCCTCGGCTCCCTGCTCCCAGCGCGGCATGGAGTCGATCCTAGCAGTGATGACTCAGTGAGCCATCATGCGCTAGGCTGATGTCTCACTGAGTCATCACATCGATCCCGGAGGATCCTCATGGCACTGACCGGACAGCGCATCGTCGTCATCGGCGGAAGTTCCGGCATGGGACTGGCCACGGCCCACGCCGCCGCGTCGGCCGGCGCGATCGTCACCATCGCGTCGAGCAGCGGCGAGCGCGTGGCGGCCGCGCTCGCCGAACTCCCCGGCACCTGCGACGGAGCCGAACTCGACATCCGCGACGAAGCGGCCGTCGCCGACCTGTTCGCCCGCGTCGGCGAGCTCGACCACGTCGTCTTCACGGCCGGCGACCGCTTCACCCCGCGGCCGCTGGGCGAGATCCCGCTCGAGGACGCCCGGCACACGTTCGACGTGCGGTTCTGGGGCTCGGTCACCGCCGCCAAGTACGCGGCCGCCCGTATCCGCCCCGGCGGCTCGATCGTGTTCACGACCGGAACCGTCGGCGTCCGGCCCGCCCCCGGTGCCGCACTCGCCGCCGCCGGTGCCGGTGCGATCGAGGGCCTCACGCGCGGCCTCGCCGTCGACCTCGCACCGATCCGCGTCAACGCCGTGCGTTCGGGCGCCGTCCGCACCCCGATGTGGGACGCCGTGCCCGAGCCTGCCCGCGAAGGCATCTTCGACACCCTCGCCGGCCGCGCCCTCACCGGCGCCATCGGCGAACCCGAGCAGATCGCGGCGGCGCACCTGTACCTGATGGAGAACCAGTTCGTGACCGGAACCGTCACCACCGTGGACGGCGGCTTCGTCCTCACCGGCAAGTAGGCGACCCGGAGCGGGACGACGGTGAGAGCAGTGCGTTGACAGTGGCTCGGCCGGTGCTGCAACCTTTGCCGGTGGCTCCCGGCATCGTCACCATCACACGCACCAAGCGACAGAAGTGGCTGCCGTCGGCCGTCCTGATGACGCTCATCGCCCTCGAATCGGCTCGCTGGTTCCAGCGCAGCGCCGACTCGAGCCTCGACCGGGCAACCTCCACTTTCCTGTTCTACTGGTTCATCACCTTCGTCCCGCTCACCGCGCTCGTCGTGGCGCTGAATCTCCTTCCTCTCCAGCTCGAACTCAGCGAAGAGACGCTCGTGATCCGCCCTCCGCTCCGCCGGCGCCGAGTCCTGCACTGGCGAGACATCCGGAGCATCCGCGTGGACCAGCCGAATGGAAGCAGTTGCCGCCTCCGGACGTGAACTGGCTCGCCGCCGAGGGGTCCTGGAGGCTCAGGTCCAGCCCAAGGTGCTGGGGACCATGTAGAGGCCGAAGCAGATCACGACGACGCACAGGGTGGTCAGCACGATCCGGTAGGCACCGCGCATGCGGTGTTCTGCCGGGAGGCACTTGGCTTCGAGTGCCAGAAGGAAGCCGAGGACGATGGGCAGCAGGAGCGCGTTCAGCACCTCGCAGTCGACGGCGAGGCCGACGAGGTCCACGCTGACGAGGACGAGGATGGCGCCGACGATGTGGGCCAGGCCGTAGGTGATGTAGAACTTCGCATTACGGCGGCTGATGCGGTCGTTGAGGCTGTGCTTCCAGCCCAGCACCTCGGCCAGGCCCCAGGATCCCGCGAGCGAGACGACGAGCGCGGCCACCAGCGCGCCGCCGAGGATGGAGGCGCCGATGAGGACCTTCGCGGTGTTCGAACCGATGAAGGGCGCCATCGAGGAGGCGATCTGGCCGACGTCGTCGAGGGTGGCGCCGGGGTTGACCTTGTGGACGGTCGCGGCCAAAGCGATGACGACCACGATCATGATCCCCTGGGTGAGCAGCGTGCCGACGCCGGTGTCGAGGCGCGCCTGCTTGAGCGCCTTGACGGTCAGTCCGCGCTGCACGACCGCGCTCTGCTGATAGAAGATCATCCACGGCATGACGACGGCGCCGACGTTCGCCGCGAGCAGGTAGACGTACTGCTGGTTGCCGAGCGGGAGACCGGCCGTCCCCTGGAACAGGTCGTGCACGTGCGGGTGGGCCAGCAGCATCGCCGGGACGAACGCCAGCTCGGCCAGTCCGACCGCGATGCCGATCCGCTCGGCGCGCCGGTAGCTGCCGGTGAACGCGAGGCCGAGCAGGAAGACGGTGGCGGTCGGGATGGTGACCCACTTCGAGATGCCGAACAGCTCGCCGACGCCGGCCACGCCCGCGAACTCGGTCAGCAGCGCGCCGATCGAGGACAGCACCAGGGTGCTCGCCGAGACCAAGCCCCACCTGAGCCCGAAGCGCTCCCGGATGAGCTGGCCGTGGCCCTTTCCCGTGACGATGCCGAGGCGGGCGGTGATTTCCTGCACGGCGAACAGGATCGGTATCAGCACGACCTGAGGCAGCACCATCGAGTAGCCGAACTGCGCGCCGGACTGCGAGGCGGTGATGATGCAGCCCGCGTCGGTGTCGGCGAGCATCACGATCAGACCGGGACCCCACAGCGCCAGAATCGCCATGAGCCGCCATCGCCGCCGACGGACCGCCGGGTCGGAGCCGGAGGGAGGCGACGGCTGGGTCTGCTCGGTGAGGTCTACTGCCACGCCTCCGAGAGTAAGGTGAGCCTTACCTCTCGCCAAACCCGGGGGTGTGCAAGCGGGCGTACTGGTGCCCGGCTGTGACACTGTTCTCATTATGGATGCTCATCGATTCACCGGTCGCGACGGCGTCGAACTGGTCTACCGCGAGGCCGGCGCGGGCCGGACGCTGGTGATGCTGCCCGGGTTCGCGGGCGGCGGCGAGCGCATGTTCGAGTACGGCCAGACCGGCTCGTTCGCGGAGCGTGGCCACCGGGTCGTCGTTCCGGATTTCCGCGGCCACGGCGACAGTGCGCGACCGCATGACTCCGCCGCGTATCCGCCGGACGTGCTCGCTGACGATCTGTTGGCTCTCGTCGAGCACCTCGGGCTCGGGGACGAAGGGTACGACCTCGGCGGCTACTCGCTCGGCGGGCGGATCGTGGTGCGCGCGCTGGCCCGGGGCGCTCGGCCGCGGCGTGCGATCGTGGCCGGTCAGGGGCTTGCGAAGGTGAGCGGCCCGCAGGGCGGCGGGATGAACCGCCGCGCGCTCTCGGCGATGGTCGAGGGGGCGGAGCTCGCGCCCGATTCGCCCGAGTCGCGGATGGCGTACTGGATCGGGAAGCTCGGCGCGGACCCGCAGGCGCTGCTGAATGTGCTGGACTCGCTCGTCCCGACGTCGGAGGAGGAGCTGCGCCGGATCACGGTTCCGACGCTCGTGGTGATCGGCGACCAGGATGAGCGCTCTGACGCCGACGAGCTGGCGGCGCTGCTGGGCGACGCCCGTTTCGTGCGCGTGCCTGGAGATCACGGCAGCGCGCTGGCCGCGCCCGAGCTGGCGGCCGCTATGGCGGAGTTCCTCGCCGAGGCTTGACGCGCCGGATGCCGGGCACCGCGTACGGGGGATTACGGCGTGGTGCTGGATTACGGCGTGGTGCTGCGTATCTGGCGCAGGAACTCGGCGTTGCCGGCGGTGTTCTTCATCCGCTCCAGCAGCAGCTCGGTGGCCTGGGTGCCGGGCTGGGCGCCGAGTACGCGGCGCAGGCGGCGGACGGTGTCGAGCTCCTCGGCGGACATGAGCAGCTCCTCGCGGCGGGTGCCGGACCCGGCCATCTCGATCGCCGGGAAGACCCGCTTGTCGGCCAGGGCGCGGTCGAGGCGCAGCTCCATGTTGCCGGTGCTCTTGAGCTCCTCGAAGAAGTAGTCGTCGGCGCGCGAGCCGGTGTCGATCAGGGCCGTGGCCAGGATCGTGATCGAGCCGGCCTCCTCGAGGTTGCGCGCGGCGCCGAACAGCTGCTTGGGTCCGGCCACCGCGGCGGCGTCGACGCCGCCGGACAGCGTGCGCCCACCGGGCTTGGCGGCGTTGTTGTGCGCCCGGCACAGCCGGGTGAGCGAGTCGAGCAGGACGACGACGTCGGTACCCTGCTCGGCGAGCCGCTTGGCCCGCTCGATCGCGAGGTCCGCGATCGCGATGTGCTCGTGCGCGGGACGGTCGAACGTGGAGGAGACGACCTCGCCGCCGATCGCGCGGCGCATGTCGGTGACCTCTTCCGGGCGCTCGTCGAGCAGCACGACCATGAGGTGGCATTCGGGGTGGTTGCGCTCCACCGCGCGGGCGATGGACTGCAGCAGTTGCGTCTTGCCCGTCTTGGGCTGGGCGACGATCATGCCGCGCTGGCCCTTGCCGATCGGCGCCAGCAGGTCGATGACCCGCGTGCCGGGCACATCGGGGCCGGTCTCCAGCCGCAGCCGCTCGTGCGGATGGATCGGGGTGAGCTCGGCGAAGCGCGGCCGGGAGCCGTGCACCTCGATGGGGGCGCCGTTGACGAGCTCGACGCGGGTGAGCGGCCGCGCCTTGGACTGCTGCTGCTCCTTCCGGCCGCCGGAGCCGCCGGAGCCTGAGCCGCCGGAGCCGTTCGAGCGGGGCGCCGCGGTGCCGACGACCAGGTCGCCGGCGCGCAGCTGGTGCCTGCGGATCAGCTCCGCGGGCAGGTACAGGTCCTGCGGGCCCGGCAGGTAGCCGGCCACGCGCAGGAAGCCGTGGGTACCCTGCAGGTCGACGATGCCGCCGACCCGTTCGGGCTGTGCGGATGCGGGCGCGTCGGAACGCGCCGGTACTGGGTGTTCGAGCATGGTGGTCATAGCAATATCCTTAGATTCGGGTGGCACCGAACGGCCGGACCTTGGGCAGGACACGAGGCGCGGAAGGATTCAGTGCGTCTGATCGCGTAGAGAAGAGAGGCTCGCGACACCGGAACTAGGACATCGGTGTGGATCGCGCCCCCTACGCTTCCTGTACTGTACCACGAAGCGTAGGGGGCCTAAACAATCCCCTGCTCAGTCGGCCTTCACCGGGCCGCCTCGAAGGCCGTTCCGACCGGCGTGACCACCGGTCCCGGCTGGAACAAACCCGTGCTGGGCAGGCCGCTGGTGGCGGGCAGGCCGAACCAGGCGTAGCGCTGGACGTAGCTGAGCGAGTCGAGCATCGAGGTGGCGGCGGTCAGGAACGCGGCCTGCTGGGCCTCGGTCGGGTAGGCCGCGGTTCCGGTCGCCCAGCTGATCAGTGCGAACTCGGTCAGCCAGATCGGCACGTGGTAGCGCGCGTACACGGCCTCGATGTACGACTGGAGCTGGCTGACTGCGGCGTTGGTGTCGAAGTCCGAGCCGTACCAGTGCAGGGTGATGAAGTTGACCCGGTAGCCGTCCTTGTGGGCGCCCGACATGAACTGGTCGAGCCAGCCGCCGGCGGTCGCGCCACCGGCGGCCACGGCGGGCGAGCCGAGCTCGAGGCCGGTGCTTTCCAGTTGCGGCCAGAGCGAGAGCGCCTGGCTCGGCGTCAGGTTCGACTGGGCGCTCATGTCCGGCTCGTTGAATCCGAGCATGCAGCCGCAGCTCGTGTCCGACTTCGCCTGGGCCAACGTGGCCGAGGTGACGCTGCTGGAGCCCCAGATCATCGGCACGAAGCCGACCTTGGGTGCGGATATCCCCTCGTCGCCCGCGGACCAGGTGTAGTACCAGGAGGCTCCTGACTCGGCCAGCGCCGTGTCTTCGCCGTTGAAGGTCCAGACGCCGACGCCCTTGCGGGTGCTCGTCTGCGCGGCGGTGCTCGCCACGGCGGCGGCCTTCGTGTCGGCCGGGGCGCTGCTCGCACTCTTGCTCGGTGCGGCCGTCGTACGCGGCGGAGTGGGGCTCGCCGTCGTCGGGCTCGGCGATGCGCTCGTGGTCACCACGGCCGGGCGCGTGACGTCGGCCAACGGGGTAGAGGCCGGGTGGCCGCTCGGCAGGATGGCGTACGCCGCGGCCGCGGCCGCCGCGACACCGACTCCGGCGATCATGACCGGCGGCGACCTGAAGAGCGAGTGCGGGCGCGGTCGCAGCCGGGGACGGTGACCGACCCGGCCACGGCCCGCCATCCCGGCGCCGCCGCTGCCAACAGGCGCCTGAAGCGCGAACGGCACCGGGACGAGCGGCATCCCGCGCAGCAACCGCGCGACCGGAACCAGGGCGCGCTCGCGTGGCGCGCATATATCGCAGTCGCGAATGTGCCGGTCGAACCGCTTGCGCCACAACGGGTTCGGCGTCCCGTCCCAGTCCTCCGCGACGTAACGCAGCGAGCTGCAACGACCCGCGTCCCGCAGCGCCTCGACGATGCCGCGCGTCGCGTCGAGCCGCCGCTTGAGCCGGTGCACACGCACGGCGGCGTGCGTCGTGGAGACGCCGAGCGCATGGGCGAGTTCGCTGCGGTCGAGATGGCCGCTCTCCTCAAGCCACCACAGCGACAGCAGTTCGCGGTCCTCCGGGTCGAGCCAGCGGGTGGCCTCGGCGACTCCGCGGCGCTGCTCCGTCAGCCCGAGCCGCAGGATCGCGACCCCGGCGAAGTCGGAACCGAGGTCGGCGAATTCGCAACCCGCGTCGGAGGCGGTCGCTGTGCGGGACTCCGCCGTACTGCGCTTCCTGCCCTGGTCGCGAGCCTGCCGCAGGGTGATCGCAACGAGCCACGACCGATACGACTCAGGGTGCTGCAGCTCTCGGATCCCGCGCACGACACGCAGCATCGTCTCCTGCACGACGTCGTCCACGTCGGCGTGACCGTGCAGCGCCCGGCCCGCGAGGTTGTAGACCAGCGGCATCGAGCCGGTCAGCACGGCGTCGAGCGCATGCGCGTCGCCGTCTCGCGCGGCGGCGACGAGTTCGGGTTCAGGGAAGGTCATGAGCTCACACCCCAGGTCACGCGATAATCGCACTCGCCCGCGCAGGTAAGCACACTCGTCGCGTCGTCGTCAACGTACGAGTAGGCGAACGGTTCGGCCTTCTTGAACACCGCGGCCGAGTCGATGGGCCACGTCGAGGGAACGCACGCCGACCGCGCCGCGTACGCGCCGGTGCAGCACGTCTGAGCGGTGTTGAACACGAGGCAGGCGCTCAGGCACGCCACGACCTTCCCGCCGCGCACGCGCTGCAGCTTCGCCGGGCAGGTCAGGTTCGCATCGCGGGTGCACCCGGCCGCCGAGCAGCCGTTCGCGTCGAGCTTGTCGGTGGACGTGCCGCCGTAGCTGTTGACCCACATCGGCAGGTTGTTGCCCTCCACGAGGCTCACATCGTAGAAGTCCATACCGTTCCACGCGTTGAGGTTGAACTCCGCGAGCGTCGAGGGGAACTCGCCCCAGGTGCTCCCGCACTCGAGGCGCCCGCAGCCGCCGCTCGTGCACGATCCGACCCCGGAGGCGTCGAACGAGCAGCCGGTGCGCGCCCACATCCGCACGTCCCAGTGATCCGGGATCAGGATACTGAGGCTGGCGCCGGGCGCCAGCACCCAGCCGGTCGCGGAGATCGGGTGCTTCGGGTCCGCGGCGATCGCGGGCCAGATCGTCTGATCGAGCCGGTTGACCATCGTCAACCTCCGCCACCCGGCGGGTGCGACGAGGGACGACGAACCGGTCGCCGACGCGCTGTGCGTCGAGGCGCTCGGCGTGTGGCTCGCGGCACTGCTCGCCGTGCTCGCGCTCGGTGTCGGCGAAGCGCTCGGCGACGCGACCGGCGACGACGCGGCGGACGTCGCGAGCGAACTCGGAGAGAGTTCCGCGGACGCCGCGTGAACCGTCGCCGGCGCATCAGACCGCGAGTTCGCGTAGAAAACGCCTCCGGCGATCACTGCCAGCGCCACGAGGACCAGCGCGATCGCGCTACGTCCGCTCATTCGTACTCCAGGAGGATTGGTGGCCAGTGCACAGGAGACCGGCGCGGCCGCGGCAGGATTACCGAAAAAAAATCGGTAATCCGGAAGCGCCGGCCGCGGTCTCCTGAGCGTGAATCACAGAAGACGCACTTCCGGCCGCCGAACTACGCGCACTGTCCTACTGTCGTTGCTCGCCGTTGCCGCGGCGCTCGGCACGGCAACCTGGCTCACCACCGTCGGCCCGCTCGGCGCGCACGACACCGCCGACGGATCGCCCGTGCCCACGCACTCCTCAAGCAGCGCGTCCGCCACCGCGATCCCGACGACCGCCGCCGCCAGCCCAAGCCCAACAACGTCACCGTCAACCTCAACCACCCCTTCAACCTCGAAGAGCGCACATGCATCGGCCACGTCGGCCACATCGGCCCCGGTGAGCGCCGCCATGGCCGACTCCTCGAGCTACCACCTGATCACCATCGTCAACGCCGACGACGAGACGATCTGGGCCGCGACCAACCCGAACGCGCAGCACCCGATCCCGGTCACCGGCTGGAAGCTGGCACCCGGCCAGAGCGTCACCTTCAAGGTCCCGAACGGCTGGGGCGGCCGCGTCTGGGGACGCACCGGCTGCTCGTTCAACGCGAGCGGCGTCGGGCACTGCCAGACCGGCGACTGCGGCGGCCTCTTCCAGTGCCAGGGTTCGGAGGGCGGGGCCACCACACTCGCCGAACTGACCCTCGACTCGTTCGACGGCATGGACTTCTACGACGTGAGCATGGTCGACGGCGCGAACCTGCCGATGTACATCAACACCACGCACCGCGTCGACGCCGACCCGATCAGCTCGAACGGCTGCTACCAGGGCGCGTGCACGAAGGCCGTCGTCTGCCCGAGCGCGATGCAGGTCAAGGCGGACGGCCAGGCGGTCGCCTGCGAGACCGCGTGCGCCGCGTTCGGCGGGGACGCCTACTGCTGCACCGGCTCGTGGTCCGGCCGCGCGAACTGCGACCCGGCGAAGTGGCCGGTCGACTACGCCAAGCTCGTCTTCAAGGACGCGGAGCCGTACGCCTACTCCTACGCGTTCGACGACTCGGCGACCATGGCGTGCAAGGGACACTGCGACTACCGGATCACCTTCGGCATCACCCCCTAGGCGGGCATACCGACGGTGAACTGCGTGTTTGAATACACGAGCGGGTTGCCGCCCGCGGTGGATCGCAGCACGTGAGGGAGCACATGAACCGCGAGAAGAAGACCGACCGGCCGACGCGCTGGCGCGAGCTGCTGGCCAGCGAGCGCGACGCGGAGGCGATGTACCGCAGCCTCGCCGAGAACGAGCAGGGCGAGCGGCGGACGATCTTCGAGGAGCTCGCGGCGATCGAGCGGCGGCACGCCTCGCACTGGGAGACGATGCTCAGGGACGCCGGCGAGCCGGTGCCGCCGCCCGGCCGGACGAGCCTGCGGACCCGGATGATCGGGGTGGCCGCGCGCCGCCTGTCGACGCAGGCCGTGCTGCCGATGATCGAGCGGGCCGAGCGCGCCGACGCCGGGATGTACGACGCCGACCCGGACGCCGCGCCCGGGATGGCCGGCGACGAGCGGGGCCACGCCCGGGCCCTGGCCAAGCTGATCGAGGGCGGCAAGCCCGACCCGCGGCAGCAGATCGCCAAGCGCGAGGCCTGGCACCGCGGCGACCGCTCCGGCGCCCTGCGCGCCGCGATCTTCGGCGTCAGCGACGGGCTGGTGTCCAACACGTCGCTGGTCATGGGCTTCGCCGGATCAGGCTCGTCCCGCTCGACGATCCTGCTAGCCGGCATCGCCGGCCTGCTGGCCGGGTCCTTCTCGATGGCGGCCGGCGAGTACATCTCGATGACCGGCCAGCGCGAGATGTTCGAGCGGGAGATCTCGCTCGAGGCCCAGGAGCTCGAGGAGAACCCCGAGGAGGAGCACGCCGAGCTGGTGCTGCTCTACCGGGCCAAGGGCCTGGCCAAGGCGGAGGCCGAAAAGGTCGCCGACCGGGTGATGGCCGACCGTGAGGTCGCGCTGGACACCCTGGCCAGAGAAGAGCTAGGGCTGGATCCGGACTCGCTCGGCTCCCCGTGGTCGGCGGCCTTCTCCAGCCTCCTCGCGTTCGCCGTCGGCGCATTCGTCGTCGTGGTGCCCTACCTCCTCGGCAGCGGCACGGCAGCGCTGGTCGCCGCGATCGTACTGTTCGGCCTAGCCCTGTTCGCCGTAGGCGCCGGAATCGGCCTGCTCAACGGCCGCTCCGCCTGGCGCTCCGGGCTCCGCCAGATGGTAGTCGGCGGCCTCGCAGCCGCCGTGACCTTCGCCATCGGCCACCTGATCGGCACCCGCGTGTCCTGAACCATCGCGGCGCAGATCGGGCCGAGCCCGTACCCGTGGGAGCAGGAGGGGCTCGACCACATCCGGGGCCTGATGCCGGAGCAGCCTCCGTACCGCGCGGTGGCGCTGTTCACGTTCACCGCGTTCAGCGGCCGC
>NZ_JAGSOH010000054.1 GCF_018139625.1 Actinospica acidithermotolerans | reverse complement strand
CGTCGAAGGCGGGGTTGTGGGCGCGGGAGGCGGCGGGGGCGCTGTGGCCGAGGATCTCCGCCTCGGCGCGCTGCTCCACCTGGATCTGGGCACCGGAGGGCGTGGCCAGGTCGACGGTGCTGGTCGGGGCGGCGACGAGGAAGGGGGCCTCGGCGTGCGCGCAGGCCAGGGCCACGCCCAGGGTGCCGATCTTGTTCGCGGTGTCGCCGTTGGCGGCGACGCGGTCGGCGCCGACGATCGCGGCGTCTACGAGCCCTGAGACGATGGTGCCGGCGGCGGCGCCGTCGGCCTGGACGAGGTGCGGGATGCCGAGGCGGTCGAGCTCCCACGCGGTCAGCCGCGTGCCCTGGAGCAGCGGGCGGGTCTCGTCGACGTAGACGACCTCGACGAGGCCGCGGTCGTGCAGGTCGCGGACTACGCCGAGCGCGGTGCCCCAGCCGGCGGTGGCGAGGGCGCCGGCGTTGCAGTGGGTGAGCAGGCGAAGGGGCCGTCGGGTGTTCAGCCTGCCGAGCAGCCAGTCGGCGCCGTAGGCGGAGAGGGTCCGATTCGCGGTCACCTCCTGGTCGAGCATCGCGTGCGCTTCCGCGAGCACGGCCTCGAAGCCCTCGTCGATCCGCGCGGACGCCCGGTCGACGCCCGCCATGAGGTTCACGGCGGTCGGCCGGGCGGCACGCAGATCGGCGATCCGGTCGCGCTCGCCGTTCTGCAGCGCGAGCGCGACGCCGTACGCGCCGGCCACGCCGAGGGCCGGGGCCCCGCGCACGGCGAGGCGTTGGATCGCTGCGATCAGCGCGTCGACCTTGTTGAGGTCGAGGTACGTCAGCCTGCCCGGCAGCGCGGTCTGGTCGATGATCCGGATCGCGCCGTCGTGCCACGTGACGGGGCGTATGTCGTCGTCGTTGTCGTCGAACACGGAAAGGGCCGCCTCAGCCGCGCAGCGCTTGGGCGAGCCGGGTGCGGCACGGCGTGTGGGGCCGCTTCTCCACGGCCTCGGCCAGCGCGCCGCCCGCGCCGTGCACCACGGACAGGTGCTGCGTCGCCGGGGCGAACGCGCCGAGCACCGCGGACCTGGTCAGCGCCGAGGCCGAGCCGCCGTCGAGCACGGCGACGACCGCGGGCCAGCGTCCGCCCTGCGCCTCGCGCAGCGTCAGTACCCATGCGTGCCGCAGTGCCCGCGCCTGTGCCGCGTCCAGACGCACCGAACCCTCCGGAACCGATGCGTCCGCGCCGCGCTCCTCGTCGGGGCCGACCCACGGTTCGTCGAAGCGCACGGTCAGCCCCTCGGCATCCGCCTCGGCGACCGTGCCGGTCTCGCCGCCGAGCAGGCCGAACTCGACCAGCCGGCCGCCCTCGCGCACGACCACCCGGTCCCCGGCGTCGAACGGCCCGCAGGCGCCGGAGCCGGGGTTCAGCCGCTCCTTGACCGCCGCGTTCAGCTCCTCGGCGCCCGCCGGGCCCTGCTCGCGCACCGCGACGGCCTGGACCTGGCCGCCGGAAAGGCCCAGCGCGCGCGGGATCGAGTCGGCGACGAGCTGCACGGTGCGCAGCCGGGTCTCCGCCGGATCGCGCACCGGGATGATCTTCACCTCGTTCGACCGGCCGTCGCCGAGGATCTCCATCGGCGGCAGCCCGCCGTAGCGCACCGCGTCGACGAGCGCGGTCAGCGGGCCGCTCGGCCGGCGCTTGAGCTCGACCCGCGGGACGGCTCCGCCGAACTCCGGGTCGTCGATCTCCAGCAGGTCGCGGAAGAGCCGGCCCGGGCCGGCGGCCGGCAGCGCGGCGGGGTCGCCGCAGAGCACGAGGTGCGCGCCGTCGGGCAGCTGCTCGAGCAGGTCCACGCCGAGCTCGAGCGGCACGAGTTGCGCGTCCGCGATCACGACGACCTCGGCCTCGGCATACCGCTCCTCCTCGTCGCTCAGCATCCTGAGGTCGACGGCGTCGAAACCGGCCGCGGCCAGCGTGCGCAGCCCGGCCGGGCTCGGGCTGGCCAGCACCGCGCCGGGGAACGCCGCGGCCAGCCGGCCAGGCAGCGCGGCCGTGGCACCGGTGACCAGCGTCAGGCCGTTGCCGGACGCCGCCTCGACCACCCGGCCGACCCGCTCGGCCTCGGCCGCGTCGGAGCCCACCGCTTCCGCGACGTCGAACGCGGGGTCCTGCTCGATCGGCGTCGCCGTGGCCAGCAGCCGCTGGACCGCCTCGGCCGCGGACTGCTCGAGGAACGCCCACTGGTCGAGTGCCAGCACGGTGTACGGGCTGGTCAGCATGCTCGCCGGATCGTCGTCGTCCGCGCTGTCCAGGGCCTCGAACTCGGCGTCGCCGTCCTGCGACTCCTCGGCGGCGGCAGCGACCGCGAGCCGATCCGCGAACACGAGGGCGGCCCCGGCCTCGACCGCGTCGGCGATCGCGCCCGCCGGATCCGGCACGCCGAGCCCGGCGAGGTCGCGCGCGACGGCATCCGCGGTCATCGCCGTGTGCCCGAGCCGGGCCGCGCGGCGAAGCAGGGCACTGACGAGGGCCCGGCTGCGCCGCGGATCCGCCGTCAGCTTGTCCCGCGCGTCGATCCCGAGAAGCCGCTGCGCCAGCTTGTCCGCCGCGGCCGGCTGCACGCCCGCGATCTCGAGCACCAGCCACGGATCCTCGACGAGCCGGGCGGTCGCCTCCTCGCCCTCGCCGAACTCCGCGCGCAACTGCTGCGCGAAGTCCGGCGGCGCGCCCTCGGCGCTCAGCCAGCCCGCCACGGCCTCGTCGAAGACCGGGGGAGCCGAGTCGACCGGAGCGCTGTACGCGGGCTTCTGCCGCCGCCTGGGCACGCGCGCGACCGGCCCCGGCGGAGCGGGGACGGGAATCTCGGCGGGGGCCGCGTACGCCGGCTCAGCCGCATGCCCGGGCTTTGGTTCGTGCGTGGTTTCAGGCACGCTCGGGGTCACCGGCTCGCCCGCGGCCATCGCCTTCGCCGCGCTCTCCGGCCGGCTCCCGCTCACCGCGTCGTCCGCGGCTTCGGCATCACGCGTTTCGACGTCACCCGTTTCGACGTCGCTTGCTTCGGCGTCACCCGCTTTGACGCCATGGCCTTCGGCGTCACCCGGCTCGCCATTACCCGCCTCGACGTCAGCCGCTCTGACCTCAGCCGCCTCAGCCTCATTTGCCTCGGCGTCACCCGCTTCCGCGTCACCCGGCTCGAGGCCGGCCGCCTCGCCCTGCGTCGCGGCGGTCTCCTCAACCGCTTCGCCCGCCTGCGCCGCGGCCTCCTCGGCCTTGAGCGCCTCACGTTCCGCGACCCGCTTGGTCTCCAGCAGCCTGGCCGACTTCGCCGCCGCGGCCGAGGCCGAGGTCATCGCGGTCAGCGCCTGCCTGCCGCCGGCCACGGCCGCGATCGCCGCGTCGGCCGCCGCGCGCTGGGCCGCGATCTTCGCCGCCCGCGCCCGCGCTGCGGCCTCCGACTCCGCGCCCTCGCCCGGCTCGGCTGCGCCCTCGTCCCGCTCCATGCCTTCTTAACCCCTGTTCCAGCCGTGATCCGGGTAGCCCATCGCGGGCGCCGACACGTCGTCGAGCGCCGACCTGATCTCCCGGGGCAACGTCAATTCCTCCGCGGCCAGCGCGCCGCGCAACTGCGCCGTGGTGCGCGCGCCCACGATCGGCGCCACGACGCCCGGCCGGTCGCGCACCCAGGCCAGCGCGACCTCCAGCGGCGCGACGCCCAGTCCGTCCGACGCGGTCGCCACCGCGTCCACGATCCGCCGCGATTCGTCGTGCAGGTACGGCTCCACGAAGCCCGCGAAGCGGTCCGAGGCCGCGCGCGAGTCCGAGGGCGTGCCCATCCGGTACTTCCCGGTCAGCACGCCGCGGCCGAGCGGCGACCAGGGCAGCAGCCCGACGCCGAGGGCCTCGGCCGCCGGGGCGACCTCGCGCTCCACACCGCGCTGCAGCAGCGAGTACTCCATCTGCACCGAGGCGATCGTCGCGCGGCCCGGCACCGACTTCTGCCAGGACGCGGCGGCGGCCAGCTGCCAGCCCGAGTAGTTCGCCACGCCGACGTACCGGGCCTTGCCCGAATGCACCGCCGTGTCCAGCGCCGCGAGAGTCTCCTCCATCGGCGTCCGGTCGTCGTACGCGTGCAGCTGCCACACGTCCACGTAGTCCGTGCCCAGCCGCTCCAGCGACGCGTCCAGCGCCGCCAGCAGGTGCCGCCGCGAGGCGTCGAAGCGCCGGTCGCTGTGCGGCACCGAGACCGCCTTCGTGGCGATCACGAGCTCGTCCCTGATGCCCTCGATCAGCCGCCCGAGCAGCGCCTCGGCCTCGCCCTCGCCGTACACGTCCGCGGTGTCCACCAGGTTGCCGCCCGCGTCGAGGTACGCCTTGAGCAGGTCGGCCGCGTCGCCCTCGTCCGTGTCCCGGCCCCAGGCCATCGTGCCCAGGCCGAGCCGGGACACGCGCAGCCCGGTGCGCCCCAGATGCCGTTGCTCCATGGGACGCAATCTACCGGGCCGTGCCGACAGGTGAAGGGGCTGTCACTCGTCCGGCGCCGGCGTCGTTCAGCGCACACCCGTTCGGCCTACAGTGGTGGTCGAACGTGCAGGGCGCACGGACCGCTGACGCGAAGGATCCCTGTCGATGAAGCTGGGTGTGAACCTCGGATACTGGGGCGCGGGCAACGATGGCGAGAACCTGGAGCTCGCCCGGGAGGCCGACCGGCTCGGCTACGCCGTCGCCTGGGCCGCCGAGGCCTACGGATCGGACGCGGCCACGGTGCTGGCCTACGTCGCGGCGCAGACCGAGCGCATCGACATCGGCTCCGCCGTCTTCCAGATCCCGGCGCGCACGCCCGCGATGACCGCGATGACGGCCGCCACCCTCGACTCCCTGTCCCACGGCCGGTTCCGGCTCGGGCTCGGCGTGTCCGGCCCGCAGGTATCCGAGGGCTGGCACGGCGTTCGCTTCGCCGCGCCGCTCGGCCGCACCCGCGAGTACGTGGACATCGTCAACCTCGCGTTCACCCGGAAGAAGCTCGAATATCAGGGCAAGCACTTCGTCCTGCCGCTGCCGGACGGACCGGGAAAGCGGATCCAGCTGACGGTGCATCCGGTGCGCCCGCACATCCCGATCTACCTCGCCGCCGTCGGCCCGAAGAACCTCGAGCTGGCCGGCGAGATCGCCGACGGCTGGCTCGCCGTGTTCTTCAGCCCGGAGCACGCCGCCGACCAGCTCGCCTCGATCGCGGCCGGCCGGCGGAAGGCGGGCAAGACGATGGAAGGGTTCGACGTCGTGCCCACCGTCCCGATCGTCGTGGACGAGGACGTCGAGCGCGCCGCCGACCAGGTCCGCTGGTACGCCGCGCTCTACATCGGCGGCATGGGCAGCCGCGAGCAGAACTTCTACAACCAGCTCGCCTGCCGCATGGGCTACGAGAAGGAGGCCGCGAAGGTCCAGGAGCTCTACCTGGCCCGCGAGCACCGCAACGCGGCCGCCGCGGTCCCGCTCGAGTTCATCGACGCGACCTCGCTGCTCGGCCCGCCCGAGCGGATCGCCGAGCGGATGGCCGCCTTCGAGGACGCGGGGGTGACCACCCTCTCGCTCACCGCCTTCGGCGCGACCCAGCAGGAGCGGCTCGCCGCGCTCGGCACGGCGGCGCGGTTGCGCGGGCTGTCGGCGTAGGCTTGATCCGATGACCACAGTTCTGCTCGTCCGACACGGCCGCAGCACGGCCAACACCGCCGGAGTGCTGGCCGGCCGCACCCCCGGGGTGAACCTCGACGAACGCGGCGAGGCGCAGGCCCTGGAGCTTGCCGCCCGGCTGATGCCGGTGCACCTCGACGCCGTCGTCTCCAGCCCCCTCGAGCGCACCAGGCAGACGGCCGAGCGGCTGGCCGCCGGGCGCGAGGGCACGCTGTTCGAGGTCGACGAGCGGTTCACCGAGTGCGACTACGGCACCTGGTCCGGGCGCCCGCTGAAGTCGCTGGCCGAGGAGCCGCTGTGGCGCACCGTGCAGGCGCACCCGGCGGCGGCCGCGTTCCCGGACGGCGAGTCGCTGGCCGCCCTCTCCGCCCGCGCGGTCTCCGCGGTGCGCGCCTGGAACGCCAAGCTGGGCGAGCAGGCCACGTACGCGGTCGTCTCGCACGGCGACGTGATCAAGGCCGTCGCGGCGGACGCGCTCGGCATGCACCTCGACCTCTTCCAGCGCATCAACGTCGACCCCTGCTCGCTCACCGTGATCCGGTACCACGGGACCCGGCCCAGCGTGCTGCGGCTCAACGACCTCGGCGGCGACGTCAGCGCCCTGATTCG
The DNA here is from genome assembly GCF_018139625.1 of Actinospica acidithermotolerans. Classification (GTDB taxonomy): domain Bacteria; phylum Actinomycetota; class Actinomycetes; order Streptomycetales; family Catenulisporaceae; genus Actinospica; species Actinospica acidithermotolerans. The sequence continues at coordinate 40,281 of NZ_JAGSOH010000054.1, read as the reverse complement.
TTCGGTGGAGCCCGCGGCCGGCCCCGGCGAGGCGGGGGACGCGCCGGTGGGCGGCGGAGCTGGGTCGTAACCGAAGATCTACGCGGAGATCCGTTGTACGGTAAGCCTACGAAGCCGTCCGCCGGCCTCGTCGCGAGCACCCTTGGGAGGCCCGGTACCTGTGCCTAGGCAGCTACACGTCTACGACCCGCCGGAGCGGTTCGTCGCCGGCACCGTCGGCGAGCCGGGCAACCGGACCTTCTACCTGCAGGCGCGCTCCGGATCCCGGGTCACCTCCGTGGCCATGGAGAAGGAGCAGGTCTCGCTGCTGGCCACGCGCCTCGGCGAACTGCTCGACGAGATCGTGCGGCGCACCGGCGCGGTCTCCGGCATCCCCGAGACGGTGCCGGCCGGGCTCTCCGACACGGCGCCGCTGGAGCAGCCGATCATGGAGGAGTTCCGGGTCGGCTCGCTGGCCCTGGCCTGGGACGAGGCGCACTCCCGGATCGTGATCGAGGCCGGCGCGGTGACCGACGCCGAGGACGCCGCCGAGCCGCTGTCCGACGACCTGTTCGCCGAGGCGCCGGACGCGCTGCGCGTCTACATCACCGGCGGCCAGGCCCGCGCCTTCGCCGCCCGCGCCAGCGCCGTCGTCGCCGCGGGCCGCCCGCCCTGCCCGCTGTGCGGCCTGCCGCTGGACCAGGAGGGCCACGTCTGCCCGCGGCAGAACGGCTACCGCCGCCGGACGGTATGAGCGCCGGAATGGACGGGGGAGCGGGCACGATGGACGAGGTCGGGCGGCTGCTGCTGGAGGGTGAGCTCACGGTCGAGGGCAGGCTCACCGAGGCCTCCAACGCGACGCTCTACTGCCGCGTCGAGCTGGACGGTTCCGGCCTGGCCTGCGTCTACAAGCCGGTCGCCGGAGAGCGGCCGCTGCACGACTTCCCGGACGGCACCCTCGCCGCGCGCGAGCTCGCCGCCTACGCGGTGAGCGAGGCGGCCGGCTGGCACATCGTGCCGGTCACCGTCGAGCGCGAGGGGCCGTTCGGCCGCGGCATGGTCCAGCAGTGGATCGAGGAGTCGGACCTGTCCGGCGCCGTCACCGTTCTCAAGGATCTGCGTTCCCCCGACGCCGAGGGCTGGTGCCCGATCCTGGCCGTGCAGCTGTCCGACGGCTCGGACGCCGTGCTCGCGCATCGGGACGGCCCGGCGCTGCGCCGCATCGCACTCTTCGACGCAGTGGTCAACAACGCCGACCGCAAGGGCGGCCACCTGCTGCCGCTCACCGACGGCACCGTGCTCGGCATCGACCACGGCCTGACCTTCCACACCGAGGACAAGCTGCGTACCCTCCTCTGGGGCTTCGCCGACCGCGAACTCGAGCCCGTCGAGCGCGCCGAACTCGAGAAGCTGCGCGACGACGAGCAGCTGGCCGGGCGCCTGACCGAACTGCTGAGCCCCGAGGAGCTGGACGCCTTCCGCGAGCGCATCGACGCGCTGCTGGCCGCGGGCATACTCCCGGGGCCGGACGGCCGGATGCGCCCGGTGCCCTGGCCCCCGGTATGAGCGCCACGTCACTGCCGTGACGCAATTGGCGCCGATCAGCGCAGGGGGTCGCGACCGCGTCGGCATCGCGCCAGGGTTCGCAAGGTTTGTCGTTCACCTGTTCGAGTGGCTGTGCCTTTCGGTGGCGCTTGCGCGCTGCATACCGTGGCGTTGAGTTCGACATCGGCGATTGGCATCGGGAGGATTCTGTGGTTACGCGGGCTTACCGATTCGCCCTGGATCCGACGCCGCGTCAGGCGCGTGATCTGGCACGGCATGCCGGCGCATCACGGGTCGCGTTCAACTGGGGTCTTGCCGCGGTCAAGGCTAATCTCGGTCAGCGTGAGGCAGAACGCTCCTACGGAATCGATGCCTCCGCCCTGACGCCCGCCTTCGGCTGGTCGTTGTACGCGTTGCGCAAAGCATGGAACCAGGTCAAGGGCGAGGTAGCGCCGTGGTGGCCAGAGTGCTCGAAGGAGGCGTTCAGTTCCGGTCTCGACCAGTTGGCGCGAGCGTTGAAGAACTTCGCGGAGTCGCGGGACGGCAAGCGCGCTGGAAGGCCTTTCGGACGGCACGGTGGTTGCCAATCCACACCGCTTTGATGTTGCTTACCGCAAGTTGGTCCGCACGTCCCGGATGGTCTCGCGCCGTCAGGGACCGGACCGGCGCACCGGTCAGAAGCCGTCGAACAGATGGCTCAAGGCGAACGCGACGCACAGCAAGGCTCACCGCAAGGTGGCGGCACAACGACAGGATGGCATCCACAAGCTGACTACACGGCTGGCACGCGAGCACGGCACATTGGTGGTCGAGGACCTCAACGTCGTCGGGATGGTCCGCAGGCGTCGGTTGGCCCGGCAGATCTTGGATGGCGGGTTCGGCGAGATCAGGCGTCAACTGGCCTACAAGACCGAGTGGAACGGCGGGCGCCTGGTCGTGGCCGACCGTTGGTTCCCGTCGAGCAAGACATGCAGCGGCTGTGGGGCAGTGAAACCCAAGCTCTCCCTCGCCGAGCGCACCTTCACCTGCTCCGCATGCGGTCTGGTCCTGGACCGGGACTTCAATGCCGCGATCAACCTGCGGAACCTCGTGCACCACGTCGCCGGGAGTGGCCCGGAGACGAAAAACGGGCGCGGAGCCGACCGGAAGCCCACGCGATGGGTGGTAGGTGGCCGTGAAACGCTTACCCCGCACCCGGCTGTACCCGGGATGAGACGGGGACCCGTGCCGGGTGACCGGCGCGACCTCGAGATTCACTGAATCAGACAGGGACGGTAAGTTATACGACATGGATGCGTGGCCTACTACCCACCTGCCGAAGCTGCCCGGACTCGGAGCGTCGCCGCGGGTTTTCGACACCTCGACCGGCGGCCTGGTCGCCACCCCGGCGCGTCCCGCCGCGGACGGCCCGGCCCGGATCTACGTCTGCGGGATCACGCCGTACGACGCGACCCACCTCGGCCACGCCGCGACCTATCTGGCCTTCGACCTCGTGCAGCGGGCCTGGCTGGACGCCGGGTACGACGTGCGGTACGTGCAGAACGTCACAGACGTCGACGACCCGCTGCTGGAGCGGGCCGAGCGGGACCAGGACGACTGGCAGGTGCTCGCGATGCGCGAGACCGCGCTGTTCCGCGAGGACATGACGGCGCTGCGGATCCTGCCGCCGTACCGCTACATCGGCGCGGTCGAGTCGATCGACCTGGTGGTCGCGCTGGTGCAGCGGCTGATCGAGCAGGGCGCCGCGTACCGCGTCGATGAGGATGTCTACTTCGACGTGCACGCGGAGCCGGACTTCGGCTCGGTCTCCAACCTGGACCCGGCGCTGCGGGAGAAGATCTTCGGCGAGCGCGGCGGCGACCCGGACCGGCCGGGCAAGCGGCACCCGCTGGACTGCCTGCTCTGGCAGGCCGAGCGCCCCGGCGAGCCGTCCTGGGAGACGCCGCTGGGCAGGGGGCGCCCCGGCTGGCACATCGAGTGCGCCGCGATCGCGCTGGAGTACCTCGGCGCCGGCATCGACGTGCAGGGCGGCGGCAGCGACCTGTCCTTCCCGCACCACGAGATGGGCGCCGCCGAGGCGCAGGTCGTCACCGGCGAGCGCCCCTTCGCGTACACGTACGTGCACGCGGGCATGGTCGGTCTCGACGGCGAGAAGATGTCGAAGTCGCGCGGCAACCTCGTCTTCGTCTCCAAGCTGCGCGCCGAGGGCCACGACCCGATGGCGATCCGGCTGGCGCTGCTCGCCCACCACTACCGCGCCGACTGGGAGTGGCACGCCGAGGACCTGGAGCGCGCCGAGGCGCGGCTCGCCCGCTGGCGCGAGGCCGTCAGCCGCCCGGACGCCCCGTCCGCCGACCCGCTGCTCGCCGAGCTGCGCGAGCGCCTGGCCGACGACCTCGACGCCCCCGGCGCCCTGGCGGCCATGGACAGGTGGGCCGACGCGGTGCTCGCCGGCCCCGCCGCGGACGCGGTCGCCGACCCCGGAGCGCCGGGCCTGGCGTCCCGCGCCCTCGACGCCCTGCTCGGCGTCGCGCTCTGACCCTGTTCTGACGCCGACCCTGTTCTGACGCCGTGGAGGGATCGGACTCGCCACCCCCGTGGGCGAGTCCGATCCCTCCACGTATGAGCCCCACGTATGAGCGGCTACAGACCGGCTACTTCGCGTATTCGTCGTGGCGGCGCCACCACATGCCGTCCTCGTTGCGGCCGAGCGGGGCGCGGTCGAGCCACTGGTACATGCCCCACAGGCCGTCGAGGCCGCGGGAGTACGCCGAGTACGTGTGGTAGACGGTCCCGTCCTGGAGGGCGAACGAGCTCATGCCGGGGCCCTCGCGCCGGTAGGTCTGCCAGTCGGTGTCGACGATGGACTGCGCGAAGCCGTCGAGCGAGCGCTGCTCCTCCTCCGTGCCGGGGCGCAGGTCCTGGTCGGCGAAGTTGTACCGGGCCAGGCCGGATTCCCACTCCTCCTTCGTGACCGCGACGCCGAAGTCGAAGTTGAAGTCGCTGCCGTTCGACGAGGCCCACGGGAAGGTCCAGCCCATCCGCGCCCGGTATTCGGCGAGCTGGGGGTACGGCGCCCGGGACACGGCCCAGAGCGCGACGTCGTGGTTCGCGAGGTGGACCTCGAAGCCGTTGAAGCCGTCGGCGATCGACGAGCAGGACGGGCACCCGGCCGTGTAGTCGGGGCCGAACATGAAGTGATAGATCATGAGCTGCGAGCGGCCGCCGAACAGGTCGGCGAGCGACGCGGGGCCCTCGGCGGTCTCGAAGCGGTAGTCCTTGTCCACCCTGACCCAGGGCAGCTCCTGCCGGCGCCTGGCGAGCTCGTCGGCGCGCCGGGTCAGCTCCTTCTCCGCGTCGAGCAGCTCAAGCCGCGCGGTGAGCCATTCCTCGCGCGTTCCCGTCTGGTGAGCGGTCATCTCCGTGCTCCTTCCTAGGTGTCCATTCCATCCTCGTCCCCAGCGCCGCGCATCAGTCGGCGGAGCCGTCCAGGTGGCGCTTGAGCGCGCCGAGCGGGCCGTCCCAGTCGCGCGCCAGCGCGGCCAGGAACTGCTGCGCCACCTGCATCGGGGCCGAGTGCAGCCGGTAGCGCACCCGCCGCCGCTCGCCGGGCTCCGCGGTCACCAGGCCGGCCTCGGCGAGCAGCGTCAGGTGCTTGGCGATCGCCTGGCGGGTGATCGGCAGCCGGGCGGCGAGCTCCGTCACGGTGGACGGCCCGTCCGCGGCCAGCGCGGCGAGCACCGCGCGCCGGCTCGGGTCGCCCAGCGCGACGAAGACCTGCTCGGCTATCGATTCGGCGTCAGACCGCGGCAACTGCGGCATCGAGGTACTCGACCAGCTCGCCGAGCTCGCTCGCCCAGCCCTGCCTGTTGCCCTGGAACGCCTTGGCGTGCTCGTCGTCGGGCAGCTGCGCGAAGCCCGACTCGACCACGGTGAGCCGGGTTCCGGTCGCGGTCGGTTCGAGCGTGAACTCGACGTAGGTGCGGCGCGGGTCCTCGTCCGGCAGCCCGTAGACGTGCCAGGTGTAGCCGAAGACGGTCTGCGCCTCGACCCGCTCCACCCGCATCCGGGCGGTGAAGTCCTCGCCGAAGGACATCCGCGCCTCGCCGCCCGGGCGCAGGTCGATGGCCGCCTGCTGGCCGAACCAGCCGCTGAGCCCCTCGGCGGTGGTGAGCGCCGCCCAGACCTTGGCCGGCGGGTGCTCGAGATCGATGGTCCGCTCGATGCGGTCGGGGAATCCCATGACTTCCTCCTCCACTATGGCAACCTGACAGTTGCCACACTATGGCAGCCGATCGGTTGCGTCAAGAGAAGCGGAAAGTCCGCCCTCCCGTGCCGGTCGAGCCGGCTCGGAAAAGCGGACTGAAGTGCGCGAAACCGCGGGTCAGAGGGCGGCGGGTCCGTCCTCGCCGCCGCGCCGCCTGCGCTCGTGCCGGCGCAGGTAGCGCTCGAACTCCAGGGCGATGGCCTCGCCGCTGGCCTCCGGCAGATCCGCGGTGTCCTTGGCCTCCTCGAGGCTGCGCACGTACTCCGCCACCTCCGAGTCCTCGCCGGCCAGCTCGTCCACGCCGGACTCCCAGTCCTGCGCCTCCTGCGGCAGGTCGCCGGTCGGGATCGCCAGGTCGAGCACGTCCTCCAGCCGCCGGATCAGGGCCAGGGTGGCCTTCGGGCAGGGCGCCTGGGCCACGTAGTGCGGCACCGCGGCCCAGAAGGAGATCAGCGGGATCTCCTCCTGCCTGGCCAGTTCCTGCAGCACGCCGTTGATCCCGGTCGGGCCCTGGTACGTCGGGGACTCCAGGCCGTGCGCCGAGGCCAGGTCCGGATCGCCGGAGGAGCCGCTGACCGGCACCGGCCGGGTGTGCGGCACGTCCGCGAGCAGCGCGCCGAGCACCACGACGGTGCTCACGCCGAGGTCCCTGGCCAGGTCGAACAGCTCCTCGGAGAAGGACTGCCAGCGCATGTTGGGCTCGATGCCGTGCACCAGGACCACGTCGCGCACCCTCGGCTCGCCGTCCCCGTCCCGCTCCTCGTCCTCGCCCGATCCCTGGTGCGCCGCGACCGGAACGCGGGCCACCGAGAACCGGGTGGTCGGCCACACCAGCTCGCGCTCGCCGTCCTCGGCCAGCGCGAGGGTCGGCCGGTTGACCTGGAAGTCGTAGTAGTCCTCGGCGTCCATCGCGCCGAACAGGTCGGCGTCGAGTACCTCGGCCAGATGACGCACGGCGTTCGAGGCCGCGTCAGCGGCGTCGTTCCAGCCCTCGAAGGCCGCGATCATCACCGGGTCGACCAGCTCGGGCAGTTCCTCGAGCTCGATCAACCGTGCCTCCTCGTCGTCGTCGGTCGTACGCGGGCGGCACCCGTCCGGCCCGCGCCTCTAAGCGCATGCCCAGCCTACGCCCTGTGGACACAAGACCGGCGTGTCGCGGCCGATCGGTACGCTTAGAGCGTAAGCGGGTTTCCCCCGCCTCTCCGTGCCTCCTTGCCTAGCCGAAGGGTCAGTGATGAGCAGCAGCCGCGCCGCATCGCTCCGCCGAGCTCTCTCCGAGCGTGTCGTGATCGCCGACGGAGCCATGGGCTCCATGCTCCAGGGCGTCGATCTGACCCTCGACGACTTCCAGGGACACGAGGGCTGCAACGAGATCCTCAACGTCTCACGGCCCGACGTGATCCGGTCCATCCACGACGCGTACTTCGCGGCCGGGGTGGACTGCGTGGAGACGAACACCTTCGGCACCAACCGGACCGCGCTCGGCGAGTACGGGCTCGAGGACCGCATCTTCGAGCTCGCCGAATCCGCGGTGCGCATCGCCCGCGAGTCCGCCGACTCCTTCGCCACGCCGGAGCGCCCGCGCTGGGTGCTCGGCTCGGCCGGCGGCGGCACGAAGCTGCCCTCGCTGCGGCACATCGGCTTCGGCGCGGTGCGCGACGGCTACCAGACCCAGGTCGAGGGCATGATCTCCGGCGGCGTGGACGCCGTGCTGATCGAGACCAGCCAGGACCTGCTGCAGGCCAAGGCGGCCGTGATCGGCGCCAAGCGCGCGATGGCCGTCGCCGGCACGGACCTGCCGGTGATCGTCTCAGTCACGGTCGAGACCACCGGCGTGATGCTGCTCGGCACCGAGATCGGCGCGGCGCTGACCGCGCTCGAGCCGCTCGGCATCGACGTCATCGGCCTGAACTGCGCGACCGGCCCCGAGGAGTACCCCGAGTACCTGCGGCACCTGGCCAAGTACGCGCAGATCGGCCTGTCCTGCATGCCGAACGCCGGCCTGCCGATCCTCACCAAGGACGGCTCCTACTACCCGCTGACGCCGGAGCAGTTCACCTCCTGGCAGGAGCGGTTCATCGCCGACTACGGCGTCAGCCTCATCGGCGGCTGCTGCGGCACCACGCCCGAGCACCTGCGCCAGCTCGTCGAGCGCGTGCACGGCGCGGTGCCCCCGGCCCGGAACCCGCAGCCGGAGGCCGCCGCGGCCTCGCTCTACCAGGCGGTGCCGTTCCGGCAGGACTCCTCCTACCTGGCGATCGGCGAGCGCACGAACGCGAACGGCTCCAAGGCCTTCCGCGAGGCGATGATCGCCGAGGACTGGGACAAGTGCGTGGAGATCGCGCGCGGCCAGATCCGGGACGGCGCGCACCTGCTCGACCTGTGCGTGGACTACGTCGGCCGGGACGGCGTGGCCGACATGAAGGAGCTCGCGGGCCGCTTCGCCACCGCCTCGACGCTGCCGATCGTGCTCGACTCCACCGAGCCCGCGGTGCTGCAGGCCGGGCTCGAGTGCCTCGGCGGCCGGGCCGTGCTCAACTCGGTGAACTACGAGGACGGCGACGGGCCGGACTCCCGCTTCGCCAAGATCATGCGGCTCGCGGCCGAGCACGGCGCCGGCGTGGTCGCGCTGACCATCGACGAGCAGGGCCAGGCGCGCACCGCCGAGAAGAAGGTGGAGATCGCCGAGCGGCTGATCGCGGACATCACCGGCAACTGGGGCGTGCCCGAGTCGGCGATCCTGGTCGACTGCCTGACCTTCACCATCGGCTCCGGCCTGGAGGAGTCCCGGCGCGACGGGCTGGAGACCATCGAGGGCATCCGCGAGCTCAAGCGCCGTCACCCCGACGTGCAGACCACGCTCGGCCTGTCGAACATCTCCTTCGGCCTCAACCCGGCGGCCCGGCAGGTGCTCAACTCCGTCTTCATGCACGAGTGCAGCGAGGCCGGCCTCGACTCCGCGATCGTGCACGCCTCGAAGATCCTGCCGATCAACCGGATCCCCGAGGAGCAGCGCCAGGTGGCGCTCGATCTCGTCTACGACCGGCGCACCGAGGACTACGACCCGCTCTCCCGGCTGCTCGACCTGTTCCAGGGCGTCTCGGCCGCCTCCTCCAAGGAGACCCGGGCGCAGGAGCTCGCCGCGATGCCGCTGGAGGAGCGGCTGCAGGCGCGCATCGTGGACGGCGAGCGCCAGGGCCTGGAGGCGGACCTGGACGAGGCGCTGCGCGAGCGCCCGGCGCTGGAGATCGTCAACGAGGTGCTGCTCGAGGGCATGAAGACGGTCGGCGAGCTGTTCGGCTCCGGCCAGATGCAGCTGCCTTTCGTGCTCCAGTCCGCCGAGGTGATGAAGGCCGCCGTCGCCTACCTCGAGCCGCACATGGAGAAGACCGACTCCTCGGGCAAGGCCACGATCGTGCTGGCCACGGTCAAGGGCGACGTGCACGACATCGGCAAGAACCTGGTCGACATCATCCTGACGAACAACGGCTTCAACGTCGTCAACATCGGGATCAAGCAGCCGATCGCGGCGATCCTGGAGGCGGCCGAGGAGCACAGGGCCGACGCCATCGGCATGTCGGGGCTGCTGGTGAAGTCCACGGTCGTGATGAAGGAGAACCTCGAGGAGATGAACACCCGCGGCGTGGCCGCGCGGTGGCCGGTCCTGCTCGGCGGCGCGGCGCTGACCAGGGCCTACGTGGAGCAGGACCTCGCTGAGGTGTACGAGGGCGAGGTCCGCTACGCGCGCGACGCCTTCGAGGGCCTGCGGCTGATGGACGCCGTCGCCGCGATCAAGACCGGCGTGCCGGGCGCGGCGCTGCCCGAGCGGCGGGAGCGGCGGGTGCACGCCAACGCCACCCGCCTCGAGGTCACCGAGCCGGACGAGATGCCCGAGCGCTCGGACGTCGCGCTCGACAACCCGATCCCGAGCCCGCCGTTCTGGGGCAGCCGGGTGGTCAAGGGCATCCAGCTGGGCGACTACGCGTCCTGGCTCGACGAGCGGGCCACCTTCCTCGGCCAGTGGGGCCTGCGGGCCGCCCGCGGCGGCGAGGGGCCCTCGTACGACGAACTGGTCGAGACCGAGGGCCGGCCGCGGCTGCGGATGTGGCTGGACCGGCTGCACACCGAGAACCTGCTCGAGGCGGCGGTCGTCTACGGCTTCTTCCCCGCCGTCTCCAAGGGCGACGACCTGATCGTGCTGGACGAGAACGGCGGCGAGCGCACCCGCTTCACCTTCCCGCGCCAGCGTCGCGACCGGCACCTGTGCCTGGCCGACTTCTTCCGGCCCGCCGAGAGCCCGGACGGCCCGGACGTGGTCGCCTTCCAGCTGGTCACGGTCGGCTCGCGGATCGCGGGCGAGACCGCGAAGCTGTTCGAGGCCAACGCGTACCGCGAGTACATGGAGCTGCACGGCCTCTCGGTCCAGCTGACCGAGGCGCTGGCGGAGTACTGGCACGCCCGGGTGCGCGCCGAGCTCGGCTTCGGCGCGCAGGACCCGGCCACGATCGACGGCATGCTCAAGCTGGAGTACCGCGGCGCGCGCTTCTCGCTCGGGTACGGAGCCTGCCCGAACCTCGAGGACCGCACCAAGATCGTCGAGCTTCTCGAACCCCACCGGATCGGCGTCGAGCTGTCCGAGGAGTACCAGCTGCACCCCGAGCAGTCCACCGACGCGATCGTCATCCACCACCCGGAAGCGAAGTACTTCAATGCCTGAGCCGACCGCCGTACTGTTCGACATGGACGGTACCTTGATCGACTCCGAACCCGTCTGGTTCGACACCGAGGTCAGGCTGCTGGCCGAGTTCGGCTTCGAGCTCGGCCCCGAGCACTGGGGCAACGTCCTCGGCCAGCCCAACGAGGTCTCCTGCAAGTACCTGGTCGAGGTCAGCGGCATCCCGCTGACCTGGGAGGAGCTCAACGAGAGGATCGAGGCCGCGATGGTCGAGCAGCTCGCCCAGGGCTTCGAGCTGCTGCCCGGGGCCAAGGAGCTGCTGGCCGAGCTGCAGGCCGCGGGCATGCCCACCGCCCTGGTCTCGGCCTCGTCCCGGCAGATCGTCGACGCGTGCATCGGCGCGATCGGCGCCGACTTCTTCCGGCACACGGTCTCGGGCGACGACGTGGCCCGCAGCAAGCCGCACCCGGAGCCCTACCTGCTCGCGGCCCGGCTGCTCGGCGTGGATCCGGCCGAGTGCGTGGTCATCGAGGACTCGCGGATCGGCATCACGGCCGGCTCGGCGGCGGGCTGCCGGGTGCTGGCCGTGCCGCACCCGACCGTCGAGGTGCCCGACCTGCCGCGGATCACGCAGGCGCCCTCGCTCGACGGCGTGACGCTGGCGCACCTGAGCGCGCTCTGATCCGCGGCGCCCGCCGGTCCGCGGCACCCCGCGTCCACGACTTGTACATACAAGTTGTGGACGCACCGTCAGGCGCGTTGCTAGGTTCTGGGGCATGACGCCGATGGTTGTGGCCGTGGTTCTGGGCTCAGCGCTGCTGCACGCGCTCTGGAACGCCCTCGCGCACACCGCCAAGGACCGGCTCGCCGCCATCACGCTCATCGCGACGGCCGCCGGCCTCACCTGCGCGGCCGCCCTGCCGTTCCTGCCGGCGCCGAACCGGGCCGTCTGGCCGTACATCGCGGCGTCCACGCTGCTCGAGGCGCTGTACTCGTTCGGCCTGGTGCTCGCCTACAAGCTCGGCGAGTTCGGCCGCATGTACCCGATCGCGCGCGGCACCTCGCCGCTGGTCGTCGCGCTCGTGGCCACGTTCGTCGTCGGGCAGCCGATGTCGGGTTTCGAGGCGGTCGGCATCGGCGTCGTCTCGGCCGGGCTGCTCGCCCTGGCGCTGTCCAACGGCCTGCCGACGCGCAAGGACCTGCCGGCGGTGCTCGCCGCGGTCGGCACCGGCCTCGCGATCGCGAGCTACACGGTCGTGGACGGAGTCGCCGTGCGCAGGGCGGGCACGGTGCTCGGCTACTCCTGCTGGATCTTCCTGCTGCAGTCGGTCATCGTGCTCTGCGTCACCGCCGCGATCCGCCGCCGCGCGTTCGTACCTTCGCTGCGCGTCGACACCGCGCGCGGACTCGGCGGCGGCGTCATCTCGCTGACCGCGTACACACTCGTGCTCTGGGCGCAGACCAAGGGAAATCTCGCCGCCGTCGCCACGCTGCGCGAAACCAGCATCCTGATCGGCGCGGCCATCGGCGCGCTGGTTCTGCACGAGGGCTTCGGCCGGATGCGCATCGCCGCCTCGGCGGGCGTCGTCCTCGGCATCCTGCTCATCGCGCACTGAGACAGGGCAAGACGCGCCTGGGCACCGCCGCGTGCGAGGCGCGGGGGAGAGCGCGGTGCCCGGCCTCAGGCCGTCGTCGGCACGATCCGCACCTCGGGCACCGGCGGCACCTCGCCGCCCTGCGCCGGGCACAACTCGCGGAAGCTGCACCAGCCGCACAGCTTCGACGGCTTCGGATCCCACTTCTTCGCCCCGGCCGCCGCGCGGATCGCCGACCAGATCGCGGCGATCTTGCGCTCCGCGGCGAGCAGATCGGCCTCGCTCGGGTCGTAGGTCAGCACCTCGCCGTTGCCCAGGAAAAGCAGTTGCAGCCGCTTGGGCACCACGCCGCGCACCTTCCAGAGCACCAGGGCGTAGAACTTCATCTGGAAGAGGGTCTTCTCCTCGTACCCGGGCGGCGGGGCCTTGCCGGTCTTGTAGTCGACCACGCGCAGCATGCCGTTCGGGGCGATGTCCAGCCGGTCCACGAAACCGCGCAGCAGCAGCCGGTCGTCCCCCTCGCCCATCGGGGCGCGGACGAACAGTTCCCGCTTGGCCGGCTCGAGCCGGGTCGGGTCCTCGAGGGTGAAGTAGGTGCCGAGCAGCTTCTCCGCCTCGGCGAGCCAGGCCGCGCGCTCCTGCTCGCCCGCGAACAGCCCGCCGAGCTCGGGCCGCTCGGCCAGCAGCCGCTCCCACTGCGGGCGCAGCATCTCCACCGCCTCGCCCGGCGTGCGCTGGGGCGCGGGCAGGTCGAAGAGCCGCTCGAGCACGGCGTGCACCAGCGTGCCCTTGGTCGCCGCGGCGTTCGGCGGCTCCGGCACCCTGTCCACCACGCGCAGCCGGAACAGCAGCGGGCACTGCTGGAAATCCCCGGCGCGCGAGGGCGAGAGCGCGGCGGGCAGCTTGACCACGCCGGGCCCGGCGTCGAAGAGCGCGCCGTCCGCGAACTCCAGATCCGGCCGCTCGACGGCCTCCATCTCACCCATGAGCGCCCACCTTAACGCTCCCGTCCGACAGAACCCGGCGACACCGATCCGACACCGTCCCGGGGCAGGTGACACGTGGGAGCTGAGTAACCCGTAGCATCGCCTGTGTGAGCGATGACAACCAGAACAACGGCGGGCGGCCGGACCCGAACCGCTCAGCGGGCTCGGGCGGCGGCATCCGGATGGGCGCGCCGTTCGGCATCCCGATCGTCGTCTCACCGACCTGGTTCCTGATCGCCGCGTTCATCACGTACTACTTCGGCCAGGAGATCAGCGACGCCGACTTCGGCAACTGGCGCTACGCCATCGCCTTCGGCTTCGCGGTGCTGCTCTACCTCTCCGTCCTGCTGCACGAGCTGGCCCACTCCGTCGTCGCCAAGGGCTTCGGCCTGCCGGTCCGGCGCATCGTGATCTACTTCCTCGGCGGCGTCTCGGAGATCGAGAAGGAGCCGGACACCCCGAGCCGCGAGTTCGCCGTCGCGGTGGCCGGCCCCGCGCTCTCCTTCGCGCTCGGCGGGATCTTCTTCGGCGTCTGGAAGCTGATGGACCATCCGACCTCGTCGGTGGCCTTCGCCGCCTGCCAGTACCTGGTCACCGCGCTGTGGGTGTCCAACGTCGTGGTCGGCGTGTTCAACATGCTCCCCGGACTGCCGCTGGACGGCGGACGGGTGCTGCGCTCGGCCGTCTGGGCGGTGACCCGCAAGCCGCTGGCCGGCACCGCGGCCGCCGCGTGGGCGGGCCGGCTGCTGGCGATCGGCGTGCTGATCTACGCGATGCTCACGACCCGCGACGCGACCAGCGGCTCCGGCCTCTACACGCTGGTCTGGGCCGCGTTCATCGCCTCGTTCATCTGGATCGGCGCCAGCCAGTCGCTCACCGTCGCCAGGCTGCGCGAGCGGATCCCGACCCTGCACGCCCGCACCCTCACCCGGCGGGCCATCCCGGTGACCGCGGACGTCCCGCTGTCCGAGGCGCTGCGCCGCGCGGCCGGCGTCGGCGCCCGCAGCCTGCTCATCGTGGACCACGACGGCAACCCGACCGCGATCGTGCACGAGGCCTCCGTCGCCGCCACCCCGCTCGAACGGCACCCCTGGGTGCAGGTCGGCACGCTCTCCCGCGCCCTGCGGCCCGGGATGACGCTCAGCACGACCCTGGACGGCGAGTCGCTGCTGCAGGCCCTGCGCGCCACCCCGGCGCCCGAGTACCTGGTCACCGAGCCCGACGGGGCCATCTTCGGGGTGCTGTCCGCAGCGGACGTCGAGCATGCGTTCCTGGGCCGATAGGCACGGTCCAGGTGAGCGAGACGACGATCTTCGGGGCGCTGTCCGCCGCGCACGTCGAGCTTGCCTTTCCGGGCCGCTAGACTCCCCTGGTGAGCGAAACGTACGAGGAAACCGGCAAGTCACATCGGCAGGGACCGTTCCGGCCGGGTGACCTGGTCCAACTGACGGACACCAAGGGCCGGCACCACACCTTCCCGCTCACGCCCGGCAAGCAGTTCCACACGCACAAGGGCTACTTCGACCACGACGCGCTGATCGGCGAGCCCGAGGGCAGCGTCGTGCGCTCGACCGGCGGCATGGAGTACCTCGCGCTGCGCCCGCTGCTGTCCGACTACGTCCTGTCGATGCCGCGCGGCGCCGCGGTGGTCTACCCGAAGGACGCCGCGCAGATCGTCGCCATGGCGGACCTCTACCCGGGCGCCCGCGTGCTCGAGGCGGGCGTCGGCTCCGGCGCGCTGACCTGCTCGCTGCTGCGCGCGGTGGGCGACGGCGGCCGGGTCGACTCCTACGAGCGGCGCGAGGACTTCGCCGCGATCGCCGCCAGGAACGTGGAGACCTTCTTCGGCGCCAAGCACCCGGCCTGGACGCTGACCGTGGGCGACCTGGTGGCCTCCCTGCGGCCCGACGAGGTCGACCGGGTCGTGCTGGACATGCTCGCGCCCTGGGAGTGCGTGGACGCCGTCTCCAAGGTCCTGGTGCCCGGCGGCGTGCTGATCTGCTACGTGGCCACCACCACCCAGCTCTCCCGCACGGTCGAGACGATCCGCGAGCACGGCCGCTTCGCCGAGCCGGCGCCCTTCGAGACGATGGTGCGCTCCTGGCACGTCGAGGGCCTGGCGGTGCGCCCCGACCACCGGATGGTCGGCCACACCGGCTTCCTGGTCACCGCCCGCCGGATCGCCGACGGCGTCGACCTGCCGGTCCGCCGCCGCCGTCCGGCCAAGGCCGCCGCCGAGCTCGGCGAGGCCTGGGACGGGTCGTCCCCCGACGAGGCGCCGGTGGACGAGTCCGAGGCGCGCCAGGCGCGGATCGCCCGGCGCGGCGATCTCCCGTAAGTATCGTAAGTATTCGGTAAGAGTTCGCTGAGACGCACCTGGGCGTTCGGCGAGCCTGAACCGCTGTCAGATTCGCCACACGCCAGGCGCGTTTCAGTCCTCCGCGAGCGGACCGGCGACCGGCTTGCCGTCCGAGCGCCGGTGCACGTGGATGCACTCGCCCGGGCACTCCTTCGCCGAGTCGATCACGTTCAGCACCAGGTCCGCGGGCACCGGGACGCGCTGGCCGGCCGCCAGCCGCAGCTCGCCGTCCTCGCCCTTGACGTACGCGAGCCCGTCGATGTCGAGTTCGAACACGTCCGCCGCGTACTGCACGCACAGGCCGTCCCCGGTGCACAGGTCCTGGTCGATCCAGACCTCAAGGTCCTCGCTCATTCGGCCCTTCATCCCCAATGCAGTCATCACCAATTAGGCGTCCGATCTACCGTGAACCCTAACAACCCGGCCCGCGAAGGCGACATCCAGGCCGCGACTCGCGCAATGCCCTCGACATCCACGGGGACGGCGAGTAATGATCGTGCCCCGGCACGGAGTCGACAACGGCGTTGATCCGAACGGGTTACCCGAACGTCTACATGAACGAGCGGCGAAGGGGAATCCACATGATGGCAGTGTTGGCGACACCGGAAGCCCGAGCAGCGGTTCCGCGGACGACGGACGAGATCCCGGTTTGGGCGGGGTCCGAACCAGGTAGTCACGTTCTAACGTCGCAGCAGCACTCCGCGAGGAGGTGAAGGACCGTGCCAGCCCACGAA
This sequence comes from Actinospica acidithermotolerans, assembly GCF_018139625.1. Classification (GTDB taxonomy): domain Bacteria; phylum Actinomycetota; class Actinomycetes; order Streptomycetales; family Catenulisporaceae; genus Actinospica; species Actinospica acidithermotolerans. The sequence goes on along the minus strand of NZ_JAGSOH010000054.1, from coordinate 24,141 downwards.
GACGACAAGCCCCTGCGCCCCGGCTCCCGAGCGGGTCGCGGCGGACCGCTCGGTAACGAGCCGGCCGCCCAGGACGCGCTCAGCCAGGTGGCCTTCCTGGAACAGGAGGTCGCCCTGCTCCGCCGCCGTCTGGCGGAGACACCGCGCGGAAACCGCGCTCTGGAGGATCGCATCAGCGAGCTCCAGGTGACGGTCTCCGGCCTGACGGCCAAGAACGAGCGCCTGGTCGCGACCCTCCGCGACGCGCGGGACCAGATCCTCGCGCTGAAGGAGGAGATCGACCGGCTCGCCCAGCCGCCGAGCGGGTTCGGGGTGTACCTCGAGGCCCAGGAGGACGGCACCGTCGACATCTTCACCGGCGGACGCAAGCTCCGCGTCGCGGTGGCCCCGGGCGTCGAGCTCGACGACCTGCAGCCGGGCCGCGAGGTCATGCTGAACGAGGCGCTGAACATCATCGCCGTGCACGGCTACGAGAAGGTCGGCGAGATCGTCTCCTTCAAGGAGCTGCTCGAGGACGGCGAGCGGGCGCTGGTGGTCGGGCACACCGACGAGGAGCGCGTGGTGCGCCTCGCCGAGCCGCTGCTCGACGCGGTCATCCGGGCCGGCGACGCGCTGCTGCTCGAACCGCGCTCCGGCTACGTCTACGAGCGGGTGCCGAAGTCCGAGGTCGAGGAGCTGGTGCTCGAGGAGGTCCCGGACATCGACTACGCCAACATCGGCGGCCTGTCCGGCCAGATCGAGCTCATCCGCGACGCGGTCGAGCTGCCCTACCTGCACAAGGAGCTCTTCCTCGAGCACGAGCTGCGGCCGCCGAAGGGCGTGCTGCTCTACGGCCCTCCCGGCTGCGGCAAGACGCTCATCGCCAAGGCGGTGGCGAACTCGCTGGCCAAGAAGGTCGCGGAGCTCTCGGGCAAGGAGGCGGGCAAGAGCTACTTCCTGAACATCAAGGGCCCCGAGCTGCTCAACAAGTACGTCGGCGAGACCGAGCGGCACATCCGCCTGGTCTTCCAGCGGGCGCGGGAGAAGGCCAGCGAGGGCACCCCGGTCATCGTCTTCTTCGACGAGATGGACTCGCTCTTCCGCACCCGCGGCTCGGGCGTGTCCTCCGACGTGGAGAACACGATCGTGCCGCAGCTGCTGTCCGAGATCGACGGCGTCGAAGGCCTCGAGAACGTCATCGTGATCGGCGCCTCCAACCGCGAGGACATGATCGACCCGGCGATCCTGCGGCCGGGACGGCTGGACGTCAAGATCAAGATCGAGCGGCCGGACGCCGAGGCGGCGAAGGACATCTTCTCGAAGTACATCACCTCCACCCTCCCGCTGCACGAGGACGACCTGCGGGAGAACGGCGGCGACCGCGCCGCCACGGTCGCCGCGATGATCCAGAGCACCGTCGAGCGGATGTACTCGGAGACCGAGGAGAACCGCTTCCTGGAGGTCACCTACGCCAACGGGGACAAGGAGGTCCTGTACTTCAAGGACTTCAACTCCGGCGCCATGATCCAGAACATCGTGGACCGGGCGAAGAAGTCCGCGATCAAGGACTTCCTCGACCACGACGCCAAGGGCCTGCGCATCTCGCACCTGCTCGGGGCCTGCGTCGACGAGTTCAAGGAGAACGAGGACCTGCCCAACACCACCAACCCGGACGACTGGGCCCGGATCTCCGGAAAGAAGGGCGAGCGGATCGTGTTCATCCGCACGCTCGTCTCCGGCAAGAAGGGCGCCGAGACGGGTCGATCCATCGACACCGTCACCAACACCGGGCAGTACCTGTAGTCACACCCGTCTGCGAGGCGCGACACCGTCGTCGCGCCTCGTACACACTCGGGGAGAAACCGTGGTCGAAGCTGGTCCCCTCCGCTGCCCCGCGCGCCTAAGCTGGTCGCCATGAGCGTACGACGGGTCATGGGCAGTGAAACCGAATACGGCATCTCGGTGCCGGGGCATCCGAACGCCAACGCGATGCTCACCTCCTCTCAGATCGTCAACGCCTACGCCACCGCCATGCAGCGGGCCCGGCGCGCCCGGTGGGACTTCGAGGAGGAGAACCCGCTGCGCGACGCGCGCGGCTTCGACCTGGCCCGCGAGCTGGCCGATTCCAGCCAGCTGACCGACGAGGACTCGGGCCTGGCGAACGTCATCCTCACCAACGGGGCGCGGCTGTACGTCGACCACGCGCACCCGGAGTACTCCACCCCCGAGGTGACCAACCCCCGGGACGCGGTGATCTGGGACAAGGCCGGCGAGCTGATCATGGCCGAGGCGGCCCGCTACGCGGCGCTGGTCCCCGGCTCGCTGCCGATCAACCTCTACAAGAACAACACCGACAACAAGGGCGCCTCGTACGGCTCGCACGAGAACTACCTGGTCTCCCGCTCGACGCCGTTCGCCGACATCGTCCGGCACCTGACGCCGTTCTTCGTCACCCGGCAGGTGTTCGCCGGCTCCGGCCGGGTCGGCGTCGGCCAGGACGGGCGCGGGCACGGCTTCCAGCTCTCCCAGCGCGCGGACTTCTTCGAGGTGGAGGTCGGCCTCGAGACGACGCTCAAGCGCCCGATCATCAACACCCGCGACGAGCCGCACGCCGATCCGGAGAAGCACCGCCGGCTGCACGTGATCATCGGCGATGCGAACCTCGCCGAGATCTCCATCTTCCTGAAGATGGGCACGACCTCGCTGGTGCTGGCGATGATCGAGGACCGGTTCATCGGCGCGGACTTCACCGTCGACCAGCCGGTGCGCACCCTGCACGAGGTGTCCCACGACCCCTCGCTCAAGCACCTCGTGAAGCTGCGCTCCGGGCGCAAGCTGACGGCGGTTCAGCTGCAGATGGAGTACTTCGAGCAGGCCCGCAAGTACGTCGAGGACCGCTACGGCACCGACGTGGACCCGATCACCCAGGAGGTGCTCGACCGCTGGGAGTCGGTGCTCACCCGGCTCGAGGCCGACCCGATGCTGCTGCGCCGGGAGCTGGACTGGGTGGCCAAGCTGGAGCTGCTCGAGGGCTACCGGCAGCGCGACAGCCTGGACTGGGAGGAGGCCCGGCTGCACCTGGTGGACCTGCAGTACTCCGACGTGCGCCCGGAGAAGGGCCTCTACCAGCGGCTGGCCGCGCGCGGCCGGTTCGAGCGGATCGTGACCGACGAGGAGATCCTGGCCGCGGTGGACATGCCGCCGGAGGACACCAGGGCCTACTTCCGCGGCCGCTGCCTGGACAAGTACGCCGACTCGGTGGCCGCCGCGTCCTGGGACTCGGTGATCTTCGACCTGCCGGAGCGCGAGTCGCTGCAGCGGATCCCCACGCTGGACCCGCTGCGCGGCACGAAGCAGCACGTGCAGGGGCTGATCGAGCGGTGCAGAACGGCCAGCGACCTGGTCCGCGAGCTGACTTCCGGCAGCTGAGCGGGAGGTGTCAGGGCCCCGTCCGGCGAGCGCGCCGGGTCGGGGCCCGAACGGTCGGCGCCGGTCGCGGGGCCGAACGTGTGAACGCCCCGAAGGAGGGGCAGGGATGATCCAAGAGCGGTGCGGGAAATCCGCTCCCGCTGTCGGTGGACCGGCGTAGGGTCGGTACCGAGACCGGTGTGCGCGGAACTGTTCCGTGGTGCGAGAGAGGTGGGTGGTCCGGATGGCGGCCAAGGACACGGGCGGGCAGGAGCGCGCCTCCCGGCAGAGCGAAGAGGCGGACGAGGAGTTCACCGAGGACAGCAGCGATCTGAAGGAGCGTCAGGCCCGGCTGTCCGAGGACGTCGAGGACGTGCTCGACGAGATCGACGAGGTCCTCGAGTCGGACGCCGAGAGCTTTGTCAGGTCCTTTGTGCAAAAGGGTGGGCAGTAGAGGCCGCATTCGGCTCCCCGGCCCGTCCCGGCGGGCCCGGTGTGCCGTGGCGGCAGGCGGGTAAGGACGGGTTCATCGAGCGCTTCGACGATAACGTTGGGGCTGCAACGAACCAGCAGTGTCTGTGCCGGCTTTGGTGACGGAGGCGGCGTACCTGAAGAGAGGGAGCTCGTGGGAACACAAAGCACTGGTTGGTCGGGCCGGGGCGGAGCGGCCGGCGACTACGGGTTGATGCGCGCGGCGTTCGCGGGCACCGGCACCTCCTTCACCGAGTTCCTGGCCGACTACAACCCCGAGTACCTGCCCGGCCGGCGCGCCGCCTCGCTCGGCGCCTCCACCGGCACGCTGCCCTTCGACCCGCCGCACGGCACCACGATCGTCGCGCTCACCTTCCCCGGCGGCGTGGTCATGGCGGGCGACCGGCGGGCCACCGCGGGCAACGTGATCGCCTCCCGGGAGATCCAGAAGGTCTTCCCCGCGGACGACTACTCCTGCGTCGGCATCGCCGGCGTGGCCGGCCTCGCGGTCGAGATGGTCCGGCTGTTCCAGGTGGAGCTGGAGCACTACGAGAAGATCGAGGGCACCACCCTCTCGCTGGACGGCAAGGCGAACCGGCTGGCCACCATGATCCGCGGCAACCTGGGCCTGGCCATGCAGGGCCTGGCCGTGGTCCCGCTCTACGCCGGCTACGACCTGGAGTCCTGCGAGGGCCGGATCTTCAGCTACGACCCGGTCGGCGGCCAGTACGAGGAGCACGGCTTCCACAGCGTCGGCTCCGGCTCGGTCTACGCGCGCGGCGCGCTGAAGAAGATCTACCGCGCCGACTTCGACGCCACCGGCGCGGTCACCGCGGCCATCCAGGCGCTCTACGACGCCGCGGACGACGACTCGGCCACCGGCGGCCCCGACCTGACCCGGCGGATCTTCCCGGTCGTCGGCGTGGCCACCGAGGACGGCTACCGCAGGCTCTCCGAGACCGAGGTCGCCGAGCTGGTCCAGGAGGTCGTGGACGCCCGGCTGCGGCGGCCCGACGGTCCCAACGCCCCGCTGCGCTGAGCAGCCACCGCCGAAGCCTCCCCACGAGAAGACTGACGAGGAAGCCACGTGAGCACGTCGTTCTACGTCTCGCCCGAACAACTGATGAAGGACCGGGCCGACTTCGTGCGCAAGAACATCGCGCGCACGGGCTCGGTCGTGGTGCTCAACTACGACGGCGGCATCCTGTTCGTCGCGGAGAACCGCTCCCGCGTGCTGCACAAGGTGTCCGAGATCTACGACCGGATCGGCTTCGCCGCGGCCGGCAAGTACAACGAGTTCGAGAACCTGCGGCAGGCCGGCGTCCGGCTGGCCGACACCCGCGGCTACCTCTACGACCGGCGCGACGTGACCGCGCTCGGGCTGGCCAACGCGTACGCCCAGCTGCTCGGCAGCATCTTCTCCGAGGCGGGCGGCAAGCCGTACGAGGCCGAGCTGGTCATCGCCGAGGTCGGCGAGCGCGCCGAGCAGGACCAGATCTACCGCATCCCCTACGACGGCTCGGTGGTCGACCACCGCGGCTTCGTGGTGATCGGCGGCGCCGCGGACGCGGTCACCGCCGCCCTGGAGTCGACGTACACCGAGGGCCCGAGCCTCGGCGTCGCGCTGCGCACCGCGGTCGCCGCGCTCGCGCAGAGCGGCGGCAACGGCGGCGAGACCCGCGAGCTGAGCCCGGCGCAGCTCGAGGTCGCGGTGCTCGACCGGGAGCGCCAGCAGCCGCGCAAGTTCCGCCGCCTGCTCGGCGCGCACCTGACCGCGCTGCTCGAGGACGAGCCGGGCGCGGAGGAGGCGGCGTTCGAGGAGAACGGCGAGTCCGCCGAGGAGGCGGCCGGGTCGCCGGCCGCGGAGTCCGGCCCGGACGAACTCGACACCAACAGCCTGATCGACGAGGCCCTCGACGAGGGCGGCGAGGGCGAATCCACCGGCGACAACTAGCGGGAACGGCGGCGGCCGCGGGGCCGCCGCCGGCCCCACCGCACCATTGCAGCCCTACCCCAGGAGGGGCCTGATGGACCGTAGGATCTTCGGACTAGAGAACGAATACGGCGTCACCTGCACGTTCCGCGGCCAGCGGCGGCTGAGCCCGGACGAGGTGGCGCGCTACCTGTTCCGCCGGGTCGTCTCCTGGGGGCGCTCCTCGAACGTCTTCCTGCGCAACGGCGCCCGGCTCTACCTCGACGTCGGCTCGCACCCGGAGTACGCCACCCCCGAGTGCGACTCGATCGAGGAACTCGTCGTGCACGACAAGGCCGGTGAGAGGATCCTCGAGGGCCTGCTGCACGACGCCGAGCGGCGGCTGCACGAGGAGGGCATCGCCGGGGACGTCTACCTGTTCAAGAACAACACCGACTCCGCCGGAAACTCCTACGGCTGCCACGAGAACTACCTCGTCACCCGGCACGGCGAGTTCTCCCGCCTGGCCGACGTGCTGATCCCGTTCCTGGTCACCCGCCAGCTGATCTGCGGCGCCGGGAAGGTGCTGCCGACCCCGCGCGGCGCGGTCTACTGCGTGAGCCAGCGGGCCGAGCACATCTGGGAGGGCGTCTCCTCGGCGACCACCCGGTCCCGGCCGATCATCAACACCCGCGACGAGCCGCACGCCGACGCCGAGCGCTACCGGCGGCTGCACGTGATCGTGGGCGACTCCAACATGAGCGAGACCACGATGCTGCTGAAGGTCGGCGCGACCGACCTGGTGCTGCGGATGGTCGAGGTCGGCCTCGTGATGCGGGACCTGACGCTGGAGAACCCGATCCGGGCCATCCGCGAGGTCAGCCACGACCTGACCGGCCGCAAGAAGCTGCGGCTGGCCAACGGCCGGGAGGCCACCGCGCTGGAGATCCAGCGCGAGTACCTGGCCAAGGCCGTGGACTTCGCCGACCGCCGCGACCTGCGCACCGGCACCGTCGCCCGGGTGCTGGACCTGTGGGAGCGCACGCTCGACGCGATCGAGCAGCAGGACCTGTCCAAGCTGGAGCGGGAGATCGACTGGGCGATCAAGTACAAGCTGATCCAGCGCTACCAGGAGAAGTACGACCTGCCGATAGCGCACCCGCGCATCGCGCAGCTGGACCTGGCGTACCACGACATCAGCCGCAAGCGCGGGCTCTACTACCTGCTCGAGCGCCGCGGCCTGGTCGACCGCACGGCCCGCGACCTGGACATCTACACGGCCAAGTCGGTGCCGCCGCAGAACACCCGCGCCAGGCTGCGCGGCGAGTTCATCAAGCGCGCCCAGGAGCAGCGCCGCGACTTCACGGTGGACTGGGTGCACCTGAAGCTGAACGACCAGGCGCAGCGCACGGTGCTGTGTAAGGACCCGTTCCGCTCGGTGGACGAAAGGGTCGATAAGCTCATCGCGTCCATGTAGCCGCGCGCGTCCGGGTAGTCTGTGCCCGTGCAGCTACCCGGAGTGAGCCGTCGAGGCCGTCTGATCCGCCTGTTCGCCGCCTCGATGGCGGTCCCGGTCGTGGGCGCGCTGCTGGCGGCCTGCGGCGGTTCGTCCGCGCAGTCCCCGCTGCCCACGGTCACGGGCGCGGTGGGAGAGCAGGCCTCGATAACGATCCCGAGCGGCGCGGCCGCGCCGACCCAGGTCGAATCCAGCGTCCTCGAGCAGGGCAGCGGCGCCCAGCTCGCCGACGGCGACGCCGTCGTGGTCGACTACACGCTGATGGACTGGACCGGCAGCAAGCTGATCGGCAGCACCTACAGCACGGACAAGTCGCCGAACAAGACGCAGGAGTTCGTTCTCGGCTCGTCCACGGCGCTGCCGTCCTGGAACCAGGTGCTCACGCACGTCACCATCGGCAGCCGCGTCGAGATCGTCACCCCGCCCGCCGGCGCCTTCGGCGCGGGCGGCGCGACCGCCTACGGCATCAGCGGCAAGGACGACCTCGTCTACGTGCTCGACATCGTCGGCGCGTACCCCGCCACCGCCGACATCACCGGCACCATGGCCGCCCAGACGCAGTCAGGCATGCCGACCGTCACCGGCAACCCCGGCAAGGCCGCCCCCGCCATCACACTGCCCGCCGGCGCCGCCGCCCCGACCGTCGCCGAGGGCAAGGTCCTGATCTCCGGCAGCGGCGGCCAGATCGCGACCGGCCAGCGCCTGATGGTCCAGTACGTCGGCGTCGACTGGAACACCGGCAAGCAGTTCGACTCCTCCTTCGCCGACAAGCAGATCGCCAGCTTCGTCTTCGGCAGCAGCGCCGTGATCTCCGGCTGGAACACCGGCCTGGCGGGCCGCCACGTCGGCGACCGGGTCCTGCTCGTCATCCCGGCGGCGCAGGCCTACGGCAGCAAGGGCGTCGCGGCGGCGGGGATCAACGGCGGCGACACCCTGGTCTTCGTGGTCGACATCGTGGACGCACTGAGCTGACCCGGCCGCGGCCCCGGGCGAGAGTGGCTTGTCCTGCGGCCGGACCGGGCCGAAACGCAGGGCCCCGGCACGTGCGTGCCGGGGCCCTGCGGCATGGACTCGCGCCGCCGGGGTCTACTTGACCCCGAGCAGGTCGACCACGAAGATGAGGGTCTCGCCCGGCTTGATGGCCGGGGTGGGGCTCTGGTTGCCGTAGGCGAGGTGCGCGGGGATGGTCAGGCGGCGACGGCCGCCGACCTTCATTCCGGCGACGCCGAGGTCCCAGCCCTTGATGACCCGTCCGCCGCCGAGCGGGAACTGGAAGGCCTGGTTGCGGTTCCAGGAGGCGTCGAACTCCTCGCCGGTCGAGAACGCCACACCGACGTAGTGCACCGAGACCTGCTGGCCGGCCTTGGCCTCCTCGCCCTGCCCCTCCCAGATGTCGACGATCTCCAGGTCCGCCGGGGGGTTGCCCTCGGGGAAGTCGACCTCGGGCTTCTCAAGCTGAAAAGACATGCTGCCGTGATCCTCTCGTGATGCGTTGACCGGTTCAGCCTATCCGGCTTGCGCGGCAGGCGTGGCCACGGCCAGCCGGCCGGCGCAGGCGGCGGCGAGGAAGCCGGCGCGGTCCTCGCCGAGGCCGCGGCCCATGGTGGACAGGGCCACGGGGCTGGCGGCGAGGGCTTCGTCCAGGTCGGCGGCGGGGACGGTGCGCAGCCGGTGGCGCTCGGCCAGCGGTTCCGCGTGGGCGCGGACGGTGTCCCAGAACGCCCCGGGTTCATCCGGGAGGGCGAGTTCGGCGGGCGCGAGGGCGACCCTGCCGTATGCGGTGAGGCTGTGGTGGCTCAGGCCTCGATGACGGTTTCGGGCGTCCGCCTCGGAGACGCGCAGGACGCCGACGGGCCGTCCGCCCAGCGTCGCGGCCGCGTTGACCGCTTCGCCGCAGGCCACGCCGGAGAAGCCCCACTTCGTGCCGGTGCCCAGGTTTCCGGGGCCCTGGGTCACGACGGCGACGTCGGCGCCGAGGATGAGCTTCGCGGCGAGCAGGCCCGTGTGCAGGGTGACGGCCTCGAGGTCGCCGCCGAAGGCCTGGCCGACGGTCACCGATCCGCACAGCCACCCGTGGGCGCGCAGGCCGGCTACGCTGCGGGAGAACCAGAGCGGGAGGGCGCCGCCGTCGGTCATCACGTAGGCGACGCGGGTGCCTGGGCGGTCGTGCCGGATGGCGGCGCAGACCGCGGGGACCGCGGAATGCAGGTCCGCGACGACGACGGGCATACCGTCGAGCGAGTCGGCGTTCTTGAGGATGCCGTGGTGCGGCGAGTCCTGTTCGTCGGCGCCGAGGACGATCGTCTGCAGCGGCGTGTAGCGGGCCTTGACGATGTGGCCGGGACCCGGCGGGGGGTCGTCCGGGAGCCGGTCGGGCAGGGCGACGGCGAAGGCGTAGCCGCCGGTGCCGAGCCCCAGGGCCTGGGCGCCGACGTTCAGCAGGATCCGGTCGCCCACGCGCGGCTCGCCGACGAGTTCCGGATAGGCGAGAACGCGCAGGTCGGCGTCCGCTACGCGGGCGATGAGCTCGCGGGCGCCCGGCCAGGCGCGGCCGAGTGCGGTCACGCGTCCTTCGCGCCAGGCGATCACGCCGCCCACGGTAGCGCAAGTCCGTGCGAAACCCGGCAGAAAACAGGTAGCGTCGGACGGACAAGATACGGGTCACGGCGGGAAGGCGTGCAACATGGCGGCGAGCAAGTCCGAGCGCCTGGTCAACCTCGTCATCTGCTTGCTGGCCTCGCGGACCTTCGTGACCAAGGAGCGGCTGCGGCGGGTGCTCGAGCCGTACCGGAACTGTCCGTCGGACGAGGCCTTCGAGCGGATGTTCGAGCGGGACAAGGAGGAGCTGCGCGAGCTCGGCATCCCGCTCGAGGTGGGTTCGGCCGACGCGTACTTCGACGACGAGGTGGGCTACCGGATCGCGCCGGGCGAGTACGCGCTGCCGGAGCTGAGCCTCGACTCGGACGAGGCGCAGGCGCTCGGCCAGGCCGCGCGCTTCTGGCAGCAGGCGACGATGGCGCAGGCCGCCTCGTCCGCGCTGCTCAAGCTCAAGGCGGCCGGGGTGGAGATCGGGCCGGCCTCGCCGGTCGGCATCGAGCCGCGGGTGCGCGCCGAGGCCCCGGCGTTCGAGCCGCTGCTCGAAGCCGTCTACGAGCGCCAGGTGGTGCGCTTCTCCTACCGGCGCGGGGACGGCGAAGTCCGCTCGCGCGAGGTCGAGCCCTGGACCATCGACTCGTGGCGCGGCCGCTGGTACATGGCCGGATTCGATCTCGGCCGCGACGACGAGCGGATCTTCCGGCTGGACCGGATCGCCGGTCCGGTGATGCTGACCGGCCGCTCGCCGGAGCACCCGATCCCCGATCAGCTGGACGTGCGGGCGCGGGTCGCGGCCTTCGCGCTGCGGCCGGAGGGCGACCTCGGCACGGCGACGATCCGGGTGCGCAAGGGCACCTGCTTCCCCCTGCGGCGCAGCGCGAGCGCGCTGGAGGAGGGCGAGGACGGCTGGGATGTGCTCGTCCTGGCGTACCGCGACGGCTTCGAGGGCTACGTTGCGGAGTTCGGCGCGGACGCGGTCGTCGTCGAGCCGGCGAAGCTGCGGGAGGCGGTGATCCGCAACCTGCGCTCGCTGGCCATGGCCGAGGTGGACGACGTCGGCGAGGCGGCCGCCGCGGTGGCGGACGGGGATCTCGCGGAACTGCGGGCTGAGTGGGAGGCGGCGTCATGAGCACGGCGGTCGAGGCACGCCAGGCGGAGCGGCTGCCGGGTATGCGCTGGGAGGCGGCGTCATGAGCACGGCGGTCGAGCAGGTGGAGCGGCTGCTCAACCTCGTCCCCTACCTGCGCAGCCATCCCGGCGCGACGGTGGCGCAGGTCGCCGACGAGTTCGGGGTGAGCCAGAAGCAGATCGCCAAGGACCTCAACGTGCTGTGGTTCTGCGGCACGCCCGGCGGCTTCGCCGACGACCTGATGGAGCCGCACGTCGGCGAGGGCGGCGCGATCCACCTGGACAACGTCGTCGAGCAGATCACCCGGCCGCTGCGGCTCTCCACCCGCGAGGCCGTGGCGCTGCTGGTGGCGCTGCGCGGGCTCGCTCAGGTGCCGGGGCTCACCTCCGACCGGGACGCGCTGGAGCGGGCGCTCGGCAAGCTGGAGTCGGCGGTCGGCGTCGCGGCGGCGGGCACGGCCGAGCGGCTGTCGGTGGCCTTCGAGGCGCGCGACGTCGTGCTCGAGGTCGTCTCGCGCGCGCAGGCCGAGGGCCGGGCCCTGCATCTGCGCTACTACGTGCCCTCGCGCGACGAGGTGACCGAGCGGACCGTGGACCCGATGAGGATCTCGATGCTCACCGGCCGCGCGTACCTCGACGCGTGGTGCCGCTCCTCGCAGGGGCGGCGGCTGTTCCGGCTCGACCGCGTCGTGCGCATCGACGTGCTCGACGAACCCGCGAGCGTGCCCGAGCACGTGCTGAAAGCGCCCGAGCCCGCGGACACGGCGCTGCGGGTCGACTCGCACGATCCGCTGATCGAGCTCGAACTCGCCCCGAACGCGCGCTGGGTGCCCGAGTACTACCCCTGCGAGTCGGTGCGCGAGCTGCCGAACGGCGGGCTGCGCGTCGCGCTGCGGGCGCCGGACCAGGACCGCATCCGCCGCCTGGTGCTGCGGCTGGGCGAGGGTGTGAAGGTGGTCGGTCCGGCCGGCTTCGCGGCCGCGGTCCAGGGCACGGCCGCCGCGGCGCTGGCCGGATACGGGTGCTGAGCCGCGGCGGAGCAAGATCCTCAGGCGCTGACCTCGATACAATGCCCTGAGAGTGGCCAGCCTTTCAGGATTTCAGAGGCCGTTGAATTTCTCAAGACCGTTGCCTGATTGTTTTTCAGCTATTAGCCGACTCGTAACGTGGCCCGGCTTCACTCAAGGCGTGGCAGAGACAGTCGCCCCGGCCGCCGGGGTATCGCAGGACACGGGGAGCGCGGTGCGCCGGGGCCGGCGGCCGCGCAGCACGCGCGACTTCCGCAGCACCCCGCTGGGCTGGCTGTACTCCGCTCCCGCGGTGCTCGTCTTCGCGGGGTTCGTGATCGTCCCGACGTTTTACACCTTCTACGTCTCGCTCTGGCACTGGAACGTGCTCAACCCCGCGATGTCCACGTACAAGGGCCTGGGCAACTACCGGGACCTGCTCACCGACGTGGATCCGACCTTCGCCCAGACGCTGGCGAACTCGCTCTACTTCACCGTCGGCATGATCGTCTTCGGCACGGGGGCCTCGCTCGGCCTGGCGCTGCTGCTGATGCGCGGCGGCAAGGCGATGGGCGCGGCCCGGGTGATGATCTACCTCCCGCACGCCACGCCGCTGATCGCCACGTCCATCATCTGGGTCTGGATCTTCAATCCGCAGTTCGGCTTCGCGAACTACCTGCTGCACCTGCTCCACCTGCCCGCCCTGCAGTGGACGCAGTCGCAGAGCACGGCGATGCCCTCGGTGATCCTGTTCAGCGTCTGGCACGAGGTCGGCTTCACCACGCTGGTCTTCCTCGGCGGCCTGGCGGTGATCTCGGAGGAGACCGGCGAGGCGGCCCGGGTCGACGGCTGCGGGCCGTGGCGCGAGTTCTGGTACGTCACCTGGCCGCAGCTGCGCCCGGTGACCACGTTCATCGTGGTGATCACGTCGATCACCTCGCTCCAGGCCTTCACCCAGTTCTACCAGCTGACCAGCGGCGGCGGCCCGAACAACGCCACCACGACGCTGAGCTACCTGGTCTACAAGGAGGGGATCGTGCTCGGGGACACCGGCTACGGCGCCGCCCTCGCCGTCGTGCTGTTCCTGATCACCGTCCTGTTCACGCTCGTCCGGCGGCGGACCGCCGTCGGCGGCGGCGGGCTCACCGCGTGACCCGCCGCCTGTCCCGAACCGCACGCAGCATGCCGATACCCTCACCCATGCAGAAGGAGAATTCGCACATCATGCGAATCCGTGCCACCCTCTCCGCGACCCGGCCGCGCCGGGCCGCCGGGGCTGCCCTGATGGCCGCGCTCGGACTGGCCGCGTCCGCGTGCGCCGGCGGCGGGACCACCGCCGCCGCGAGCAGCGCGAGCGGTTCGCCGGCGCCGAGCGTCACCGGGCCGGTCACCATCACGATCGCCGACGCGTACACCTCGACGAGTTCGCTGGGCAAGACCTTCGCCAAGGTCATCTCGGCGTTCGAGGCGAAGTACCCGAACATCACCGTGAAGTCGGTGCCCGAGGCCAACTACGGCACCCTGGAGACCAAGCTGAAGGCCGAGGTCGCGGCCGGCCAGGCGCCGACCATCGGCCAGGGCTACGAGAGCTTCGCCGACCAGCTGGAGCAGAGCGGCAAGCTCGTGCCGATCAGCACCCTGGCCGGCACCAAGACCCCGGCCGAGCTGTCCGGCTTCTACGCGGGCGTGCAGAAGGACCTCTATCTGCCGGACGGCACCCTCGCGATGTGGCCGATCGGCAAGAGCCTGCAGGTGGTCTTCTACAACTCGAGCATGCTCTCCTCGGACGGCCTGAGCGCCGCCACCGACTGGAACACCTTCGCCACCGACCTCGAGGCCGCCTCCAAGGGCGGGGTCACCGGCATCACCATCGACCCGAGCGCGCAGACCTCGGGTGAGGAGTGGCTCGAGGAGCTCGCCGCCTCCTACGGCACCCCGGCCTACGCCGCCGACGGCACGCCGCAGTTCACCTCGTCCGCCATGGTCAAGGCGCTGGAGTACCTGCAGAACCTGAAGTCCAAGGGCGCGCTGGCCACGGGCACCAACTACCCGGGCGAGACCGCGCTCGGCGGGCAGAAGGGCCTGGCCGACATCTCCTCCTCGGCCGGCTACTACTACGAGAACGAGGCCGTCGGCGGCAAGTTCAAGCTGACGACCACGGCCGTCCCGCAGACCGACATGATGGCCGGCGGCAACTTCTTCGTCTTCAGTTCGGCGACCTCGCAGCAGCAGGCCGCGGCCTGGGACTTCCTGCAGTTCGTCACCACCCCGGCCGAGCAGGCGGCGTGGTCCTCCGGCACGGGCTACCTGCCGGTGACCGCGCAGGCGCTGACCCAGCCGGCGATGAGCTCGTACCTGGCCAAGAACCCCTGGGTGTCGCAGATCGCCGCCGGTCTGGACACCGCGATCACCGACCCGCCGCAGGAGTGGGTCGACGACTGCGGCACCCTGCTCGCCACCGCACTGCAGGCGGGGCTCTCCGGGACCGACGCCACCAGCGCCCTCAACATCGCTCAGACGGCCTGCCTCCAGAAGAAGCAGGCCGATTCGTGAGTAGCAGTACCCTGCAGGACGCTCCGTCCCCGGGCCACAAGCCCGGGGACGGGGCTCCGTCCCGCCGCGGCGGCCGGACCGCCGGCGCCTGGAGCGGTTGGACGCTCGTGCGCAAGACCGTCGCGGTGCTGCTCGGGCTGGCGTTCGTCTTCCCGTTCTACTGGACCTTCGTCATCTCCACCGCGCGGCCCGGCGGCTTCTACCGCTTCCCCCCGCAGCTGATCCCGTCCTGGAACTGGTCCAACTGGGCCCGCGCCTGGGACGAGGCGCCGTGGGTCCGGTTCTTCCTCAACACCCTGTTCATCGCCTCGGCCACCGTGCTGCTCTGCCTGGTCACCTCGGTGCTGGCCGGGTTCGCCTTCGGCGTGCTGCGCTTCCGCGGCAGGAACTTCCTGATGCTGCTGGTGCTCTCGGTGCTGATGATGCCCGGCACGGTGCTGATCATCCCGGACTACGTGCTGGCCACGGACATCCACTGGGTCGACACGTACTGGATCCAGATCGTGCCGTGGGGCGCGAGCGTGTTCGGCGTCTTCCTGGTGCGCCAGTTCTTCGTCACGATGCCGCAGGAGATCCTGGACGCCGCGTCGGTCGACGGGGCCGGGCGGCTGCGCGTGCTCTGGCACATCGGCGTGCCCGCGGTGCGCCCGGCGCTGGCGCTGATCGCCATCAACGTCTTCATGGCCTCGTGGAACTCCTTCCTGTGGCCGGAGATCATGACCAACACGACCGACGTGCAGCCGGTCGAGGTGGGCCTGTCCGCCTTCAGCAGCGACGTGGGCACGGACATCCCGGGCCTGGCCGCCGCCGCGACCTTCACCACGCTGCCGCTGATCGTCTTCTTCCTGCTGCTGCAGCGCCACTTCATCCGTGGCGCGCTCTCCGCCGCGGGGTCCGTGAAGTAACGCCAGGCACCGCCTAGAAAGCACCCATGAGCGACCTGCTCCTCGTCGTCGACTTCGACGGCACCGTCTACCGCGGCGACGAACCCGTCCGCCGCTACGCCCGGCGGATCGCCGCGGCGCTGCCCGCCCCGCGGGCGGAGCACTACCTGCGCGTCTTCGAGCGCTACCTCGCCGAGGGCGTCGCGGCCGCGAGACAGAGCACGGACACCGTCGAGGCCGCCGCGCTGCGCGAGGCCGTGGACGCCTGGGGCGCCGCGTACGGCCTGGCCCAGCGCTGCCACGGCGTGAGCCTCGACGTCACCGAGGAGGCGTTCCGCCACTCCCGGCAGGACATGCTCGACCCCGGCTGCGAGCTCGAGGTCGTCGCCCCGCTCGTCGCCGCGCTCACCGCGCTGCGCGGCACCGTGCGCGTCGTGCTCGCCACCAACAGCCCGCGGCCCGGCCTGGAGGAGCTGCTGGAGCGGATGGGCGTCGCCGGGGCCTTCGACGACTTCGTGCCCGGCGCGGGGAAGCCGGACGGACTGCGCCGGCTGCTGCGGCGCGAGCTCGGCGACGGCCTGCGCGACCGGCCCTGGCGGCTGTTCTCGCTCGGCGACCACTACTTCAACGACCTCGCCCCGGCGGTTGAGATCGGCGCGGCCGCGGGGTACATTGATCGGTTCGGTCGAGCCGACGGCCCGGCGACGGCGCAAGCCCCCGTCGTCGAGCGGTTGCTGCCCGCGATCCACGCCTGGGTCGCCGATCCGCGCTCCGCCGCCGTCGCGGCGGCCTGACCGGGGCGCTGCGGCCCGGGACGTGTCCCACGTACGAAAGACAGTGAGGAAGTGACGCGGTGTCGGCCAGTGTCGAGTTCTGGGGCGGGGTCGGGGTCATCGGCTCCAGCAAGGTGCTGATCAGGGACGGCGGCCACCGGGTGCTGCTGGACCTGGGCCTGGACATCCCGAAGGACGGGGACCTATTCCGCGTCCCGGCCGCGCCGCGGCCGGGACGCGAGCTGGCCGACCGGCTCCGGGTGGGCGCGGCCCCGGCGATCCCGGGCCTGTTCGACCCGACCGCGCTGGCCGCGGGGGACCGGCTCGCCGAAGCGGTCGAGCCCACCGCGCTGTTCGTCACCCACCCGCACATCGACCACGTCGGCCTGGTCGGGTTCGTCCGGCCCGAGGTCCCGGTGCACGCCGCGCCGGAGACGATCGCGATGATGAACGCGCTGGAGAAGGGCCGCGAGCAGCTGCCCGGCCCGCGCGCGTTCGCCGGGCAGAGCGCGTGGCGCCCGGTGGAGCTCGGCGAGGTGCTGCACGTGGGGCCGATGACCGTCGAGCGCTTCGACGTGGACCACGACGTGCCCGGCGCGAGCGGCTACCGGGTCACCACGAGCGACGGCGTGCTCGCGTTCACCGGGGACTTCCGCTTCCACGGCCACCGCCCCGAGCGCTCCTGGGGCTTCGCCGAGGCCGTCGCGGGCGCGGACGTGCTGGTCACCGAGGGGACGACGCTGAGCTGGGAGGAGATCCACCCGCTGCGCACCGAGGTGGACGTGAACGCGATGTTCGAGGCCGAGCTCGCCGGCAACCCGGACCTGGTGTTGCTCGCGATGTACCCGCGCGACTTCGACCGGGTGCGCGACTTCACCGGGATCGCCGAGGCGGCGGGCCGGCGGGTCCTGTGGCCGGGGCACACCGCGGCGTTCCTGCGCGCGGCCGGCTTCGAGGACGCGCTGTCCGTGGACGAGGTGGGCCTGGAGGCCGTGCGCGCCGCGCCCGGCGCGCACGTGGTCCAGCTCGACGCCGACGACATCCCCAGCCTGCTCGACCTGCCCCTCGGCCCGCGCAGCTCCTTCGTGCACGCGAACGGCGAGCCGCTCGGCCCCTTCGAGCCGCGCTGGCAGTTGTTCGTCGACTGGCTGGCCAAGCTCGGCGTGCCGCTGCGCCGGATCGGCTGCTCCGGCCACGCCTACCAGGACGACCTGCACGAATTCGTCCGGATGATCAACCCGAAGGTGCTCATCCCGATCCACACCTTCAGCCCGTACCGGGTGCACCCGACCGGGAGCACCGCGCGGCTGGTGGTCGACTACGCGCAGGCCTACGACTTCGCGGGCCGCCCGCTCGGGTAGTCTCGGGTGCGTGACCGTCATGTGGTGGGTGATCGTGTTCGCCGCGCTCGCGGTGCTGGCCCTGATCGCGATCGCGGTCTGCGCGTGGCCGGTGTGGAAGGCGTCCGCGGCGCTGCTGCGTCAGTTCGGCGACGCGTCCGAGGCGTTCGGCACGTCGATGGAGAAGCTCTCCGAGGCCCTTGACCAGCCCTCGATGAGAGAACCTTCATCACGTCGCCGTTGACAAAGTTTCACGGCCGCTGAGACCGTGGAGCCACGCATGGCCGCCTCCCGGCGGCCGGTCGACATCCGCCCTCCGTTGGAGCCGCAACCGATGCTGCTGCGCACCGAGTCCCTCTTCCTGATCGTGGTCGTCGGACTGCTGCTGTACGGCTGGAAGCGGCTGCCCGGGGCGATGCGCGATCTCGGCAAGGCACGCCGTATCCTCAAGGCCGAGAGCCAGGCGCTGCGCGACGACGTCCCGCTCCCGAAGCGGCGCGTGGTCGAGGCGAGCCCCGAGGACGTCGTCTCCCGGCGCGACGGCTAGCGGACCCGAAGACGGATAAGGCAGGCAACCACAGGTGGCAAGGACTGGGCGTTCGGCGGACGACGCGGAACGGATGCCGCTCGTCGAGCACATCCGGGAGTTGCGCAACCGGCTGATGAAGGCCGCGCTGGCGATCATCATCGGCGCGGCGCTCGGCTTCGTCTTCCGCAACCAGGTGCTGCACGCGCTGGAGACCCCGGTCTGCTCGATCAAGGGCGTGCACGGGGTGGGCCAGAAGACCGCCGCCTGCCCGAACGGCGCGATCGTCTACCAGGGCCCGACCGCGCAGGTCAGCCTGTCCTTCAAGATCGCGATGTACGTCGGCATCGTGGTGGCCAGCCCTGTCTGGCTCTACCAGGTGTGGGCGTTCCTGGCGCCGGGCCTGTACAAGAAGGAGAAGAAGTACAGCCTCTCCTTCATCGGCGCGGCCGTGCCGCTGTTCGCCGCCGGCGTGGTGGTCTGCTACTACCTGTTCCCCGTGATCATGCAGGTGCTGCTCACGTTCCTGAGCGGCGCGGGCGGCTCGACGCTGCTGGACGCGAGCCAGTACATGACCTTCATCCTGCAGATGATGATGGTCTTCGGCGTGTCCTTCGTGCTGCCGCTGGTGCTGGTGCTGTTCAACTTCATCGGCATCCTCAGCTCCAAGGCGATGCGCAAGCACTGGCGCGTCATCGTCCTGGTCATCTTCGTCTTCGGCGCCATCGCCGTGCCCACCGGCGACCCCTTCGGCATGACCGCCCTCGCCGCTCCCATCTGCGTGCTCTACTTCGCCGCCGTCGGCGTGTCCGAACTCAACGACCGCCGCCGCGCCCGCCGCCGCGCCGCCATGCCCGGCGCCAACCTCTCGCCCGACGAGGCCACCGACCTCGACCTGCGCCCGGCCCCGGTCGAGAAGGCGTCGTCGCTGGAGGACATTCTCTGATCCGGTAGCGATCTGCTGATCGCGGCGACGGCCGTCGTGAACCGGCTGCCGCTGTACACGCGCAATGCCGACGACTTCAAGGGCCTCGAGTCCCAACTCACCATCGTTCCCGTCTGAGGTTTCAGCCGCCCCGCGGGTACCGATAACCACGGTGATGAGACCCGCTTCCGACAGCTGCCGAGGCGCCCGAGGCCCGGCGTGAAATCGATCTCCCGTTGTCGGAGCCTTCCCCTAGGATGAGGAGCATGGCCTCGCCGTTCCCGCAGTTCTCCGCTCTGTATCCGTTCGGGCTCGACGAGTTCCAGGTCCAAGGCTGTGCCGCGCTGGACGAGGGGCACGGGGTTCTGGTGGCGGCGCCGACGGGCGCCGGCAAGACGGTGGTGGGGGAGTACGCCGTCTTCCTCGCGCTGAGCCAGGGGCGCAAGTGCTTCTACACGACGCCCATCAAGGCACTGTCGAACCAGAAGTTCGCCGACCTGGTGAAGCGGCACGGTGCCGCGAACGTCGGGCTGCTGACCGGCGACAACTCGATCAACGGCGACGCGCCGGTCGTGGTGATGACGACCGAGGTGCTGCGCAACATGCTCTACGCGGGCTCGACCGCGCTGGACGGGCTCGGCTTCGTGGTCATGGACGAGGTGCACTACCTCGCCGACCGCTTCCGGGGCGCGGTGTGGGAGGAGGTGATCATCCACCTGCCCGAGTCGGTGCAGCTGGTGTCCCTGTCCGCGACCGTGTCCAACGCCGAGGAGTTCGGCGAGTGGCTGGAGACGGTGCGCGGGGCGACGAAGATCATCGTCTCGGAGCACCGGCCGGTGCCGCTGTGGCAGCACGTGCTGGCCGGCGGGAAGATCTTCGACCTCTACAACGGCGCCGATCCGGAGACGCCGGACGCGGCGCGGGTGAACCCGGAGCTGGTCAGGTACTGCCGGCAGGAGGAGCGGCTCGGGCCGAGCGGCCGGCGCGGGCGGTCCGCGGGCGTCGGGCGCGGGGGCCGTTCCGGGCCGCCGAGCCGGGTGGACGTGGTGGACCGGCTCGACTCCGAGGGGCTGCTGCCCGCCATCACCTTCATCTTCTCGCGCGCCGGCTGCGAGGGCGCGGTCCAGCAGTTCCTGCGCTCGAACGTACGGCTGCTGACCCAGGAGGACCGGCTCAAGGTGCGCGCGCATGTCAGCGCGCGTACGGCCGACATCCCGCGCGAGGATCTCAACGTCCTGGGGTACCACGACTTCCTGGACGCGCTGGAGCGGGGCGTCGCCGCGCACCACGCGGGCATGCTGCCCACGTTCAAGGAGATCGTCGAGGAGCTGTTCGTCCAGGGACTGGTCAAGGCCGTCTTCGCCACCGAGACGCTCGCGCTCGGCATCAACATGCCGGCCCGCTCGGTCGTGCTCGAGTCGCTGGTGAAGTGGAACGGCGAGGCGCACGTCGACGTCACGCCGGGCGAGTACACGCAGCTCACCGGCCGTGCCGGGCGCCGCGGGATCGACATCGAGGGGCACGCGGTCGTGCTCTACCGGCCGGGCCTCGACCCGCGCGCGCTGGCCGGCCTCGCGTCCACCCGCACGTATCCGCTGCGCTCGTCCTTCAAGCCCTCGTACAACATGGCGGTGAACCTGGTCGGCCAGGTCGGCACCGCCCGCGCCCGCGCGCTGCTGGAGAGCTCCTTCGCGCAGTTCCAGGCGGACCGCGCGGTCGTCGGGCTGACCCGGCAGCTCAAGCGGAACAACGAGGCGCTGGCCGGATACAAGGAGTCGATGAGCTGCCACCTCGGCGACTTCGAGGAGTACGCGGCGCTGCGCCGGGCGCTCTCGGACCGCGAGGCGGAGCTGTCCCGGCAGAATTCGGCCTCCCGCCGGGCCTCGGCCGCGGCGGCGGTGGAGCAGCTCAAGCCGGGCGACGTGATCACGGTGCCGACGGGCCGCCGGGCCGGCCTCGCGCTGGTGCTCGATCCCGGGCTGGACACCGGCAAGGAGGGGCCGCGGCCGGTCGTGCTGACCGCCGAGCGGCAGGTGGTGCGGCTGTCCATGCTGGACTTCCCGGTGCCGGTGGAGCCGCAGTTCTGGATGCGCATCCCGAAGAGCTTCAACCCGAAGTCCCCGCAGTCCCGCCGCGACCTGGCCTCCGCGCTGCGCACCAAGGCGGGCGACGAGGGCGTCAAGCCGACCCGGCCGCGCCGCCAGCGGGCCGACGCGGCGGACGACGCGGAGATCATCCGGCTGCGCGCGGCCATCCGGCGGCACCCGTGCCACGGCTGCGACGACCGGGAGAACCACGCCCGCTGGGCCGAGCGGTACTGGCGGCTGCAGCGGGAGACCGAGCAGCTCGAGCGCCGGGTGCGCGGCCGGACGAACTCGATCGCCCGCACCTTCGACCGGGTCTGCTCGGTGCTCACGGTCCTCGGCTACCTGGACGGCGAGCGGGTCACCGAGCCCGGCCGCCGGCTCGCCCGGATCTACTCGGAGCTCGACCTGGTCGCCGCCGAGTGCCTGCGCGAGGGCGTGTGGGACGGGCTGAGCGCGGCCGAGCTCGCCTGTGCCGCGTCGCTGCTCGTGTACGAGGCCAGGAACAGCGACGACGCCGCGCCGCCGCGGGTGCCCAAGGGCCCGGCCAGGGAGGCGATCGAGCGCACGATGCGGATCTGGCTGGAGACGCACAACCTGGAGGGCGACTACGACCTCGACTTCCAGCGCGAGCCGGACACCGGCTTCGCCTGGGCGGCCTACCGCTGGGCCTCCGGGCACCGTCTCGAGGCGGTGCTGGACGAGGTGGGCCTGCCCGCGGGCGACTTCGTGCGCTGGTGCAAGCAGCTGATCGACCTGCTCGGCCAGATCGCCGACGCGGCCGCCGCCGACGAGGGCTCCGGCGTCCGCGCCGCGGCCCGCGAGGCGGTGGACCTGATCCGCCGCGGCGTGGTCGCCTACAGCTCGGTGACCTGAGCCGCCGCACGACGTGACGCGGGCGCGGCCGACGTGACCGGGCGCGGGTCTGACGCGACGTCGGGCCCGCACCCGCACCCTCGCCCACCCGGTGCTACGCCGGCTTGAAGACGCCGAAGACGGCGCCCTGCGGGTCGCGCAGGACGGCGATCCGCGGGCCGTGCTCCATCTGCACCGTCTCCGGCCCGTGCATCACCTCGCCGCCGAGCTCGCGCGCCTTGGCCGCCGTGGCGTCCACGTCCGCGGAGACGAAGAACGGGTTCCAGTGCGCGGGCACCTCGGGCGGGAACATCTCACCCATGTCCATCAGCCCGCCGAACATGTGCCCGGCGAGGCTCACCATCGGATAGCCCTCGGACGGCCCCATGACCTCCCAGCCGAACACGTCCTGGTAGAACCTGACCGCGGCGGGCACGTCGCGGGTGTTGCCGTCGATCCAGCCGAACGCGCCGGGCTCGTCCATCACGCCGAAGCCCTTGAAGGAGCCAGCCTGCCACAGCCCGAACGCCGCGCCGGTCGGGTCGCTCAGCAGCGCCCAGCGTCCGGAGTCCATGACGTCCATCGGGCCCATCCACACCTGCGCGCCGGCCTTCTGCGCGCGGGCGGCGGTCTCGTCGGCGTCGGGGGTGGCGAACGCCAGCTGCCAGGCCGTGGGCTGGCGCGGGTCCATGAGCGGCGACACGGCCGCGCACGGGCTGCCGTCGAGGGTGAAGACGGTGTAGCCGCCGGCCTCCGGGCGTGGGTCGGGCTCCGCGGCCCAGCCGAACAGACCGCCGTAGAAGCGCTGCGCGGCTTCCGGGTCCGAGGTGCCCAGCTGGGTCCAGCACGGCGAGCCGGGAACGATATCGGTCACTTTCATGACACTGCCTCTCCATTGAGGATATGTGCGCCGACTCCACCTAACTCTCCCGGGCCCCGCCACGCCAGCGGAACGCGCCGGTCACGTTCAGCCGATACCGTGGGCCGGGTGACGGAGATCAAGGACATCAGGACCGTGTCCAGCCGGGTGGTGTACGAGAACCCCTGGCTGAGCGTCCGGGAGGACGCCATCGAGCGGGCGGACGGCTCCCCGGGCATCTACAGCGTGGTGGACAAGGGCAACTACGCCGTCGTCGTGCCCTACGAGAACGACGGCTTCTGGCTGGTCGAGCAGTACCGCTACCCGATGGGGGAGCGCTCCTGGGAGTTCCCGATGGGCACCTACCCGGACCGCCGGACGGGCGACCCGCTGGAGCTCGCGCGGCGGGAGCTGCTCGAGGAGACCGGCCTGAGCGCCGGCCGCTGGGACCTGCTCGGCGAGCTGTGGTGCGTGCCCGGCTTCTCCTCCCAGGCCGGCCACGTCTACCTGGCCACCGAGCTCATACACGGCGAGCTCGACCGCGAGCACGAGGAGCAGGACATGCGGCACGGCTGGTTCAGCCGCGCCGACGTCGAGAAGATGCTGCGCGACGGCACGATCAAGGATGCGCAGTCGATTGCCTGCTACGGTTTCTTCCTGCTGCACGGGAAGTAGAGGAGCCACACCGTGTCTCAGGGCATTGCACCAGCAAGACCGTTCCGCCGCCGGGCCGCGGGTGCCGCGCTCGCGGCGCTGACGCTTCCGGCCGTCCTCGCGCTCGCCGGGTGCGACGACATGACGGCCGCCGCCGCACCGGCCGCCGCCTCGGCGACCGGTGCCGCCACCGACAGCGCGGCGGAGTACAGCGCCGTGTGCTCGCGGGTCGAGGCGGCCTGGGCCGAGTTCCTGCCGAACGGCTCATACGAGATCGTCGAGAAGGTGACGGCGAAGGGCAAGCCGTACAGCGTCTACAAGGTCGACTACACCGCCTACCGGCGGGTGAGCACCGGGCTGTTCGATTCGCTGACCGGCAACCGGGAGTACCGGCTGACGATCGACATCGACTCGCTCGCGGCGGCCGCGAGCGACGTGTACAACGACCCGGGCCAGAGCCTGTCCCCGAAGGCCGACCTGGCCACGCTCAAGGCGGCGGCGCCCGTCGTCGCGAAGGACTGCGGCACCACGCTCGAGGTCCCCGCCTAGTGTCCTGCGCCTAAAGTTCGTTAGCTAAGTGATACGATGGGGCATGCCTCGTACCGGACGGCCGAAGGCCGGCGAGTTGGTCCTGACCGATGACGAGCGCGCGGAGCTTGAACGCCTGGCGCG
>NZ_JAGSOH010000053.1 GCF_018139625.1 Actinospica acidithermotolerans | reverse complement strand
CCCCGACCCCGCCGACCGCCGCCGCGTCCTCGTCCACGCCGCCGAACGCGGCCTCGAACTGCACGGCCGGGTCGCCTCCGCCGTCAGCGAAGTACAGTCGACTGCGCTGCGCGATCTCGGAGACAAAACAGAGCTAGCGACCATGCTCGAACGGCTCGCCGACGCGTTCGACCGGAGCGCATTGCGCGCATAACCAGAGCCCATACCGACCACAGGCTTCGACTCCACCAGCACCACACCGGAGCGCTACGCAACGCCGGCCAGCCAAGTCACCTGCCAGCGCCGCGACCCTGGGCCCGCTGGATGGTGCCACCTCACGTCGATGCACGCCACGGCCATGCCTGCAGTTCTGCCGAGCGCACTAATATCCGAGGCTACGAGTCGCCTGGACGAGTCGGCGGAGCCGGTTGCACGTGGTCCGAGGGCTCGGGCAGCGCCTGCTCCGCCCAGATGATCTTTCCTGCGGGCAGGTACCTGGTTCCCCACCGCTCGGCTAGCTGGGCGACCAGGAACAAGCCTCGACCGCCTTCGTCGGTCAGGGTCGCGTAGCGCAGGTGCGGCGAGGTGCTGCTCGTATCGGAAACCTCGCAGATAAGGGTACGGTCATACAGCACGCGCACCCTTATCGGTCCCGTTGCGTACCGTATCGCGTTGGTAGCGAGCTCGCTGAGAATCAGCTCCGTGGTGAATTCCATGTCCCCGAGACCCCAGAGCAGCAATTGCCGGCTGATGTGAGAGCGCACCGCGGACACCGCGGCGGGGTCCGCGGGAACCTCCCACTCGATGATCCTGTCTTCAGGCAGCGCGTAGGTGCGCGCGACGAGCAAAGCGACGTCGTCAGCGCGCGAGGGAGGCATCGCGTTCAGCACGGCGACGCAGGTCTGCTCAGGCGTCTTGCTGCCGTTGCCGAGGGCGGCGCGCAGCAGGTCCAGGCTCTCGTCGAGGTCACGGCCGCGCTGCTCGATCAGTCCGTCCGTGTAGAGCACCAACTGGCTCCCTTCGGGCAGTTCGATCTCCACCGTTTCGAACGGGAACATGGCCAGGCCGAGCGGTGGACCGGCCGGTACGTCCGGAAACGACACTGTCCCGTCCGGCAGCATCAGGGCCGGCGGCGGATGCGCCGCCCGCGCCATCGCGCAGCTTCGCGTGGTCGGATCGTAGATCGCGTACAGACAGGACGCCCCGAGGATCGACGTCGGGCCGACGTCGCCGGACTCTTCCTGGTCGATCCTCCCGACCAATTCGTCGAGATGCCACAGCAACTCGTCGGGCGGCAGGTCGAGGGCGGAGAAGTTGCGCACCGCCGTACGCAGGCGGCCCATGGTGGCAGCCGCGTGCAAGCCGTGCCCGACGACGTCTCCGACCGCCAGCGCGACACGCGCGCCGGGCAGCGGAATGACGTCGAACCAGTCGCCACCGACCGACTGGGCCGGCAGATAGCGGAAGGCCAGCTCCACCGCACTCACCTCGGGCATTCGACGCGGAAGCAGACTGCGCTGGAGGGTGACGGCCGTCTCGTGTTCTCGCGTGTATCGGCGGGCATTGTCGATGCTGAGCGCCGCGCGGGCGACGAGTTCCTCGGCGAGGCTGACATCGTCTTGTTCGAAGGCCGGTCGATCGAGGGAGCGCCAGAAGTATGCGATGCCGAGCAGGACGCCGCGTGCGCGCAGTGGTGCGGTGATGCTGGAGCGCAGCCCGAGGTCGAGGGCGGCCTGCGCACGCTCGGGGTCTTGGGAGCGCCACTCGACGGCCGTCTCCAAGTTCGTCTCGAGCACAGCGCGCCCGCACTCGATCGCGCGCGCCGGCGGGGAGCCCGGCTTCGGTTCGAACACCTCACCCAGCGGAGTGAAGGGATACACGTCGTGGATCCCGTACATGGCCACCCGGTGCAGCCGGACGCGGTCGGCCGAACGTGGCTCATCGCCCTCCACCACGCCCGCGACGAGATCGACGACGATGAAGTCGGCGAAGTGCGGCACCGCCACACGCGTCAGCTCGTCCGCGGTCCGCTCGACGTCCAGGGTGCTGCCGACGGCTCCGCTGGCGTCGTAGAGCAGCTTCAGCCGCTTGCGCACAGTCTCCGCCTTTTGCGAGAGCAGCCGTAGTTCGGTGGAATCCCGCAGCGTCGCCACGCTGCCCGGTGGGCCGCCGTCGCGCCCGGTCGGCCAGCTGTTGACCACCAGCAGCAGGTCGCCGACCGTCAGCACCTCGTCCTTGGCGGACTGCCCAGGACCCAGCACGGAGGCCACCGCCGGGTTGAGCCCGATCTCGGTCAACCGACGCCCCTCCAGTTCGCCCTCCGGCAGGCCGAGCAGCCGGCGCGCCTCACCGTTGATCACCGTGACACGGCCCCGCGCGTCACAGCCGACCACGCCTTCGTGGATTCCGTGCAGCGTCGCCTCGCGGTCTTGAAGCAAGCCCGCGACATCGTCGAACTCCAGTCCGAAGGTGGTCCGCTTCAGCCGCCTGGCCAGCACGTAGGAGGCGGCCGCGCCGATGCCGAGGGCGATCCCGACGTAGAGGCCGAAAGCCGAGAGTTCATGGCTGAACTGTGAGCTGGCCTGCGCCTCCGCTATACCCGCGGAGACCTCGCCGACCAGCTGGCGGCCCGGACCCGGCGCGTAGAGGGGCACCCGTCCGTTCGCCGAGCGCCCGGTGGCGCCGGAGTCGACACGCACGTGTGGCTGACCGTCCCGCACTACGATCGGCTCAGACACCGGCTGCCCGACCAGCGAGGGGATCGGGTGCGAGTGCCGTATCCGGTTGAGGTCGATCACCACGATGTATGAGGCACCGGAGTCGTAGGCGATGCGCTGGGCCTCGATCTGCACGATGCCGTGCGGGCTCGGCGCTGTGCCCGCGGCCATCGCGCTACGGATCAAAGGGTCACCGGCCGCGACCTGGGCGATCGCCACGGCGCGCTGCTCGAAGTAGCTGTCCAGCTGCCCGCGCTGGGTGAAGGCGAACAGCGCGAAACCGATCAGACTCGTCAGCGCCAGGATGACCAGCTGAACAAGCAGAATCTGCTGAGAGATCCTGCGCCCGCGACCACGTCTCGGACGGAGCCCCTGTTGACGGGCCTGCCGGGGCACACTGCCACGCTCCTCGATGAGACTCGCCGATCTCCGTCGAAGGGCGACGTATCATTACGCCCATCATTCCGCAGGCTCGCCAATCGCACCATCCGCGGGGCCCGTCGCCGGCCGCGAAGGCCGTCTACCGAGCGCCGGGGTGTGGGGCGGCCCGCGCCACGGTGCTCACGTCCCGGACTGACACCGCACTTCTCGCTCCAGAGAGCGTCCGCGCCTCGATCTACGGACGAACGCGGTACAGACATGGACAACGCGGTCGAAGCGGTGAGACATAATTGAGGCGGCTCAGCCCCACGACCACTTCTGGGCCGCCGAGCCGTCGCAGGATTCGAGATCCACTGCGTTGCCCTGGCCGGTGGTGGTAACGCAGAGGTCCGAGTGGACGCCGACAATCGAGCCGTCGGATTCGAGCGTCCACTGCTGGTTGCTCCCGCCGTTGCACGGCCAAAGGTCGACTTCGCTGCCCGGTGTCGAGTCCCAGTTGTAGTCGTCGAGGCAGTATGAGCCGCCGTCCTGGGTCAGCTGGCCGTCGGAGGTGAGGGTCCACGTCTGAAAGGCGCTCGCGCTGCAGGCAGCGACCTGCTCCACGGCGCCCGAGGAGTACGCCGATCCGGGGGTGTCCAGGCATTGGCCGGTCTGCGTGTTGCTCAGCGCCGAGTCGGCGGCGCCCTTTGCGGTTGGCGAGGTCCCGGCGGTGGCTGTTCCCACGCCGGTGGACGAGGAACTCGCGGTCGCGCTCACCGCTGCGTTCGAAGTCTGCTTCGCCCTCGCGGTCGCGCTGCCGTGCGGGTTTGCGGACGAGGTGGGCTTCGATGACGGCAAGGCGGATCGGCTCGCCTTGGCTTTCGGGCTACCGAATCCTTCACCGCCGGTGGCGCTCGCCGCCGCAACGGCGCCGCCGCCGGGCATCTGCGGCTCCGTGGTCAGCGCGGACGGAAACCCTGTGCTGTCGCCGTCGATCTGGATGAAGACGACAACCGCCGCGGCGGCGGCAAGCACCGTGGACGCGACGAGCACGATCCAGATACGCCCTGGCCCTGGCGTTGGCACTGTGCGCGCGGCTTTGGTCTGCGTCGGCTTCGAGGGCGGGTTGCCGAGCGGCGCGATCGCTGACGACGGCGCGGTCTGAACCGTTTCGCCGCTGTCCGCAGGTGCGGGAGTGCCGTCCACCCAGTTGATCTCGGGCGACCACGGCGGAACCCGCGTCCGTGCGTCGGCAGCCCCGCCTTCCGCCGACTCCGCTTCTTCCGGGGACGTCTGTGCGGCCTGCGGGTCGGCTAAGGCCTCGAGTATCTGCGCCCGATTGATCGGGGCCGTCTGATCGTGCGGACCGCGCGGTACCAGCGCCTGCCCCGGGTATGCGACCTCGGCCTGGGCGTCGAGCGCCCGCCGGAACGCAGAGGCGCGGCCCTCGGTGTCCTCGAGACCCTGACCGGTCGCGTCCATAAGACTCCTTCGGCCGGATCCCCGGCGAACTGTGGCTCACCCAATGGATTTCGCGATTGTGCTGGAGTCGCGTGCGGTGCCACGGTGTTCGGGCCCACCCCAGAACACACGGTCACCGCCAGTTGCCCGATGCTACCGTACCGGCTTCACGGCGCACGGCCGCGCCTGTGAACCTTTGTGGCGCTGGCGACTCGGCCGCCGGTGGACATAGCCGAGTTCGAAACGGCCGAGGACGCGGTGGCCGCGCGGCTGGTGTGGTGGCCTCGCTGCGGCTCAGGCCGCTGATCGCCGCAGGCACGCTGACCGTCGGCGTGGGCATGGCGTGGCTCGCCCGGATCGGCACAGGCTCCTCCTACGCCGCAGACGTGCTCGGCGCGGATCTGGGCGGCGGTGCCGAAATGGACCGAGGCGGGGGGTGCAGCCCGATTCCGGAGTGTCTGTGCTCGTGGTTGTAGGCGGTGAAGAACTGGTCGCCGAACGCTCTGGCGTGCTGGATCGGCCCGAACGGACCGGGAAGTCCGGGTGGTATTTCAGGGTTTTGAACTGTGCCTCGCTGTACGGGTTGTCGTTGGACGTCTTCGGTCTCGAATGGCTTCGGTGACACCGAGCTCGGCCAGCAGTTCGGCCACGGTGCGCGAGGTCATCGAGCTGCCGCGGTCGGCGTGCACCACGCGCGGCGCGCACGGGGCGCGGTCGATCGCGTCCGCGATCAGCGCCTCGGCCAGCTCCGCGTCCTCAGTCGGGGGCCACCAGGTAGCCGGGGACGTACCGGGAGTAGATGTCGATGATCACGTAGAGGCTGTACCAGACGCCCTTGCCCGGGCCGCGCAGCTTCGTGATGTCCCAGGACCACACCTGGCCCGGCCCGTCCGCCATCAACTCGGGTCTTTTGCGCGGCGGATGGGTCGCGTGACGGCGTCGTTCGCGCACCTCGCCCGCCTCGCGCAGGATCCGGTGCATCGTGGACTGCGAACAGTGGTAGCGATCTGCGGCGGCGAGGGGCGCGGTGCGCGCGGTTTCGGCGGCGCCGTCACGGCCGTCTCCGGCGCCTCGATCACTTGCAGCTTCGAGAGATGAGCGAGCCGATTCTGAACGGGACCGGCCTGGTAAAGAATTGCGGCGCGCCCCGGGCCCTTGCCGGGTGGATGTGGCCGTGTCGAGGACAGACCGCTGCTCCGCGTGGTGACCACGGATCCCGCACGCGGTACGGAATAAACCGGGTCCTGCCTGATCGGCACTTCAAACACGGGCTCCCGGCCGTGCGCCGGGAGCATCCACTTCATCGGTGATGGCAGCCAGCGTCGCGTCGACACCGATCGCGACGGCTTTGCCGGCACCAAGAGTGATCTATTGCGGGCAATGGTCGTGTCTCTCTCCCCCCGATGATGCAATCTGCGAGCCCCGGGATCGTGATCTTCGCCCCGAGGCGCTGGAGCGATCCGGCGTTTCTGGCCGGCGCAGGTCGGGTCCAGGCTCATCATGGCGAGGTAGACGCACCTGAGCGCGAGCTGCTCGGACTCTGCTGGCGATTCTGCGCGATTCACTAGGGTCGACGCCGCTTTCGGCTGACCTGCGGTAATGCCAGGCTCCGCAGCGGGGAGCGGCGATCTGGAGCGGGGTGATCGTAATGTCGTTGTGGCCGCATGGGGATCGCGGAGTTCCCGAAGGTACAGCGAGGCTGGCCCGGCAGCTGATGCCGGAGGGGTGTTTCGCGATGCGTTGGAGGGATGGGCTGGGCGTGGTGTTCGATCACGCCGCATTCGCCAGCCAGCTCGCCTCGCGCGGACGCCCGCCCGCATCCCCGGGCACGCTCGCGACCGTCAGCGTACTTCAGTTCGCCGAGGGGCTCACGGATCGGCAGGCGGCAGATGCCGTTCGTCTCTCGAGCGCCGTTCGTCTCGCCGACCAACTCCAGCCGCTCGAGGTTCCTGACCTGCGCGATAACGGCGAGTCCGTGCGGGCCCGGCCGCCACCTGTCACTAGGTCGGCGTGGGCCAGGACTTCGAGGACCCGCTCGAAGATCAGAGCTTCGGCGGTGCTGTTCTCAGCCAGGTCCACCCCACCACCCTGCGCATACCTCACATAACAGAGGTAGCGCGGACTACAACCGGCGTCATCACCCGTCACCTGACTTCAACCCGAAAGAGTCAGTAGAGGCCGCGGTCAGTTTTCCCAGACTGCCTTGCGGAAGAACTGCCCGGTGATCCGGGCGGCGGTCCGCGTCGGTAGCAGGCGACCGAAGACGAAGGCCTGGACAGAGTTGAACCGGCCGTCGACGACGGCGGGGCCGCGGCCCCGCAGGGCTTTGATCACGGTTTCTGCCACCTGCTCCGGCTGGCGCTTGCCGGGGGCCTGGCGGGTGTTCATCGGGGTCTCGGTCGCTCCGGGGCTGACCGCCGCCACCCGCACCCCGGTCCCGAGCGTCTCCGCCCACAAGGCACGGGTGAAAGAGAGCACGAACGCCTTCGAGGCGCCGTAGGCCGCGTTATACGGCGCCGGTGCGTACGCGGCGGTGCTGGCGATGTTCACGATCGCGCCGTGGCCACGTGCGATCATGCCGGGCAGCAGCAGCGAGGTCAATTCCACCACCGCCCCTGCGTTCAGATCCACCAGTGCCCGCACTCGCGCCGGATCCGTAGCGGCGACTGCCGCGGCCAGGGCTGTACCGGCGTTGTTGACGAGGATCTCGACCTCGATCCGCTCATCCCTGAGCCGCTCGGCCAGCCGCACCGACGCCTGCTCGCGCGACAAGTCCAGCGGAACGGCGAGCACCTCGACGCCGTGATCGGCACGCAGACGTTTCGCCGCGGCCTCCAGCCGTGCGCCGTCGCGCGCGACCAGCACCAGGTCCATACCCTCCCGCGCCATTCGCTCGGCGATCGCCGCCCCGATTCCCATGGTGGCGCCGGTGACCAGCACGGTGCCCTGCTTGATCGGTTCTCTCGTTGTGACGTCCATGTCGGCCACGCTAAACTTTGACACTAACGTGAATGTCAAGGCTGGCCCGGTCGAGGAGACGGCATGCGCATCGGAGAACTCGCCAGAGCCACCGGCGTCAGCACCCGTTCACTGCGCTACTACGAGGAACAAGGACTGCTGCCCGCAAGCCGAAGCACCAACGGATACCGGGACTACAGTGAGCAGGCCGTGCAGGTGGTCGCCTTCATCCAGGATCTCTACCGCGCCGGGCTACCCTCCGAGATCATCCGGCAGATCCTGCCGTGCGCCGGATCCGCCGAACCTCAAGGCGACTGCGGCGCACTGCTCGCCCGCGTCGAGCAGGTCCGCGACCAACTCGCGCAGCAGGAACAGCAACTCTCACTGCGACGGGAGATGCTCGAACGCTACCTTTCCGGCGCCGCGGCCCCGGCAGGCCTCGACGCCCACCAGAACAGCTCCTCCTGAGATGGCAATCGTCTGTCGCGGAGTTCCCCGATCAGCCGATCGCGCGCGAACCGCCACGCGAACCATCCTTAATTGCCCGCTCTAGACGAGTCCGCGCTCGACGAGGCTTCGGGCGGTCTCCTCGATCGCATCAGGTATCGAGCGGAGAGGCCGGCCAAGGAGCGCTTCGGCGGGGCCCCGGTCGAAGCGCTGCGCCGATCCGATGAGCCATCGGTTGTCGCGCAACTGAGTTTCAAAGATGCTCGCGACCCAGGTCAACCAGGTCGGCATCGCGCGGCTGGGCATCTTCGCGCTCGCTTCGGGAAGCCGCTCGCGCAGCACAGTGGCGACATCGATGAGCGAAGACGGGTCCGTGGCGACGATCGTGCGGCTGCCGCCCGCTGACGTCGCGGTCATGGCCTCGATCTGTGCGTCGGCCACATCCCGCACGTCGATCCAGGGCAGTCGCAGGTCGGGAATCATCGGCAGCGCCCCAGCCATGATCTGCTGGATCGCTGTGACGGAGGTTCCGGGGTCGTCGGAGAGAAGGGGGCCGATGACCGCGCCGGGGTTGACGACGGCGAGAGAGTCGCGCGCGCCGCGCCGCTCGGCGATATCCCAGGCCGCACGCTCGGCCCGCACCTTCGAGGTGACGTAGGCGCCGAGCCCCCGCCGGTCGAGTGGGGTCCAGTCGGACGCCGTGAACAGGTGGCCGTTACGCACCGGGGCGTACTGCAAGGCCCCGAGGGAGGAGGTGACCACCACCCGCTGGGCGCCCGCGTCGAGCGCGGCGTTGACCGCCCTCGTCGTGCCCTGAACAGCGGGCCGGATCAGATCGTCTGGGTCCTTCGGCTTCGTCGTGACGAAGGGGGACGCGACATGCTGCACGAATCGACAGCCTTCGGCGGCGGCCGACCAGCCCTCGTCCGCGAGGAGGTCGAGTCGCACGATCTCCAGCAACGCGACGTCCACCCCGGCGGCCGCCATCGCGGCGCGCACCTCGTCGCCGCGGGCCGGCGAACGCACCGACCCGCGGACCGCGTACCCGCGGCGAAGAAGCTCAGCGGCGATGTGGCCGCCGATGAATCCAGAAACGCCCGTGACCAGTACCGTCTCCGCCATGCCCGTCTCCCACGATCGACAATCTTGACAGTGAGTAGTTTACAGCCGATCTATTCACTGTCAAGATGGACGTATCATGGTGACCGAGCAAGCTAGAACCGGTGATCGCTACCATCACGGCAACCTGCGCGCGGCGCTGCTTGAAAGCGCCTTGGAGGTGCTGACCGAGACCGGCGTCGCCGGCTTCAGCATGCGCGAGGCAGCGCGCAGAGCCGGCGTGTCGCAGTCCGCGCCGAAGCACCATTTCGGCGATACGCGCGGGCTGCTCGGCGCGCTCGCCACGCGCGCCTACCGCCAGCTCTGCGAGCGCCTCGAGGGCGTGGAGTGCTCCGGGCTCGATGCGCGCGAGCGAGTGACGGGCCTCGCAGTCGAATACGTTGCGTTCGCGCGGGACAACCGCGCGCTGTTCGACCTCATGTGGCGCATGACGCAGTTCGACTACGACGATCCGGAACTGGCCGAGCAGAAGCACCGCGCCCTGCGCGCACTGGATCGCGTCCTCCGCGGCACGGACGCCGGATCGACGTCCGATGAGGACCCGGGGTCAGTGCAGAGTTACGCAGTATGGTCACTCGTCCACGGGTACACCAGCCTCGCGCTCGAGGGAGCGATCGACGAGCAAGCCGCCGACCCGCTGGCAAGCGACCTACTCCCCGCGATGCTCCGACTCGTCGATCTCCGTCCCGTAGACGGACGCTGACCGACGATCGAAGTCCGAGGAAGATCTTCTCCGTCGCCAACCGCGTCGGGAGCATCCGATGACGCTGCTCGGGCCGCTCACACGCGGCCAGCACCTCGCCGACCAGCGCAGGCGGCACCCACGCGTGAGCACCCCCACCGCGATCCGGTGCCGGCGACGGACTCGTGAGCGGAGCGGCCCGCGTCGACTACGCCGCAGCAGCAGCCGAGGTCCTCACCGGCCAAGACCACGAGAACCGCGTCTATGAACTTGGCGGCGACCCGGCGTGCACCCTGGCGGAACTGGCCGCCGAGATCACCAGGCGATCCGGCACCGAGGTGCGCTACACGGACGTGCCCGAGACCGCGCACGCCCGCGTCCTCGCCGAGGCGGGCCTGTCCGACGCCCTCGCGCACCTGCTCGCCGACGCCGATCAGGGCATCCGACGCGGTGGCTGCACACCGACAGCGGCGACCTGGCCCGCCTGATCGGACGCCCCACGACCCCGCTCGCCACCGCCGTGGCCGCCGCCCTCGCCGCGCGCTGACCGTCCGGCGCAAGAACACAATGGAGGTGCAATTCCCCATGGATCACGAACACGAGAAGACGCGCTATCGCGGGTTCGGCCCCGTCCTCGGGTGGCCCGATCAACAAGGTCAGCTCCCGGTGAGGGTGTAGGCGATCTCCTTGATCAGCTCTGGCTCGGTGATCCCGCCGAGCGCGCGCACGGCCACCTTGCCGCTGCTGTCGACGATCAGCGTGGAGGGCACGCTGGTTGCCGGGATGATCTGCCTGAGCTTGAGCACCAGGGATTCGTCCCGGTCCTGCAGCGAGGGGTACGAAATCTGGAACTGCGAGTTATAGGCGATCGCGGCGGCGTTGTCGTCCTCGAAGTTGATGCCGACGAACTGGACGCCCTTGGACCGGTCCTTCTGAAAGGCCTCGGCGAAGTCCGGCGCCTCCTCGCGGCACGGCACGCACCACGAGGCCCAGACGTTGATCACGGTCACATGCCCGGTGTACGAGAGGGAGAGCTGCTTACCTTGCAGTGTCGTGCCGCTGAGCGCGGGCATCGCCTGGCGGTCGGCGGCCACGACCTGCGAGATCCCGGCGGTGACGCTGACGTAGCCGGCCTGCCCTGCGTTCGGTCTGCCCGCACCACCGCAGCCCGCGAGGACCGCGGTCGCGGTGAGGCTCACGGCCACGAGGGCGTAAGCGCGGCAGCGAGCAGGGTTCGATGTCACCATGCAGAGAATCTAACATTCCTAATGTCTGGCAAAGCCGCCGGGTCAGCGGCTCAGCAACGCAAAGCTCGCCGTTACCCAGCGCGGACTATAGCAACCTACGCATTCGACTACGCTTGACCAGCCCCGCAAAAACAGGAGCCGACGACACCCCAGCGAATCGGACATGCGGCCCTGTTTCGCCCTCTGAAGACGCGGCGCCATCGCCAGCACGACCACGCGGTCCGCATTCGTGGTGCTCATGCGGAAGTCGGTAGTCGCAGGCCGTCGGGGTGATTCCGCTACCGGAGGTCACCCCCCGTAGTCCGAGCCCGCGATCCGCGCCCGTGCCGTAAGTTCGCAGTCGCGACTCCGCTCGAGCGCTGCGGGTCAGGGCTGGTTGTCCGCGAGTGTGGTGGCGCGTGGCTCGGGGACTCCGAGCATCATGAGGCTTGTGATCGTCGCTGCTCGGGCGTCGAGGGTCGCGCCCGATCGGCCGTGGTCCGCGATGGCGAACACGACCCCGTAGGCGGCCTGGCTCAGCAGGGCGGCAGGCAGATGCTTCGCGAACACGCCACCGTCCTGGCCGCGTTGTACGAGGCCGGCGAGGAGTTCGTCGAGCGGCCCGAGCAGGGCGTGGATCGCCTCGCCGAACTCGCCGCGGCGCAGCGCGAGCAGTACCCGGTACCGGTGCGCGAGCGGCCAGAGGCGGGCGATGAACTCGGCCCACGCCGCGTCCGCGTCCGCGTCCGCGTCGGAGGCGTTGACGTCGGTGAGCACGGCCGTCATCTCGGTGACGGCCCGTTCCGTGAGTGTCCGGACCAGGTCCAGGCGCGAGGGGAAGTGGTCGTAGACCGTGCGCCGGACGACACCGGCGGCGGTGGCGATCTCCCCCATTCCGGCGTCGGGTTTCTCTCCGAGCACGTCGAGCGCGACGTCGAGGATGCGATTGCGTGTCTCGTTCATCGATCGCGCACGAAAGGACTCGGTGGGCACGACACCAGTATTGCACACGCGTGTACAGTGGCGTTAACTGTACAGCAGTGTGCAGTCAATACGCTGCGCTTCGAAACTCGCGAGACGAGGAGAAGGCGATGACCGCACCGACGTCGCCGACCTCGCCCCTCGTCCGCCCGTTCACCGTCTCGATCTCGGATGCCGAGATACGGATGCCGAGATCGATGACGTGAAGCGGCGACTGGCCGGGACTCGGTGGCCGGATCCGGAAACGGTGGGTGACGTCCACGTCAGGTCCAAGAACCCCGACGCGCTGCCGCTGATCCTCACGCACGGATGGCCGAGCTCGAACGCCGACTTCCTGATTCTGATCGGCCCGCTGACCGATCCGGTCGCGCACAGAGGAGACGCCGCCGACTCGTTCGACGTGGTCGTGCCCTCCCTGCCCGGGTTCGGGTTCTCCGGAAAGCCCACCGAGACCGGATGGAACGTAGGGCGCATCGCGAGCGCGTGGGCGGAACCGATGAAGCGCCTGGGCTACTCGAGGTGGGCCGCGCAAGGAAGCGATTGGGGCGCCGTCGTCACCACCGAGCTCGGGGTGGCTTCGTCTATGACTGGCGACAGTACTTGTCGATGAGTTCTGGCAGCGCTTGTAGCCCGCTCGGGACCGGAGGCGGTTGCCCGTCCGTCTTTCGAGTTCGCCACCGGCTACGGTCTGATCATGGATATTGACTGGAATGCTGAGCTGGTCGATCAGCTTGAGGAGCACTGGCACGGTCAGCTTCGTCCCCGACTGGACGGGTTGAGCGATGAGGAGTACTTCTGGCAGCCGGTCCGTGGGTGCTGGACGCTCAGCCGTCGTGGTGAGAGCTCGGCGCCTATCTCGCTCGGCACGGGCGAATTCACCATGGACTATGCCGAGCCGCCGCACGATCGCGAGCCTGTCACCACGATCGCGTGGCGGCTTGCGCACCTGATCGATGTGTTCGGGAACCCGACGGCGTCGCATTTCGATGGTCCACGCGCCCATGACCCGGTCGATGGCTACTCGGGCACCGCCGAGGGGGCGTTGCGCCAGCTCGATGAAGGGCACGACGCGTGGGTCCGCGACCTGCGCAGCCTCGGCGCTGCGGGACTCGCACGGCCGCAGGGCGCAATCTCACCGCCGCAGTATGCCGACGCGCCGATGGTGAAGCGCATCATGCACACCCACCGCGAGGTCATCCACCACGGCGCGGAGATCTGTCTGCTGCGTGACCTCTATCTTTGGAACGGCTCGTAGCAACGCGGTCAAATCTTCGGACCGCCATGTCGGCGGTATCGGCTCTTTCCCAGTGCACCATGGTCGTCGATGCTCGTCGCAGGCCAAGGTCATGCGGCCTGGGCACGGGTCTGGGCGAGACGATACGAGTCGTTGCCGGTCTCGATGATGTTCCCGCCGAATGTGAGACGATCGACAATAGCGGCGCACAGCCGAGGGTCCGCAAAGGTCTTTGTCCATCCTCCGAAACTCTCATTCAAGTCGATCGCCACGCTCGCCTTCTCCTCCCGCTCGATAAGAATCTGGAACAGCAGCTCCGCGCCATGCTTATCCAGCTACATATATACGAGCTCATCGATGCAAAGTAAATCCACCCGCCCGTAGCGGGCGACAGTCTTGGTCAGCTGCTTCTCGTCGGCAGCTTCGATCAGCTCGTTGACCAGTTTCGTGGCCAGGGTGCAGCGCACCCGGTAACCGGGCATCGCGGCGTCGGCAGCGACGGTCCGTTGCGTACCGCATCGTAGTCGCCGGTCAGCCCATGGGCGAAGCCGGCCAGCGGCCCCAGGCCACTGGCCTGGGTGGCGGCGATCCACTTATCGAGCAGGTGCCCTTGGCGCTCGGTCATCACCGCCGCGAAGGTGCGCACACGGCCGGCCAGGGCTGCGAGTTCGGGGCAGCGTTCGAGTATCTGCGCCCTTTGCGCCTCCTCTTCGTCATCCAGGCTGCGAGGGTGGCAGGTGAGCCAGCCGGTGACCTGGCGCAACTGGGGGCAGGCGCGGTAGCGGGTTGTTGGCCGGAGCGGCGTGCGCGCACGAAGTCGCGTACGGCGGCGTAGCTGCCGGGGAAGCCGAGCGCTTTGATCTCCTTGTGCAGCGCTGCGGCGTTGCCGCAGCCTTCGGCCAGTCGTCGGCGCAGGTAGGGCTTGTACTCATCCAGTGACGAAGTCGCCCGTGTCGAAGCCGACGTGGAGCTGATCGATCAGAGCGGCCCGGGTGCAGGAGAGTCGTGGGCGGGGCGTGCCGTTCGGGATTGCGTGGCTGACCAGACGTCGCGGCCGGAATATCACAGGTCCTGGCCGCCGAGCGGCAGGCGATGCCATGCCCAGCGGCATGACGCTGCATGGTAAGCCACTCCCCCTGTCGTATACCGGGCATGTGACCGTGATCAACCTCTAGCCCCGCGAACGTACAAGCACTCGTAGAAGCCCTGGGTGTGCCCCGCTCCACGGTCCACGGCCGCCTCGATCGCGAGAAGACCGCGACCTGCCGGCCCCAGAGGACTGCCGTTGACCGGCCGTGGCCTCGGGCCCGCTGCTGGGTCCTACACCGCCAGGCGATCGTTGAGAATGCGCTGGAAGATCATGTGATCGCGCCATGCTCCGTTGATGTGCAGGTAGCTGTGAGCGGTGCCGATGAGCGTGAACCCTGACTTCGCCAACACGCGCCGTGACCCGACGTTGTCCGCCGACGTGGCCGCCTCGATCCGGTGGAGGTCGACCTCCTCGTCGGCAATACGGCAGACGTACTCGACGGCCAGGGTCGCCAGGCCCTGCCCCGTGTGCCCCTCGTCGATCCAGTAGCCGAGGTTCGCGCTCCGAGCTGGGCCCAATGCGATATCGGACAGTGTCACCGCTCCGACGATCCTGTCGCCGGTCGCCAGCACCCAGGGCAGCAGCCGCCCCGCCTCCTGAAGCTTCAGCTGGCTACGAACCCGGCTCTCCTGGACCTCAAAGGTGAAGAAGTCCTCGGCCCGGTCAAGATCCCATGGCCTGAGGTGCTCACGGTTCGAGACGTAAGCCTCCAGAAGAGGCCCGGCATCGGAATCCCCCAGCGGACGGATCCGCACCTGGTCCGACAAGACGGTCCCGCTCGCGATCACGCCGCCAGAGTACATCACTCCAGCGCATCCACGGCCAGCTGACCTGCGATCTCTGCGGGTCGGCCAACCTGCTACGACCAGCTGCCGAAGGACAAGGACGAGGGGCGATATTCCCTCCGCGCGCCGCAGCCCGGGCAGGTCTACCAGGCAGGCGCTGCGTCGAACTGGCCGCGGAGCAGTTCCTCGGCCAAGGCGGCGAGGTCGGGCATAACCAGGTCGAAGACGTCTGAGGCCTCCGGATCGCCTTCGCCCGCGCGTTGCACGTACGCCGTGCGCAGTCCGAGGTTCGCGGCTGCGCGCAGGTCCCACGGGTGAGCGGCGACCATGAGTGTGCGGCTCGGGTCGAGTTCCAACCGATGAAGAGCGAGCCGGTACACGGCCGGATCGGGTTTGTAGGCGTGCACCATCTCGCCGGAAAGCACACAGTGCCAAGTCAGCCCGCCTGCGGAAAACAGGTCGGCGAGCATCGAAAGGTTGCCGTTCGACAGTGCCACGACGGTGTACCGCTCGCTGAGTTTCCGCAGCGCGGCCCGTGCGTCCGGCCAGGGCCTTAACCGATGCCCCACCAGGGCGAGCCGAGAGACATCGGCCTCCGGCAGTCGCGGTCCATCACGCAACGCGGACGCGAGCGCCTCGGCGTTGAGTTCGTCGGTCGAGCGCCATGGCGCGCCCTCGCGGATCGCGGAGACCAGGGTGGCGAAGCGCCGAGACCAGGCCGACGTCACCTCGTCGGCCCTTCCCGCGGCGCCGACATCGGCGAGCGCGGCCGCGACCTCGGCGCGCATCGAACCGGCCTCGTCCACCACGGTACCAAGGACATCGAACAGGAGGGTGTCGATCGTGTTCGCAAGCGCCATCCGTCAATCGTCGCACGGATCCCTGGAGGACGGCCGAGCGCTTCAGTCCGCCCCGGCCTTGAAGCCCGTTACGACGCGCGAACCCGACACCCGCGGCATATCTGACGCCGCGTCCGGTGCACGATCCCTGATGGACGGTGGTCGGCGGGGGGCGGGTTCGGCAGGATTCTGTCAGCCATCCCGGTCCGCCCGATCACCTGACGTGGGCGGCTTCCCGCGTGATCGCGGGGTGCGTGATGCGGGCCACGAGGTCGCGCCAGCCGGCTTCGAGTTGGTCGGCGTCGTGGCCGCGGCGGGCGAGGAGGTGGTGGACGAAGGTGGGGTCGAGCGTGCCGAGCAGGGTCTCGGCGAGCAGGTCCAGATCACCGCGAACGTCCGCTTCGTGCAGGAGGATCGCGATGTGCCGGGCCCGGACGTTGCGCGAGGGGGACGTGTAGCGCGCGGTGGCCTGCTGGTCGGCCTCGAGATAGAGGTTCAGGTTGTCGAGGAGGTGCCGCAGCCTGGCTGTGCCGAAGGCCTCCAGGCGTGCGATCGGTCCGGCTCCGGGGCCGAGCGGGGGTGGGCCGAGCATGAAGGCGTTCTGGAAGGTGAGCTCCGTCTCGTCCAGGAGAGCGAACAGCAGGCCGGACCGGTCGCCGAAGCGTCGGAACACGGTGCCCTTGCCCACGCCCGCAGCCGCCGCGACCGCGTCCATCGTCAAGTGCTCGGCGCCCTGCTCTTGGATCAGGGTGGCGGCGGCCTGGAGCAGTCTGGCCCGGTTGCGTGCCGCGTCGGCGCGCTCGCTTGGCGGAGCTTGGCCCAGCAGTTGGAGTGCCGCGGCCTGCGCCGCGCGGCTCGGCGCGACGGGGTCGGGCGGCGGGGACGACGCGGTCATGGGGCCAGCATAGCGTTTTCGGGAGGCTAAGTGGACCTCGGTCCGATTCCGTGCTACAAATCTGTCCACAAGCGGACTACGGTCCGATTGTGGTGGGTGCCGGGGAAGACCTCAGCCGCCTGCACGTACCTGTCTCGCACCTACTTGTCACGCCGCGACGCCCGCGGCGGAGAGGAGATCCTCATGTCCATCGTCGTCACAGGGGCAACCGGCCAGCTGGGCAGGCTTGCCGTCGAGGCGCTCCTGCGGCGCGGAGTGCCGCCCGCCGAGATCGTCGCGACGGGCCGGGATACCGATGGGATCAAAGACCTGGCCGAGCGCGGCGTCGTCGTGCGCAGGGCCGATTTTGCCGATCCGGGGAGCCTTGGGGCGGCCTTTGAGGGAGCCGACAAGTTGCTGCTGATCTCGGCCTCGTTCCCGGTCGAAGAACGGCTCGGCAACCACCGGCGGGCCATCGACGCAGCGCGGGCCGCGGGTGTTTCCCTCATCGCGTACACGAGCATGACGCGCGCCGACACGGCGACCACGATCCTCGCCGCCACCCATCGCGCCACCGAGGCCTACCTGCGTGAATGCGAGATCCCCTGCGCGTTGCTGCGGAACAGTTGGTACCTGGAGAACTACACGAGCCAACTCCCCGTGGTCCTACAGCACGGCGCCTTCATCGGAGCCGCCGGCGAGGGCAGGGTCAGTGCCGCCTCCCGCGCCGATTACGCCGAGGCCGCCGCGGCAGTACTGACCACGGATGGGCACGCCGGCGAAGTGTACGAGTTGGGCGGCGATGAGGCGTTCACGCTGGCCGAACTCGCAGCGGCGGTCTCTACGGCCACCGGCCAGCCGATCGCTTACAGCGATCTGCCCGCGGAGCAACTCACCCAGGCGCTGACCACGGCGGGTCTGCCCGCCGAACTCGCGCACGTCCTCGCCGACGCAGATCTCGGCCTCGCCCGCGGCGAACTTTTCACCGACTCGGGCGACCTGAGCCGCCTCATCGGGCGGCCCACTACCCCGCTGGCCGACATGGTCGCCAGCGCAGTGCGCTGACAAGGATCCAGCTACCAGGCATCGGGCTCGAGCACGAGTTCGAAGTCGATGGCCACTTCCTGTCAGCGCCACAGAGCTCGTTTTCCTCCCGCGTCGAACACAAAGGTTGATCATCATGCACACGAGCGCATCCGCACACGCCACGTTCCGGCGTGCCCTGTTCACTTTCGCCACCACGTCCGCCGCTCTCGCCGCACTCACGCTTCCCGCCGACGCCGCGACCGTCCAGGCCCACGGCGGTACCTACGCGATCACGGTCGATGGCGCCAACGCCTTTCCCGAAAGCGTCGCGGCCGACAGCACGTACATCTACACCGGAAGCATCGACGACGGCTCCGTCTATCGCGGACGCGTCGGAGCGAAGACGCTCGAAACCTTTTTGACGGCAGGCCAAGACGGCCGGACCCAGGCCACCGGGATCAAGATCGCCGGCGACCGCCTGCTGGTCGCCGGCGCCTTCACCGGCCGCTTCTTCATCTACACCGACACCGGGAAGCTCGTCGCCTCCTACACCGTGCCCGCCACCGGCCGGAAGACTCTCGTCAATGATGAGACCGTCGCTCCCAACGGAGACGTCTACATCACCGACTCCTTCCGCCCGGTCGTCTATCGCATACCGGCCGCCGAGGTCTATGCCCCCGCCACCGGAGCCCACCGGACCCTCCAGGTGGCCTATCACCTACCGGACTACGTGGCCGGCCAGTCCAACGGCAACGGCATCGTCACCGCCCCTGACGGCAGGTCTTTGATCATCGGCTACTGGTACACGGGCGCTCTCTACCGGCTCACGCTCGACACCGGTGCCGTTGAGAAGATCGACGCGCCGGCTCTGCCGAGCGCCGACGGCATCGCGCGGCAAGGTCGAATCCTGTATATCGCCCGCTCCGTGAACAACGAGGTCGACACCGTGCGGCTCTCCGACGGCGACACGCGTGCAAGCCTTACGGCCGAGCGCACCTACCCCGGCGCGGACACCACCACCGGCGTCGCGATAAGCGGAGACCGGTTGCTGGTGACCAACTCCCAGATGGACACGTATCTATACGGCTCCCCGCTCACCAGCCCCACTTTCACCATAGAGAGCCTGCCTTTGCGCTGAGGGGCTGCGTGGTCTGCGGCTCCGTCGGAGCGTCGGGGTGCTGTTAGCGACCTTCGCCTGCCACCTGTCGAGCAGCTGACAGCGGCGTTGTAGGCGGCTGATGCGTCGCGTGGGCCGGGGATGCTCGTTCGGGCCGATCGTTAGTGAACAGACGGACAAGGTCGGTGCCGACGACGGTCAGCACGTGCTGGACTTGCGTTTTGGCTTCGTCGGTCCCGTCCGCGACGCTACGGACGCCACGTCGGATTGACACCGCGCAGGCTCAAGGTCGGCCGATACCTGTTCGACCGCCACGGCGGCACGGTCGTCTTCTACTCGAGGTTCATATCCGGCCTGCGCACGTATGCCGCGTTCATCGCCGGGATGGTCGCGATGAGGCGGCCCGGATTCGTCGTGGCGAACGCCGCCGGCGCGTTGGTGTGGGCCCCCGCGATCGCGTTCGGCGCCTACGGCCTCGGCGGCGCGGCGAGCGGGCTCGGTAGTGCCCTGACATTCATCGGCGTAGGCGTCTCCATCGCGCTCTCCCGTCATTGTCGGCCTCCTGGTCAAACGATCGATGCGCGCGTGATTCCCGACCCGGCGTCGCGGCGCGAGCGTCGCCCCCGGCCGCATGGCCCGCCCAGCCACCCATCCGGATGACTGGGCGGAGCCAGCCGTCAACCTGTCAGAACAGTGCGCGGCAGGGAGGTCAGATCTCGCGCGGCTCGGCGGAACCCAGCAGTGCCGGACGGCCGCCGCCCGGGATAAAGCGAACGAAGGTGACGCCGACTGATCGGGTGACCGCGTATTCTCATCGGTCCGCGGCGAGCGGGGCGGTCGCTCGACCGCTGATCAGTGCGGCCGCCCTGTAGCCGACCACCACGGACGGAGCCATGGTGTTTCCCGAGGTGACGCGAGGCAGGACCGACGCGTCCGCGATACGCAGGTTCTGCGTGCCCCGGACTCGCAGTTCGTGGTCGACGACGGCGTCCGCGTCGTCCGCGGCGCCGATCCTGGCCGTGCCGCACTGGTGCCAGAACGTTGAAGCGGCCGTGCGGAGGTACGCGGCGACATCCGCGTCCGACGCCGGTCCCGGGATTGCGCGTTCGCCGCGGTAACGCCGCATCGCCGGCGCGTCGGCGACGGTCTCGGCGAAGCGGTAGGCCTCGACGGCGTCGTGAAGGTCCTCGGGTTCGGTGAAAAAGCCGGTCTCGATCACCGGTGTGCTCGCCGGGTCGGCGTCGGCGAGCCGCACCGATCCGCGGGAGCGCAGGCGCATGCCGAGCAGGAACGTGAACGCCGACGCCGGGCTACCGTAGCGCGCCGCGGCTTCGGGACTCATGAACGCCGCCCCTCCGGAGTACATGA
The DNA here is from genome assembly GCF_018139625.1 of Actinospica acidithermotolerans. Taxonomy (GTDB): domain Bacteria; phylum Actinomycetota; class Actinomycetes; order Streptomycetales; family Catenulisporaceae; genus Actinospica; species Actinospica acidithermotolerans. The sequence goes on along the minus strand of NZ_JAGSOH010000053.1, from coordinate 26,619 downwards.
CGAACTTCGGTGATTCGGGCCGACCGTCGCTTCCCCAGAAGCACACCGCCTGCGCGCGCGCAGGCGGGGGCAGTTCCCGCTCACCGGCCTCGAAGACGCATCCGATGAGCAGATGGTCGTCCAGGTTGGCGCCGACCCCGGGAAGGTTTTCGAGGACGTCGATGCCCAGAGGTTCGAGGTGCCGAGCCGGACCGAGACCGGAGTGCATGAGGACCTTCGGCGTCTGGACCGTCCCGAGGCTGAGCACGACCTCCCGTTCGGCCCGGAACCGCACGAGGCGTCCGTCCGCGACGGCCTCGACGCCGATCGCGCGTCGGCCCTCGAACAGCACGCGGGTGACGTGCGTCCCCGTCCGCACCGTCAGATGTCGCTGTCGGCGCCGTGGGGCGAGCAGCGCGCGGTACGGTGAGCGCCGGACGCCGTTCTCGACGATCTCGTCGCGCACGGCGCAGCCGGTGCCTCGTTCGGCGAGCTCCCCGTTGGGACTGTCGTAACGTTCGAGGCCCGCCGCTTCTGCTCCGTCGAGCATCGCGTCGAAGAAGGGATCCAGCGGCTGAGCCGGCTGGATGTGCATGGGGCCGGCCGTGCCGCGCCGGGCCGGGTCGGGCTTGCCGCGCCAGGTCTCGATCTCGCGGTAGATCTCCAGCGTCGACTCGTATGACCATCGCGGGTCCGCGCACTGGGCAGCCAGATCCTCCCAGTCGCGCCGGTGGCCGCGCGACCAGACTCCGACGTTGATGCTCGAACCGCCGCCGAGGCCTTTGCCCATTGAATACAGCAGGCGCCGCCCGTCGAGCCCGGCCTCCGGCGCGGTCAGGTACCCCCAGTCGCGCTCGCCGCCGAGGTTCTCGGGCCATCGGTCAGGGTCGGTTACCCGCTCGTCCTCATCGTCGGGCCCCGCCTCCAGGACCAGCACCCGCAGGTCCTCGTCGGCGGCCAGATATCCCGCGGCCGTCGAGCCCGCGGAACCGGCGCCGCACACGATGACGTCGAACTCCTCCATCGGCTCCAGTCCTTTCTCGTCCTGCATGCCTTTGCTCAACTCCTCGGGGTCCAGGTCGGTACCGGTTGACGGTGCATAGGCCGTCGCCCGATCGCTCGGAACCTAACGGTCGCGGACCTGACGGAAGGCATTCCTGAGTTCGCTGACCAGCTGGCCGGGCTTTTCCCAGCCCGCGAAGTGCCCGCCGTACTCCATCGCGTTCCAGCTGATGATGTTGCGGTAGCGGTGTTCCGCCCAGCGCCGGGCGGTCGGGTAGGGCTCGCCGGGAAACAGCGTGAAGGCGGTAGGTACGGTCACCGTCTCCTTGTTCTGCGCCTCTGCGCTGCGCGGCGTCGACCGCGCCGACTCCCAGTACCAGCGTGCTGCGGAGGCTCCGGTACGGGTGAACCAGTACAGGGCGATGTTCTCCACCTGCTGGGCCATGCTGACGCCGCCGCCCGCCTCGGGCCGCCTGTCCGAGAAGTCGACCAGCGCCTGGCCGAGCCACGCGGCGAGCCCGGCCGGAGAGTCGGTCAGGGAATAGCCCAGCGTCTGCGGGAACACGCTCTGGACGATCGCGTGGGTGGGGCCGGTTCTCAGGAACCTGTCACGCTTGGCCAGCATGAGCTTCTCCGCGTCGTCCGCAGCCGCCACGTCTTCGGGCAGCGGGGACGCGAACGGCATGGTCAAATGCAGCGCGGCGACCCGCTCGGGCTCCAGGCCGGCCAGGTAGCTACTCACGGACGCGCCCCAGTCGCCGCCGTGCGCCCCGAAGCGTTCGTACCCGAGCCTGGTCATCAGTTCCGCCCAGGCCTGTGCTGTGCGGCCGGGGGTCCAGCCGCGTTCCCGGGGCCGCTCGCTGAAGCCGAAGCCCGGCAGCGCCGGGATGACCACATCAAAGGCGTCCTCGGCGGCGCCGCCGTGCGCGACCGGGTCGGTCAGCGGCCCGATGATGCTCTGGAATTCCAGGACAGAGCCGGGCCAGCCGTGCGTCAGTACCAGGGGAAAGGCGCCCGGCTCGGCCGAGCGTACATGCCAGAACGCGATGTCCAGGCCGTCCAGGCGGGTGCGGTAATGCGGTCTCGCATTCCACCGCGCTTCCAGGGACCGCCAGTCATGCGCACGCCAGGTGTCCAGCAGGCTCTGCAGATGATCCAGGCCGATGCCTTGCGTACCGTCCTGGACCGTCTCCGCTTCGGGAAGCCGGACACGGTCCAGGCGCTCCTGCAGGTCCTCGAGGTCGTGTTCAGGGATGTATACCGGAAAAGATTCGATCTCGGTCACGTCCATAACTGTAGCGGATAGAAACACTCAATGCGCAAGTGCGCCACTAAGGTTGTGACCCATGCGATAGCACACATTCCGCGGTTGAGTTCGCAGGCTGATGCCGCGCATGCTGCAACAGCGATCGGCGGCCCGAACGCACCGTGATATTCAAGGGCTTTCTGTTGAAGCCGTGTTTCTCCGCGTGTGTGCCTGGATTTTCCGAGGGTGAGTTGGCGGAGGTTCTCACGCTCTGGGGGCAGGCAGTCGCGGCACTCGGCTTGGGTCCGGCGCCCCCGCTCGGCTCGGGCCAGTCGGGTCTTTCAAGGTTGAGCTGGGCGAAGATACCCTCGCCGGGTCATCCGATGTAGGAGTACGCCGCGCCGCGGGGCGAATTTTCTTGTGTCATATATCACTAGGAGATTCCTGCTGATTGAGAGTCGGCATCGCGTTGAGGACTTACTCGGAGGTGGGTTTAGGCGTGCCGTCAACGTCGGCACGCCCCTCGTGTTGGTATCTCCGGCGCACGCTCAAATCGCCTCGGCTAAACCGCAACCCGGGTATGGTGAGATAGGTCCCGGGGAACTCTTGGCCGCGGTCGGACAGAATACTTGAGCACAACGGCGTTGCGCGCTACCACTGCGGCGGCAACCCCATGCAGCCCTTCCAGAGTTTCAACACTCGCTGATTTCCTTTCTGGCCGCGCCCAACATCCTGCTGGCTTCGACGACGGCGGTTCCGTGCGCTGGCTCGATCTCTACCTGCAGTACCGTTGCGACCCGGCCGAACGACCAGTAGAAGCCGATGACCTGCATCGCCTCGAGAGTCTCGCGGTTGCTCAGCACGGCGTGGACGGCGTCGAAAACCTCGTCGGAGACGGTGGGGTGGCGCACGACCGCGGCGGCGAAGTTCACCACCGCCCGGTCTCCGGCCGACAACCGTGGCGAGTCGAACTCGAGCCGGTGGATCACCTCGCGGATCTCCGGGTCGACTCCGGCCGACTCGGAGATCGGAACGTGCTGGACGAACTCGTATTCGGCCTGGGCCACAGCCGCCGTCGTCAAGATGACCAGCTCGCGGGTCCGCGCCGGAAGCTCGAGCCCGGTGTACTGAGCCACGCCCTGGCGGATATATTGCTCGATCGTTGATATCGAATACGACATCATGGTGAAGTTCTTGTGCTCCGGGATCGTCGCGAGGAAGTCCTGAAGGTCCTGCGGGAAGGTCGAGCGGTCGGGTTCGGGCAGACGGGCCATGATCTTTCCTTGTCTCGGATTCGGCGGAGAAGAAGGCGTCGACCCCACCGACCTCGGAGCTTCGAAGCGCACCCCGCTTCTCCGTTGCACACCGGCGTGCATCACTGTACACCAGTGTGCAGCGGGTGCGTCGTGTCCGTCAAGGACTCCGCGCGCGATGATCGATAGGCCATGTCAATGGCGGCGCAATGCGCATAATTGCGGATGATCAATGGTCGTGAGGCTCTCAACCGCACGCGCCGCACTGTTGTTGAGCGAGGCGTTGATCAGTTCCCACGGGGCCGTCGCGCACGCGGCAGACGCGGGCAGAATCACGATCGCATTCCGCGGTATGGACATGACCGCCCGAGAATCCAGAGCCCGGCGCACCTTGCTCCTCAGGACCCTGGTCTCGGCAACCACGGCGCGTACCGCGGTGAAGATCCGCTGCGGGTCGCTCGAGCGCGCCAGGCGCCGGAGGAAGTAGGCCTGCAACGAGGAGTCGAACGCGTTGTCGTACAGCCCCAGCCCGCAAGCGGCCTTCCACTGCGGGTCACACCGCACTCCCCAACATGTCCGGACCAGCCCGTTCGCCCGTCCACTCACCCTGCATGACAGCATTCTGCTCCTGCCGCGCGGTCCCCGCCTCGCGCTGCGCGACAGTGCACGGAACACGGCCCGCACCACCCCGGCCGTCGCGGCGATGTTCGCGGCCGTGGCCGGGGCGGTGGCCGTCGGCGGTTGGTTCGACGCCTAACTGATCCAAGGCCGCGACTCCTACCAACCCGCGCTGATGGCCAACCAGGTCGGCGTCCCGAACGTGAACGACGACGCGCAGGCCGCGCACATGTGGCGAAACTACGCTCGATCATGCCGATCACCGGTAGCACCGTGGTCCAGCAGTCAATGCCTTCGGCGGCGACGACACCAACCAGTGGGCGCTCACCGCGCTTCCGGCAAGCGGTCAGAGCCGGTGCACCCCTGGCAGCGTCACCCGAACAGGCACGCCCGACAACTCGACCCAAAGCTCGGCGAGGATCGCGCCGGCGAGGCGTTCGAGGGCGGCGGGGTTCGGGAAGACGCCGACGACATCCGCGCGGCGCTGGGACCGGAGGAACTCGGTCCAGAAGGCGGCGTCCTCGCTGTCACCGACCTGGAAGCCGAGGACCTCGCGCCGGCCGTCGGCGGAGATGCCGGTGGCGATGACCACGGCCTGGGAGACGATCCGGTGATCGACCCGGGTCTTGCAGTAGGTCGCGTCCAAGAACACGTACGGGAAGGCGATGTGCGACAGCGGCCGGTCGCGGAACGCCGCGACCTCCGTATCGAGGTTCTGGCAGATCCGGGAGACCTCGGACTTCGAGATGCCCGTGTTCGCGCCCATCGCCACCACCAGGTCGTCGACCGAGCGGGTGGAGACCCCATGCAGGTACGCCTCCATCACGACCGCGAACAGGGCCCGGTCGATCCGGCGGCGGCGCTCGAGCAGCGACGGGAAGAACGAGCCGACCCGCACCTTCGGGATCCGCAGATCCAGGTCCCCGGCCGCAGTGGTCAAGGTCTTGGGCCGGTGCCCGTTGCAAGATCCAGTATCAGCGTGTCCACCACCCGGGGGGAGGCCCCGTCCGGCGCTCAGTGCGGGCTCGGTGTGTGCTGGATGTCCTTGTGGTGCAGGTTGGTGAGGCGTTCGAGGATCCGGTGCAGGTGTGCGAGGTCTTCGGCGGGTAAGGCGTGCAAGGCGGCCGGCGGGCGGGCGATGATGCCCTGTGCCGTCTGCACGGCTTCCTGCCCGCGCGGGGTCAATGCCACCATTCTGCGTCGTCGGTCGTGCTCGTCGCTGGTGCGCGAGACGAGTCCGAGCGCTTGGAGCTCGTTCACGATGAGCGTCGTGTAGGGGGCGTCTAGGCCAACGGTCGCGGCGAGCTGTGCGACGCTCAGTGGCTCCCGGGCAAGCCCCAGCAGTGTCTTGACCCGCCCGGAGCCGCGGCCGAGCGCGAGCGTGCTGCGCAGCTCCTCGGCCGGGTCGAAGCTGCGGACGAACTCGGACATGGCCGCCCAGGCGGACACGGCGAGCCGGGCCGTATCCGGGTCCGCCTGCAGGCCTGCGTCCGCTGCCAGGTCGTGGTGTTCCTGTTCTGGCATGGCCGTCCGTCCTTCGTCTGCGCGGCGCTCTCAGGCGGTACGGGCGCGGCTCGCCGCTTCCCGGTAACCCTGATAGCTTTAAACATATAAGCAATCCTACCGTGTGAGGCGCTCCATGTCCGCATCAGGCCCGACACCCACCACCCCGACCACCCGACCCGCGCCACAGAGAGCCGACTACCTTGCCCTGCTCCTCGCAGCGCTGCCCGCCGACGTGCGGCAACGACTCGAGGAGATCGGCGAGGTCACCATCGACGAGACAAACCTGGCCGCTATGCGCGGGCGCACGCTGCGCTCGTCCGGCACGCCGACCGGCACCGTCGAACACCTCAACCGCCACGCCCCCGGCGACCCGGACGTCGCGGTGCGCCTGCACCGCGAACGCGGCACGACGCTCCCGAGACCCTGCCTGATCTCGATCCACGGCGGCGGCTATGTGATCGGCTCGCACCTGGGCGAGGACGGACGGTTCGACCGGTGGTGCACCACGCTGGCGTGCGTCGGGATCTCGGTCGGCTACCGGCTAGCCCCCGAGACGCCCTACCCGGGCCCGCTCGAGGACTGCTACACGGCGCTGCGCTGGGCCCACCGCAACGCACCCGAACTCGGCATCGACCCCACCCGGATCGGAGTCATCGGCGGCAGCGCGGGTGGCGGACTCGCCGCAGGCCTGACCCTGCTCGCCCGCGACCGGGGCGAGATCCCGATCAGCTTCCAAGTGCTGAACTACCCGATGCTCGACGATCGGCTGCCGGCCGAATCGAGCCGGGCCGGCGCCCCGCTCTGGGGCCCCGCGACCAACCAGTACGGCTGGCACTCATACCTCGGCCCATACCGATCCGCCCCTGACGTTCCCGGCTACGCGGTCCCGGCACGGGCCCGCGACCTGACCGGCCTGCCGCCCGCTTTCGTCTCCGTCGGCAACCTCGACGGCCTGCTCGATGAAGACCTCGAGTACGCCCGCAGACTGATCGCCGCCGGCGTGCCGACCGACCTGCACGTGTTCGCCGACGGCCCGCACGCGTTCGACAGCATGCTGCCCGAGGCAGCGATCACGGCACGCGCACGCCGTACCCTCGAGGACTGGCTCCAAGCCCGCATGCATCCCCGGCCCCACTCCCACGACAGCGAATGAGGGGCCGGTCACGTGCCGAGACAAGGCCGATCTTGGAATGCACGCCGCTAGACGATTGATTTGGTTTTATTGCGTGGGGGTGGCGAGGTCGTTGGTGCTGGCCGACACGCCGCAGCATTCGGCGACGCACCAGTTGGGCGTGCCGAGAGGTGCTTCGCGTGGTTCGTCGCCGGGCAGCAGGAAACCGGCCGGGCCGAGGAGTACCTCGGGGTCGCCACCGTGTGAATGTGCTCGAGATCTTTGTCCAGGAACGGAACACCATCGATCTCGATGACCACCTGGTTGTCGAACCAGTAGTCCGGGTCTGGATCCGTGACTCTGATGGCCAGATCGCTGACCGGCACCGCAGGCGCGGGACAGCGGATGTCGCGGTGCCCCGAGCCGAGGGCACGTCCTTGGGGCGCCTACGCGGCATAGCCCTTTCGCGTCGTTATGTCTGGGATCATGGCGGTCGAGAACCGTACATGGCAAGCCCGCCGTGGCCGGCACCGGGCGATGTTCGGCTGGATCTCAGACATTGACGCCCGGCTCCAGGTACAGGAACGCTCGGACGTCGGCGGACAAGGCCGTCATCGCCTTGTATTCCGGTAGCGTGACGCCAGCTTCACTTGGGAGGATAAGCGGCATGATCGCCGACCGCCGTGCCCGTGCCGCCGCGTCGCTGCGCGGCCTGGCCGTGGGTGACGCGATCGGCTCCTGCTTCTTCGTACCCGACAACGTGCCTGCGCTGCGCGAGCGGCGCTTGCCGCCGGACCCGTGGTACTGGACCGACGACGCCGAGATGGCCTGCTCCGTGTTCGCGGTCATCGACCGGCACGACCGGATCGACCAGGACGCGCTGGCCGCCTCGTTCGCGAAGCATCACGATTTCGACCGTGGCTACGGCCCGGGTGTGAACCGGATGCTGCGGCTGATCCGCCAGGAAGGCGGTGACTGGCGACAACTGGCCGCCGAATCGTGGGACGGACGCGGCTCGTGGGGCAACGGCGCCGCGATGCGCGTGGCCCCACTGGGAGCATGGTTCGCCGACGATGTGGAGCGTACCGTGGCCGAGGCGAAGCTGTCGGCCGAGGTGACACACACGCATCCGGAGGGCGTGGCCGGGGCGATCGCCGTCGCCGCGGCAGCCGCGCTCGCCGCGTCTGTGCCGTCGGTACACGAGGCGGAGTTCCTGCGGCTGGTCGCCGACGTGGCACCGCCGGGCCTGGTCCGGGACGGGATCGAGAACGCCATCCGCCTGATCCACCTGGACGACCCACGCTCAGCGGCCGCGTCACTCGGTAATGGCCGGGAGATCTCCGCGCCCGACACCGTCCCCTTCTGTCTCTGGGTCGCATCGAAGCACCTGGACGACTATGTCGCAGCATTCTGGGATACCGCGATCGTCGGCGGTGACATCGACACCAACTGCGCCATCGTCGGCGGGATCGTCACCACCCGTCTCGGTGTCGAAGACATCCCCACCGAATGGCAGACCCGCTGCGAGCCCCTGCCGACCTGGGCTGGGATCGGCTCGTGACGAACACCGGGACGGGCTGGCGCCTGAGCGACGCCGATGACGCGGGCGTCGGGTACGACGGCGAGCAGGCGCGCCGCCTGATCGGTTCCCGGTTTGCCTGGGCAACCGCCGAAACGTGGTTCGCTGCCGACGACGGCCGTCGGCTCGGCGTCGTCACCAACGGTGCCCGCGCGATGGTGATCCTGGTGAACGGCGACGACGACCCCGGCGAACACCTCGCGGCCTTCGGCGCCGAAGGCGAGTCCTGCGGCTACATCCTGGCCAACGGTCAGTCCGACACCTACGCCGACCGCGACACCGTCCCGCTGGACACCGCCGGACGCGCCGTCGCGCACCTGATCGACCACGGCACCTGGCCTGATGACGTCGGCGTCATCGCCGACCGCGGCGACCCGACGTGAGGGCGACAAGCCCGACAGGATGTCCGACGGCGCTCGTCCTCGGTCGGCCGGTGCCCGCGTTCGGTGAACCGTCCAGGCTTTGCGCGCTGGGACCGGGTTTGGCCGGGAGTCGAGCCGATCGGCTGGCGGCTCCGTCAGAAGGTTCCCGAGCGCTGGGTGCGGTTTCACAGCCTGCCGGGGTCCAAACGGTATCCGGAAGGTGAGGCCGAGATGCAGTCCGTCCTCGACCGTCACCACGCGCTACTCACTGCCCTGCTCGGCGATCGTGGCGGCGACCTCGTCGTCACGGTCGTGACATGGCCGCACTGGCCGCTGGACTTCGCACTGCTGCCCGGGGCTGGACTGTGGCGGTTGTTCGTACCCGAAGACGACGCAGGCGGCAGCCCGGCGATCGTCTGGGCCGGGGCCATCCGCAGCGACGACCTCGGCGCACTCGATCCGCTGCTACGCCAGATCGCCGATGGCCGGTACGGCGGTGCAGTTACCGCGCCGAGGGATCTTGCGTGGCTTTACCACCCGTACGACGGCGGCGGCGACGTCATCGCCGCGACCCTGGGCCAGCGTGCGCACTTGATGTCCCGGTTCGCCGACTGGCTGAGCAACCACCCGAGCGGCCAGTGAACGCCGTCGCGCCCGGCAGCGGGTGGGGCGTGGTCGGCTACGTCTACGCGCCGGGCGCCGTGCGGCAGCCGTGGCAGGACACTGAGCTGGTCCCCGAGCGGTTCGTCACGATCAGCGGCTGCTTGACGGACCCGGTCCTCACTGAGGAGGACTTCCGTCCCTGGCATCGGGAGCGCCTGAACGATCCACCGAAGGCCACCGTCGAATACGCGGTGTTGATGACCGATGATGACCGCGCCGAGCTGGTCGAGCAGCACGCTGCGCTCGCACCGTCGGCCGCCGCGTGGTTCCCGTGGTCCCAGCCGACGCAGGGCACCATCGAGATCCTCGGATACGACGTGATCGGCATCGAATCGTGGCTCAGCGCCGTGCACTCATGGCTGTGTCACAGCTACGAGGCCGCCGCGCTTGCCGACCTCGGCGTTCGCATCGGCGGCAACGGGCTGTTCGCGTCGTTCGAGCATGCCGAAGCCGTGCGGCGGTGGATCGGCGACCGGCCGGATGACCAGGCACCCGAGCCGGCATTCTGGACCGCGGTCGCGATCGCGACGCTGCGATGAGCGCCACGGTCCTCGCCGAGGTGATCGCCGGCGGTGCACTGCTCGGCCTGGACTGCTCGTGCAGCCCTGACGATGCGGCCGCGCGTCTGGGCGACTGCTATGCCGAGAACCGGCTCCGACGGCGGCTCGGACGCGATTTCGGCGGTGTCGAGATCTGGTGGGACCGGCTCAAGGGCTCACCGGACTGGACATGCTGCTACATCACCATCGAGTGTCACCGCCACTGGCTCACAGTCGCCGACCAGAGCCCTGCCCTGATCGCCGCCTACGGCCCGCTGCGGCCTCGCATCTCCTTCACGGACCTCGAGGCACTCCTTGCGACCGACGGCGTCGCACTGGTCGAGGCCAGGGCGGAGGACCCGGAACTGCGCCAGTTCTGGAGGCCGGGCTCGACGGTGCAGGTGTCCGTCGATCAGCGCGGCGACGTGTACAGAGTCCTGCTCGCGCGCGTGCCGCCGCATGGCATCACGGCGTGACCTGCAGGACCTCGCTCGCGCTGCACCCACGGTCACGGCCACGATGGTCGTCATGACCGCCACCAAGCCCGTCCTCGTGATCTCGCCCCGGTTCAACGAGACTGCGTGGGCACTCGCGGGGGCTACGGCAGCTCGGTAGCCCGGCGACATCGCTGATGCGCCCGTAGGCGTGGTGCAGCCGCGTCCAATCGATGCCGTCCAGCCCGGCCAGCGCATCCTTCGGAATGAGGGTACTGATTCAGTCACGGTCATAGACGGTGACGGGTATCCCGGCGGAGACGAGCGTCGCCTCGATCAGCGGCTCGACGCGCTCCCAACGCCCGCCGGCCAGGCAGCAGCCGATGCGCGGCATGTGGACCGAGGCGCCCAACGCGAGGGCGCGGGGCACGAGTTTCGCCAGCGCCTGGCCGATTGCCTCGTACCGGACTGGGACGCCGCTGGAGCGGCTGGTCCGGGTGCCGTGCTGGCCGATCAGGTTCGCCACCCACAGCAGTCCATCGACCTGGACCATCTGCAGCGCGCCGAGTCCGAAGTCGTTGCGCGCCCGGTCGCGATGCCAGGCTCGGTACTCGGCTTCGGGCTGCGGCCAGCGCTTAGACAGCGCGAGGACGAAGCCCTTGCCCCAGCCGCCGCGGTCGTTGCAGACGTGCGCGATCACCTTGACGCCCTTGCCGTTGGGCGCCGTCGCGTCCCCGCACATGTAGTCGATCCCCACCATGACGACGACCGTAGCGGCCCGCGCCGACAGGCGGCGACGGGGATTGTCGGCGGCGTCGGATACGGTCCTCGCGACGATCAACAAGGGATGGGGATGCTCATGGGCGCCTGGGATATCGGGCCGTTCGACAACGACACGGCCGCCGACTTCGCCAACGACCTGGACGACGCGGCCGAGCACGAGCGGATCCCGCTGCTGCGCCGCGCGCTCGATGCGGTCATCGCCTGCGACGCCTATCTCGACAGCGACTTCGGGGTGGAGGCGCTGGCCGCGTCGGCGATCGCGGCCCGCGAACTGCCCGGCGGCCAGGAGTTCGCCTCGGACGCCTACGTCGAACGGATCCTCGGCGAGGACAGCGAGATCAGGCAACTGTGGCTGGAGGGCGACGAGACCGGAGACGGCCCCTGGCTGGCCTCGACCCGGCGGCTGCGCGACATCCTCGCCGCTGCATGAACAAGTGCGAAGCACAAGCGCTGCTGGGCACGTCCCGCACGATGGGCGCTCTCGTCGACGGTGCGGAAATCCTTGCCGTCGACGTGCCAGCCGGGTCGGCGCGCGACGTGTGGAATGCGTTGAAGGCGCTGCACGGCGAGACCGGGTTGTGGCCGTTCCTCACCGACCCGAACCAGGCTGATCGGGACCGTGACCCGACCGTGTGGCGACACCTGGACGGCCGTTACGTCGTCACAATCGACGATCCCTGGCGCGGCGACGTCGTCGATCTGCTGGCCGACCTGAAGGCGGACTGCGAGCAGGGCGGCGGCGAGAGAGACGAGAACGGCGACCTGTTCCTCACCGACGACGACCGCGACGAGATGACAGCTGCGCACCGCTGCGGCGAACTCGACCTGCCGAACGAGCCTCCACCGGGCGGATCCTGGGCCGCTGACACCACGGTCATCGGCCTGTGCCCGGCCGGCCCCGGCGGCCTGGACATCCTGCGCAGGATGGAATGGGGCGGCGCCTGCAACTACGACATCACCGGTGCCCAGCACGAAGCCGTCCTCGAGCACTGGCGCGCTCGGTTCGGCGCCGAACTGCTGACCCTCGGCCACGACGTCATCGAGCTTAACGTCCCCGAACCGCCCACCGCGCCGGCCCTGGTCGCGAAAGTCGCCGAGGAGCAGACCGGGTACTGCCCCGACATCGTCGACCAGGGCACCGGCACCACAACGGCGCTCGCCGAACCGCAGGTGTTCAGCCACACCTAGTTCTTCTGGTGGGACTGAGGAACTCTCGTCATCCGGCGCGGCGCGTGAGCACAAGCCACCACCCGTGCAGCCGGGCGCCGAGGACGTGGGGAAGCTCGTACCGCCACAGCCACCACGGCAAGCGGCGACGCGGGACGAACGACCACAGGTCCATGTCCGCTTCGTTGCCGCGGCGTCTGCTGCGGACATGGGCCAGGACTTCGGGGCTGGTGGTGAGGTGCAGCCGGGCGACGTGGGCGGTAGCGACAGTCGCCTGTTGCGTCATTTGGTCGCCGCCGATCGCGTAGGCGCGGGCGATGCGCGGCAGGATCTGCCCCGGATCCGGGTGGGTCATTGCCAGTCCGATCAGCGCGACGCCGGCCAGCGGATCGGCGCGGTCGAGCGCGGCGTCAATCTCCTCGGGGCGGTCGGTGCCCAGCAGTGCGCTGTGCGAAGACCAGTTCATACCCTCGCCTGAGACCGCCCGGTCGATCAGGAACCGCTGCCGGCCGTCGCGGATCACCGCGATCGAGTCACGAACCTCGCGGGATAGATGAGCCTTGCGGTGATCGAGATCGAGGTAGTGCCAGATCGCGTTCCGTTCGCCGCCGCCGACGGGGGCGGCCAGGTCGTGGCACATCCGGTCGAAGGCGTCGACGTCGTCGCGCAGCGCCGCGAGCCCGCCGATCGTGCTCGTGGGATCAGCCAGGTCGCAGGCACGCCACCATGCCAGACGGCGAGCGGCCTCGCCGGTGAGCCAACCGTCGACGTAGCCGACCGCGATCTCCTCTGCACGGATCGCCGCCGCGTGGACGATGTGCTCGTCCGGGATCGGCCGCGGAGGCTGTGGCCAGTCCTCGGTGTTGCGGTGGCGTGCCAGGCCGACTGTGTCGAACTCGTCCCGACCGCCATCCGCCTGCGCGCCAAGGAGCCGCAGCGCCCGCGAAATCGGGCTGCCGTCGGCGGGGAACGGCTCGCGGTCCCCGACCGTGAGCGGACCGAGGACGAGACGGCCGCTGTCCCAGACAGTTGCCGATTGCTCGCCGACACCGCCGAAGTAATCGGCGAACACCATCGCCACCGGGCCGGCCGCCGACCAGGCCGCGGCACGCTGCTCCGGTGTGCGCGGCCCGGATTCGTCGAGACGGTCCTGCAGTTCGATGGTGAGCGCGAGCAGGCTCAGTCCTTGCGCGAGACGGACGACCGCGCCCGGGGGCAGGCCGGACACCGAGTCCAGAACGGTGTCGGCGGCTACCAGGGCCCGTAGTTCATAGCCCACGGTGCTCGCCGACGATCTCGATCGGGCCGACGATGCTGCGGTTTAGCTCGTCGACGTCCTCGGCCGGGATCCACAGCTCCAGATGCCCGGCACCACCGGCCTGCTGCGTCGGGTAGCGGCGGGCGAACGAGGTCAGCACATTGAATCGGGTGACGTAGCCGGAGCCGGACGCGGCGACGTTCCACTCGCGAGCGATGTGCTCGGCGTAGTCCTGGTTCAAGACCGGGTAGAAGATGGGCTGGTCGGGCAGGCGCGGCGACCACGCCGTCATCCCTGAAGTACGCAGGAGATCGAGTTCGGCCGGGCCGACCGGGCGCCACAGCGTCGTCGTCCCATCCGCGCTCTCGATCCGTCCTCGGTGAATCTCGCCGAGAACGGCGTCGATGTACGCGTCGCCGATATCCGTCATGTCGATGCACTCGAGGTAGACAGCGACGGCGGTCCCGTGGTCGCCGATCTCTTCGCGTAGATAGCGCCACGCGATGAGGTTCGGGTGCGGCATCTCGGTGCACGCCTCGGCTGGCCCTGCGATCGTCCGCGCCTGATCGAGCTCCACAGCGCTGACCCGCACCGCGCAGTTCGGCGCCCACCGCTCACCCAGCACCAGCGCCATCGCGGCGGCCGGCAGCAGCCGCACCGGGACGTTGACCCGGTCCACGACAACCGACCCGTCGACATCGTCGTGGCAGATCCCGCGATTGGGCGGACATAGCCGAACGCGGCGCTCGCCGCCGCCTCGAACTCGGTGGTCTTCGCCGCGATCTGCTCCGGCGTCGTCCACGCCTCCGTCTCGCTCATCCGGCGATGATGACACGCCGGGCCGGGATGGCGCGACGCCATTCCACCCGCTTCTCGATCGTCGTCATCGGCATCGTCGTCGTCCAGCCCGAGGCTGGTCGCCGGGTAGCGCGGCTCGCCGCCGTCGGCGGGCATCGGCAGTGGGCGCCCACAGCCACGCCGTGCCGCACAGCGGCTTCGGGGCAGCATTATCGACCCTGCCTGGTCGCACTGAAGAGAGCCGGGCGGCGAGGCTGAAGCGATTCCTTCGGCCCACGCGCTCAAACGAGCCCGATCTGATCCGCAAGCACCTCGTCGAACACGACGAGGACGTCGTCTGTATGGAGGTCGAACTTCCCGTTCGGTGGCCATGCGGCTGGGCGACCTGCCGCGATCCACACCTGGCAGGCCGTTGTGCGCAGGTGCACAGCGGCCGGGGTCGGCGGTGCCTCCGGCTCGGTGCTCCAGATGATGTCCGACGACGAAACCGGCTGCCCGACGAGGCCCGCCCACTGCGCGTGGTCAGTGACGTCGATCCGAGCCGATCCGCCCGGCGTACCGGGGTCGCGCAGATGGGCAGTCATCGGCGTGGGAAAGACTTCCAGGCCGTAGTAGTCGAAGCTGTGACCCCACACAGCCGAATAGACCTCGCCGGTCGCCGTGGTCAGTTCGACGCCCATAGTCGGCTCGTGCCAGGCGCCGGCGTCCCACTCGTCGACAACCAGCCCGTCTTCTCCGCACATCAACGGGAAGTAGGCGATGGCCGTGATGGTCCGTCCCACCAGCCCGGCCACGGTCCGCTGGTACTCATCGGCCGTGAGCCTCACGCAGCGTCGCCCGCCTCACGGGGTGGCAACCGCGAGGAATACCAGGCACGGTTGGCGTTGAAGTGCGCGAGGTAGAACACGACCCGGTCGCGTTCCAGCTCCATCGGCGGCGGGTCCGGAACATAGCCCCAGCCCCGGGGCTCATCGAAGTGCGCCTCCATGGTCGGCTGATTCCACATCGCGGCGACCTGCGCGGCAGCCTCCTTATCCTCCCAGAGCGCGAACGACGTCCCCGGACTCCCTCCGCGCTTCATCGGTCTGGTCATCGCGGCGAATAGCGCGGGACTGTACACGCCCTGCGTCCGGAAGTTCTCCAGGTGCCGGCGCGGCATCACCAGCAGGATGTACGGCCCCGGGCTTCCGCGGTGCCGTCCGACGACCCCGACCTGCTCTCCGCCATCGCCCCAGCGCGGCGGCAGCACCCACACCTTCGCTCCCGCCGCGAAGTGCTTGGTGCCGCGCCGAATGTCCAGACCGCCTTCGCCCCGCCCGATCTCATGCTTGACGTTGGCCGCGATCCCGAACGCCAGCAGCACGGACGCTTTGTCCCCGTTGAGCTCTTCCGACGCCTCCGACATTCGGCCAGTATGACCGATGCCCGGCGCGTTGACCTCTGCTAATTCAACTCGTTGTACGGTTCACTCCCCGATCTCGGTTTCGAAGGCCACCCGCACCCGGACCACGTCGCCGTGTTCGCCGAATTCGGCGTGTACCGGGAACATGCCGTCACCCCAACTCGTCATCGCCATCAGCATGCGGGCGCCGCCCACATCCACAGTCGACGCTTCGGTGTCCGAGGCTCTGACGCCGGCCATCGCCTGCCAGTGGTGCGAGTGGGGCCGGAAGTCGAACGCCAGGCGCCGGGCCGGATCGGCGGCCTTCCAGGAGCCGACCTCCACCGCATGCTGGCACGCGTCGTCGTAAGCCAGGTTTCTCCAGCCCCGGACGTTGTCCTCGCCGACCGTGCCGAGCACCGGCGCGTCGAGCTCCGTAGCGGCCTGATCGGCGTCGCGGCCCCAGAACGCCACGTCGGCCAGGCCGTCGATCGAGTGCTCGTGCTGCCAGGACGAGAGAGCATCGACGTCAGCGAACATCAACCGAGCCCAGTCGACGCCGACCACTCCGACTTCGACACTCCGGACGGCCGGAGCGTCATGGACATGCAGTGTCAGGCTCGACCAGCGATCCTCAAAGTCGGCGGAGAGCGACCGCGTGCCGCTGACCGCGAGTGGTCGATCGTCAGGCAGTCCGCCGACCGCCACAGCCGGGACTCCGAAGAACGGGAACGCGCCAGCACCATTCCTGCCCGCAGCGCGCCTTGCTCGATGACGGTGCGCAATCTGCTGCGGGAACGGTGAGAGACCAGCCTCGAGACCGCGCTCGCGACAGTGCTCCGCGAACTTGGCCGTGAACGCCTGCGTCCTTGAGCCGGGAATGTCGTACAACGTCAGACCGGCCCATTGGTTGAAGCTGCGCGCAGCGGCCTCGGCGTCCGGCCCGATCACCTCGAAGTCGACGGCCGAAGCAATCTCAGCGGCCAGTTGAGGATCCTGGAGGCCGAGCGTCTCTGGATCGACGTCCTGCGGCGAACGATCCGCCGACCAGGAACCGAGGTAGCCGCCGTCAAGGATCGTCAGCACGCCGGACGGGCACGTGATCTCGCCCAGCGGCGTCTCTTGAGCATCCATGCTCACACCTTTCGGTAGACGAGGATCAGACCGTCAGGGGTGACGTCCGACATTTTGGATGGCCGCGACCGTCAAGGTACCAACTCTGCCGGTGCCGAAGAGTCGACGTCACGAGGATCCCGCCGATTCGGTGCTGCTGGGCCATGCGATGCGTTCGACGGCGTCCACGCATGCAGCCAGCAGCCTCTCATCGCTCGGGACGTTGCTGTTGGACCAGAGGCCTTGGCGGAATGTGTAGCGGCGCGGATCGGCCAGTTCGGCACGCAACAGCGGCAGGAAGTCAGACGCCTGAGCCCCCAGGCTGCCGATGCACTCTGCGATGAGGGTGCGTGTATGGGCGTTCTCCTGCCATGCCGCTACCAGAACCGGCAGCAGCGCATCGGCGCTGGCGGAGATCTTGACCAGCGCGGTGGAGGCTCGGACACGGGTCCAAAGATCCTCGGATCCTGCCAGGACCCGGATGGATCCGGCCAACGGTGCCGCTCCAGTGCCAGCTGCCCCGGCGCACTGCGCAGCCAGACCCGCAGCACGCTGGTCGGTGCCGTCGATGCGGGGTCGCAGGTCGCAGAGGAAGGCCTCCAGATCATGCGTGATCGCCCAGGCTATTTCGATGGCCGGCAGCGCGATATGCGCGTCCGCGTGGTCGGTGAGGCGTTGCACGTGCACCAGGGAGGGTTGGGCGGCCGTGCCCTGTGACTTGAGCGTGTGCAGCGCACTCTGGATGATCGTGTGGTTCTCCGAGCGCATCGCAATGTCCAGGATCCGTGTGACGTCGGGCAGAGCCTCGGCCGCGCCGAGCTGCCGCGCGGCGGTGAGCATGTTGCTGATGCTGTTCCGCCGGGCGGGATCTATCTCGGCCTGCACTGTCGCGAGTCGCGAGAGCAGTCGCGGCGTGAACTTGTGCCGGTAATCGCGGTACTGCCCAAGCGTCTGAACGAGCATGGAGGTTTCAGCTCCGCTGTCCAGCGCGGCGATGATGCCCGGCACGGCGCGTGGATCGCCCAGGCGGGCGAGCGCGAGCAGCATCATCCGGTACGAGTCTTGAACCTTCCGGTCCGGGCTGACCCAGGCTTCGGGGCCGGCGGCGACTACTTGTGCGGCCAGTGTGTCGGCCGCCGGCGTCGCCAGTTCGTACGTGTCTTGCAACGCCAGCGCGGCCATGTAGCGCACCGGATGCTCCGGTGCGTCGAGTTGGCACCCGATGAGCCGGACCAGATTCTCGAACGGGCCGCGCCAGCGGCCGATCAGCTGACTGCCCATGCGCAACGCATCCACCCGCCGCCCCGGCTCGGGCTGGCGCAGCTGGTCGACGATCAACGCGATCCGGTCGGCGACCCGCTCGGCGAGCGCGTCGTGCAAGACGCGGACCAGATCCGCAGTCCAGGCATCCGCACGACCCTCGCGCTCGGGAGCGAACGTCACGCGCACCGCCCCGACCAGGGTCGGTGTCGCCGGCCGATCATCGATCGGCGGGGCGTTGTAGCCGGGATGGGCACTAATCTCGCCGAGGAGACGCACAGCGCGGCCGGTCAGGTCCTCGACCCTCCGCTCGGGCGCCGAGCGGGCAAGATGAACGAGTGCGGCCAGCCGAGTGCCAGGGTCGGCGTCCCCGCCGACCACTTCCAGCAGCCATTCGGCGACTTGGTCGCCGACCTCCGGGGTACGTACCGCGACATCGGCCGCCGCCGTAATGATCGCGATGCGGCTCTCTACGACCGGCTCCAGAGCCAGCCGGTGCATGAATAGCCGCAAGGTCTCCATCGGTTGAGCCGTGAAGTGCGCCAGAGCGGCCACGGCGGCTGATCTGACCTGCGCGTCCTCATCTGCGAGCCAGGCCACGAATTCAACTGCCCGCGTCCGTATCAGTGTCTCAGCCTGCCGATACGGCACCGCCCAGTCCGCCTCGTCATCTCCGCGCGCCCGCGGCGAACCGACCGTCGACTCGCCGATGCTCACGAAGAGTTCGGCCACCGCCCCACGCCCTGCCACCGTCGCGTCCGCGACCGCGTCGAACAGGAATGGCAGACACGCAACAGTCGAGTCGTAGATGTCGCCTTGATGGTGGACAGCCCCGTGGAACCTGTCCAGGGCGATCTCCCGCTCGTCGGGATCGTCCGACACCAGGCCCTGCAGGATGTCCGGCACGTCCTCAGCTGAGCCGTAGGCGTGTGTGAGTGAAGCCCACTCGATGTCGAAGAGGTCGGCGAACATGACCCGCACTATGCACCACGGCTACGACAGACGCTGCGTCCGACGGCCCGCGCCCACCGACGCCGAGATTGCGACTCCGCTAGCCTTGCCCGCCATGAGCTACCTCCTGGACGCCGCCCACGCCACGCCCAAGGACCTGGCCATGCTGCGCGAAGAGTTCAGGCCCGATAGCACGCCGCTGGGATGGGACGCGGTGTACGCCTTCGAAAGCGAGCACGGCATCGTTCTGCCCGAGCCCTATCGCAGCTTCGTCGCGACTATCGGCGACGGCTCGTACTCGGGTCCTCCGGACTACGGCCTCATGGAACTCGGCGTGCTTCCCCCGGACTGGGGAGCGGGTCGACCGGAGCGGGATCTGGGCAAGCCGTTCCCGCTGACAGGGCAGTGGATCTGGGAGGGCGGCGATGCGCCGGAGCCGGATGAAGACGAGCTCGCCCCGGTTTACGACCACGGATCTCTCGTACTGGGCACCGATGGCTGCGGCATGTACTGGCACCTGATCGTCACAGGTGAGCACCGCGGCCACATCTACCTCATCGACGAGATGGCAGCGACCCCCTTCGGTGCCGAATTCGGCCTCACCACCGGCGAGCCCGGGTTTGCCGGCTGGGTGAAGCACTGGGCCGACGGGAAGGAGTGGTGGGACCGTCAGGAGGCGACGGCACTTTCAAATCCTCCTACGGAAGAGCGATGAGCGTCACCGGCTTCTGGATCGTCGCCGCCGTGCCGTCGGCGGCAATCCCGCAACTGCGTGCCGACATCCCCGGTGAGCCCCAAGCGCCGGAGGATCTTTCGTGGTGGCAGGCGATGGATTCCGCGGCGCTCGCGGAGCCGGAGTCCCGCGGATATGGGCGGCACTGCCCCACTGATGCGGTACTCCGCTTCTGCGAGATGCACGACGCCCGGCGCCCGAACTTCGACGTGGACGCGTGCATGGATCTGCTGGCGGACGTCCCGGAGCAGGGCCGGTTCGTTGCATCCATCCGCAAGGGCGATCCAGTAGCAGCGCTCTACTACGGCCTCGGATTCGAAGCCGCTCTCGCCATGCCGGGGCGGTCTGGTTGCTTCCTGCTTACCGCCGAAGTAGTCTCGGAAGCCGCACAGGCCACTGACACGGTCCTCGCCATGGACCCCGTTCGGCGTGCGAGTGTCGCAGCCAGGATTAGCGCTTGGCTCCAGGTCACCGGTGACGCGCCAGGCAACTTCGATATTGAAGGGCTCATCGACGGCCCCGGGCGGATCCTGAAGCGCGCAAGCCGAAGCTCACAGGGTGCACTCGGCATTGTGCAGTGGTATTGACGCTCAGGCCATCGAGTACGGACTTGCTCATTCGAACCGCTGGCCCGGATAGGTTGCTAGTCTGCGCGCCGTGAGTAGCGACGTGTTGACCGTCTTCCCTACCGACCCGTATTGGCAGCCGAGCCGGGTCGGCGGTACTCGCGCTGCGGCTCTCGCAGCCGAGTTGGCTCCCGTCGGCCGTCGGACAGCGCCCGTACCCACCGAGCCCCGGTGGCACGAGGGTGTTGTCTTCGTCGACTGTGGCAGCAATTTCGAGGCAGTCGGCTGCCGACTGTGCGGCACGCCGCTCGAGCTGACGTGGTGGTCCCAGGCCGTCGACGCTCGGGCTGTGGGCGGTTTCGAGGACCTGGAGGTGCTGATGCCGTGCTGTGCTGCAGTGCACTCACTGAACGATCTTGACTACCGCTGGCCGTGCGGTTTCGCCCGCTTCGACGTGCCGATCTGGAATCCGGAGCGAGACTGGCTCGAGGAGTGGGACCTCGCCGCGATCGGAAAGGTTCTGGGACACCCGGTTCGGCAGGTGAGAGCCCACTATTGAGGTGTGCCGTCTTGCCGCGTTGGGCGCCACTCGTAGCTGCCAGCCGAGGTCGAGACGACTTCGGGCGGATATGCCTGCTGCACGGCCGTGAGTCTCGCCCGGGACTCGTCCACGTCGATGGTGATCGGGATCTGGACGATCGCGCCGGACTGCGCGGGGTCGGACACGGTCGCGTGCCAGAAACCGCTCCCGTCTCCGGGCCCGATCTCGATCTCGGGGCAGCGGTTGCCGAGCCAGGAGATGGGCTCGTCCTCGGCCAGCGCGTCGATGGCGCGTTCCCAAGCATCGATGTCTGATGGGGAGATCGTGGTCTCAAGGCGCAGCGTCCCGATCCCGGTTTCGATGACGATCTCGGCGCGCAGCATGTCGTGCAGCGGCAGCACTCCGGGCGTATGCCGGCCGAGCACGATGACACTCAGATGCTGAGCCCCGGCGCCAAGGCGGATGAGCTCAATGCTGTCGGGCGTCGTATTCATCGGTCGCGGGCTCGCTCTCCTGCGAAGATCGTCGGGTGTGCAGTGCTTGAGGTTAGCGCGCCGTTGAGGGCGCCGGCGTCACTCGGCGCGGTCTACCACGTGCGCCACCGGTCGGTGATCGCGTACCGACCGAGGTCGCTGCGCTCGGCCAGCGCGGGAACGTCGATTCCGAATTCTGCCAGCGTCTTGTCGATGTAGTCGCAGAGCTGCTCGCGCTCGCCGGTTTCATAGCCGACGCCGCCGTTCTCGCGGTTCACCCGGTTCAACGCGAGAACGACGTTTCGGACAGCCGTGAACACCTGCTCGTCCGATGGGTCGTTCAGCGCAGCAACTTCGACTTCGAAGACTGCGAGCACCTCGTCGGTGCGCGTCAGAAGCGACTCCGGGAATAGCGCGGCCATACAGCCCTCTTCGGGGTCGAGTATTCCCGCCTCGATCTATCTCATGCGCGTCCTGCCCGACGCCCTCGCGCCAGCGTTGTGAAGGTCTTACTGCCATGGTCGGACTGTAGCCGAGCCCGGTGACAGCTCCAGCGCGGGTGCCGAGGAGGTCGCTGCCGATCTCGGCCAGCCCGTCAGGCATCGTCGCGTAGACGTGGATCATCGGACACAGGACGCAAGGCAATGGCAAGTCATTCGCCCCTTATCTATGTCCCCGCCGAACCGGCGGCACACCCAGCGGGACCTGCCGTGGCCAGGAGACTACGGGAGGTCCACCTCGAGCATCGAACCGTCCGGCTGCATCCGGAAGAATCGTGGCGGACCCATCTGCACGATCAGAGCGTCTCTTTCGGCCTGACGCTGCTCCGGCGTCGGCCCGTCTGGATCGAGCAGGCGGAATCCGTGCGCCGGAACCTCTGAGGCATCCACATCCTCCGGGTCGGGGAACCCTTCCAGGACGAATCCGAACAGTGACCGCAGCGCCTCCTCGCCGAGCTCCAGCGGGTGGAACGACAGCGGATACGGCTCCTGGTTCGGCCAGCCTGGTGTCCGCTCTACCGGATGCTCGCCGCCCCAGAACGGCGCCTCGAAGGAGAGCGGCTCACCGATGTTCTCCTGGATTCCGCCATCCGGCGAGATGCTGAGGGAGCGGACCAGGTCGCCGTCGATCCAGATCGCGAAGGCCAGCCAGTCCACCACGCTGTGCATCGCGTGCAGGATGACCGCGCGCCCGTTCGCCGCCTCCAAGAGACGCTGGGGCCGAACAATCCGAACTCGATACAGGCCCTAGTCGAGACGGTCGTCCCTGCTTCCGGTTGCGTGCTTCAGGGCGGCGAATGCGACCACGGTTCTGAGGGCTATCTCGCGATGCCTCCGCCTGACGGGAGCCTGCGATGGGTCGCCTACTTCGAGGGCTCCAACCCGTTCGTCGCCCTCGACCTCCACGACAACGTGGCGACGGCGCGCAGCAGTAACGGCAGAGCCTTCTTCATACGTATGGACGCCACGCCCTTCGTGCCGAGAGCAACTGGGAGCTGAAGGCCGACTCCGGGACGACCTCGGTCGCCTACGCAGCGCGCAAACGCGGATCCCGGTCGCCGAGCACGAAGTCCGCGGGCCAGCGTTCCGTCAGCACCTTGTTCAGCAGCGGGTGGCTGGTCTCGACGACTTCGCAGTAGCCGACCGCGCCGGGCTCGCTGGCCGGCCGGCCTTCCAGGATGATCGGCGCGCGCAGCAGATGCTCACCCCACGGCCCGACGGCGTTGCAGAACAGGCCCTTGAAGCGATGGCCTTCCAGGCTCTGGCTTCGACCTCGTCTCCCGACCTCGTTGAAGACTTCCGCCTCGAGGTAGGCCCAGGCCAGGTAGACCACTGTACGGCCGTCCTCGAGCTGGATAGGGAGGCGGACCTTGAGGAAGTTGCCGACGCCGTCGGCGACGATCATCGCCCCGGTGTCGATCCGCACCGACCGCGCGCGTTCCTCGTCGGAGAGTTCCGCGACCAGATGCGGCAGGCCTATCTCGAAGCCCGGGTGCTCCGGGTCCAAGTCGCCGCCGCATCGGCACGTCGCATTGTGGGCGTGGCAGTGATCGCCCGCGTCCTCGAGTTCAAGGCGGACGGCCGGGTATTCGGGCTCGCTCCGGCCGGGAGGCAGGGGAAGCAGCAGCGCGTAGTAGCGCACCGCCGTGAAGACCTTGGGTTCCGGCAGGTTGAGCGCGGCCATAGCGGCCGAGGCGGCGGCGTGCCGCTCGCCGTTCACGCGGACCTCGGCCTCCATCGCACCGGGCTGCCCGCCGTAGAAGACCTTGACCCCGTTGAAGTACGGCGACTCCAGGCCCGCGGTGAAGCTGTCCGCGATGCGGTGCAACACGTTCGCGTTCACCAGCGCCAACTGCAGCCGCTGGTTCTCCGCGACGTCGAGTCCCATGCCAGTGGCCCCGGAGGCGATCATGTGCCAGCCGGGAACACCCCGGTGGTCCTCGGGGCCAGCGTGGTCGGCGAAGCGTTCGCGCCGGTCGAGCAGTTCGAGCAGGCACGCTCCGGCCGTCTGCGCCCAACTGTCGGCCGCGTGCCGAGGGTTGCCGGTGATCGCGACGGCGCACTCGAGGAACATCGGGACATCGGGCTGGAGGTTCACGTCCGGGGCCACGGCCAGGTCGTAGTGGTGGCCGCCCGCGTGGCGAGGCGGCAGCACTCCTACCGCCCAGCCACGCGGGCTGATCAGCGAATTGCCCTTCAGTTCCGCCCCCTCCGTCACCCCGGGCGCGCACGCCTCGAGGCTCTCCTTCACAAGAGCGAGGAACTCGAGGTCCGGAAGGCGCACCGGGGGCGGCTCGGCAGCAGGCTTACGGCGGCGTATCAAGGACATGAGCCCGAGAATAGTGGCACGCGGCAGACGGCCGCATGGCAAAATCCCGTGGGTGGCCATGGAGATCGAACTCGACCCGCCGAACGGCGCCACCGGCTATAAGATCGGCATGCCCGTAGGCGAACTCATTCCCGCAGCAGTCTCCAGCGGCAGGGTCGTGATCACCGATCCCGACCAGGCCGGCCTGCACTACATGAAAGTGGACCTCACGGTCTACCTGGAGAATTCGAGCTTCGCCATCGTCTTCGGGCTCGAGGACGGATGCACGCTCACGTACTTCGAACTGCATGCTCCACGCCCGTTGCCCGGCCGTGAGGGCACTGACACCGACGATCTGCACGTGACCTGGCGAGGCATCGACGTGTTCCGGACGCCCGCGCTCGAACTGCTCGAGCGGATCGAGGCGGAGGGCTTCGAGATCGACCGCCGCGAGGCGCCGGGGCACTACACCGTCCCCGAGCTACCGTTCGGCTTCACTCGCAACGCTGGTCACGACGTGCCGCGAGCCGACGATGGCGAGCCGCTGTTCATGCAGTCCGTTCTCGTCGCGGGCGACAGGTACTACGGACGGGAACCGGACTTCGACTTCAGCAAGATCGGGCCGGAGCCGCTGGAGCACCGCTTCGAGATCGACCCGCCCAACGGCGTCGCCGGCTTCCCCTTCGGCATGCCGATGGAGGAACTGGTCGCGGCCACGACACCCCTCGGCCACGTGCGCCTAGAAGACCTCGCCCAGGCCCGACCCGATCTCTACGCGATGCTCTTCGTCGTGCGCCCCTCGTTCACGGCGATCTTCGCGTGCGAGGACGGATACACGCTCACCGCCATCGAACTATGGGCGCCGAACCCCGACCGAGGGCAAGATCGGATCACCGTCGAACTCCTGGGGATCGACGTCTTCAACACCCCCGCCCTCGAACTCCTCGACCTCCTCGTCGCTCGCGGCTACACGCTCGACGACACCGACCCCGACCACCCGCGATTCCCCGAACTCGCGATCGGCTTCACCCGCACGCGTGGTCACGACGTCCCCCTCGCGCCGGACGGCCGACCGCAATACTTCCAAGCCGTACTCGCCGGACCACCCGGCTACTACGACCAGCCACTGCCCCCGACCCGACTCGACGGCGGCGAACCATGGAAATCCCGCCTCACCAGGCCGTTTGCAGGCTAACAGATTGATCCTGGGCGTATGCTCGTGAGCTGTGACCAATATGCCCGATGACGTCATGCCAGAGGATGGAGCAGGGCGCTATGAATGATCTGTGGTCGCGACTGCTTGCGGGACAGGTCACAGAGGTCTACGTGCTCACGTTCCGCGGCCTGTACCGGGACCTGCCACAGACGCTCGGCCTCGAAGTCATCGACTACGGCGCCTACCTCTACGACGCGCGCGGTGTTGCTCGCCCGCCGGAGGAACGCGAGCGGTTCGCGCGTGAACTGGCAGCCGAGCCCCGCTGGCTCGCGACCGGTGGGCCGCGGTACTGGGTCGAGCCGTTCGCGCGGCAGGCCGAGATCATCCTGGTAATGCCGAGCGTGGCCGCGTCAGTCTCGTTCGCATTCAACGACGGCGCCGATTCAGCCCTCCGCTACGTCGCGAGCCTCGGCCAAACGCTGCTGAGGCGTCGGCGGAACGAAGACGAGGTCGTGTCCGGCTGGTCAGCGTCGGATGACGATCGCGGGATCACCGCCGGATCAGCCGTGGCGGAACGAGCGTTCGCCGAGGATCGTCCGATGACGGACTCGGAGATGTCGGCGTACTTCAGGTACCTGCGGAACTACCTGGTCGGCGAGTTTCCCGACAAGACGTACGAACTCGATCAGGACGACGTCCGCCGACTCCGTTCCGTCCGCGCCCGTCCCCGCGGATAAACGCCGACCGAACAGGCGGTTACCCGCACGGCCGCCAAGCGCTTTCGGGCCCTCCGACGTTGTGACCGATCACGTCGCGTACGCCTTTGCACCGCATCCGCAGTCTTTCCCGACCCGGTGAAACCCACCGGCGTAATGATTGGCGAGATCATGACCGGACTACTCATGCGCAGCGCGCCGTTGCAGTCCGCAGACGCTAGCGCGGCTACTCTCAGGGCGCTTGGCGACTCGCGCGCCGTAATCCAGGGCGCGGCCCTACGGGGAGAATTACTCTCAGGACATCGGCTTAGGTTGACACACAAGCCCGGATGTAGACCAGGCGACCAGCTAACGTAACTCCTGGGCTGGAAATCTATGGGGTTATAGGTGCAATCGGTGGTGTCCGAGGGGGGACTTGAACCCCCACGCCCTTAACGGGCACTAGCACCTCAAGCTAGCGCGTCTGCCATTCCGCCACCCGGACTGGGTCATCTACCTCGGGATTACCGGCTTCGCGGCGCGCCCCTCGGCGACGTGAGAACAATACCAAAGATCAGGCGGGCTTCGCACCACGCATTGCTTGGGCGGGGTGGGCGCGGTTCACGGGGAGGTCGCCGGAGGGT
>NZ_JAGSOH010000052.1 GCF_018139625.1 Actinospica acidithermotolerans | reverse complement strand
CAAGCCGGCCGGGCGGCTGATCGGGGACGGCTCGACCTCGGACACCGGGCCGCAGCCGCGTCAGCCGGTGCCGGAGCGGCTCGGCGCGGGTGAGCGGCCGCCGCAGTTCGTGGTGTTCTCCTGGGACGGCGCGGGCGAGGACGACAGCAGGCTGTTCTCGCACTTCCGGCAGGTCGCGCAGGAGACCAAGGCCACGATGACGTTCTTCCTGAGCGGCATCTACACGCTGCCGCGAAGCCAGCGGATGCTCTACGCGCCGCCCGGCAAGCCGCTCGGCGCCTCGGCGATCGGCTACCTCTCCGACGACTCCGTGCGCGCGACGATCCAGCAGGTCGGGGCCGCCTGGCTGGAGGGGCACGAGATCGGCACCCACTTCAACGGGCACTTCTGCGACGACCAGGGCGTCGGCACCTGGAGCCCGGCGCAGTGGCGCAGCGAGATCGACCAGGCCATCGGCTTCGTGCACTCGTGGCGCACGAACACGGGCTTCACCGACCTCGACGCGCTCCCGTTCGACTACTCGAAGGAGCTCACCGGCGGCCGTACCCCCTGCCTGCTCGGCCAGAACCAGCTGCTGCCCGTGGCGCGGGACCTCGGCTGGACGTACGACGCGAGCAACCCCGGCGGTCTGCAGATCTGGCCGGAGAAGCGGCTTGGCGTGTGGGACTTCCCGCTGCAGTGCATCCCGTTCCCGGGGACCGGGTTCCAGGTGCTGTCCATGGACTACAACATGATGGCCAATCAGTCGAACGCCAATCCGTCCGGCTCGAAGTCGATGCGGCCGTACTGGCAGCGGCAGTCGGCGAACGCCTACATGGCTGGCTTCAACCGCGCGTACACGACCAACCGGGCGCCGTACTTCATCGGCAACCACTTCGAGTCGTGGAACGGCGGGATCTACATGGCGTCCGTCGAGCAGGCGCTCCGCGAGATCGCCGAGTACCCCGACGTGCGGCTCGTGTCCTTCCGCCAGATGGCCCAGTGGCTCGACGCGCAGGACCCGGCCGTCATCGCCCGGCTGCGCACGCTCAACCCGGGCCAGGCGCCGACCTCGTGGGCCGAGTACACGACTCCGTCGAAGAACTCGGTGCCCTCGTCCGAGATGGCGGACATGCGCGCGATGTGACCGGGGCCGACGGCGTCAGGGCACGATGATGACCGGGCACGGCGCGGTGCGGGCCAGCCGCACCGCGAGCGAGCCGAAGCAGCGGTGCGACCAGTGCTCGGAGGCGCCCACGACCAGCGCCGAGACCTGCAGGTCGCGGGCCAGCTTGCGGATCGCGGACACCGGCGAGCCGTCGAGCACCGCGAACGCGTGCTCGGTGCCCAGCCGCTCGGCGCTCTCGGCCAGGTAGCCGCCCGCCTCCCGTGCCAGATCGGACTCGGCCACCTGCGCGTATGCGGAGAAGCCGGGAGAGCTGAGCAGCAGGGAGTTGTGGTGGCGCACGTACACGCCGACGACGCAGACGCCCGACCGGCGGGCGAGTCCCGCCGCGTAGTCGACGGCGCGCAGCGAGGTGCGGGAGAGGTCCACGGCCACCAGCACGGAGTGGGGGGCGACGGTGCCGAACTCCGTGCTGCTGAGTTGATGCAGAGTCATGTCGGGGGCCAGGGTACTTTTCTTCGCGACGGCAGGCGAGGGCTTCACCCACTGTTTCTCCATCACGTCTCGAACTCACGCGCGAGGCCGCGCTATCGTCTGCGGCGGACGTAGGCCGGGTTCGCCCGGCCCCACCCACCTCCGTCCCGTTCTGCCCTACATTCTGTGAGGCTTCGCAATGCGCAGATTCACTGTGCCGCTCGCGGTGTGCGCCGTGATCGGCTTGTCCGCGGTGCCCATCGGCACCGCCCAGGCTGCTCAGGCGTCCACCACCGCCGCCGCGGCCGCCGCCGTCAAACCGCTCGCCGCGTCCGGCGTCTCGGGCTGGACCGAGACCGGCTCGTCCCTCCAGAGCACGCTCACCGCGGGCGAGGGCGTCGCGACCGTCGACCCGGCCGGCGGCTCGCCGTACGTCCTCTACCGCGGCCTCGGCTCGGTCCCCGTCGGCCTGGCCGCCGCGGGTTGGACGCACGTCGGCGACCCCGACTCGGCCTCGGGCTACATCATCGACGCGTACCAGAACTCGAGCTCCAGCTCGAACGAGAAGATGTTCCAGGTCACGACGCCGTCCGGGGCGACCTACCAGTATGTGCACACGCTCGTGCCCGGCGAGCTGTACAACAACTCCTTCGACGCGATCTCGCCCGACCGGCAGTGGATGGTCTCCGGCGAGTGGGGCACGATGTCCCACCTGCAGATCTACCCGACGCCGCTGCTGAACCCGACGACCTCGCAGGACGGCGGCTCGCTGGACCTGTCCGGCTACATCCAGCTGGACCACCAGGTCAACGACGTCCAGGGCTGCGACTTCGTCACCTCGACCGAGCTCATCTGCGCCTCGGACGACAGCAGCGAGACGCTGTTCTCGAACGCGAAGCCGCTGCTGGAGGTCGACCTGTCCGCGGCGCTCAGCGGGACGAGCGTGACCGGGCACGTCGTGGACCTCGGCTCGATCCCGCAGGAGAGCATCTGCTCCGGCACCTTCGAGGCCGAGGGCGTGGACTACGACCCGAGCACGGGAATCCTGCGGGTGGAGATCATCCAGCCGAGCGTGTGCGCGGTCGTCACGACGGTCTACCAGTACAAGCAGAGCTCGTAGCCGGCTCGGCTCGTCTCCGCGGCGCTCCCCGGCTCGGGTCACGGGCCGGGGAGCGCCGCTTCCACGTGCCGCCGGACGACGAGGCGGGGCCCTGACACCCAGACCCCTCGGCGAAGCCGCAGCTCCACGGCGGCGCGCCTGAAACTTTCTCCGCCGACCCGCGCCTTTCCGCGGGCGCCGCACCGTTTCCTTTGCGGCCCGGGACCTGCTCCTTAGCTTCGGGGGAAACGATTGGAGGAAGGGAATTGCCACCCACCAGTAGCAGGGCCGGACGAGCCGTCGCGGTCTCCGCCGGCGTCTCGCTCGTCGCCGCGTCGATGGTCGTCCTCGGCATGACGCACCCCGCGTACGCCGCCGACGCCGCCACGATCAACGGCTCCACGACCTACCAGACCATCTCGGGATTCGGCGCGTCCGAGGCCTTCGGCGAGGCCCAGACCGTCATGAACGCGTCGAGCTCCGTGCAGCAGCAGGTGCTCGCCGACCTCTACAGCCCGACCACGGGAGCCGGGCTGACCATGCTGCGCAACGAGGTCAGCGCGGACTCCGGCAGCACGATCGAACCCACCGCGCCGAGCAGTCCGAGCGCGACGCCCGCCTACCTGCCGCTCTCGTCGATCAACCAGGACGCCGGCCAGCTGTGGTTCGCGCAGCAGATCAAGGCGGACTACGGCGTGACGAACGTGTTCGCCGACGCCTGGAGCGCGCCCGCGTTCATGAAGACCAACGACGCGACCGACAACGGGGGCGCGGTCTGCGGCCTGACCGGCGCGACGTGCAGCAGCGGCAGCTGGGTCCAGGCGTACGCGAACTACCTCAAGCAGTACGCGGCGGACTACTCGGCGGCCGGAGACCCGCTGACCTACATCGGGCCGGAGAACGAGGCGAACCTGTCGACCAGCTACGACAGCATGCAGCTGACGCCCGCGCAGACTGCTCAGTTCATTGACACGCTCGGCCCGACGATGGCGAGCTCCGGCCTGAGCACGCAGGTCGAGTGCTGCGCGACCGAGGGGTGGGACTACGCCTCGCAGTACGCGAGCGCGATCGAGGCCGACTCGACCGCCGCGTCGTACACCAAGGTCTTCACGAGCCACGGCTACACCTCGGCACCCACCTCGGTGCTCTCCGGCTGGAGCAACCCGGCGTGGGAGACGGAGTGGTCGACGTTCGAGACGTGGGACCCCGCATGGGACGACGGCACCGACGCCTCCGGCTTCACGTGGGCGCAGCACATCTACCAGGGCCTGACCGGCGCGAACCTCGGCGCGTTCCTCTACTGGTGGGGCAGCACCACGCCCTCGGAGAACGGCGACAACGAGGGCCTGCTGCTGCTCAACGGCAGCACGATCACCACCAGCGGCCGACTGTGGGCGTTCGCGAACTACAGCCGGTACATCAGGCCGGGCGCGGTGCGGATCGCGGCGTCGAGCGGGAACAGCGCGCTGGATCTGAGCGCATACAAGAACCCCGACGGCTCGGTGGCGGTGGTCGTGCTGAACACGGCTTCGAGCGCTGACACGGTGAACTACGCGCTGACCGGGACCGGCATCACCTCCGGCACGGCCACGCCGGTTCTGACCGACGCCAGCGCGGACGCGACGACGCAGTCCGCCGTCCCGGTCAGCGCCGGGACGTTCACGGCGACGGTCCCCGCGCGGGCCCTGGAGACCTTCGTCATCACGCCGGGCGGCGGCACCAGCACGTCCGCATCGCCGACGACGACCGCCACGGCGAGCCCCACCGCGACGGCCACGGCTTCTGCCTCGGCCTCGGCTTCGGCCTCGGCCACTGCGGGCGCGACGTGCTCGGTGACCTACCAGACCACCTCCCAGTGGACCGGCGGCTTCACCGCCAACGTCACCGTCACCGACACCGGCTCGGCGGCGCTCGACGGCTGGACGGTCGGCTTCACGTTCCCCGGCGATCAGAAGGTCACCAACGCCTGGAACGCCACCGTCAGCCAGTCCGGCGAGACGGTCACGGCGACCAACGCGAGCTACAACGGCTCGCTGGCCGCCGGCGCGAGCACCAGCTTCGGCTTCCAGGGCACCTGGACGTCCAGCGACTCCCCGCCGACCTCGTTCACGGTCGACGGAAACACCTGTAGCTAGCGCCCGGAAGAGCAAGGAAGGGCCTCGGGAGCGCGAAAGTGAGCACGGGGTGCAAGGGCGCCGGTCACCCGGTACCGTTGCACCCCGACACTTTGTTAACGCTCTCACCAGGAGGCTTTCCGTGCCAGCCCCCTCCCGCGATTCCTTCGGCTCGCTGCCCGACGGCACCGCGGTCAGCCGGTGGACCCTGACCGACTCGACCGGGGCCGGCGCCTCGATCCTCGACTACGGCGCGATCATCCAGGCGCTGCGCGTGCCGGACCGGACCGGCCGCGCGGCGAACGTCGTGCTCGGCTTCGACAACCTGGCCGACTACCTGGAGCGCAGCCCGTTCTTCGGCGCGCTGATCGGCCGCTATGGAAACCGGATCGCCGGGGGCCGGTTCGAGCTCGACGGCACCGCGTACCAGCTGCAGCTCAACGACGAGGACCGTCCCAACTCGCTGCACGGCGGCGTACCCGGCTTCGGAGCGCGGATGTGGGAAACGGCCGCGGCCGAGGAGGTCGAGGGCGGCAGCGCCGTCACCCTGACCCGCGTGAGCCCGGACGGCGAGGAGGGCTTCCCCGGAACGCTCACCGTCTCCGTCCGCTACACGCTCGCGCACGGCCGCTTCACGCTCGACTACACGGCCGAGACCGACGCGACGACGATCGTGAACCTGACCAACCACGCGCACTTCAACCTCGCCGGCGAGGACTCGGGCACCTCGATCCTGGACCACGAGCTCTCGATCGCCGCGCAGGAGATCCTGCCGGTCGACACCGCCCTGATCCCGCTCGACAGCCCGATCACCGTCGCCGGAACGCCGTTCGACTTCCGCACCCCGCGGGCGATCGGCGCGCGGCAGGACGACCCGCACCCGCAGTTCCTGCTCGCCGACGGCTACGACCACTGCTACCTGCTGACCGGGGGCCGCACCGAGCGTCCGCGCAACGTCGCCTCCCTGAAGGACCCGCGCAGCGGCCGCACGATGCGCCTCGAGACGACGGAGCCGGGCATCCAGGTCTACAACTGCAGCCACTTCGACGGCACGCTCGTCGGCACGAGCGGGGTCGCGTACCCGAAGTACGGCGGCGTGGCGCTGGAGACGCAGCACTACCCCGACTCGCCGAACCGCCCCGAGTTCCCCTCCACGGTGCTCAAGCCCGGCGACGTCTACCGCTCGACGACCGTGCTCGACTTCACGCCGGACTCGCAACAGGCGTAGCAGGCGGCGTGGGACCGGGCGGCGCAGGACCACGCAGCGTGGAACCGGGCGGCGCAGGACTACGGAAAGTGGGACCGGGCGGCGCAGGACCACGCAGCGAGGGACCGGGCGGCGCGGGTCCGGGCGACATGGACCGCGCAGCGTAGGTCCAGGCGACGCAGGACCCGGCGGCGTAGGCACGGCCGACGGAAGGCCGTGCAAGAAAAGGGCCGTCCCCCGAGGATCCGGGCCGCGGGGGACGGCGATCGTGGGCGGCCCCCGTCAGTCGCGGCGGCGCGGCGTGGTACCCGGCGTGTCGGCGACCTCTGCGACGATCAGCTCGGCGAACGCGTGCGGCAGTGCGCAGCGCGCGGCGATCCAGGTGGCCGGCACCTGGCGGCGTGCCAGCTCGTACGCCAGGGCGATGCGCTCGCTGGGCCCGTCAGGATCCTGGGGCGAACCGCCCGCGGCGGCGTGCGGCGTCACCGGGGCGTCGTAGCGCTCGCTGCGCGCCCAGGCGCGCCGGGCCAAACGCAGCAGCCTGGCCCGCAGACGCGCGAAGAAGCGCAGGTCGGGGCCGATCGGCGGCTGGGGCCAACCGTCCGTGCCGCGGCGGTCCGAGGAATTCACAGAGGACTTTTACCCGGATCGGTCAGCTCTACCGGCTCCGGCGGAAATCCGCCCCGCCCCCGCGGGACCGGAGAGGT
The DNA here is from genome assembly GCF_018139625.1 of Actinospica acidithermotolerans. Taxonomy (GTDB): domain Bacteria; phylum Actinomycetota; class Actinomycetes; order Streptomycetales; family Catenulisporaceae; genus Actinospica; species Actinospica acidithermotolerans. The sequence continues at coordinate 40,675 of NZ_JAGSOH010000052.1, read as the reverse complement.
CGGTGCGCGTCCGCGGCCGCGCACGGCCCGAGGCGGTCATCCCGGATCGCCCCCGGGCTTCGGGTTCGGCTCGCGGAGCAGCTCAGGCCCGAGCCGTGACTCGCACGCTTCAGTGGGGCGCCACGAAGGCAGTCACCCCGGTTCGCCCCGGGGTTCGCACTCGGCTCGCGAAGCGGCTCAGGCCGGGGCCGTGACCCGCACGCGTCGGCGGGCCGCCATGGAGGCCGTCACCCCGGTTTGCCCCGGGGTTCGCACTTGGCACGCGGAGCGGCTAAGGCCAGGGCCGTGACCCGCACGCGTCGGCGGGCCGCCATGGAGGCCATCACCCCGGGCCGCCCTCGGGGTTCGCGCTCGCCTCGCGAAGCGGCTCAGGCCTGGGCCGTGACCCGCACGTCGGTGGGGCGCCGCGGGCCGATGATCCGACCGTCCGGCAGCAGTTCGCCGGTGTCCTCGAAGAGCACGACGCCGTTGCAGAGCAGGCTCCAGCCCTGCTCGGGGTGCGTGGCCACGGGCACGGCGGCCTCGCGGTCGGGAGCGTCGGCGTCGGGACAGGCGGGCCAGTGCGCGCACGCCCTGGCCACTGCCGGGGAGGGTTCGGAGTTCACCACGATCACCACCGAAATGTCCGGTTTTCTGCGTAAGCAGCTAGGCCGAGTATTGCGCACCGCGATGACAAGGGAGCTAACGAAAAGATAACGAACCGGCGAGAGGATGTTTGAAGGCGATGGTCGGGCACCTCAGAGCGATGCCCGACCACCTCCGACCGCCCACCCTACGCCGCCGCGGCGTCCGCGGCGTCCGGGGCGGTCCGACCGGCCTTCTCAGGCCAGCCGGGTCAGCTTCACCGAGACCGTCAGGGTGCTGTCCGGCGCGCCGAGGTAGATGCCCTTGTGCGGGACGACGTCGGTGTACTCGCGGCCGTGGCCGACGACGACGTGGCGCAGACCGGGGGCGACGTTGTTGGTCGCGTCGATGCCGTACCAGTCGCCGGCCCAGTACTCGGTCCAGGCGTGGCTCTGGCCCTCGCAGCTGACGCCGGGCGTCGACTCCTTCAGCGGGAACAAATAGCCTGATACGTAGCGGGCCGGCACCCCCGCGGCGCGGAGCATGCCGATGGCGATGTGCGAGAAGTCCTGGCAGACGCCCGACTTGCTCTCCCAGGCCTCGCGGCCGCTGGTGTGCACGCCGGTGGCACCGGGGACGTAGGCCATCGCCTCGTGGATCCAGCCGCAGATGCGCTCGGCGGCGGTGTGCGGCCCGGCGCCGTCCACGCGCTCGCGGAGCTCCTGCTGGAGCCTCGGGGTGAGCTTGGTGCGGGCCGTGGGCGCGGTGAACTCGGCGAGGTCGCCGGATTTCACGGCGGTCTCGATCGCGTCCCAGGACTCGTCGCGGTGCTCGGCGGCCGCCGGCTCGGCCCAGGCCGAGGGGCTGGTCTCGACGACGGAGCTCGCGCGGATGGTGAGCGATTCGTGCGGGTCCTGGAGGTCGAAGCTGGTCACCCGGGTGCCCCAGTAGTCGGTGTAGTGCCACGGCTGGGCCGCCGGGCCGATCTCGACGCGGCTGCTCAGCCGGGTCTGGGCCGCCGTGTCGAGCGGGGTCATCCGCAGCTCGTTGTACGACGCGCGGACCGGCCCGTCGTAGCGCAGCACGGTCTCGTGCCGGATCGCCAGCCGCCAGCGGCCGCGGGAGGTGTCTTCGGGCTCGAATATCGACATGGCGTTGCGGGTCCCTCTCCCTCAGTCCTCGCGGTGCTGCCAGGCCAGCGGCGCGCTGTACTGGAAGTACTCGTCGGCGATGTGCCGCGTCGCGGTGACGCAGCCCTCCTGCAGCTCCTTGAGATACGTCGTCAGCTGCGTTCCGAACGTGCGTTCCTCGGCGTATTCGAGCATCGTGCGCATCCGGCCCACGTCGCGGCGCGCGGAGTGCGGGCCGCCCGCGAGCGTGGCGAGGCACTGCTCGGCGACGCTGAGGGCGTGGATGACCGACCGGGGGAACGTCTGGTCCAGCAGCAGGAAGCGCGCGGCCGACTGCGGGTCGCGGCCCCAGCCGAGCGTGCGGCGGTGCGGCTCGTCGGCTCCGGCGGCACGCAGCAGCGTCGACCAGTCGGGCGCGTTGCGGGAGGCGACCACCTTGGCGGACAGCAGCCGCGCGGTCATGTCGACGCGTTCCAGGCTGCGGCCGATGGTCAGGAACAGCCAGCCGTCGTCGCGGCTCATCGTCGAATCGGCGAGCCCGCAGAACAGCGCCGCACGCTCGCGCACGAACCGGAGATAGGCGTACGGGCCGATCCGGCCGGCGGCCTTCCGCTGGCCGGGCAGCGCGTGCCACGTGGCGTTCAGGCACTCCCACGCCTCGGTCGAGATCACCTCGCTCACCCCGCGCGCGTTGTCGCGGGCCGCGCACCACGCCCCCGCGACGGCGCTGGGGTTGGCCGTGTCGAAGCCGAGCAGATCCATGACGCCGACCGCGTCGTACCGTGCTCCCTGCGCGGCGGCGGGTTCGACTCCGAGGATGGCGTAGAGAGTGCGGCACGCGGCGTGCTCGTCGGTCGCGGGATCGTCGAGCAGCCGATGCATGAAGGCGTCGAGGATGCGTGCCGTGTCGTCGGCGCGCTCGACGTACCGGCCGAGCCAGAACAGTGACTCGGCTATCCGGCTGAGCATGAACCGTCCTCCTTCGCCTAGCAGTCCTTCTGCGCTTGCTGTTGCTGCTGCTGTTGCTGCTGGAGGCCGTCGGCGCCCGGTCCGGCGAGCCGCCCGGCGACGGCGTCCGCGGGGTCGAGTTGGCCGTCGGCGGCGTCGCTACCGGCGGATTGCGCCGGGTTCACGGCCTCCGCGTGCGCGGACTCGCCCGCGAGCACCCAGGTGTCCTTGGATCCGCCGCCCTGGCTGGAGTTGACGATCAGCGCCCCTTCGCGCAGCGCGACGCGGGTGAGGCCGCCGGGGAGCACCCAGACCCGCTCGCCGTCGTTGACCGCGAACGGCCGCAGGTCGATGTGCCGCGGCGCGAAGCGGTCGGCGGTGAACGTGGGCGAGGTGGAGAGCGCGACGGGGCGTTGCGCGATCCAGCCGCGCGGGTTCTTCGAGACCTGGACGCGCAGGTTGTCGAGGGTGCGCTCGTCGGCGGCCGGGCCGATCACGATGCCCTTGCCGCCCGCGCCGTCGACCGGCTTGAGAACGAGGTCGGCGAGGTGGTCGAGCACGAACTCGAGGCGTTCGGCGTCCTCGAGGCGATGCGTCTCGACATTCTCGAGGACGGGTTCCTCGCCGAGGTAGTACCTGATCAGCTCGGGGATGTACGTGTAGATGAGCTTGTCGTCGGCGGCGCCGCAGCCGACGGCGTTGGCTATCGCGACGGTGCCGGCCCGCGCCGCGTTCAGGATGCCGGGGACGCCGATGACGGACTCGGGCCGGAAGTGCAGCGGGTCGATGAAGTCGTCGTCGATGCGCCGGTAGATGACGTGCACGGGCTCCTCTCCCGCCGTCGTGCGCATCATGACCCGGTTGCCGACGCAGAAGAGGTCGCGGCCCTCGACGAGCTGAACGCCCATCAGCCGGGCGAGCAGCGCGTGCTCGAAGTAGGCCGAGTTCGCGACGCCCGGGGTGAGCACGACGACGGTCGGATCGGCGACGGCGCGCGGGGACGCGGCGCGCAGGGCTTTGAGGAGCCGGACCGGGTAGTCGTCGACCGGCCGCACCCGCTGCTCGGCGAACAGGCCGGGGAACGTGCGGGTCATGATGCGCCGGTTCTCCAGCACATAGCTGACACCCGACGGCACCCGCACGTTGTCCTCGAGGACCCGGAACCGGCCGTCCACGTCGCGTACCAGGTCGATGCCGGCGACGTGCACGCGGACGCCGTTCGTCGGTTCGATGCCGTGCGCCGCGCGGTGGAATCCGCTGCCGGTGAGCACGACCGAGCGCGGAACGATCCGGTCATGGAAGCAGTTCGCCGGGCCGTACACGTCGGCGAGGAAGGCCTCGAGGGCCAGCACCCGCTGGCGAACGCCGCGGTCGATCAGATCCCACTCGCCGGCGGCGATCACCCGGGGCACGAGGTCGAGCGGGAAGGGCCGCTCCTCGCCGTCGAAGGCGAAGGTGACGCCGCGGTCGGTGAACGCGCGCGCCACCTGGTCGGCGCGCAGCCGCAGCTCGCCCGGGTCGAAACGGTCGAGCGCCGCGCGCACGGCCCGGTAGGCAGGCCGCGGCGCGCCGGGGGCCGAGAACATCTCGTCCCAGGCCGCGCCCAGTGCGTACTCGTCGAACACATCCGCCATGTCCGCAAGGTAGAGGCGGGATGTTTCCGAACCATGACATCCGTGGTGATCTTTGTGTCGTGTGCCGGTCCCTGTTTCGGGACCGGCACACGGATCTCACGGCCGGTCAGGCGACTGCCGGCGCGAGGACCTCCTCGCTCTCGCCCTCATCGCCGCCGGCGGGCGCGCCGGAGAGCACGGCACGGGCCCGGTCGCGGTCGAGGACGCCCTCCCACGAGGCGACGACGAAGGAGCCGACCGCGTTGCCGCACGCGTTGGTGAGCGCGCGCGCCGTGGACATGAAGCGGTCGATGCCGAAGATCAGCATGATGCCGGCGACGGGGATCGTGCCGACCGAGGCGAGCGTGGCCGCCAGGACGATGAACCCGGATCCGGTCACGCCCGCCGCGCCCTTCGAGGTCAGCAGCAGGATCCCGAGGATGCCGAGCTGCTGGGCGAGGGAGAGGTGGGTGCCGGTGGCCTGCGCGACGAACAGCGCCGCGAGCGTCAGGTAGATGCAGGTGCCGTCGAGGTTGAAGGAGTAGCCGGTCGGCACCGTCAGGCCGACGACGTCCTCGGGCACGCCCGCGCGCTCGATCTTGCGCATCAGCCGCGGCAGCACCGTCTCGCTCGACGACGTGCCGAGCACGATGACCAGCTCGTCCTTGATGTACCGCAGGAGTGACAGGACGTTGAGCTTGAAGCTCGCGCAGACGATGCCGAGCGCGACGATCACGAAGACCGCGCACGTGCCGTACATGAGGCCGATCAGCGAGCCGAGGCTGGTGAGCGTGTGCACTCCGTACTTGCCGACGGTGAACGCCATCGCGCCGAACGCGCCGACGGGGGCCGCGTACATGATGATGCGCAGCACGGCGAAGAAGACCTTGCCGAGCTTCTCGACACCCGCCGCGACGCCGGCCGCCGGCTCGCCGACCAGCTTGATCGCGACGCCGAACAGCACGGCGAAGAAGACCACCTGGAGGTCGCTGCCGGTCGACGTGAAGGCGCCGATCGCGCTCGTCGGCACGATCTCGGTGAGGATCGACCAGAAGCCCTGCGCCCTGCCCTCGGCCGCGTACTGCGCCGCGTTGCCGGTGAGCTTGAGCGAGGCCGGGTCGGCGTGGATCGAGCTGCCCGGGTGCAGCACGTCGATCGCGACCAGCCCGAGCACCAGCGCGATGGTCGTCATCCCCTCGAAGTAGATGAGCGACTTCACGCCGATCCGGCCGACCTTGCGCAGGTCGTCCACGCCGGCGATGCCGCCGACGACGGTCACGAAGATGATCGGCCCGACCACCATCGTGATCATGGAGACGAAGACGGTGCCGAGCGGCTCGAGGTTCGCGCCCGCCTTCGGCCAGGCCGCGCCGACCGCGGCGCCGGCCACGATCCCCACGAGCACCCACACGTACAACTGCCGGTACCACCGCGACCCGGTTCTTACCGCCCTAACCGCCGCTGCACTCGCCGCCATGCGAAGACTCCCAACACCGGTGGGCCACCACAGCGTGGCCCGACCCCAAGACCATCGTCGAGAGCGGCCCCGCAGGTCAGCATTACGCGCATTACGCACACGGACTGGCAAGCAGGGTGCGGCGGCGGCTGGGCAGCGCCCTCGATGAGTGCCACACTGTCCGGATGCGCGAGCCAGTTCCCCCACGAATGCTGCGGCCGATACGCCGCCGCGTCGCGCGGCTGAGCATCTCGAAGCAGGTCCTGATCCTGCAGCTGGCCGTCGCGGTCCTGCTCACGGCGGTCGGCATCACGATCGCCGTCCAGCAGGCGCGCAGCACCGACTTCGACCACGCGCGCACCGAGACGCTGGCCCTCGCCGAGACCGTCGCCGCGGCTCCGGGCACGGCCGCGGCGGTGCAGAGCAGCGATCCGACGACGGAGCTGCAGCCGATCGCGTCGAGCATCGAGCGGTCCACGTCCGTCGACTTCGTCGTGATCATGAGCCCGGCCGGCATCCGGTACACCCACCCGAACCCGGACGAGATCGGCAAGCACTACCTGGGAGACACCGCACAGGCGCTCGCCGGGCACCCGTTCAGCGAGGTCTACACCGGGACGCTCGGGCCCTCCGTCCGCTCGGTCGCGCCGATCTACGGCGCCGGCCGCAGGATCGTCGGACTGGTCTCGGTCGGCATCACCCTGGAGCGCGTCTCGACGATCACGGGACGGCAGCTGCCGCTGATCCTGGCCATCGCACTCGGGATCGTCGGGCTGATCGGCCTCGGATCATGGGCGCTGTCCCGGCGGCTGAGCAAGCAGACGCTCGGACTCGGACCGCAGGAGATCACCCGCCTCTACGAGCATCACGACGCCGTGCTGCACGCGATGCACGAGGGCCTGCTCGTCCTGGACCGCCGGCGCAGGGTACTGCTGGCCAACGACGAGGCGCTGCGGCTACTCGACCGGGACGCGGCCGACGATCTGAGCGGCCGCGCCGTCGCCGACCTGGGCCTCGATCCCGCGCTCGCCGAATTGCTCGCATCGGGACGCGACGCGCACGACGAAACGCACCTCGCGGGGGCCCGGGTGCTGGCGGTGAACCAGTCCCGCGCCCTGCGCGACGGCCGCGACCTCGGCACCGTCGTCACCCTGCGAGACCACACCGAATTGCGCGCGCTCGCGGGCGAGCTGGACTCGGCCCGCGCCTTCGCCGACGCGCTCTCGGCCAGCGCCCACGAGGCCGCGAACCGGCTGCACGCCGTGGTCACGCTCATCGAACTCGACCGGCCCCGGGACGCGATCCGCTTCGCGACGACGGAGCTCGCCGCGTCGCAAGGCCTCATCGACCGGCTGCTCACCGCCGTCGGCGACGAGGCCGTGGCCGCGCTCCTGCTCGGCAAGATCTCGCAGGCGGCCGAGCGCGGCGTCGAGATCTCGATCGGCGAGGACACCGCCGCGCCGGACCTGGCCGTGCCGAACCGGGACCTGATCACCATCCTCGGTAACCTCATCGACAACGCCGTCGACGCGGCGGCCGCGACCGAGGCACCGCATCGTGTCGCGGTCAGCCTCTGCGCGGGCGAAGCCGACGTGCGGATCCGAGTGGCCGACAGCGGCGCGGGCATCGCCCCCGGCCGCGCGGACGAGATCTTCACGCGGGGCTGGACCACGAAGCAGGAGCCGGGCCACGGCATCGGGCTCGCGCTCGTGCGCCACAGCGTCGAGCGGAACAACGGCACGATCGCAGTGGCGGCAGACACCGTGCTAGGCGGCGCGGTGATCACCGTGACGCTACCCAACTCGAACGTCCGGGTCGAGGCATGACCACCGACCGATCACTCCCCACACCCCCGATCAATACGCTGATCGTCGAGGACGACCCGATACTCGCCGAAGCACATCGCGCGTTCACCGAACGCGTGCCCGGCTTCGCCGTCGCGGGCGTCGCGCACCTCGGCACCGACGCACTGCGCCTCGTCGCGACCCGCCCCGTGGACGTGCTGCTGCTCGACGTGAACCTGCCGGACATCAACGGCATCGAGTTGTGCAGAACGCTGCGCGCCCACGGCAGCGCGGTGGACGTCATCGCCGTGACCTCGGCCCGCGACCTCTCGACGGTCCGAGCCGCGGTGTCCCTCGGCGTGGTCCAGTACCTGCTGAAGCCCTTCGCCTTCGCCTCGTTTCAGGACAAGCTCCAGGCATACGCCGAATACCGCCGCCGCGCGGCGCAGGCCCCGCACCAGCTCGCGCAGACGGACGTGGACCGCGCCCTCGCCGCACTCCACGAAAGCCCCGCGCCGATGCTGCCGAAGGGCCTGACCGAGGCGACGCTCGGCGCAGTCGTAACAATGCTCCAGGCGAGCGACGGACTGTCCGCGGCCCAGGTATCGCAGGGCGTAGGAATCGCCGTCCAGACGGCCAGGCGGTACCTGGAGTACCTCGTCACCCAGTGCCTAGCCACCCGCACGCCCATCTACGGCGGCGCCGGCCGCCCGGAGCAGCTGTACCAGTGGACCGGCGGCTCGACGCCGTCCTGACCACACGAGGGCGAGGGCGAAACACCGGTGGCCCGCCGCATATTCAGACGCGACGGGCCGCAGGCTCTCTAGCTAGGTGGAATCCGGACCAGTCGGCGCCGGATTCGAGAGGCTCCAGCTCGACGGAATCCGGACTAGTCGGCGCCCGACACGAGAGGCTCCTTGGTGGATCGGGACGAGTCGGCGCCCGACACGAGGGCTCCAGCTCGGCGGAATCCAGACCAGTCAGCGCCCGACACGAGAGGCTCCAGCTCGGCGGAATCCAGACCAGTCAGCGCCCGACACGAGAGGCTCCAGCTCGGCGGAATCCGGACTAGTCGGTGCCGGATTCGAGGGCGGTGCGGTTGAGCAGTTCCTCGTCCGGCAGGTCGGCCGGGAGGGCGTCGCCGCGCTCGGCGATGGCCTCGGCGCCGCCTTCGGACAGGGCGCCGATCAGTGCGGTGCTCTGGCCGGCGCCGCCGGTGCCGGTGCCGGTGCCGGTGCCGGTGAGGGCGGCCTGCGCGGTGCCGACCATGCCGAGGTTGGCGTACTGCTCGAGCTTGGCGCGCGAGTCGGCGATGTCGAGGTTGCGCATCGTCAGCTGGCCGATCCGGTCCACCGGGCCGAACGCGGCGTCCTCGGTGCGCTCCATGGAGAGCTTGTCCGGGTGGTAGCTGAAGGCCGGCCCGCGGGTGTCCAGGATCGAGTAGTCCTCGCCGCGGCGCAGCCGGAGGGTCACCTCGCCGGTCACGGCCATGCCGACCCAGCGCTGCAGCGACTCGCGCAGCATCAGCGACTGCGGGTCCAGCCAGCGGCCCTCGTACATCAGGCGGCCGAGGCGGCGGCCCTCGTTGTGGTAGCTGGCGACGGTGTCCTCGTTGTGGATCGCGTTGACCAGCCGCTCGTAGGCCGCGTGCAGCAGGGCCATGCCGGGCGCCTCGTAGATGCCGCGGCTCTTGGCCTCGATGATCCGGTTCTCGATCTGGTCGGACATGCCGAGGCCGTGCCGGCCGCCGATCGCGTTGGCCTCGAGGACCAGCTCCAGCGCCGTGTCGAACCGCTTGCCGTCGATGGTGACGGGGCGGCCCTGCTCGAAGCCGACGGTCACGTCCTCCGGGTCGATCTGCACGGCCGGATCCCAGAAGCGCACGCCCATGATCGGCTCGACGATCTCGATGCCGGTGTCGAGGTGCTCCAGCGACTTGGCCTCGTGCGTCGCGCCCCAGAGGTTGGCGTCGGTGGAGTAGGCCTTCTCCTTGCTGGCCCGGTACGGCAGCTTGCGGGCGAGCAGCCACTCTGACATCTCGGTCCGGCCGCCGAGCTCGCCGACGAAGTCGGCGTCGAGCCAGGGCTTGTAGATGCGCAGCGAGGGGTTGGCCAGCAGGCCGTACCGGTAGAAGCGCTCGATGTCGTTGCCCTTGTAGGTCGAGCCGTCGCCCCAGATCTGCACGCCGTCCTCGAGCATGGCGCGGACCAGCAGGGTGCCGGTCACGGCGCGGCCGAGCGGCGTGGTGTTGAAGTAGGTGCGGCCGCCGGACTTGATGTGGAAGGCGCCGCAGGCGAGCGCGGCCAGGCCCTCCTCGACCAGGGCGGCACGGCAGTCGACGAGCCGGGCGAGCTCGGCGCCGTACTCCTCGGCACGGCCGGGCACCGAGTCGATCTCGGGCTCGTCGTACTGGCCGATGTCGGCGGTGTAGGCGCACGGGACGGCGCCCTTTTCGCGCATCCACGCGACAGCTACGGACGTGTCGAGCCCTCCGGAGAAGGCGATTCCGACACGTTCCCCGACAGGGAGGGAGGTGAGTACCTTGGACACGATCAGAATTATATGCGCTCCACTGCACGACTATGCAAGTCGGCCCGGATCCCGGGCGTGTCGCCGCCGAAGCGACGGGAGACGGCCGGCGGGCCGCCGCACAGGCCGATGCGCGCAGCGCCCTAGGCCGTGTCTTCAAACTTGCGTTGGATCAGGCCGCGGCGTCTGACGCGCGCGCTCGCAAGGCGCAGGGGCGGGCGCATACTCGGTCGTCTGCAACCGCCCCTGCAACGCCGCGAGCGTGCGTGGCAGGCGTCGCGGACCCGGCGATAGTTTGAAGACACGGCCTAGACGCACGATCGCCGCGCGCTCGGGTGGTCCGGCCGCTCGGCGGCCGCCGGCTACTGGGCGAGGACGGCGTCCAGCGACTGCTCGATCGTCGGCAGCTGGAACTCGAAACCGGCGGCGAGCAGGCCCGCGGGCACCGCGCGGCAGCTGCCGGTGATGCCGGAGGCGAACTCGCCGACGGCGATCTTGAGCACGAACTCGGGCACGGCGGCGATCGTCGGCCGGTGCATCGCGCGGCCCATCGCCTTGGTGATCTCGCTGTTCGTCAGCGGCTCCGGCGCGGAGAAGTTCAGCGGCCCGGCGACGTTCTCGTTCTCGATCGCGAAGCGCAGCGCGCGAATGTGGTCGGTCAGCGAGATGAACGGCCAGTACTGGTCGCCGGAGCCGAGCTTCCCGCCGAGTCCGGCGCGGAAGAGCGGGAACAGCCGGCCCCAGGCGCCGCCCTTGTCCGAGACGACCAGGCCGGTGCGCGGGTGCACGACGCGGATCCCCGCATGCGCGGCGGGCGCGGCGGCCTGCTCCCACTCGACGCAGAGCTTTGCGAGGAAGTCGCTGCCGGGCGGGGTGCTCTCGTCGACGACGCGGTCGCCGGTCTCGCCGTAGTAGCCGACCGCCGAGGACGAGATCAGCACGCCCGGCTGCGCGTCGAGCCCGGCGACGGCCCGCGCGATCGTCTGCGTGCCGAGGACGCGGCTGTCGCGCAGCTCCTTCTTGTACGCGTCGTTCCACCGCTTGTCGCCGATGCCCGCGCCCGCGAGGTGCACGACCGCGTCGACGCCCTCCAGCGCCCCGGGCTGCACCGTCCCGCCCTTCGGGTCCCAGGACGCCGACTCGCTGCCGTCGCCCGCGGGCTTCGCGGCGCCCCGGGTCAGCCGCAGCACCTGGTGGCCGTCGCGTAGCAGGGAACGGGTGAGGGCGGACCCGATGAGTCCGGTGGATCCGGTGATCGCGACGCGCACGGCGTCCTCCCGAGAAACGTTTTATACTTCAAACATTACCGCGATCGATCGTACGCCCCTCGCACCATCAAGGCGAACCGGGATCCCTCCGCTAAGGTGACACGACCATGACCACACCGCGCTGGCTCGACGCCGAGGAGCGTAGCGCCTGGCTCGCATACATCGATCTCAGCATGCTGCTGGACGACTACCTCGACCGCCAGCTGCGCCGAGACGCCGGAATCACCCATCCGGACTACGCGCTGCTCAATTTCCTGCAGAACGCGCCGACGGGCGGACTCGGCATGTCAGAGCTCGCGGAGCGCCTGAAGATCACCCGCAGCCGGCTGACGCACGCCGTCACCCGGCTGGAGAAGGCCGGCTACGCGGCCCGGCACGAGAACCCCGCCGACCGCCGCGGCCAGATCACCGTGATCACCCCGGCCGGCCGGGAGCTGCTGGAACGCGCGGCCCCCGGCCACGTCGAGGCGGTCCGCCGGGCCGTGTTCGACGTGCTGTCGCGGGAGCAGGTGCGGCAGTTCGGCGAGGCGTGCCGGACCATCGCCGACGCCGTCCAGGGCGTGAACCCCGACCCGCTCCCCTGGCATCGGCGCTGACGTTCAGCGGGGCGTCAGCTGAAGTAGTGGCCTGACTTCACGTCCTCGACCCAGCCCGGGTGCGTCGGCTCCCAGCCGAGCACCTCGCGCGTCACGTCGTTCGAGACGGGGACGTCGAGGCCGGCGAAGGCGGCCAGGAAGCCGAGGTACTTCGGCGCCTCCTCAGCGGTCACGCTCCGCGCCTCGACGCCGAGCCGGCCGGCGATCGTCTCGGCGATCGTCTTGAACGTGATGGCGGTGTCCCCCACCCCGTGCAGGCGGGTGCCCGCGGGCGCCTTCTCCAGCGCGAGGCGGTAGAGCACTGCGACGTCGTGCGAGTCGGCGGCGGTCCAGCGGTTCGCGCCGTCGCCGATGTACGCGGCGAAGCCGTTCTGCTTCGCGAAGCCGATCAGCGCCGGGGTGAACCCGTGCGTGTCGAGCTCCGAGTGCACCATCGGCGCCAGGCGGACGACCGAGGAGCGGATGCCGCGCTCGGCGAGGCCGATGGTCAGGTTCTCGTTGTCGGCGCGCGGGCCGTCGGGGACGATGTCCGCCTCGGTGCCCGGCCGGCCGCCGAGGCCGATCATCGCGAGACCGAGCACGCCGGAGGTGGCGACCAGCGGCTTCCCGGTGCCGGCGAGCACGTCGGCGAAGACGCGGACGGCGGCCATCTCGCCCTCGGCGGCCGCCGCCAACTCGCCGCTCCGCATCCGGGCGTGGTCGAAGGCGAGGTGGATGACGCCGTCGGCCGAGGCCGCGGCGGACCGCAGGCCGTCGAGGTCGCCGAGGTCGCCGCGGTGCACCTCGGCGCCGTACCCGGCGACCGTGGCGGCGGACGCGTCGGAGCGGGCCAGGCCGAGGACCTGGTGGCCGTTGCGGAGCAGTTCGGGGATGACGGCGGAGCCGATGTGGCCGGAAGCGCCGGTGACGAAGACGCGCATGAGCTTCTCCCGTGAAGTGATGTCACTTGGTGTCATGCAGCCTAGCACAACCCATGACACCAGGTGCCATCAACTAGAATGGGCCCATGTCGCGCTGGAAACCCGATGCCGCCGGCCGCCTGGCGAAGGCGGCGATCGAGCTCTTCGCCGAGCAGGGGTACGAGGCGACCACCGTCGCCGAGATCGCCGAGCGCGCCGGGCTGACCAAGCGCACGTTCTTCCGGTACTACGCGGACAAGCGCGAGGTGCTGTTCGGCGGGGCGCAGGAGCTGGAGAACTGCTGGCTTGCGGGGATGGACGCCGCGCCAGAGGACGCCGACCCGATGGCGGTCGTGGCCGCCGGATTCGGCCCGATCTCGGATCTGTTCGCCGACCGCCACCCCTTCGCCCGCCTGCGCGCGGGGATCGTGGCGGAGAATCCGGACCTGCAGGAACGTGAGCTGATCAAGCTGCACAGACTCACCGGCGTGCTCCAGCACGCGCTCGCGAAGCGCGGCGTCTCCGACCACGCCGCGGCGCTCGCCGCGCAGGCCGGGGTCGCGGTCTTCCACGTCGCGTTCGGCCGCTGGACGCGGCGCGAGGCACCGACGTCGCTCGGCGCGCTCATGGACGATTCCCTCGACGAACTGCGGTCGGTGGTCACGGCCACGGCCACGGCCACGACGTGATCCGGATGCGACCGGAGAACGTCGTCGTCCCCGATCCCGCTGCCGTCGGCCCGTAGACGACCGCGAACCGGGCCGCGGTCCTGCCGGGGTACGGTCAGCGCACTTCGAAGGAACGCTTGGCCAGTCCGAGCTGGAAGCCGTCGATGACCGTGCGGGCGGGAGCCTCAGGGTCGTCGGCGGCGCCGAGCGCGACGAACACCGGCACGAAGTGCTCGGCCGTCGGGTGCGCGTACGGCATGCCCGGCGCCTTCGACGCGAACGAGGCGATCTCGTCCACGTCGCCGCGTGAGAGGGCGTCCGCGACCCAGGCGTCGAAGTCGCTCGACCAGCCGGGGAGCGCGAGTCCGCGCATGTTCTCCATCGTCAGGAACGGCAGGCCGTGCGTCATGAAGCCGGAGCCGACGATGAGCACGCCCTCCTCGCGGAGCGGGGCGAGGCGGCGGCCGAGCTTGAGCAGCGCGTCCGGGTCCTGCGTCGGCATCGACAACTGCAGCACCGGCACGTCGCCGAGCGGGTACATGGCCATCATCGGGATCCACGCGCCGTGGTCCAGGCCGCGCTTCGGGTGCTGATACAGCGGCTCGCCCTCCGGCATCATCGCGGCCACGCGCTTGGCGAGCGCGCTGGCATCGGGCGTGTCGTACTTCATCGTGTAGTAGCGCGGGTGGAAGCCGCCGAAGTCGTAGAACAGCGGCGTGTGCGCACCGGGCGCGGAGAGCATCAGCGGCGCGTCCTCCCAGTGCGCGGAGACGATCACGATCGCCCTCGGCTTGGGCAGCGCCTGCGCCCAAGCGAACAGCTGGCGCAGCCAGGCGCCGTCGTCGAGCAGCGGCGGCGCGCCGTGGCTCAGGTAGATCGCGGGCAGCGGACCGTCGGCGGGAGTCCACTCGCGCTGCGAGCGCGCGCCGGGCAGTGCCTCCGGCAGGAAGTCGTCGTACGCGCCGGCCGGTATCGCGGGGTTGATGACGTCGGTCACTGGGTCCTTCTTCCTTCTCACTGCTGAATGCGAACTCGGGACACGCACACGGGACGCGCGCGCGGGACTCGCTCTAGGAACACGCCTTGCCGGGGCCGATCGCGCCGTTGACCCGGGTCGCGATCTCGCGCAGCTGCCTGCGCTGCGTCGCGGTCAGCGCCTCGACGAACACGCGGCGCACCTCGGCGACGTGGCCGGGCGCGGTCTCCACGACCTTCGCCCAGCCCGCGTCCGTCAGGCAGGCGAGCGTGGACCGGCCGTCCTGCGGGTCCGGCGCCCGCCGCACCCAGCCCTTCTTCGCCAGCCTGCTCGTGGTGTGCGAGAGCCGGGAGAGCGAGCCCTCGGCGAACTCGGCCAGCTCGCTCATCCGCATCGTGCGCCCGGGAGCCATCGAGAGCCCGGCGAGCACCTGGTACTCGAAGTGCGAGATCCCGGAGTCGCGCTGCAGCTGGGCGTCGAGGGCGGCCGGGAGCCGGACGAACATGCTGACCATGGCGAGCCAGGTCTGCTGCTCCTCCTCGTCCAACCAGGGGGTTTCCTCGCCCACGAGCCCCTCCTTTACTTGATGCGTCAAGTGAATCCTATCGCGATTCACTTGACGCATCAAGTAAGCAGACGGGGCACGGCGGCGGGGTACGGCCGGTACCCGGAAGAACCGGGCCCCGCCGCCCGCGCCCGCAGCCGGCCGATCCGTGTGAGGGTGGAGGCGATACCCCGAACGTGCAGTACTCCGGAAGGGAACGCGCCGCCATGCGCACGACGACTCTCGGCTCCACCGGCCCGCAGGTCGGCATCATCGGCCTCGGCTGCATGGGCATGACCGCCAGCTACGACCTGGAGACGCCGCGGGACGAGGCGACATCGATCTCCGTCATCCACCAGGCGCTCGACCTCGGCGCCACGCTGATCGACACCGCCGACGTCTACGGCCCGCACAGCAACGAGGAGCTCGTCGGCCGCGCCCTCGCCGGCGCACGGCGCGAGCAGGCGGTCCTCGCGACGAAGGTCGGCCTCGAACGCGACCCGATCCGGCCGCGGGAGATCAAGATGATCAACAACGGGCGGCCTGAGCACGTGCGCGCCTCGATCGACGAGAGCCTGCGCCGGCTCGGCACCGACCACGTCGACCTCTACCAACTGCACCGCGTCGACCCGAACGTCCCGCTCGAGGAGACGTGGGGCGCGATGGCCGAGGTCGTGAAGTCGGGCAAGGCCCGCGCGATCGGCCTGTCGGAGGTGACGGTCGACCAGATCGAGCGCGCTCAGGCCGTGCACCCGGTCACGTCGGTCCAGTCCGAGCTCTCCCTCTGGACCCGCGACGCGCTCGCCGAGGTCCTGCCGTACACCGAGGCGCACGGCATCGCGTTCCTGCCGTTCTCCCCGCTCGGCCGCGGCTTCCTGACCGGCAACTTCCAGTCCTTCGACGAGCTGCCGCGGGAGGATTTCCGCCGCAGCCTCCCGCGCTTCCAGCAGGAGGCGCTGAGCGCGAACCTCGCCCTCGTCGCCCGCGTCCGCGAAATCGCCGAGCGGGCCGGCGCGACCCCCGCGCAGGTCGCCCTGGCCTGGGTCGTGACGCGGGGCCGGTACGTCGTCCCGATCCCCGGCACCAAGACCCCGAAGTACCTGCTCGACAACGTCGCCGCCGCGGACGTGCAGCTCTCCCCCACCGATATCGCCGAGCTGGACGCACTCCCTGCGCCTGTCGGCGGACGCTACTGAGCCGCCTTTGACGCACCGCGCCCGGCCCCCGGACTATCGGGAGCCGGGCGTCGGCGATCAGGCATCTACGACAACCGCTCTGCCGCCTGCGCCGCCGTAGCCGCAATGCAAGAGTGCTACATCCGGCCGGAACCGCCGACGACCAGCGGGTGGACCTCGAACTGCGAGCAGAGGTCGCCCGGTGCCGCGAACGCCGTGGACCGCGTCGTGTTCGGCGGCGTGATCAGCACCTTCCCGCCGTCCATCCCCGGGCAGTTCGCGCCGACCGGCGTCTGTCCGTTCGCCGGCGAGTCGACCCACTCGAGCACCGTCGACGCGGTCTTGCCCGGCGCGAGCACGATCGTCGCCGGGCTCGGATACTGGCCGCCCATGTAGCCGGCCTGCGCCCGCGTGGCGTTGAGCACGACCTGTCCCGGTGCGTCCGTCACTGCGGCGCCCGGGTATCCCTTGATCGAGCACGAGGCGGAGGCGACGTTGGTGAACACGACGATCCACGCGACGTGCCCGGCCCCGGCGCCGTCCGCGATGGTCGTCACCTTGATCTCGGCGCCCGTGCACGCAGCCGCCCCCGAACCACCAGCCTCCGACGTCGAGTTCCCGGACGCGCCCGCGTTCCCCGTCGCCGACGTCACTGCCCCGGCGCCCGCCGCCGACGAGCTCCCCGCAGCACTGGTCCCCACGGCACTGGTCGCCGAGGTCGACGCCGACGACCCGCCACTCGCGGCGCCCGCCGCGTTCTGCCCGCTCGACGTGCACCCGCTCAGCACGCCGGCCGCCACCACCGCACCCAACAGCGATGCGGCCCCGACACCTGTCTTCGACCTCTTCATCATGAAACCCCGCGTCCCTTTCCCCTCGCAGGGCGGGCATCCCCCGCCTCCGCGGTGAAAGACGGTCCACCGCGCGGACGGTTGTCACGGCTCAGTCACGACACGGATCGGGCACCGGCGGTGCGGGTTTCTCCGCCGGTGGGAGGTGCGTTCCGGCGGAGATTCCGGCGTTCTGATCCCGTGATCGCGCCCGCGTCAGACGCGGGTCAGCCGCACCAGGACCGCCGACCACTCCGGGAGGCGGACCGTGAGGGAGCGGACCTCCTGGTGCCAGGCGAGGTCGTCGGCGTCGCGACGCCAGGCCAGGACGTAGCCGGCGACGGGGGAATCCCGGTCGGGCCCGTCGGTTTCGAGGGCCAGGGCCACCCAGCCGTCGCGCCAGGCGGGCAGGCCGACGGGCCAGTGCGGGAGCGCGGCGGGCAGGTGGGGGCGCAGCTCGCGGTAGGCCGCAAGGGCCTGGTGGACGAGGGCTTCCTGCTCGGGGCGCAGCAGGTCGAGGCGGCCGCTGAGGTGGATGCGGCCGAGCAGGGCGCCGGCGAGGTTGAAGGCGGTCTCGCGGTCGGTCATCGCGGGGACCGGGTACGCCCACATGGCCGACTGTTCCGGGGTCACGGCCATCGGGGCGGCTGCCGCAATGGCCGGGAGGCGGTGGAAGTCGGTCTGATCGGTGACGGAGTGCAGCTGGGTGGCGGCGAGCATCGCGTAGTCGGTTCGCATGCCGCCGGAGGAGCAGCTTTCGATGACGAGGCCGGGATGGCGGTCGAGGACGCCGTCGATCCACGCACGGTACGCGCGGTTGTGGCCGAGCAGGCCGTCGCCGGCGCTGTCGGCGGCGTGGTCGGTGCCGGGTCCGACCTCAATGTTGTAGTCGAGCTTGAAGTATCCGATGCCGTACTCGCTCACGAGGCGGTCGACGGTCGCGTCGAGGTGTGCACGGGACGCCGGGTGGCGGAAGTCCAGCTGGTGGCGGCCGCGTTCGGTCAGCCGTCGGCCCGCTCGCTGGAAGAAGGCCCCGTCCGGCAGGCTGCCGGCCATCGGGCTGCGTACGCCGACCACCTCCGGCTCCAGCCAGAGGCCGGGGGTCATGCCGCGTTCGCGCACGAGCTCCATCACCTTGTCGAGGCCGCCGGGGAAGCGCACCGTCGAGGGCTGCCATTCGCCGACGCTGTCCCACCAGCCGTCGGTGTCGTCGTACCAGCCGGCGTCGACGACGAAGTATTCGGCGCCGGCCCGGGCCGCCGCGTCGATGAGCGGCAGCAGGCGGTCGGTGCTCGGATCGCCGCCGAGGCAGTTCATGTAGTCGTTGAAGATGATCGGCAGGCGCTCGAGGTCGGCGTGCGGGCGGCGGGTGACGCGGCGGTGCTTGGTGAGCTCGCCGATCGCGCCCTCGAGGCCGTGGGCGGATGCGGCGAGGGTCGCGGGTACGGTGGTGAAGCTCTCGCCGGGGGCGAGGACCTTCGACCACTGGCTTTCGGCGTCGCTGGGGCCGGACAGGCTGACGTACACCGCGTCGTGGGTGTCGCCGATCTCCCAGGCCCACGAGCCGTTGTGCTCGATCTGCCAGGCGAGGGCGCGACCGGTGTGCTCGTCCGTGAGCGCGCCCATCGGCAGGTGCTCGGACGAGGACCACGATCCGGTGCTGGCGAGCGCGAAGCGGTTGCGCGCGTCGGGCTTCTCGGTCGCGGTCAGGCCGCGCTGGGAGAGGGTGGCCGAGGTCCAGCGGCCTTCGCCGCACCACGGATTGGCGGCGGTCCACGCCGTGAGGCGGTCCTCCCAGCGGCCGGCCGCGCCAAGGGCCGTGTCGGCGATCGCAAGTACGCCGGGGATCACCAGCGAGGCCACGTGCAACAGCACGACCTCGTGCGAGCCGGCGGTGACCCGGGTCGAGCTGCGGATGGCAGCGATGTCAGGGTGCTGCTCGATTCGGGCGACGACGGTCAGGTCGGTGATGGGATCGCGCGAGGTGATCTCCAGCAGCAGTGCCTGCCCGGCGCGGGTGATGTCGTGGCGCACGTACTGGAGGCGGGAGGATACGGCGCCGCCGATGTGGCGTTTGCCGTTGATGTGCTCGCGCGAGTGGCCGGCGAGTTCGATGTGCGACAGCGGAAGGATGTCGAGCGTCGCGGGATCCGTGCTCTCGGCCGCGAGCGGGGAACCGCCGGCCCGGAGCGCGGCCAGCCGCGGCGGCTCGCCCTCGGCGCAGTAGAGGTCCAGTTCCAGGGCGTGCCCGAAGGTGATGATCATGTCCGTCGCTTTCGAACTCGTGAGGAGACTCGGAGGGGCCTCCGAGCGGTGAGTGCCGTTCCCCCGCCCGCGCTGCGGCGGACGGGGGAACGGTTCCGTGCTCGGCCGTACTACAGCTGGGCCACTTGGATGTAGTCGAGGTTCGGGACGTAGCCGGTCGAGTTCGAGAACTCGACCGTGTTGTCGCCGGCCTTGAGGGTCACGGGCATGGCGACGGTGCGGAAGCTGTCCCAGCTGTAGGTGTTGGCGAACACTTCCGTGGTGGCGGCGCCGCCGTTCACCGACACCTGGGCCCAGCGCGATTCGATGTTGGAGTTGTAGTTGCCGGAGCCCGACGTGTCATCGTTCGAGTACGCGATGACCAGCATGTACGTGCCGGCCGTCGCTGCGTACACGTTGTTGAACGTGAGCGTGTTGGCCGAGGCGTCGCCGACCCAGCCGACGTACTCGCCCCCCGACGCCCACGTGTCCGTCTCGACCGCCGCGGTTCCGGCGAGCGTGTTGGACGAGCTCTCCGCCTGGTACGTCGTGCCGGTGCTGCTCGGTGAAGCCGCGACCTGCACGTCCTGGACCGTTCCGGTGCCGTTCGCGGTGACGGTGACCGGGTTGATCCCGGCCTGCAGGTACACCGAGGCGGCGACCGTCGAGACCGATCCGGACGTGGACGGGAGCGAGGAACCGGCGACGGGTTCGCCGTTGGCCGTGAGCGTGAGGCTGCTGCCGGCGGCCGCGGAGTACCGCACGTCGGTCGTGTAGTAGCCGTTGGACGGCGCGTACACGTCGACGGTCGAGCCGGCGCCCGAGGCCAGGTCGATCGCGCCCTCGCCGGTGCCGTCGGAGGCGGAGTAGTCGTACGAAACCGTGCCCGACGTGCGGCCCATCGTGGATTCGTACACGGTCGCCGCCGACGACGCCGCGGTCAGGACGATCTGGTCCAGCGTGACCTGGCCGATCGAGTCGCCGAGCGTCGAGTTGTCGACCGCGAGCGTGATCGTGTGCGTGCCGGCGGTCAGCGTGACCGGCACGGTGACGTAGTCGCGCCACAGCCAGTTGAGCGTGGCCGGGTAGTCGACGAATTCGTCGGCCACTCCGTCGATGCTCAACGCCTGTTGCGCGTACGTCCCGGTCTGGTTGCCGTAGTAGATCGCGAGGTTGTACGAACCGGAACTCGGCGCCGTTACGGTGAACGTCACCGCGCTGTCCGACTTGTCGATCGAGCCGACGTCCTCGGTGTCCGCGGTGGCATACCCGCTGGGGTTGCTCTCCGAGCCCTGCGCGTAGACCGTCGCGTCGGTGATCGACGCGGCGGCCGCGTAATACGTCGAGCTGGACGGGACCGTCGGCGTCGTCGCGGAGGAGACGTTCGAAGGGGTCAGCACAATCCGGTACGCCGACATCGAGTTCATGTTCGTCAACGGGACCGTGATGGAGCCCGAGGACGTGGAGTACGTCGTCCGGGAGATCACCTGCGGCGTCGTGCCGGCGCCGGAGTAACCGGACCAGTTCGTCGCCTCGACGGTCGCCGTGACGTAGGAGCCGAACACGCTCGACGAGATCCCGTTGATCACCGTGTTCGCGGCCCCGGAGGAGCCGCCTAGGATGACCTGGGCCTGCTTCTCGGTCGTGTTGTACGACGCGACGCCCTGCAGCGTGTCCACCGTGTTGGCGGACGGCGGCGTGACCGAGACGCTGTTGCCCGTCATCCGGGCATACCAGTAGTACAGCCAGTACGCACCGGTCGGCGTGTTCTGGCCGGTCATCAGGTCGTCGAAGTTGCCGGCGATGTCCCAGTAGGCCATGTCGGCGTAGACCTTGGCCTTCTCGAACATGGCGATCCACTGCACGAGCTGGCCGGGCACGGACAGGTCCGAGCGGTTGCCGTACTCGTCGATGTCGATCGGGATCGGGGTGGTGATCCCCGCGGCGGTCTCGTCGGCGCGGTAGTCCGCGTAGTGCGTGGCGAAGTTCGACAGGCTGGTGCCGGACAGCTCGTGCCAGCTGATCACGTTCGGCAGCGTGCCGGCGGACTTGGCGTGCGCGAGGAACGCCGGGAGGAACGAGGAGTCGAAGCCGGACTCGTTCGGCCCGACGACGATCGCGCCCGGATCGTCGGACTCGATCTCGGCGTACGTCGCGTCCCACCACGTGTAGAAGTTGCTGTAGTAGGACGAGCCTCCGCCGAGGTCGAACCACTGCTGGTCGGGCTCGTTGTAGGGGACGATCTCGAAGTCCGCGCGCTGCGGGCTCGCGTAGATCTCCGCCATGATCGTGTTGACCTCGGACAGGTACGCCGACTCGGTCTCGGTCGGGTACGGCCACGACGAGTAGATGTCCTGGAGGTACACCAGGATCTTGCCGTTGCTGTCCTCCTGCTCGAAGGACGCCGAGATCTTCCCGGCGTCGCCGTTCGGGTGCTGGGTGTCCCCGGGCGGACCCTGCGCGATCGTCGTGACGTTGAGGGGCGTCACGAGGTTCGCGGACGGGACGCCGGCGTCGGACACGCCGTAGAGAGCGCCGTTCGCGCCGTGCATCATGGCGCCGGTGCTGGTGCCGAGGTTGACGGTGAACGTGGAGGTGGCGGCGGCCGCCGGGGTGGCCATCGCCCCGGCGCTCGCGGCTGTGGTGACGAGCAGCGCCGAGACCGCGGCGCGCGACATTGCGCGGATGCGTTTCATGGCTGTGCATTCACTCCATTCGGTGTGGTGAGAGCCCGACCCGCCGGAGGTGGATCAGGGTGCTCGCGCACTCCCCGGCGGGTAGGTCGAGGGGCAGGCCCCGGGTCATCAGGACGGCGCCGTGGTGAACGCCTCCGCCGGTGGCGGTGTCCCGGTAGACGGCCTGCGGGTCGAGGGCGCGCAAAGGCAGGGCGGCGGCGGGCCGGCCGAAGCGGCTGGAGTTGTGAAAGGCGAGGACGACGAGCTCGCTGCCGTCACGCGCCAGGAATTGAACGGCGTGCGATGGGCCGAGCCGGTGCTGGACGCCGAGCTGGACCACGTGGCGGACCGACTTGTACGCGGCGATCAGCTCGCCGAGCCTCGCGAGTTCAGCGTCGGGGCACGCGGCCAGGTCGACGCGTCCGCCGCCGCTCGAACAGTTCTCGATACGCAGCGCGGGGTGGTCGGCGCGCAGCCGGTCGAGGATCGCGTAGAGATTGGTGACGTAGTCGATCACCGACGTGTCGTCACCGACCTCGGTGAGCGGCCGGTTCATGTCCCACTTGAGGAAGTCGATGGCGTTTTCGCTCAGCAGCCGCTCGATCGTCGCGTGCACCCACTCGGCGACGTCCGAACGCGCGAGGTTGAGCACGTGCTGCTCCCGTATCCGGGTGCGGTGGCGTTGCGGCCGGGAGATGATCCAATCGGGGCGAGCGCGATAGAGGTCGCTGTCCGGGTTCGCCATCTCCGGTTCGACCCAGAGGCCGAACTTCATGCCGAGGCCGTGTACGTGCTCGATCAGCGGGCCGAGTCCGTCGGGGAAGCGGTCCGGGTTCGGCGTCCAGTCGCCGAGGCCCGCGGTGTCGTCGACGCGGCGGCCGAACCAGCCGTCGTCCATGACGAACAGCTCGACGCCGAGGGCTGCGGCACGATCCGCCAGCGCCATCTGCGCCTTGACGCTGACGTCGAACTCGGTCGCCTCCCAGGAGTTGTAGAGCACCGGGCGCGCCTCGTCCGGGTGCGGGATGACGTTCGCACGGATGTAGTCGTGCCACGCGCGGCTCGCGGCGCCGAAGCCGCCCTCGGTATACATGCCGACGCTGACCGGCGTGCTCAGCTCGTCCCCCGGTTCGAGGAGCCGAGTCTCGGGGACGTGTGCCGCGCCGACAGAGAGCGAAAGGCGCTCGCTCGGCAGGCGGTCGGCGATGATCTGCCAGTTGCCGCTCCAGGCGAGCGTCGTTCCGTAGACGGCGCCGTGCTCCCCCGTCGCGGAACCGTCGTCGATCATCGCCCAGGGGCTCGCATGATGGCTGCTCACGCCGCGTCCGCTGCCGAGAACCGTGGCGCCGCGTGCCAGGGTGCTGCGGGAGACCTGGTTCTCGGCGGCCCATTGGCCGTAGCTCTGGCTGAGCCGGTAGTCGGCGAGCGTCGGGAGGATCCAGGTGGCGGAGTCGGCACGGGTGATCCGGATCGGGTCGGCGGAAGGATCACCGGTGTGGCGGGCCGTCAGACGGCGCTCGATGGCCGGGCTGCCCGCGCACACGCGGTAGTGGGTCTCGACGGCAAGCGGGTAGTGGTTGTCCGCGAAGGTCAGGACGAGGTCGTTCTCGGCGACCCGGTGTCCGGTGAACCGGAGCTCCAGGTCTCGGGTGCCGTCGGCGAAGCGGACCTGGAGGCCCGCGTGGGCATAGCGCGCCCCCCCGGCCGCACTCAGGTCCAGCGTGCCGTCGCGCGGATCCTCGCAGCTGCGCGGACGCGGCGGCGGATAGTCGAGGAGGGTGACCGCCTGTTCCGGCGTCAGCGCCGGCCCCCAGTGCAGTCCGTGGAGGAGGTCGTCATCGTCGAGGTGCAGCACGTAGCAGGACTCTGCGGCGGTCAGCACCCAGAGTCGGTGGTCGCGGGAGTGCGCGATCGCGGGCATGACGAGATCCATTCCGTGAGCGGTAACATGGCCCGCCGGCGACAGGCCGGGCCTGGTGGGTCGGCGGGTCGGTGTTCGGCGGATCGGTGGGTCGGCGGTTCGGCGGGCCCGGCCGGCGCCGGTGCCGGGTCAGCGCGGCGCGGGGCCGCTGCTCTCGCGCAGGATCAGCTCGGGCTCGTCCCAGACCGGGGGCGCCGCGGCGGCGTTCGGGTCGAGCAGGTTGTGCAGCAGGCCGAACCCGGCCCGGCCGAGCCCCTCGAAGTCGAGGCGCACGCTGGTCAGCGCCGGATTCAGGTACGCGGACTGGGGCGCGTCGTCGAAGCCGATGACGCTCAGGTCGCCGGGCACGTCGCGGCCCGCCTCCCGGGCCGCGCGCAGCACGCCGATCGCGAGATCGTCGTTGCCCGCCAGGATCGCGGTGACCTCGCGGTCGGCGACCAGCCCGCGGGCCGCGCGATAGCCCGAGCGCGGCGTCCAGCCCGCCGGGTGCTGCGGCGGGACCGGGGCTCCCGCCGCGCGCAGCGCGTCCTGCCAGCCCTGCATGCGCTGGCTCGGCCGCTGGGTCGAGGACGGGATGGACAGGTAGTGGACCGTGCGGTGGCCGAGGCCGAGCAGGTGGCGCGTCGCGCGCGAGGCGGCCTCGCGGTCGTCGATCCAGACCTGCGGCCGGCCGTCCGGGACGTGGCCCGAGGCCGGGCGCTCCACGACCCCGACCACCGGCAGGTTCTCGGGCAGCGCGTCCAGCGCGCGCACGCCGGCCGCCTCGAACGCGATCACGATCGCGGCCCGCCCGGCGGAGAGCCGCTCGATCACGTCCTGCGGCTGGCGCGCCGCGTCCGGTTCAAGAACGCTGATGCCGACGGTGAACCGGGCGGCGCGGGCCGCCTCCTCGATGCCGCGCAGGGCCGCGGCGTACCCGTACGCCGCCGTGTCGGCGGTGAGCACCGTCACGGCGCGCACGGGGCCGCCGGCCAGGGCCTGCGCGGCGCGGTTCGGGGTGAAGCCGAGTTCCTCGATGGTCGCCAGCACCAGGGCCCGGGTCTCGGGCCGCACGTGCGGCTTGCCGTTGATCACCCGGGAGACGGTCTGGTGCGACACGCCGGCGGCGCGAGCCACCTCCCAGATGCTGGTGGCGCCCTGCCCGCGCTCGGGCGGAGTCGTCGGCGTGTCGGTGTTGATGTTACCGCTCCCTGTCACTCGGTCCTCGTAGGGTAAACGTTAATCCCCGTTGGCGGCGGCCGCGTTCGACGTGGTGGTGATGTCG
The DNA here is from genome assembly GCF_018139625.1 of Actinospica acidithermotolerans. Lineage (GTDB taxonomy): Bacteria > Actinomycetota > Actinomycetes > Streptomycetales > Catenulisporaceae > Actinospica > Actinospica acidithermotolerans. Next base: position 15,591 of record NZ_JAGSOH010000052.1, on the reverse strand, counting down.
TTCGCCGCGGCCTGCGGGGTCATCTGGTCGAGCCAGACCTGGTTCATGTCCTTGAGCACGACGTTGGTGAACGCGGTGCCCGAGGTGGTCAGCGGATAGCCGATCGTCGTGCCCTGGGACCCGGTGTAGAACGCCGAGACGTCGATGCCCTTGGCCTTCCAGGCGGCGATGAACCCGCTGTCCAGGCTGGGGATCGCGGCCCAGACCGTGCCGGAGTCGGTGACGATCTTCTCCGAGGCGGCCGAGCCGAGCCACTCCTCCAGCTCCCAGGCCTCGGCCGGGTGCTTGGTGCCGGAGTAGATCGCGTCGGTCAGGCCGTTGAACACGGTGCCGGAGCCCTTCGGGCCGGTCGGCAGCGCGGCCACGCCCCAGCTGCCGGCGGGCAGCGAGCTCTGGTAGGTGTCCAGGTCCCAGTCCCCGTCGAAGGTGATGGCGGCGGTGTCCTGCGCGAGCAGCTGCGGCAGCGCGGCGGCGTTCGGCGTGTTGGTGACGGTGCCGGGGGCCGCGACGTGCCACTTGTACATCAGGTCCTGCTCGAACTGCATCGCCTGCACGCACGCGGCCGAGTTCACCGTCCAGGTGCCGTACGGCTTGTTCTGCAGCTCGCAGCCGTTCTGCACGCCGAAGTCCCACCAGTCCTGCTGGCCGTTCGGCGCCTCGAGCGCGATGTCGTACTGCTTGACGTGGTTCGCCTCGAAGCCGGCCTCGTTCGGGTGCTTGCCTGTGACGTCCACCGTGAGCTTTTCCAAGGCCCGCACGAACGTGCCGCCGTCGGTCGTGTTCCAGCTGAGCGAGCCGAGCTGCGCGGGGGTGATGCCCGCCGCCTTCAGGTCCTTCGCGTTGTAGATCGTCGCTATGGTGTCCCAGTCCTTCGGCAGGCCGTAGACCGTGCTCCCGTTCGACCACTGCGCGACCAGCTTGGAGCTGTACTGGCTCATGTCGATCTTCGAGGACGCGATGTCCGGGGCGATGTTGGTGATGATCCCCTCCTTCGCGAGCTCGGGCAGGTACTCCAGGTGGTCCCAGAACACGTCCGGCATGTTGCGCCCGGCCGCCGAGGTCTGCAGCTTGGCCCAGTACTGCGCCCACGGCACGAGGTCGATGGTGACGTGGATGTCCGGGTGCGCCTTCTCGAACACGTCGATCGACTGCTGGTAGGCGGCCTCTTCGCTGGTCTGCCAGATCATGTAGGTCAGGTTCACCGTTCCGCCGGAGGAGCCGGAGGACCCGCCGCAGGCGGAGGTCAGGCCGGCCGCTGAAACCGCGGCGGCAGCGAGGGCGAGTGTCTTTCTGGTGGCGCGTCGGAACATCGGAATCAGTCCACTTCTCTGTGGCTGTGCTTTGCGGATGGGGACGGGCGGTTACTTGAGACCGGTCAGCGCGATCGACCGGACGATGTGCCGCTGGAACAGCAGGAAGATGGCGACCAGCGGGAGCAGGGCGACGGCCGCGGCCGGCAGCAGGATGTGCAGTTCGGAGGCGAACTGCCCCTGCAGGGCGGCGATGCCGACGGTGACCACCTCGTCGCGTTCGCTGCTGGTGGCCATCAGCGGCCAGAGCAGGCCGTTCCACGTGTTGACGAAGGTGATCGTGGCGAGCGTGGCCAGGATCGGCTTGCTCAGCGGCAGCATGATCCGCCGCAGGATCGTCCAGGTCCCGGCGCCGTCGATCCTGGCCGCGGCCTCCAGATCGGCCGGGATGGTCTGGAAGTACTGCCTGACCAGGAAGATCCCGTAGGGCGTGCCGAAGACGTAGGGCAGGATCAGCGCGCGGTAGGTGTCGATCAGCTGCAGGTGGCTCATGATCAGGAACAGCGGGATCAGCGTGACGATCTGAGGCACCATCATCATCGCGATGAAGCCCCAGAACAGCGGTTCGCGGCCGGGGAAGTCGAGGCGGGCGAACGCGTACGCGGACATGGTCGTGAAGACCAGCTGCCCGATCGTGATCACGCCGGCCACGATCGTGGTGTGCACGATGAACCCGGACATGTCGTACTGCCGCCACAGCTCGGTGAAGTTGGACCAGGTCGCGGGCGCGGCCGGGGTCCAGGCCTGCGTGGACAGCAGGGTGGACTGCGGCTTGAACGCGGCGTTGAGGGTCATCAGGTACGGCGCCACCGACAGGAGCGCGCCGATCGAGAGCAGCAGGTAGACGGTCGTGCCGCGGACGCGTTGTCCGATTCGCTTCGTTGCCATCGGGTCGTCCTCCTCAGCTGAAGTCGTAGATGGTGCGCTTGCGGAAGTAGCGGAACTGAACGATCGTCACGAGGAGGATCACCGCGAACAGCAGGATGGAGAGCGTGGCCGCGTAGCCGGCGTGGAAGAGCTGGAAGGCCTGCTGGTAGATGTAGTAGTTCAGAGTCGTCGTGGACTGGCCCGGGCCGCCCTGGGTCATCACGAAGACGGTGTCGAACTGCTGGAACGAGCCGATGACGTTGGTGACGAGCACGAAGAACATCGACGGCCGCAGCAGCGGGAGGGTGATCCGGAAGAAGCGCTGCCAGGCGTTGACGCCGTCGAGCGCGGCCGCCTCGTAGACCTGCTGCGGTATCGCCTGCAGCCCGGCGAGCAGGAAGAGCATCGTGTAGCCGGTGTACTGCCAGACGTTGACGGACGCGACGACCGGCATCGCCCAGGTGCTCGAGGTCAGCCAGTTCGGGCCGGTGAATCCGAGCATGGAGATGATGTGGTCGATGATTCCGGAGCGCGGGTCGAAGATCCAGTTCCAGATCACGCCGAGGGCCACCGGCATCGCCATCCACGGCAGCACGAACACGACGCGGAAGAACCTCGTCCCGCGCATCCTCCGGTTCAGCGCCAGCGCGAGCAGCAGCGCGAGAACCGTCTGCAGCGGGATGTTGAGGACCACGTAGTACGCGGTGTTGAGCAGCGCGTGCCAGGACTGCGAATCGGTGAACATCCTGCGGTAGTTCGCGAGGCCGACGAACTGCGGCGAGGTGATCAGGTTCCAGCTGAACAGGCTGAGCACGAACACGATGACGACCGGCGCGACCAGGAACGCGAGGAACCCGAACAGGCTCGGCCCGATCAGCAGGTAGGCCTCGAGGGTGGTGCGTCCGCGCCGGGCGCGCCGCGGCGCGGCGGCGGCCACGGGCGGCTTCGTTGCCACCTCGGCTATGTTAGCGCTCACAATCTCAGCTCCAGGACGGCGCGCGGGACGGGGGTTCGGGTGGACCGGCAGGCCGGATCGGCCGTCGTGCCCGGGTGGTTTTCGGCCGCTGTGCGCGTCTGCTGCGGCGTCTGGATGAATAGTTATCGGTAACAACGAGGCTGTCAAGGGTTCCCGGAACTGGCATGCTGGTTTCCATGACCGAGCCGCTCTCGCCGGAACCGCCGTCCGACATCGGCAGGACCCTGCTGACGCAGTCCTGGCTGGATCTCGGCTTCGTCCACTGGGAAGCCGATCCGGAGCTCGTCCAGCGCCTGCTGCCCGCGGGAACGGCGCCCGACCTGCTGGACGGGCGCACGTACGTCGGGCTGGTGGCGTTCCGGATGCACCGCATCGGCTGGCTGGGGCTGCCCGGCGTGCCGTACTTCGGGACCTTCCCCGAGACGAACGTCCGGCTGTACTCGGTGGACGAGCACGGGCGCCGCGGCGTCGTGTTCCGCTCGCTGGACGCGTCGCGGCTGCTGCCGGTCGTGGTCGCCCGCACCGCGTTCCGGCTGCCGTACCTCTGGTCCCGGATGTCGATCCGGCGCGAGGGCGATGTGCTGACGTACACGGCGAGGCGCAGGTGGCCGGGGCCGCGCGGCGCGAGCAGCCGGCTGAGCATCCGGATCGGCGAGCGGATCGCGGAGCCGACCGAGCTCGAGCACTTCGTGACCGCGCGATGGGGGCTGCACAACGACTGGCTCGGGCGCAGGCTTTACCTGCCGAACGCGCACCCGCGCTGGCCGCTGCATCGTGCCGAGCTGCTGGCCTGCGAGGACGAACTACTCGGGGCGGCCGGCTTCGAACCGGCCGCCCCCGCTGTCAGCGTGCTGTACTCGCCCGGCGTGCCGGTCCGCTTCGGGCCTCCGGCCGGGGCCCGATAGCGGCCGGCGCACCGGCGCTGCCGCGACAGCGGCCGGCGCACGGACTCTGTTATCGGTCACGTAGTCGTCAGGGTCGACGGCGCGCTTCCGCTCGGAAGCCGGTCGGCGCTTTCCGACGAGCCGCCGTTCGAGCGGCTGGAGGCGACGGCCGGCGTGGCCGTCTCGGTGCGGGCCAGATCGCCGAGCACGACCACGCCGAGGACCGCGGCCCCGACCACGACGGCCGTGCTGACCATCGTGGCCGGCCGCTTCATGAGCGCCCGGAACCGCCCCGCCTCGCGCCCCGTCTCCCGAACCTGCTCAGCCGACCCGTTCACCTGCGTCTTCGTGTCCATGTCAGAGAGCATGCTCCGGCGCGATCAGAGCCCGGTGACGCAGGCATGAATTCTCATTAAGAACGATTCGGTCACGGTTCGAGCGCGGCGAAGGTGGCTGCCGCGTCGGCTGGACCGCCGCCTGCCGAACCTCGACATCGAGGGCGAGAGCCCGCGGCGGCGGCATGGGCACGAAAGCGAGCGCGAGCACGGACCCAGGCAGGAGCACGACGGGAGCGGCGCGGTCTCCGGCGGCGCAACCGGTCCCGCACCGGACAGTCCGGAAGGCTCAACGGTGATCTCTCTTCATTAGCGCTTAAGCTACCTGCGGATCGCGGGATGTTCACCGGAGCAGCGTTCAGACTTTCTAGGCTGTTCGCCCGTGCCTGAGATCTCTCGTCGTTCCGTCCTGACCGTTCTCGGCGCCGGGGCCGTCGCCGCCGGTGCCGCCGCATCCGTGCACGCCGCGGCCGGTGCGGGCCCCGCGCCGGCCGGCCGGGCGGCGGGTCCGGACAACCCGGTCCGCGCGGAGAACCGGCTGCCGGGCAGCGCCGACTGGCGGATCGGCGCCGGGGACACGGTCGGTTCCGACGACCTGGGCCGGCAGATCGCCGGGTACGCCTCGGCGACCAGCGTGAACCTCGGCGACTCGATCGACTTCCACGTCTCGACCGAGCCGGCGCAGCGCTTCACGGTCGCGATCTACCGGCTCGGCTACTACGGAGGCGCCGGCGCCCGGCAGCTGACGGCCAGTCCGACGCTGTCCGGCGTCAAGCAGCCGGAGCCGGTGACCGATCCGGCCAACGGGATGATCCACTGCCCGTGGTCGGCCAGCTGGACGCTGCACGTCCCCGGGAACTGGACCTCCGGCGCGTACCTCGCGGCGTTCACCACGGAGGACGGGCACCGCAGCGTCACCCCGTTCGTGGTGCGGGACGACGCACGGAGGTCCGACTTCCTGGTGGTGCTGCCCTTCACCACGTACCAGGCGTACAACCAGTGGCCGCTGGACGGCACGACCGGCAAGAGCCTCTACTACGGCTACGGCAACAAGAGCAACGCGGGCGAGGACCAGACCGACGGCGGCGACGTCCGCGTGGACGTGCACGGCAAGCCGGTCTCCTACGGCGCGCGGGCCAAGACGGTCAGCTTCGCGCGGCCCTACTCGGGCGTCGGGCTTCCGCAGCGCATCGACCTGGACTACGAGTTCCTGCAGTGGGCCGAGCGGATGGGCTACGACCTGAGCTACGCGACGAGCATCGACCTGCATCAGGGCGTGGTCACGGCGTCGCAGCACTCGGCGCTGGTCTTCTCCGGCCACGACGAGTACTGGTCGCAGGACATGCGCGAGACGGTGTCGGCCGCCGTCGACCGCGGGACGCACCTGGCGTACATCGCGGCGAACAACGTGTACTGGCACGTGCGCTTCGAGCAGGATCCGTACGGGCGCGAGACGCCGATCATGGCCTGCTGGAAGAGCGATCCCGACCCGGCGGCCGACAAGAGCGGCCCGACCTGCCTGTGGCGCGAGGTGAAGACGAACGGGGAGACGGCTGAGCAGTCGCTGCTCGGCGTGATGTACAACGGCATCCCGCGCGAGGAGGTGCCGCTGTCGGTCTCGAACCCGCAGCACTGGTTCTGGGACGGCACCGGCGTGCACGACGGCACGACGATCCCGGGCATCGTCGGCGGCGAGGCGGACGGCTACTACCCCGGTTCGCCCGCGCCCCGAAACCTCGTCTCGCACACGCTGCTCTCGGCCTCGCACTACATGGCGCTCGGCGGCTCCAACTGGCCGCGCGTCCAGCACACGAGCCTCTACGAGACCAACAGCGGCGCCGTGGTGTTCGCCGCCGCGACGTTCAACTGGTCCTTCGGCCTCAACCGCGCCGGCTACGTCGACGCCCGCATACAACGCGCTACGGCGAACCTGTTCGCACGCATCTCGAAGCGGGCCTGACCACAGAGCTCGGACGGCCGCGAGCGGCTCAGACAGCCGCGGCGGACGAAGTACCGTCGGAGGCTGATATGCCGGGAGCCGCGGAACTGTGGGATTCGCGCGGCGTCAGGACGGCCGGGATGGCGGCGGGAACCGCGAGCAGCAGGACCTTCAGCCAATCCGGGCCGGGCAGCGGGACGAGCAGCACGACGGCGAGCAGGACGGCGTAGCCCCCGATCGCTCGCAGCGCGAGGGTGGAGTGCTCGGCCCGGGCGACGACGATCACGGCCGCGACGCAGGACCACCAGGGCGAGCAGAGGTCCGCCAGCTTGAGGACGTCCGCGCCGATGGGCGTGGACGTCCACTCCGCGTAGGCCCCGGCGCCGAGCGTCAGCAGCCCGGTGACCAGTTCGGCGGCCCACGCCGCAAGCAGAACGCGCGACCAGGGCCGGAGGCGGCGGCCATCCATCGCCTCGATCTGCCGTGACCGGGTGCGGATCCAGAGGGCTACGGCCGGCCAGAACAGGGCCAGGCCCACGTAGGCGGCCACCCAGCTCACTCGGCCGGCGTCCTGGCCCTGGAAGGCCCAGTCGTTGTGGCCTACGTCGTGCGAGATGCGGGAGATCAGGTACACGGGGACCGAGTGGGCGCTGCGGCCGCTGCCGGCGGGGCCGATCGCCGCGGCCGCCAGGGGGGCGACGGCGATGGTGGCTGCGGCGGTCAGGGCGAGCAGGGCTCGGCTGAACAGGGGCTGGGGCGCGGTGTGCATGGGGGGAGAGCGTACGCGGGCCAGGAGAACGGCAGGGCGCTTTCCGGTTACCGGCAGGACATGTCGAGAACACCGCCTGTTGGCTGGGCTCCGCTACCGTCCGCGGGTGGCCTTCAGCACCTTAAAGACCGACCTTCGCAAGCGCCTGCTTGCCGGGGCGATGCTCGTCGCGGCCCTGTTCACGCTGATTCAGGCGGTCGACTACCGGCAGAACGTGCCATCGAACGACACGTACCAGTACGCGAAGCAAACGCTGCGGGTCCTCGGCGACAGCCCCGGGCAGGCGGTGCACGAAGCGGTGGTGATGTACTGCCAGGACAGCGGGAACTCCGCGGCCACGACCTCGACGCTGAACTACGCGGGGGGATCGGGCAGCGGCTCGTCGAGCTACTCCTCGGCGTACGAGGCGTGCCTGCACACGTACCGCGATGGTCTGACGCCCAGTTCGCCGCGCTATCTTGCGATCTTCACATCGCGACCGGGGTATCCGCTGCTCGCGGCGCCGTTCGCGGCGGTGTTCGGGCTGCGGTTCGGGCTCTGGTTCGCGGCGATGCTGTGCACGGTCGTCGGCAGCCTGCTTGTTCTGGTGCTGCTGCGGACTGCGGGCGCGTCGCGGTGGGCGGCGCTGGGTGGACAGGCGCTCTTCCTGGCGGCGCCGACCGGGTACTGGGGCAGCCGGATGCTGACCGACGGACCGTCGCTCGCGACCACTCTGCTCGCGCTGCTCGGTGCGGTCTGGCTGGTCAAGGGGCGGATGAGGGCCGGACTCTGGGCGCTCGGAGCGGGGCTGGTGAGCGGGTTCCTGGTGCGGTATTCGAGCGAGCAGGTCGCCGCGCTCGCCCTCGCCGTCGCCGCGCTGATCTGCCTCAGGTGGGTGCCGTCCTCGCGGGGGCGCGGGATGAAGGCGGTCGCCGTGGCGGCCGGCGGCGGGTTCGTCGTCTCCGAGCTGGCGAGCACGCTGCTCGGCTGGCCGGGACTGTCCGTGTCGCTGCAGGACACGTTCACCAAGCATTTCATCCGGCCGGACGTCTCGAACCCGGTCGGCCGCCTGGTGCGGCTGGACCTGCACTACTGGGGCTACTACCCGGTCTCCGAGCAGACCGCGCTGCTGGTGCTGCTCGGGCTGATCGGGATCGCGGCCGCGCTGGTTCGGCGGCACGCCGTGTACGGGATCTTCGTCAGCGCGGTGGCGGCCACCGGCATCGCCGCCGTCGTCGCGCACCCGATCGCCTCGCAGGCGGACCGGCTGATGTCGCCGGTGTGGGTGCTGCTGGCCCTCGGCCTGCCGCTGCTGTTCACCGCGCGGGACCGGGCGAAGCCGGTCGAGCAGCTACCTGAGCCGGAATCGGCCTTCGCCCCGGAAGCCGTGTGAGAGGGAATCGGATTCACATGAACGTCCTGATGCTCGTTCAGTCGAACGTCGCGCACGACGCGCGGGTGCTGCGCGAGGCCCGCTCGCTGGCCGACGAGGGGCACACGATCCACATCGTCGGCAAGGACGTCCCGCAGACGTGGCAGCCGCCGGCGGGGATCACCGTCGAGTCGGTCTCCGGCGGCACGGGGCTCAAGGCCAAGCCGGGCGGCGGCGCATCGACCGGCGGCGGTGGCGACGCCGGCAGCGGCAGCGCCGCACGGAGCGGCGTCGTCGGCCAGGCGCGGAGCGCGGCGCGTTGGGCGCTGCTGCCGCAGCACCGGCAATCGGTGTGGCGCACGTGGTGCGAGCGGGCTCGCGAGGCGATCGGCGACCGCAAGTACGACGTCGTGCACGCGCACGACTTCAACGTGCTCGTCCTCGCCGCCGAGCTCGCCGAGAAGAGCGGCGCGCAGCTGGTGTACGACTCGCACGAGTGGTGGTCCGGCCGTGAGCGGCACGGCCGTCCGACGCCGCTGGAGCGTGCGCGCGAGCTGAAGATCGAGCGGGAGATCGTCGCGAAGGCCGACGCCGTGCTGACCGTGAGCGCCGGGATCGCGGAGCGGCTCGGCAAGTGGCGCTCCACGCCGGTCGCGGTCGTCCGCAACAGCTTTCCGATCGCCGAGGGCACGGCGGCCGGCACCCTGGCGGAGCGTCCGGCGGGCGTCGTGTACGCGGGCCGGATCGGGGCCGCGCGCGACATCGAGACGCTGCTCGTCGCGACCGCCGCGCTCCACCTCGAGACGCTGCTCATGGGCAACGCCGACCGCGAGTTCCTCCCCCACCTGCGGATGACCGACGCGACCGTGCGGGTCGAACCCGCGCGCCCGGTCGACGAGGTGGACGAGGTGCTGCGCCGGGTCGGCATCTCCGTCGTCACGCTGACCGACACCTGCGAGAACCACCGGCTGGCCCTGCCGAACAAGGTCTTCCACGCCGTGCGCGCGGGCGTCCCGGTCGTCGCCGCCGATCTGCCGGAGCTGCGGCGGCTGGTGACCGGGTACGGGATCGGCGCGCTGTACCGGCCCGGCGACGCCGCCTCGATGCAGCGGGCGCTGGAGCAGGTCACGGCCGATTACGCCGCGCTCTGCGCGAACGTGGCCAAGGCCCGCGAGGAGCTGAACTGGGATCAGGACTCGAAGGAGCTGGTCCGCGTGTACCAGGCGCTGGCGGGCGCTCGATGAGCGGCGCCGCTCCGCGGGTCGCGATGCTCGTCGCCAACGGCGTGGCGGGCGACTCGCGGGTGCAGAAGATCGCCTGGTCGATGGCCGCGGCGGGCTACGACGTGACCCTGGTCGGCCGCGCTCCGGGCACCGAGCAGGTGCGTTACCGGCTCGGTGCGGCGGACGTGGTGCTCGTGCCGGTGCCGAAGACGGTGTCCGGTTACGAGGGTGCGCGGTTGCGCGGCGGGGACCGCGCGAAGCGGCTTCGACCGGGCTACCGCGACGCCCGCGCGGGTCTGGCGGCGCGCGACGCGGCGACGGCTCGACGACTGCGGTCCACGGCCGCGGCCCAGGTCCGGCACTGGCTCGCCGCCAATCCGGCCGCCGACGAGCTGATGGCGACGCTCGGGCGCGGCCCGGTCGGCGGCGCCGCGCACCTGGTCGTCGGCAACGCGCTCGGGCTCGTCGACCAGTACGGCGGCTGGCGCTGGTTCAATCCGTGGTTCGCGGACCTGGAGCTCGCGCTCGCCCCGGTCGTCGCAAGCCTCGAACCGGACCTGATCCACGCGCACGACTTCCACATGGTCGGCATCGGCGCACGGCTCGCGGCGACGCTCAGCACGCCGGAGCGGCCGGTGCGGTGGATCTACGACGCGCACGAGTACCTGCGCGGCATCGAGGTGCCGGCGCGCACGGACGTCCGGCTGCAGATGCGCCGCAGGATGCTGATCGGCGTCGAGCGCGAGTACATCGGCCGCGCGGACGCGGTCGTCACCGTGTCCGAGGGCATCGCGTCTAAGCTCGCCGAGGATCACCGGCTGGGAGCACGTCCGCATGTGATCCTGAACGCGCCGGTCATCAAGCCCTCGACGGCAGAGCGGACTCTGCGGGGCGACTGCGGGCTCGGCGAAGAGGTGCCGCTGCTGCTCTACAGCGGCGGGATGTCGCCCCGGCGCGGCGTCTCGACGGCGATCGAGGCGCTCGACGAACTTCCGGGCGTGCACCTCGCGCTCATCGCTCGCGAAGACGACCCGGACGTGGCCGCACTCCGCCGGCGCGCGGAGGACCGCAAGGTCGCGGACCGGCTGCATGTGGTTCCCTACGTGCCGGTCGACCAGGTCGTGCCGTACATCAGCTCCGCGACGATCGGCCTGATTCCGATCCTGCACCTGCCGAATCACGAGCTGTCGCTGATCACGAAGTACTTCGAGTACCTGCACGCCGCGCTGCCGATCGTGACCAGCGACGTGCGCGAGATGGCGGCGGAGACGCGCAGGCTCGGCGTCGGGGAGGTGTTCGCGGCCGGCGACGCGGGTTCGCTCGCCGAGATGGTGCGCAAGGTGCTGCGGACGCCGCAGAAGTACCGCGCCGTGTACGCGGGCAAGGATGATCCGCGGCCGGGCTCGTCGTGGGCCGGCCAGGCGGCGAAGCTGGACGCGCTCTACCGCGCGGTCCTCGGCCGCGAGCCGGGCGCGGCGCGCCCGGCCGGTGAGCTGGAGCTCGTGCCGCTGCCGGTCAGCGGGAGCGGGCAGCCCGCTCCAACTCGCTGACGACGCGCGTCGCCGCCTCGCCGTCGCCGAAGGGCCGGCCGAGCGGCGTCGCCGGTGCGGGACGGGTCGCGATTCGGGAGAAGTCGGCGGCGGTCGGTTCGGTCAGCACGTTCCAGCCGTCTTTCAGGGTCTCCACCCACTCGGTCTCCGTGCGCACCGTGGTGCACGGGCGCGCGAGGATGTACGCCTCCTTCTGCAGGCCGCCGGAATCCGTGACCACGCCTGCGGATCCCGAGACCGCGGCGACCAGCTGCGCGTACGGCAACGGAGCTCCGGCGCGCAGGGAGCCGCGGTCGAGCTCGATCCCGTACTCGGCGGCCCGGGCGCGCAGCCGCGGGTGCGCCAACAGCGCCACCGGGATCGGGAGCCCCGCGAGTGCGTCGATGATCGAGGTCAGGCGCTCGCGTTCGTCGGTGTTCTCGGCGCGGTGGATCGTGGCGAGCAGGTAGGGCCGCGCGGGGTCGACGCCGGGGGCGGGGGCTTCGAGCGAGCCGGCGGCGAGGTCGCGCGCGCGAAGGCAGGCGTCGACCATGACATCGCCTACCAGCACGGTCCGCTCGCCCAGGCCCTCGCGCTCCAGGTGCTCGACGGCCTGCGCGGTCGGGGCGAGCAGCAGGTCCGCGGCGTGGTCTGTCAGTACCCTGTTGTGCTCCTCGGGCATCCGCCGGTTGAACGAGCGCAGCCCGGCCTCGAGGTGCGCGAGCGGCAGGTGCAGCTTCACGGCGCTGAGCGCGCCCGCGATCGTCGAGTTCGTGTCGCCGTAGACGAGCACCCAGTCCGGCGCGTACGTGGCGAGGATCGGGTCGAGCGCCGCGAGCATCGCGCCGGTCTGCACGCCGTGGCCCGGGCCGGATCCGACGTGCAGCTGCTCGTCCGGCTGCGGAATGCCGAGGCCGGAGAAGAAGACGTCCGACAGCTCCGGGTCGTAGTGCTGCCCGGTGTGCACGATCACGTGCTCGTGTCCGGCCGCGGTGACCGCGGCCGCGATCGGGGCGAGCTTGACGAACTGGGGCCGGGCGCCGACCACGCTGAGGATCCTCACCCGCCGCATCATAGAGACGATCATCCTCGGATTCCCAACTCGCCCAGAGTATCTGACCTTCGTTTACCTTTCGTTCAGCTGACGCTGAGATCAAGTCCTGATTCGTCGCACAGAAGACAGGTCCGAATTCAACTCCGGCTACCTTTCGTTAACGCGGCACTTGTTTGGTTGGAGCGTTCACCCGCCCCGCACATCCGTATCTCGAACTTGGGATGATGAAAGACCGAACCACAGTCGACGCCAGGTCGCCACGGGTGCTTTACCTGGCCTTCTTCTTCCCGCCGAGCCGGTCCAGCGGGGTGTACCGGGCGCGAGCGACGGCGAACCACCTCGCCGCCGCGGGCTGGGACGTGACCGTGCACACCGCGCCTCGCGAGTTCTTCACACGGTACATCGGAAGTGTGGACGAATCGCTCGAAGCAGGAGTGGACGAGCGGATCAAGATCCGCAGGCCGGCGATGGGCTATTTCCGTTGGGAAAGGGACATTCGGCGTTACGGACGTTTCCGGGCCGACATGCCGGTGCTCGCGAACGCGGGCTACAACTACCTCCAGCGGCGCTTCTTCCCGGAGCACTACGCCTCCTGGATCCCGCACGTCGTGGCGCGCGCCCTGCGTGAGCACGCCCGCAAGCGCTACGACCTGATCGTCGCCACCGGCAACCCGTTCGCGTCCTTCGCCGCCGCCTACTGGCTCAGCAAGCTGACCGGCGTGCCGTACGCGCTGGACTACCGCGACTCGTGGACGTTCAACCAGTTCACCGAGGAGCACAAGTACCCGGCCGGGCACCCGGCCTGGGAGTGGGAGCGCAAGACCCTCGCCAAGTCCTCGCTGACCGCCTTCGTCAACGAGGGCCTGCGCGGCTGGCACGCCGAGCGCTACCCGGAGTCCGCGCCGCAGATGACCGTCGTGCCCAACGGCTGGGAGCCGGAGATCCTCGGCCGCGCCACGTACCAGGGCCCGACGGACGGCCGGCCGCTGCGCTTCGGCTACATCGGCACGATCACCGACGCGATGCCGCTGAACGTGCTGTTCGACGGCTGGCGCGCGGCGAAAGGACATCCCGAGTTCGCGGACGCGACGCTGGAGCTGTACGGGCACCTCGGCTTCTTCAAGCAGTCGGCCGATCCGCTGATCGACAAGATCCCGCTGCACGAGAACCTCGGCATCACCTACCACGGCCCGCTTGCGAAGACCGAGGTCGGCGACGCCTACCGGAGCCTGGACGCGCTGGTGTTCTGCGTGCCGGGGGCGAAATACGTGACCTCCGGCAAGATCTTCGAGTACATGGCCACCGGCAAGCCGATCGTCTCGGTGCACGCGCCGGACATCGCCGCCGTCGACGTGCTCACCGGGCACCCGCTCTGGTTCGGCATCGACCGGCTCGACGCGCAGGCCGTGTCCAACGCGATGATCTCGGCCGCGAAGCGCTCGCGCGATCTGACCGAGACGGATTTCGAGGCGGCGCTCGCGCACGCCGAGCGGTACACGCGCGACAACACGCTCGGTCCGTTCGAGCAGGAGCTCCGGAAGATCGCGGTGAACCGTGGCAGATAAGACCCTGGCCGTCACGACGCCCTGGCACCCGACCCTGCAACGGCCGTTCGCGGGCTCCTTCGTGCAGGCCACGACGACGGCCGTGCGCGACCTGTTCGCGCGCGTCGACCTCTACAACACCGAGGACTGGACCGGCCCGGCCGATCCGGTGCAGGCGCGGATGGTCCGCAAGGGCTACGCGGCGCTGACCTCGGGTCCGTCCCCGCGCATCGGCCTGACGGCGCGCCGGGCCGACGAAGGCTACTGGGTCACCGACATCCCGACCCCGGTCACCCCGAAGAAGCACTACGCCGATTGGGCGCTCTCGCACGAGTCCGTGCTGCGCCCGGTCCTCGGGAGCGGCCGGTTCGAGGCCGACGTGGTGCACGGCCACGTCGGGATCTACGGCGGCTGGCTCGCGCACCGCTTCGCCCGGCCGGACGCGCGCGTCGTGTTCACCGAGCACGCCTCGTTCCTCGGCAAGATCCTCGGCCAGCCGCGCTCCCGCGCCATGTACGCCGAGGTGATGGACCGCGCCGACGCCGTGCTCTGCGTCAGCGAGAAGCTGCGCAACGAGCTGCTCGGCGCGTTCCCCGGCCACGCCGCGAAGATCCAGGTGCTGCCGAACGCGGTGGAGATCGAGGCGATGCCGTTCCGGCCGGAGCCGGTGACCGCCCTGCACCGCTGGATCTACATCGGCAAGGTCGTCGCGGCCAAGGGCGTCGGCGAACTCGTCGAAGCCTTCGCGATCGCGGCGAAGGACGAGCCCGAGCTGCGCCTGACCATCCTCGGCACCGGCCCCCTGGTCGAGCCGCTGCGGGCGCGCGCCGCCGAGCTGGATCTGAGCGGACGCATCGCGTTCCACGACTCGGTGCCCCCGCAGCGTGTCTTCGAATTCCTGCACGCGCACGACCTGCTGGTACACCCCAGCAAGTCGGAGACCTTCGGCATGACCACGGTCGAGGCCGTCGGCAGCGGAATGCCGGTGCTGGTCACCCGCTGCGGCGGGCCCGAGGAGACGCTCGCCGGGCTGGACGGCGTGGCCGGGCTGCTGATCGACGTCAGCCCGGACCCGCAGGTCATCGTCGACGGATACCGGCGTCTCGCGACGCAGGCCGCGCAGCTCGACCCGGCCCGGGCGCGCGCCGAACTGATCGGCCGGTACGGATCGAGGGCCGTGGCGGCACGGCTCGCCGAGGTCTACGGCGTGGAGGGATCGGCGTGAGCGGGCTTGCGAGCGAACCGTTAAACACAGCGCGTCCGCGAGCGGGCGTGCCGAGCGCTAGCGAGGTGCGCGCGTGAGCGTTCTGTTGGTGGCGATCGGCGTGACGCGGTCCCGGGCGGTGACCGACACGGCCGACTACCTGCTCGCGCGCGGCGTCGACGTCGACCTGCTGACCGTCGAGGCCGGACCGTGGGAGGCGGCGGGCCTCGACCCGCGGGTCACCCTGCACACGCTCGCGGCCGCCGAGGCGAAGCACCCGCTCTCCCGCCTCGGCGGGCTGGTGCGCAAGCTGTCGAAAGCCGCGTACACCAAGGGCTACGCCAAGGTCTACCGGCTCATGCGCCCCTACGTGATGTGGCGCGCGGCGCGCCGCACGGTCGTCAAGCGGCTCGACTGGAGCACCGTCGAGCAGCTGGTGATCTGCGATTCGCACGCGATCCCGATCGGCTGGCACCTGGCCAAGCGGCACCCGGGGCTCGCCGTCGGCTTCGAGCTGGACCGCACCCCGTGGGCCGACCGGCCGGCGGCGGCCGCCGAGCCCGAGCGCGAGCCCTCACCCACCCCGCTCGCCGCCCTGACCACCAC
>NZ_JAGSOH010000051.1 GCF_018139625.1 Actinospica acidithermotolerans | reverse complement strand
GGCACCGCGAACCGCTACGTGGCCAGCTGCGGCGGATACTGCGGATACACCGCCTCGTTCATCGGATACGCGCCCGCGGACAATCCGCAGTTGGTGATAGGGGTCTTCGTGGAAGGGCCGCAGGGCGGCAACTACTACGGCGGAACGGTTGCAGCACCGGTGTTCAAGAAAGTGATGACCTTCGCCCTGCAGGAGCAGCGCATCCCTCCCACAGGCACGGCCTCTCCGAACCTGCCGATCACCTGGTGAGGAACGAAGCTGCCAGAAGCGCCGATCTGCCCCGGCACCGCATGCGACCCCCCACGCCAGCCTGCGCCACTGGCCTTCATCTCGCGCATCCCGTACCGGCCCCGATGCCCCGATGCCCCGAGACCGACGGATGCCCGGCCTTCCACGCCTCGATCAGCGGCCGGATCAGCTCCCACTGCTCATCGGAGAGAGATCGCTCGGGTAGCGCACCTCGTCATATCGCACCGGCTCAGCTCAGCATGCCGACGGCACAGCGCCGGCCCGAACCGCGTCGCCATCACGCCACCGAGCGAGGGCAAACCGCCAAGAACTCACATAACGCCGCCTGGCAGCCATAGGGGCATCAAACTCGCCGTCCGGTTCCTGGCCGTGGTCACCGTCGCCACGTTGGCCGAGTGGCTGTGACCTGCCATGCTGGTGTCGTCTCACACCACGGGGATCCTCGAATGCCCGCTTCGTATTACTGGGCCGATAGCGAGAACGGCGACGGCATCGACGACTCGTTCGAGGAAGCGCTTTTCATGCTGATCGAGGACCTCGACCACGCCGACAACACGTTCGTCGTCGTCCAGCCGGACTCGGACGATCCGGCCTGGTTCGCCTCCATCGCCACGCTGGATGAAGGCGGCTGCGAAGTCGTACTGTGCGACACGCGCCGCCACGTCCACGACCTCACGGTCGAACAGAACATCGGCCGAATCGTCAAAGACCTCACGATCTGGATGGCAGATCCGCAACCGCAGCTAACGACCAACACATCCGCAACCCACGGTGTCCAAAACAGGCCCAAGGCCGCCGCGCGCTGTCCGGGTCGCACCCGGCAGGCGCCCGCATCGATCTTGCTCGGCGGGTGTTCGCGACCAGGCGGCGGCGGTCACGGTCCACCGGTGCGGCATCACGACAGGCATCCGCCGCTTCTCTCGCTCCTCAGTGCGCGGTGACGCGCCCTCGTCGGCATCGTGCTAGCGTTGCACGTCCTTCTTCGTGGTGGCGAGATAGGTCACGAGGACGATGATGAGCGCGGCCAGCACGCCCGCGACCGGTGCATCGCCGAAGTTCATGCCGCTGATGTTCTTCGGTTTCGCAAGGCCGTCGGCGATCGAGGCGCCAAGCGGTCGGGTGAGCACGTACGCCGACCAGAAGCAGGCCACCGGGTTCCAACGCAGGACACGCCAGCCGACCAGCGGGATCAGGATGAGGCCTGCGAACATCGCGGCCGAGGACCAGTAGCCGAGCCTGAGCGTGACCGCGGTGAAGTCGCCCACTGCGGTGCCCATCGCGAAGGTCGCCACGACTGCGGCCCAGTAGAACGCCTCGCGCCGGGACGTGTCGATGCTGTGGATGTCCAGGGTGTGCTCGGTGCGCCTCCAAGCGATGAACACCGCCGCGAGCACGAACGCGTAGAAGATGCTCGAGGCGGTGTACGGCACGCGCAGCGCGACGTGCATCACGTCGGCCACCATCGTTCCGAACACCCCGACCCCGCAAACCGAGAGCCAGTAGGGCCAGGCCCGGTAGTGCCCCTGCCTGAACTGGAAGGCGAGCGCGGCCAAAAACGCGAGGAATCCGACGACGACCGCGACTTGGGCACCGAGCGAGGAGTTGACCAGCGCGTCCGAGGTGGACTCGCCCATCGCAGTCGACAACGCCTTGACACTCCAGAAGGCGAGTGCCACCTCGGGCACGCGCAGGGCGCCTCGACCGGTGTCGCCCGGCGGCGAACCGCCCGCCGAGCGCGCTTCACGCCGCGGGCTGCGCTCGACCTCGCCGCGCCGAGCGCGGTGGATCGGAGGCCGAGCGGCCGGTTCCTTGATCGCCGGGGCGTTCGCCGAGCCGGTGCCGCGCGCACCGGCGCAACCGGCAAGGTCATAGTCGAGTTCTGGCAGCCACACGATCTCGCTGGCATCGCGGACGTCGGGCTCGAACGAGTCCCGGTTCGCGCGCAATGGCCCGCTTGGTTCCGCCTGCCACCATCCGTCTCGCTCCACTATGCGCGCCCTCCCGACTGGCTACTACACGCGTGTAAATCCTGCCGAGCGACAAGACGCGGCCCTGGACTTTCCAGTTCCGCCAGCCCTACCACGCTCGCGCGCACAACGCCGTACCGCACCGTGGAAGCGGCGGGATTTCGGCTCAGGCCTCCTCGGGGACGAGGAAGACGGGGTGGGCAGGCGTATCCTCGTCGCGGCCCTCGGTCCGGTCGATCTTCGTGTTGCTCAGGTACGCGACCGCCAGGAGGCTCACGGTGAGGAACGCGAGGTTCGGCCAACAGGTGCCCAGGCCCAGTCCGCCCTCGCTCTGCGTGACGGTTCAGCGGTATACGCCGGGGCGCACGTACGCGCCGACGATAGCTGTCTGGTTCCGGCCACCGCAGGAATCGTCGTCTTCGTCCCAGGTGACGACCCGTTCGCTCTCGCGTATCTGCTCTGGTGTGCCGCTATGACCACCAGCGTAGACGCCCTGGCCTCAGGCGACCGCCCGAGCTGTCCATTTTGCGATACCAGCATCGGAGCCGACACGAGTCGATCACTGCCAACTCGACGCGCTCCGCCGGCCCCCGCGCGAATGACGGGTAGGACCGAATCAATCACACCGATCCTCGGCCCGGCCGGCGGCGGAGCGCGTGCGAGGCTCGCCAAGCAAACCTATCGGCGCATGGCCATCCAGTGCTCGAGATCGGCGCGGTCGTAGTACACACGTCGGCCTTCCTTGCGGCTCGCCACGCCGATCCCCCGGTAGCGCCAGTCTTGCAGGGTCGTGATCGACAGGCCGAGATAAGCCGCCGCCTCACCGGCCGTCAGCCGATCGGCGGGCGGCACCTCGTCCCAGGGCCTGCTGCTCATGCGTTGACCGCCGGCTGCCGGGTCATCGTCGGCTCCGGCCGGGCGACGGGGTGGTGTCGGTGGCCGACGGGAGCGCGGCGGCTTGGGGAGTCGGAGGCGCAGGGGGCCACTGCTGCGGGTACGGGAAGGTGACAGGCAGTCGTCCGCCCGGGGTGATCGCCGGAAGTCTCGCCGGAGGCGTTGGTAGTAGGGCGGTGGCCGGTACGGCCTTCCCGTTCTGGACGCCGAACATCGCTTCTTCGATCTTCTCGATGGCGGGGCCGGAGATCTGTGCGCCCTGCCCGCCTTGCGGAACCATCATCGCGACGGCGTACTCGGGGTGGTCGGCGGGCAGGAAGGAGGCGAACACGGAGGTGGGGTTCTGCCCGTAGACGTCCGCGGTGCCGGTCTTCGCCCCGACCGGGATCTGGTTCTGCGGCCAGGCGCTGTAGACCCCGGAGGCGGTGCCGGCCTGGGAGACACCCTCAAACGCGTTGATCATGAAGGCCCGGGCGGCCGGGGAGATCGGCACGTGGGCGACCACCTGCGGTTTGTAGGTGCTGATGACTTTGCCGTTCGGGGCGAGCACCGCCTTGAGCAGATGCGGCCGGTAGAGGGTGCCGCCGTTGGCGACAGTGGCGTAGATGCGGGCAAGCTGCAGCGGGGTGACCTCGACCCCGCCCTGGCCGATCGCCTCGAGCACCGCGTCGCCGCCGCGGAACTGGAATCCGTCCAGACAGTTCTCCCGGGCGAGTTCCTTCAGATAGGCGGCGCGGGTCGGGTCGTGCGCGGCGACGTCCGGGTAGCCGGATTGCGCGTGGGCGCACCAGTCGGCCTTGTTCGCCTGCCAGGAGGAGAGCTTCTCGGCCCGGTCCTGGATCAGCCCGGTGGCCTCTCCGGGCAGGTCCAGGCCGGTCTTGCTGCCGAGCCCGAAGTCCAGGGCCATGGTCTGGACCGGATCCAGCGGGTGGGCGACGGGGTTGTTGCCGCCGTCCTTGAGCCACATCTGGTAGGCAACCCGGTAGAAGACGGTGTCGCAGGAGACCTCGATGGCGCGTTTAAGGCTGATCGGGCCGTAGGCCTCGCCCTCGAAGTTGTGGAAGTCCTGCCTGCCGATCGCGAAGTCCGGCGAGCAGTCGTAGCTGCCGCCCGCGGGGAAGCCGTCGTTCAGCATCGCGGAGGTGGTCACGGCCTTGAAGGTGGAGCCCGGCGGGTACTCGCCCTGGTAGGCCCGGTCGAGCAGCGGTGTGGGGTTTGCGCCGGCGAGTCTCGCGTAGGCGGCGGAGCTGATCCCTCCGGTCCACACGTTCGGGTCGTAGGTCGGGTAGCTGGCCATGGCGACCACGGCGCCGGTGTTCACGTCGAGCACCACGACCGCGCCGGAGTTCGCCTTGCCGTAGCTGCCGGTGTTTGAGTCCCATACCCCGTGCGTGGCGTTCACCGCGTCGGCCAGTGCCTTCTCGGCGATCGCCTGGATGTGCGCGTCGATGGTGGTGACCACATCGTCGCCCGGTACCGCGGCGCGCCGCGAGACGGTGCGTACCGCGCGTCCCAGGCTGTCGACCGCGACCTCGGCCACGCCCGGTCTGCCGCGCAGCACCGCGTCGTACTGCTGCTCGAGCCCGGCGCGCCCGACCATGTCCGTCGGCTGCAGGTCGCTGCCGGGCTTGGATAGCTCGGCCGGGGTGACCGGGGAGAGGTAGCCCAGGATCTGCGCCGCGTTCGCGCCGAACGGCGCCGGGTAGGTGCGCAGCGCCGCCGGCTGCGCCGTGACCCCGGGGAACTTCTCGCCCTCCTCGAGGATCTCCAGGCCGACACCGGCGGGTACGTCGGTGGCCACGGGCACCGGCTGGTAGGGAGAGCCGGCCCAGCACGGCTGGGTCACGGTGGGTGAGCACAGACGGAGCTTCTCGGCGAGTTGCTGCTCGCTCTGCCCGAGCAGGGTCGCCAGCCGGCCCAGCACCACCGCCCCGCCGTTCGGTTCTCCCCGCAGGGTGTCGAGATCGACGGTGACCTCGAGGGTGGTGCGGTTGTCGACCAGTGGATGGCCCTGATCGTCCAGAATGGCGCCGCGCACCGCCGGGGTGGCCACAGTACGCAGGTCGTTGGCCGCGGCGGCGGCCCGGTAGTGCGGCCCGGAGCGCACCTGCAGGTACCACAGCCGGCCGCCGAGCGTCGCCATCAGCGCGAGCACCATGACCTGAATCACGCCCATCCGGGCACGCGAGGTATCGAGCAGACGACTGCGGTACATGGGCCACTCCGATTCCGCCGCCTCGCGGGGAAGCCACGGGTCGTTCCAGCATCTCCGCTGAACCTGACAGGACAGACCGCACGGCATGTGTCGAGACGCGGTCAGCAATGTCGAGATCACTTGCACTATGCAAAGCTGACGATACCGGCGGCGATCGCGGATCACTGCCTCGACACGCTGAAACTCACTCAGAAGGCCCTGGGGCTCACCGTGACCACGAATATTCCCGGCGCTCGCGCGTGGCGCGCCACTGCGGGTCGCATGGTCGCCGCACGCGTCCTGGTCGCTTGCAACGGGCAAGCCTCCGAGTGAAGTTCCCCACTGAGCTGGACACGTTCTTCTCACGCTGTCAACGTGTGCTCATCCCGGAGCCGCTCTCGCGTCTCTGCCGCGGTGAGGTGGCCGAACTCGGGGTGCCGGCGTAGCCGCCTGCGGTTGTAGAAGACCTCGATGAACTCGAAGACTGCGCTCGTGCGGTGGCCCGGTCCGGCCAGATCCGCGCGCCGACCTCGGCCTTGAGCACCGCCCGCAGGCTCTCGCACGCGGCGTTATCGCAGCAGGAGCCTGTCCTGCCTATCAACTGCCATAGCCCAAACTCCTTCAATACGTCCCTGAACTCTACTGATGTGTACTCCGCCGCCCCTGTCCGAGGGCGCTATGCAACCCGGCTCGAGCGGGCCGTGGCCGAGGGCCATCTTCAGCGCGTCCACCACGAGCTCGGCTCGGTGGTGCTCGGCCATCGACCAGCCGTCGATCTCCCAGGTGGCCAGGTCAATCCAACAGGCCATACAGCCAGCCTTCCTCGGTGGGCACGTAGGTGATGTCGCTGACGACCCTCATCCCGGGCCGGCGCGGCTTCTTTCAGGATGTCAATCACCTGGTGCTGCTCCCGCGCCCGGCGGCGCAGCGCCGCCAGCTCCTCGCGCTCGGCCGAGGTCCAACGAACCCGGCGTGCCGCCGTCGACGTCCATACGCGCCTGCTTGACCCAGCCGCGCAGCCCTTCCGGGCTCACCCCCAGCTCCCGGGCGATCTCGTTGGCCGTCCTGCCCGGCGAGGCGTTCACCAGCGCGACCGGGTCACGCTTGAACTCCGCCGTGTACTGATTCCCGTACGGATTGCTCACCTGGTTCCATTCTTCCCGGACCTACCGACCCATTATCCAGGTGTCCATATACATGGGAGAACGCCAGTTTCATGGTGCATCCCCCGACGACGGGCAGAGGCCCTTTGCGCACTGGTCGATCCTCGACTACGGGGCCGGGGATACACCCCGGCCCCGCCGCTTTCGAGAATCTTCCTCCAAGCTCCAGTTCAGCAGCCTGCGATATCGCTGGTCGACGAGGCGACGACGACGTTGAGCAGGCCGAGGGCGTCGATGTGCACGGCGTTCACCGTCAGGCCCTTGTCGGTACCGGTGACCGGGATCTGCTCGTTGAACGTGATCTTGACGCCGAGCACGTTCACGGTCGTGTTCGGTCCTGGGTGGAGGTTGACGTTCACGGGGATCCCGCCGACGGTCACCGACGCGATCGTCGCATCGCCGGTCGATCCGGAGCACGAGGTCTGCGACGAGGAGTCGACCGCGCCGATCTGGATCGCCGGAACACCGAGAGCATCGATGCCGACGTGCTGCACGGACGCCTTCGCCGTCGAGGTGCCCGGGTTGAGTGCGGTGGTCACGTCAGTGCACAGGGTGCCTGCGCTGACGAGGCCGGTGATGGTCACGACACACGGCGGTTGGACGTTCTCCGCGATGTCCGTCTTGACGTATCCGGTGTCCGGTGTCGCGGGGATCGAGGCGAGTCCGGAGGCTGAAAGTCCGTACGCTCGACCGGTCAGGTAGGACACCCAGTCGACCGTCACGGGACTCTGCGCGTTGATTACGCCGACGGCGTTGGTCACCGAGGCGTCGACCGTGTCCGTGCCCGCCTTACCGCTCGAATAGTCGAACGCTGCTACACCGCTGGCGTCGGTGAACGCTGTGCGGGTTTGCCCAGAGTTCGGGCCGGAGGGGATGGTGAAGTCGACGTTCGAGCCCTGCAGGCCCTGGCCGCAACTGTTCGCCAGGGTGGCGTCGACCGCGGCGGTGTCTCCGACCTGATGGGTCTGGGTCGCGGGAGCGAGCGTCAGCGTCGCGCCGTTGCAACTGGTGCCGATCTGCGACCACTGGGTTGACTCGTTGCCACCCGGCGGCGGGCAACTGGCGCGGTCGACCCCTCCGGTGTTGAGCACCTGGCCCGTGTCCTTGAAGCTCTCCGGAGAGCCGTCGATCGTGGCGTTGACGACAGGGATCACACCCGACTGATTGCAGTCGCCCGCCCAGTTCGCGCCGTTCGGGCCGATGTCCGACGTGTCGAAGTAGCCCTGGTCGGTGATGCAGCCGCCGACCGCGCCGCTGGCCGTCTGAGTGATGATCAGCTGCTGGCCGACCGCGAGCGTGGCGTCGGGCCACATCGCGAAGGTGCAGGTGCTCAGCGAGACCGAGATCGACGAGATGGTCTGCGGCGTGGTCGAGTCGTTGACGAAACGCACCGCGCCGGCATCGAAGGTGCACGAGCCGGTGCAGCCCTCGAACGTGACACCGGACGAGCCGGACCACGGCGTCGGGAAGTCGCCCGCGTCCGCGCGCAGGTTGTCGGCATAGCCGACGTAGACCTGCAGGCCCGCGCCGGAGGCCGCGGCCGGGGCGGCTTCGGCCACGGCGACGACGAACCCGGCCAGCCCGAGCGCGAACGCGATGAGCGCCGCCAGCCACCGCGGCACCGCCGGCGGGGTGGTTGTAGCTGAGCGTCTGATCACAGCATGCCCTCCTGAAGCTCTATGCCATCTCTGCAACGGACCGAAGACGGTCCGTGATCAACGTAGGCAGGACGACCTACAGGCGGCAGGTGGGATTGCAGGGGCGAAGGAAGCCCGTGCGGGTGGGCACGGCCACCCGCGAGCGCCGCGTACACGCTTTCGAAGGCGGCCACCGATGGTGAGCAGGGCCCGGCCCTGGTCGCCGGCAGGACCCGCGGATGCAACAGGTCGAACCCGGCGCGAGAATGCCTCGGCCGCGCCCCGGTTCGCCTCGGCCTTCTCCCGCGCACGCCAGACGGCCCCGGAGAACCTCCTCCGCCGGCCGCCCGCCCTCCCGAGCTTGTCGAGTCGCGGATTTGCATTGCTGCCCGATCGGCTGTCCGAGGGCGCGATGTATCTCGAACTCACAGGAGGAACCTGGAACAGCCGCGGTGCCGCTTACCGCTGCCGACACGGATTCCACCCCGGGGGAACGCGGCCGCTCTCGCGAGACCGTCAGTCGCTCCGACCCGGCAGGCTGGGCGAATGCGGCTACTGCGCCAGCCACAAAACCGCTATTTCTGGAGCCTGCGCCCACGCCTGCTCCCGTACCCGCTGGCAGCAGCCGACGAATGCATCGGGGCATCGAGCCTGCTCACGCGGGAGCAAGGCAACGCCGACTGAAGCCGACCTTCACTCGATCCGATACCCGGGGCGTTCAACCGTCGTGGTGGCCGGAGAAGATCTCCCGGGTTTCGCGCAGTGCGTAGTAGACGAGGACGTATCCGGCGAGTGGGTCCGCCCACCACCATCCGGCGGCGGCGTTGAGGATCAGCCCGAGCAGGACGGCCGAGGCGAGGATCCCGTCGACGAGGGTGACTCTGCCCTCGGTCTTGAGGACCGGGTTGTCCAGGGCGGCGCCGGTGTGAGCCTTGCCGTAGGCGAGGGCGAACATCGCCGCCGCCGTGATCGCGGTCCAGGCGATGCCCAGCGGGGAGTGGCGCGGGTGGAATCCGGCGGCCAGGACCCACGTCGACTGGACCAGCAGATAAAGCGCGAGAGCGGTGAAGCCCGCCCCGATGAGCCGGAGTGCGGTGCGCTGGCGCTGCTCGCCGGTGCCGGAGAGCTCCCAGACCACCACGGTCGAAGCGCCGATCTCGATGAGCGAGTCCAGCCCGAACCCGGCCAGGGCCACCGACCGCGCGCCGAGTGCGGCGAAGGCGAGCACGACGATCCCCACGACGTTCCAGCCCAGGGTGGTGTACTCCAGCAGGAATCCTCGGCGCAGCAGCGCGGGGCGGTCAGGTACGGCGCTCGTCTCGGTCACGGTCGGCCAGTCTGCCAGAGCCGGCGCGGTCGGCCCACGGTCGCAATCAACGGTCGGGTGTTGCGGCGTTGAATTCCTGGATCCGGTTGTGCGGACTGGGCGGAAACCGACCGTGATCCGCCTGCGTCACCACACGTCGGAGAGGGATGGAGCCTTCCCGAAAAGAGTCAACGGCGTATCGTCGTCCGGCGTTCCACATCGGCGCGGCCAGAGCAGGCCTGTCGGCCGATCCTTGCCGCGTGCCGGACCCCGGCAGGATTGAAAACGCGTCGTCGGCCGTGCCAGGACCGACGACGCGCCGCGTGCTTCACATGGCGGCGAAGGTGAATCCCTTGTCCAGCAGCTTCGGTATGTAGATCTTCAGCGCGGCGACGGTGCGGGACCGGTCGCCGCCCCCGTCATGGTCGAGGATGATGTCGTGCGCCTTGGTGTGGGTCAGCACGTTGCTGACGATCTCTTCGGTGGTGACGCGGGGTTGATCCCAGTCGCGCGGGTCCACCGTCCAGTCGACCGGTCGCAGTCCGCGCGCGGCGCATGCCCGGTAGACCACCGGCCCCCAGTTACCGCCCGGCGCCCTGAAGATCGTCGGGTGCTGCCCGGCCTCGGCTAGGGCGTCGTTGCATCTATCGATCTGCGCGCATACCTGGGCGTAGGTGCGGTGGGGAAGGTGCTCGTCGTGGTTCCAGGTGTGGTTGGTGATGGTGTGCCCGGCGGCTGCCACCTCGCGCACCAGGGAGAGGTTCGGGCCGACCTGCTGGCCGATCATGTTGAACGTCGCGGTGATTCCGTAGTGCGCCAGGACCGCGAGGACCTGCGGGGTGTAGACGGGGTGGGGGCCGTCGTCGAGGCTGAGCGCGATCGCCATCGGCCCGGCGTCATCAATGTAGTACTGCGGGGCGGTCGCAACGACACTAGCCGGAGGGAGTGATCCTGACGCCGACGCAGAGGGATGAGCCGATGGCGCGCCGCTGGCCGCCGCCGAGGTCGAAGGCGACGAGGCAATGCCGGAGGGCGTGGCACTCGACGCGGCCGGGCCCGACTCCAATGATGCAGGGTGGCTGGCGCTCCGGCCTCCTTCCATGGCGGCGGCAGCGGCGGCCACCCCCGAGCCCAGCAGCGTCAGACCGCCCGCGGCGAAAAGCACTCGACGTCTGGTGGGCCGTGCGGGCCCCTGTACCGAATCGGCGCCGGGCTCAGTCGCGCCCGGGCGCTCGTACGCTTGCGTCTGCGACTCGGGATCAGCCGAAGGACGCCACCACTGGTTCTCCTCGCTACTCACACCCATGACGACGCCCGCCCCCGGCGTATGGTTGACTCGATTTCAGAAAGTCTTCAGTTGGCGCGGAAGGGCGAGACAAGCGGTCTGGCCGAGGTCTCAGCGGGGCGCACGACGGCGACGGGGCACGCCGAGTTGTGCAGCAGGTAGTGGCTGACAGAGCCGATGGCCAGTCCGCGGAACCCGCCGTGGAGGCGGGAGCCGAGCACGAGCAGGTCGGCCCGCGCCGAGGCGGCGGTCAGAGCCTCGATCGGGGTGGTGCGTACCTGCACGTCGATGACGGCATCGACCTCGGGATAGTGTTCGCGTAACGCGCTGATCTGCTCCTCCACCACGCCCTCGTACCCGCGTGCGACCACTTTCGGATCTGGATCAAACAGCAGCGGCGGCTTGGGCGGATAAGGCATCTTCCACACGTACATCACCTGGAGCCGGGCCCTGCGCCTCGAGGCCTCCTCGAAGGCGTAGTCCAGCGAGGCGCTTGAACTTCTCGACAGGTCCGTGCCGACGACGATGCGGTGGTTGCCGTCCACGGCGCGGTTGACGATGACGACCGGGCTCGCCGCGTAGCCGACCGTCTGAAGGCTGACTGAACCGAGCGCCAGGTTGCCCAGTGCGCTGCCCTTGGCACCGAGCACGATCGCCCGCGCCTTCTCGGCTTCGTCGAGAAACACTTTCGCCGGCGCCACGCCGTACGGCAGTGCCGAGCTCACTTCGAGTCCTGGGTATTCCTCGCGGACGAACTCCGCGGCCTCGGCGACGATGCGCCGACCTCGTTTGCGCGCCTCCTCGAAGCGGCCGGGCGGGAAGAAGGGAATGTCCTCCACCCAGCGCGGCAGCACGTGCACGATCTTCAGCGGGCAGTCATGCACGTCGGCGGTTCGCGCGGCCCACTCGAGGGCGTGCAGGCTGCGCCGCGAGCCGTCCACACCGATCACGATCGGCCTCGTCATAGCGGCCTCCTCACGATCTCATGCCACTGGTGTCACTCTGATCGTCGATCGGTCCTCGCCCCGCGAACAGGGTCATCGGCCCCGGCGGACCCGGGCCGATGGTCGCGAATACGCAAACACCAGGGGGTGTGTGAGCTGGCTTGACGAGCGCTCCCCTTGGTCGACCAGAACGAACATGTGCCAACGCGCCACGTGCAAGAACTGCGGCAAGGCCACCTACCGCGGCTGCGGGCAACCACGTCGAACAGGTCCTCGCGGGCGTACCGCGCTCCCAGCGGTGCCAGTACGCCCCCCGCGAACGCGGCGCCGGCGGCGGGCTGCTCGCACGACTGCTCGGATCCCGCAAGGCCTGACAGCGCGGCCGAGTCCGCTACCGCGGCGCGCTCACCGGATCGTGCGTGCCCGGGGCCTTTAGCCACCGCAGATGCTCGCACTCGCCCTGTAGTTGCAGGCGTCGCCAGAACACCGCGGTGGGCGAGACCTGGCTCGCGTGCGCGAGCGCGGCGCGGCGTTGCATGGTTCGCCGTACCCGCACACAGATGTCGAACTGCTCGGGCGAGCGCCCGGCGAACGGCGCGCCGGTCTCGCCGCGCAGCGTATCGGCGACGACCGACGGCAGTCCCCAGGCCAGGATCGGCAGACCCGTGTCCGCGAGCACAGCGGCGCGGGTCGCCGCCTGGTGGTCCAGGTGCCCGGTCACTCCGGACTCGTCGAAGACCAGCAGCGCATCGGGACGATGCGCCGCCACCTCGCGCGTGACCTCCACTACCGGGTCGGTGACGGGCGCCTGGGCGAGGTGCCCGTCGGCGAACTCCAGCATGGTGACCGATCGCACGCCCAGTGCGCGAGCCGCGTCGCGCAGTTCCTTCTCGCGCACCGTGGAGAGGTCCCCGCCCTCGCCGAGGGTCGAGGCCTCGCCATGGGTGAAGCAGAGCACGTGGACCCGCGTGCCCTGCCCGACCAGGTGGCTGA
Source organism: Actinospica acidithermotolerans (assembly GCF_018139625.1). Classification (GTDB taxonomy): domain Bacteria; phylum Actinomycetota; class Actinomycetes; order Streptomycetales; family Catenulisporaceae; genus Actinospica; species Actinospica acidithermotolerans. Next base: position 34,822 of record NZ_JAGSOH010000051.1, on the reverse strand, counting down.
TGACCGCGCCGAGGCCGAAGGTCTCGTCGTCGGGGTGGGCCACCACGACCAGGACGGCACCCTATCGCGGCAGCGACCCTCGGCGTCGGCCCGCATCGCCTACCGTCTGATGACGCGGTGGCCGGCGTTGTGCGTCCGCATCGACCTCGGACATGACGGCTCCCGCACCTTGGCTGCCTACGCCTCGCGCTGCGCGGCGATCTTGCCGCGCACTTCGTCCATGTCCAGGGCGCGCGCCTTGCCGATCAACTCGTCGAGCGCGGCCTCGGGCAGCGCACCCGGCTGCGCGTAGACGACGATCCCGTCGCGCACGATCACCAGCGTCGGGATCGAGGTGATCTCGAACGCGCCGGCCAGCTCCGGCTGCGCCTCGGTGTCGACCTTCCCGAACACGAGATCCGGGTTGCGCCGCGCTGCGCGCTCGAAGATCGGTGCGAACATCCGGCACGGCCCGCACCACGACGCCCAGAAGTCCACCAGTACCATCCCGTCGCCGCCGACCTTCTCGTCGAAGTTCTCCTTCGTCAACTCCACCGTGTGCTTCACATCGCTGCCGCTCATGACAGTTCCTTCCGCTCGACCAGATACCCCATGGGGTATATCGCCGGGCTCGGGCGGTCTATTCCCGAGCCCGGAGGGAATGCGCAAAGCCGGGGCGGCGTTGTCCGAGATACCCCACGGGGTATCTATGGGAGGAGGCGCGTGATGACGGACATCGTGCGCACCGTGTGCGGCCGGGAGTTCATGGTCGGAGATCTCTGCCTGGAGCACCTCGCCCATCCGGCGGCCCGCGTATCGCTGAGGACCCAACGGCTCCGGCAAGACCGTGACGAGCTCTGGGCCAGCTTCACACCTCTGGAAGCACGCCGCCTCGCGGAGCTGCTGATCGCCCACGCCGACGCGGCGGACGATGCCGCGGCCGCGCCACGTGACCGCCGACTGGCACGGTGAGGGCCGAAAGGCCCAGGACAAGGCCCGTATGACCGTTCATCATCGATTAACCAGTTCACGCTTGTAAGGAGCGAATCATGAGCAACTATGGATCCGACGTGCGCGATGCGCTGCGCGAACCCACGCGCGAGCTGCGTCGTGCGATCCCGGAGGTCTACGCCGGCTACAAGCAGCTGCACGACTCCGCGCTCGCCGAGGGCGCAGTGGACGTGAAGACGAAGGAGCTGATCGCGCTGGCGATCGCCGTCACCCGCGAGTGCGACGGCTGCATCGCCGCACACGCGCACGCCGCGGTGCAGCACGGCGTCACCGCGCAGGAGGCGGCCGAGGCCATCGGCGTGGCGATCCTGATGAACGGCGGTCCCGGCACCGTCTACGGTCCGCGTGCCTTCGCCGCGGTCCGCGAGTTCCTCGAGTCGGACGGCGTCGTGCCAGTAGGCGCAGCGGAACACGCCCATCACTGACGCCATGCGCGCTCCGTGTGAAGCTTCTTACGCGTGGGTGACACCGGACGTATCGTGGACGACATGTCCTGCGGTTCACCGAACTCGCCGCTGATCGACCGGATACGCTCCGGGCTGATTGGCGACGGCGCGGTGCTCGACGGGCCGTTGGGACCGCGCCGCGTGGTCTACGCCGACTACACCGCCTCGGGCCGCTCGCTCGATTTCATCGAGGAGTTCATCCGGGACCAGGTCCTGCCGCGCTACGCCAACACGCACACCGAGAGCTCGAGCACCGGACGCGCCACGACGCATCTGCGCGAGCAGTCGCGGCGGATCATCTGGGAGGCGGTCGGCGGCACCGGTGACCATCTGGTGATCTTCACCGGTTCCGGGGCGACCGGCGCGGTCAACAAGCTGGTCGGGATCCTCGAGCTGCGGCTGCCCGCCGCGCTCGCCGACCGCTACCAGCTGGAAGCGGGCATTCCGCCTGACGAGCGCCCGGTCGTGTTCGTCGGCCCCTACGAGCACCACTCGAACGAACTGCCCTGGCGCGAATCGATCGCCGAGGTCGTGGTCGTACCCGAGGACCGCGACGGACACATCGACCAGGCCTTCCTCGCCGAACGGCTCACGCACTACGCCGACCGTCCGCTGCGCATCGGCAGCTTCTCCGCCGCCTCCAACGTCACCGGCGTGGTCACCGACGCCGACGCCATCGCGGCGCTGCTGCACGCGCACGGCGCCCTGTCGTTCTGGGACTACGCCGCAGCCGGGCCGTACGTGCCGATCCGGATGCGCGAATCGGCGCCAGGCCGCGGCGACCACAAGGACGCGATCTTCCTGTCCCCGCACAAGTTCCCTGGCGGACCGCAGACCCCCGGTGTGCTGGTGGTGCACCGCGATCTCGTGCGCAACCGGGTGCCGACGGTTCCCGGCGGAGGCACGGTGCTGTTCGTCGACCCGCTCGGGCACCGCTACCTCGACGACCCGGTCGCCCGCGAGGAGGGCGGCACCCCGGCGATCGTCGAATCCATCCGCGCCGGCCTCGTCTTCGCTCTCAAGCAAGCCGTCGGCATCGATCTCATCCAGGCTCGCGAGGAGCAGCTGTGGGGCGAGGCGATCACGCGGTGGAACGCCAATCCGCGCATCGAGATCCTCGGCAACCCGCGGGCCCGGCGACTGTCCATCGTCTCCTTCCGGCTGCGCGCACCGCAGCTGGGCAAGTTCCTGCACCACAACTTCGTCGTCGCTGTCCTCAGCGACCTGTTCGGCATCCAGGCCCGCGGCGGCTGCTCGTGCGCCGGACCCTACGGCCACCGGCTACTGGCCATCGACGCAGAACACTCGCACGCCTTCGAGCACGAGATCAGCCTCGGCTGCGAGGGCATCAAACCCGGCTGGGTCCGGATCAACTTCAACTACTTCATCACCGACACCGTCCGCGACTACCTGATCGACGCCGTCGACCTGCTCGCCCGGCACGGACACCGGCTGCTCCCGGCCTACCGGTTCGACCCGGCCACCGGCCTGTGGCAGCATCGCGAGCCCGCGTCCGCCCCTAGCCTCGACCTCACCGACGTGCGCTTCACCCCGCAGGGCATCTCCTCGCCCGTCTCGCCCCCGGCCACCGCCGACGAGCACGTCCTGCCCGAGCAACTCGACGTCGCGCGCCGACTGATCGAGGCCCTCCCGGACACCGCGGCAGACGGGCCGAACGGCCTACCCGCCGAATTCGAGACGTTGCGCTGGTTCCCGCTACCCGCCCGGTGCCTCGAGGCCTCCGAGACGAGCACCGGCTGAAGCACGGCTATGCTTCCGAATATGTTGCACACCGAAATACCGTCGCCGAGTGTGAACGGGTTCCACCTCGGACCGCTGTTCATCCACGCCTACGCGATCGCGTACATCGTGGGCATCGCACTCGCGGTCCTCCTCGGCCGGCGCCGCTGGGCCGCCACCGGCGGCGACCCGGCACTGGTGGAGGAGATGGCGATCTGGGGCGTGCCCGCAGGCCTGATCGGCGGCCGGATCTACTTCGATGTCACCACCCCCGCCGCCATCCCCCACGTCTGGTACGGGGTGCTCGCCATGTGGGACGGCGGCATGGGCATCTGGGGCGGCGTGGCCCTCGCCGTACCCGTGTGCATCTGGCGGCTGCGCCGCCACGGCGCGAGCGTGCCGCTGATGATGGACGCTCTCGCCCCCTGCATCCTCATGGCCCAGGGCATCGGCCGGATCGGCAACTACTTCAACCAGGAACTGTTCGGCAAGCCCACCACGCTGCCCTGGGGCCTGGAGATCGCCCCGCAGTACCGGCCGCCCGGCTACGCCCAGTACACCACCTTCCAGCCCTCCTTCCTGTACGAACTGATCTGGGACTTCGCCTTCGCCCTGCTGCTAATCCAGCTCGAACGCACCGGCAGACTGCGCCCCGGCGGCCTCTTCCCGCTCTACGTCGCCGGATACTCCGCCTACCGCATCTTCGAAGAAACCATCCGCATCGACTACTCCCAGCACATCCTCGGGCTACGCCTCAACTTCTACATCGCCACCGCCCTCACCCTCGCCGGCCTCGCCTGGTTCGCGATCAACCAATGGCGGCCACGACGCGATCAGGACGCGGATCCCACCGAGCCTTCTGCGGATCGGGGGGTCCTCGACGCTCAGGAACCCGGGAAGGCACACGGTGATCGCTAGCCTCGGCGTGACGATGCCTCCCGCTCTGCCCTGGCGAACCAGCGTGTCTTCCGGGCTTGGATCCGTATCGCCTTCACTCCGTTGGCGCCCGGTGTGCCCGTCCGCCGATTCACGCCGCCGCCCGCTGCCGGGCTCGTCGCCCATGGCGCATCACCCGGCTGGCGTAGCGGCGCACGTGTCTGCGTGAGCGAAGGCAGCACGCCCAGGCAGCGCGCACCGGCCTCAATGCCCCCAGCGCCCTCCACGCTCACGCACCACGTCGTCCTGGCACGTGGATCGTGCTCCAATGATCCGCTCTCGACTATGCTCGGTGTCTCGGCCACCGAAATATTTGCCTACCACCGAATCGCGGGGAGCGGATGCATGGCTACGCCCGACACGATGGATCGGTCGCGGACCGCAAACCCGGCCGAGCGCCTGAACAGGCCCGAGGGCCGAGGGTGGTGCTGAGCGAAACCGCCCTCGGCCCGGCACGCCGACACCGTGCCGCGCTCACCTCGCTGGCCCTCGTGGTGTTCCTGGCGAGTCTGCTCACCTACCAGCACGGCTCGTTCAACCTCAGTGTCTACCGCCTAGACCTGAACGTCTACCGCGTCGGTGCGAAAGCGTGGATGCACGGCCGCGCGCTCTACGGTCCGCTGCCGCCGATCGCCAACGGCATGCGCGAGCCGTTCACCTACCCGCCGATCTCAGCGGTGGTGATGGCCCCTCTGGCGCTGGTGTCGAACACGGTCGCGGGCGTGCTGATGACCGCAGTGAGCCTGAGCCTGCTCCTGTGCGTTCTCGCGCTCTTCCTGCGCGCTGCGAAGCTGGCCACCGGACGCGGCTCGTGGAAGCTGGCCGTCGCCGCACTGCCGTTCGCGGTCCTCATCGAGCCGATACGCTCGACGCTCGCCTACGGCCAGATCAATATCGTGCTCATGGCGCTGGTGAGCCTGGACATCCTGCTCCCGGGCACGTGGTTCACCGTGGACGGGCGCACGATCGGCTGGCCGCGCGGCGCACTGACCGGCGTCGCCGCGGCGCTCAAACTCACCCCGCTCGTGTTCCTGCTCTACTTCATCGCACGCGGCGACTGGCGTGGCGCGGCGAGCCTGACCGGTACCTTCCTGGCCGTCACGGCGATCGGCTTCGCGGTCAGCCCGACCAACTCCCTGCGCTACTGGACCTCCACCGTCTTCCATACCGGCCGGATCGGCACCCCCTACCTCGCCGCCAACCAGTCGATCACCGGAGTCCTCTGCCGGGCGCACCTGACCGGGACGGCAGAAACAGCCCTCTGGTTCGCCGCGAGCGCGCTCGTCGCCGTGGCCGCCTTGATCGCCCTGCGGACGGCCTTCAAGCAGGGCAGTCCCGTCACCGGGCTTGCGCTCACCGCGTGCGCCGAACTGCTCGTCTCCCCCATCTCCTGGTCGCACCACTGGGTTTGGGCCGCCCCCGTACTCGTGTGCGCGCTCGTCAGGGGCTGGCGGCTGCGAGCTTCCTCAGGACTGCGATACCTGCTCGTCACCGCCTGCGTCACCGCCGTGTTCCTCGCCGAACCGCAGATCTGGTTCCCGCACTCGGGCAACCGCGAACTCGGCTGGGCGCTGTGGGAGCAGGTCGTCGGTAGCAGCTACGTCTGGGTGGCCATCACGATTCTGGCCTTCTACGCCGTGCGCAGAAGGCAAGCCGGCGCCTGCGCACGGCTACGGGCTGCGAGTCGCCGCCGACGGCTCTGATCGCCGGCGCGCCTGGGTCCGTGCCGGCTCGTCGTTATCTGATCTCCGTTCGCCCCCGACTGCGGTAGCGCAAGGTATGGGCGGGCGGTCGTACACCGGGCGCATCACACAGACCACGTACATAGGGCATGCGCTTAGCCGCGAGGTGGACAACCCGCGTTCCCGCCGGGCGTGTGGCTCGACGAGCGACTGACGCCCGGCTTGCGGGCCGTGCAAACCCGGTTCCGGGCGCGGGCACCTGCAGACTTCCTGGTGCCGTCCGGTGCCGCTAATGCGGGCACCATCGGCACGGCAGCCGATTGGCTGCTCCGGTTCTTGCGTCATCCGGCACCGGACCTGCACATCCCGTTGTCCGGCGCATCGATCCTCGACGATGCCGACACTACAACTCAAAATGCATAGAGTACCAACAAGCTTAACTTCGTTGTCTGAGTTTAACCGCGGGAGTTGAGTACGGTGTCTTGCTGGAGGGTGACGCGGTAGTGCGCGGGGTGCAGCCAGGAGGTGGTCACCGCGATGGGCTGGCGGCCTCGGGCGAGTTCGAGCAGTTCCCGGTGGTCGATGGCGGGTGTCCCGGGTTCGAGGCCGAGGGCGTGGGCGGCCTCGGTGGTCGCCGGGCGTATCTGGGCACTGACGGCCGCGGTGCGCACGGTCAGCCCGTGGCGGGCGAACACTTCCGGGGGCGAGGCCGCGAGCCAGGGGCGGCGCGGCAGGATCGCGCCGGTGGCCGGATGCAGGATGGTGGCGGTGTGGGCGGCCAGGGCGCCGTCGAAGGTGAGCAGGCGGTGGATGACCGTCAACGTGGTGCCCTCCGGGACCTCGAGGGCGCGCGCGATCCACGGGATGACCCGTTCGTGGGAGCGCCGGTAGGTGGCGCATTCGAGTTCGGCGCCGATCTCGCGCCGTTCGATGCGTACGCAACTGCCCGAGGCGCGCATGTCGACGTGGCTCTCGCCCCTGCGGACATTGCCCTTGGTCCGGGAGTCGAGGAGTTGGTGGTCGACCAGGTGGCGCAGGGCCGCTTCCGCGTCCTTTTCGGAGGCGCGGAAGCGGCGGGCGATCTGCGGGGCCGTGAGCAGGTAGCTGCCGGGCGCGTGGGCCTGGGCGTAGGCGGCGATCAACTCCACCAGTCCGGACTGCCGGTAGGTCAGTTTCCGCTGTGGCCAGGGGTCCTCAGGTCGGTCGTGGGCCGCGGTCACGTGCGGTCCTATTCGGCGTGGCGGCGGGCGCGGGCCACGATCAGGCGGCCGGCCAGGATCAGCAGCAGTACGAACACGAGCAGCAGCAGCGCGGCGTCGTACGAGAGGTCCTGGGCGGTGGTCGACGGCTGGTTGTAGAAGGTCCAGATCGGATAGGTGAGGTAGCCGACTGGGGAGGAGGTCAGTTGCCCGGTGGGCATGGTGTCGGACCATCCGGCGGTGTACAGCAGCGGCGCGGTCTCGCCGATAGAGATCGCGACCGCCACGAGCAGGCCGGTGACGATGCCGGGCAGGGCGGATTTGAGCAGGATGCGGCGCACGATCCACCCCGAGGGGGCGCCGAGGGCTTCGGCGCCTTCGCGGTAGGAGGTCGGCACCTGGGCGAGGGCGGCCTCGGTGGCCTTGGCGATGTACGGGATCGCCATCACCGAGAGCACCAGGACGCCGGCGAGCAGGGAGAAGCCCCAGTGGAACTGGACGACCAGGGCGATGTACCCGACGTAGCCGAGCACGATCGAGGGGATGCCGGAGAGCACCTCGTAGGCTCCGCGCAGCACGCCGCGGGCACGGCGGGGGGCGAATTCGGACAGGTACACGCCGGTCAGCACGCTGATGGTGCCGGCGATCACGAGAACGCCCGCGGCGATCACGAAGGTGCCGACGATCGCGTTGGCCAGTCCCCCGCCGTTGCCCTGGGTGCTGGTGGTCAGCACGGAGAAGCGGAAGACGGGGGCGGCTCTGGCGATCACGCCGATCAGCAGCCACAGCGTGGGGGCCGCGACCAGGGCCAGGGCGAGGAAGCAGCCGGTCCAGAACACGAGGTTCGCCGCGCGCCGGCGCCGGGATGCGCGCGAGGCGCGTCCTGCCCGAGTGCGGTCGGTGGGCTGGGTCACGGGTCAGATTCCCCTTCCTACCGGCAGCGCGGTGCCCGAGGTGCGCCGGACCAGGATGCGCGCGGCGATGTTGGCCGCCAGGGTGATCACCATCAGGACGAGTCCGGCCTCGGCGAGGGTGCGCACGGCGAAGCCGGTGGCGTCCGTCAGGGCGGAGTCGAGCTGGGAGACGATCGTGGCGGAGATGGTGGACATGGTGGCGTAGAGGTTGGTCGGCAGGGTTCCGGTGACCGCCCCCGAGACCATCGCTATCGCCATGGTCTCGCCGAGGGCGCGACCGAGGCCGAGGACTACGGCGCCGATGATGCCGGAGCGGATCCACGGGAGTGTCACCTTGCGCGCGGTTTCCCATTCGCTCATGCCGAGGGCGAGCGCGCCTTCGCGCGGGAGCAGCGGGACCTGGCGCAGCAGGTCGCGGGTGGTGGCCGCGACGATCGGGATGATCATCACGGCGAGGATGAGACCCGAGGTCAGCAGTCCCTCGCCGTAGCCGGTGGGGCCGCGGAAGAAGTTCAGGACCGGCACGTTGGGCATGTGGTTGGCGAGGATCGGGGCGATGTCGCGGGCGATGAACGGCCCGAAGGTCAGCGCGCCCCACAGGCCGATGATGACGCTGGGGATCCCGGCGAGCAGTTCCAGCAGCATGCCGACCGCGTCGGCGACCCGGCGGGGCAGCCGTTCGACGATCACCAGCGCCGCGCCGATGGAGACCGGAACGGCGACGATCATCGCGATCAGGGAGCTGGCGAGGGTGCCGACGATCAGCGGCCAGACGCTGTAGTCGGCGCCGGGCGGGTGCGCGACGCCGTTCGTGGTGACGCCGTCGGCGTAGAAGTTGCCGGGCCGCCAGGCCGTGCCGGTGAAAAAGCCCCAGCCGTTGTATTCGATGGCGGGCAGCGCCTGGGCGAGCAGCACGGCGAGCACGAAGATCAGCGCCAGCAGCGGGATCGAGGAGCCGGCCGCGCCGACGCCGCGCAGCAGCCGCGAGGCCGCCGCGCGGCGCCGGGCCCGGGGAACGGGCGGCACGGCTGCCGCCCGCTCGGGCGCCGACGGGGTGGTCGGTGCGGGCATCGGATCAGCCCGTGATCTTCGCGAGCTGGTCGTCGGAGAGCTTGACGATCGCCGCCGGCAGCGGCTGGAAGTCGACCTGGTCCAGGTAGCTGCTCGCGTTGCCCGCGGTCAGCGCCCAGCCGAGGAAGGCCTGCAGCGCGGTGGCCGTGGTCGCGCTGGACTGCTTGCTGTTGACGATCGCGTACTCGTAGTTGATGATCGGGTAGCCCTGCGGGGCCGGGCCGTCGATCATCGAGAGCGTCTCGTTCGCCGGGGTCTGCGCGGTCATCGCCGAGGCCTCGGCCCCGATCGTGGTGGCGGTCGGCAGTTCGTAGTTGCCGGAGGCGTTGGCGATCTCCGCCTCGCCCAAGTGCTTGGACTGGGTCTGCTTCAGGTAGCTGATGCCGATGTAGGCGACGCAGCCCGGGGTGGCCGCGCAGCCGGAGACCATGCCGCCGTTGCCGTTCTCGGCCAGCGCTCCGGCCACGGCCGGGAAGCTGACGGTGGTGCCGTAGCTGATCGAGTTGCCCCAGCCGCTCGCGTCCTGCTTCGAGAGGTACTGGGTGAACAGGAATGTGTCACCGGAGCCGTCCGAGCGGTGCACCGGCACGATCTTGAGGTTCGGCAGCTTCGCGCCCGGGTTGACCGCGGCGATCTGCGGAGCGTCCCAGTTGGTGATCTTGCCCTGGTAGATCTCGGACAGCAGCATGCCGTTGAGCTTGAGCGTGCCGGAGAAGTTCGGGATGTTGTAATTGATCTGCTGCGCGGAGATCGCCAGCGGGATGTTCAGCAGGCTCGGGGTCTTGGCGACCTGGCCCGAGGACAGGTACGCGTCGGAGGCGCCGATGTTGACGGCGCCGGCGGAGGCCTGCGAGATACCGGTGCCCGAACCGGTGCCCTGCGCCGTGATCGTCACGTTCGAGTACTGCGTGTGGTAGGCCGGGTCCCAGAGGTTGAACAGCGGGTAGAGCAGGGTGCTGCCGGTCTCGGCCAGGGAGACCTGGCCCGCCGGCGGCGCGGTCGGCAGCGCCGCGGCCGAGCCGGTGGCCGCCGCGGCGCTGGTCGTGGAGGTGGTCGCGGTGGTCGAGCTGTTGCCGCAGCCGGCCTGGGTGAGCGCCGATACGGCTATCAGGGCAGCGGGAGCGAGGACTTTCAGACGCACGGGAGCGGTCTCCTTGCTGGATAAGGGTTCGTAAGCGGACTGGTGGTGCGCGCTAGCCGAGGGCGCTGGCGATGTACCGGGCGGTCTCGGCCTCGGCCGGAGAGTCGAAGAGCCGGGCGGTCGGACCGTGCTCGACCAGGTGCCCGTCGTGGAAGAACGCGGTGTGGTCGGCCACCCGCTTGGCCTGGCCGAGGTTGTGGGTGACGATCACGACCGTCAGCTCAGGCGCGAGGGAGCGGATCAGCGCCTCGATCGCCTCAGTGCTGACCGGGTCGAGCGAGGAGGTCGGCTCATCCAGCAGCAGCACCTCCGGCTCGACCGCGAGGGCGCGGGCCAGGCACAGCAGCTGCTGCTGGCCGCCCGAGAGCCGGAACGGCGACTCGCCGAGGCGGTCTTTGACCGCCCCCCACAAGCCGACCTGCTCCAGACGCCGCTGCGCGATCGCGGACAGCTCACGGCGCGGGGCCATCTTGTGCGCGCGCACTCCGGCGACCACGTTCTGCGCGATCGACATCGGGAAAGGGTTCGGGCGCTGGAAGAGCATCCCGACCCTGCGGCGCAGGTCCATCAAATCGCCGCGCTGGCCGTAGATGCTCTCACCCTCGAGCAGCACCTGCCCCTCGCGGCGGAAACCCGGGATCTTGTCGTTCATCCGGTTCAGCGAGCGCAGGAACGTGCTCTTACCCGATCCGGTCGGCCCGAGCAGCGCGAAGATCCCGCCGCGCTCGATGCGCAGGCTCACCGAGCGCAGCACCGTCACCGCGCCGAACCCGAGCGAGAGCTCGATCGACTCGAGTGCGGGCCGTACGCCGTCGGGGACGGACCCGGTCATCGCGCGCCCCTCGGTATGGCGCCAAGATCCATCTCATTCCAATCATTTCGGGAACCGTAAGTTTCGCTAGAACCTTAGATCCAGCCTGGTGAGGCCTGGGCAGCGGCATGGTGACGCGTAAGTGAATACTGCCTTGCGCGCTAATGGCGTCGTCCTGCCCGGCAGCCGGATGACGTATGTTGGCACCATGTTCACCGCGCGTCGCCAAGAGTTTCGTGAACCAAGCATCTCTGCCTGGCGTCATAGTGAGCAGGACCGAAGCGAGGACGTGATGAGCCGAAGCGAGAACGACAGCGCCGTCCTGTCCCGTGTCGAGCCGCGCGCGTGGCCGCGACTACTGGTGACGGAACGGCCGAGGCCCGAAGTGGTGCGCACACATCCCGCGGGATGGCGCTTGGCGGTGGCCACGGTGTGCTTCGGCGCGTTCATGGGACAGCTCGACGCCTCCGTGGTCACCCTCGCCTACCCCGCTCTGCGCACCGAGTTCCACTCCTCGCTCGCCGCCGTCGAGTGGGTCTCCCTCGCCTACCTGCTCGCCCTCGCCGCCCTGCTCGTCCCGGTCGGGCGCCTCTCGGACGCGCACGGCAGGAAGCTGATGTACCTCTACGGCTTCCTGGTGTTCACCGCGGCATCGGCGGCCTGCGGCCTTGCCCCGGACTTGCCGGTCCTGATCGCGATGCGCGCGGTGCAAGCGGCGGGCGCGGCGTTGCTGCAGGCCAACAGCGTCGCCCTGGTCACCACCAGCGCACCGCCCGGGCGGATGCGCGCGGCCCTCGGCATGCAGGCCGGCGCCCAGGCCCTCGGCCTCGCGCTCGGTCCGACGCTCGGCGGCCTGATCGTCACGGCCGTCGGCTGGCGCTGGATCTTCCTGGTCAACGTCCCGATCGGACTGATCGCCCTGCCCGCCGGGCACTACCTGCTCCCCCGCACCCGCACCCGGATGCCGACCGGCGACTTCGACCGGACAGGCCTGGCGCTGCTGGCCACGGCGAGTAGCGCGCTGCTGCTCGGAATCTCCGCGATCTCCGGGCTCGATCTGCCGGTCTGGGCGCTGGTGTGCTGCTTCACCGCGGCCGTCGCCGCAGCGGCCGGATTCGCGCACCATCTGCGCACGGCGTCCGACCCGCTCGTCGACCCGATGCTGCTGCGCCGGCGCCGCATATCCACGGGGCTGGCCGGGGCGTTGGGCGGCTACCTGGTGCTGTTCGGGCCGCTGGTTCTCGTCCCGGTCGTGCTCACCGCCCGCGGCGCGTCGCTCACCGCGGCGGGTCTCGCCGGCAGCGCGCTGCCGGTCGGATTCGCCGTCGCGGCATTGGCGGCCGAACGTGTGCTGCCGGCGGCGCTCTCCGATCGCGGCCGGGCGCTGCTCGGTGCGGGAATCGCGTGCGCGGGACTGTGCGCGCTCGCCGCCGTGCCGCCGACCCCGCTCGTGGTACCCGGTGCGCTGGCGGTGGCCGGGCTCGGGCTCGGGGTCTTCATGCCCGCGAACAACGCCCTGGTCATGTCCGCCATACCCGTCTCGGCGGCCGGGACCGGCGGAGGACTGGTGAACATGACCCGGGCCCTGGGCACCGCACTGGGCGTGGCGCTGGTCACCCTCGCCCTGCACGCGGCGGGTTCGGCCGACCGCGTGCTCGGCAACCGTCTCGCCGGCGGGTTGCTCGCGCTCGCCGCGCTTGCGACCTGGGCTGTGACCGCGCTCCAGCCATCCGGGCCGCAGGGCACGCCGACAGCCGTCGAGGCTCGCGGCGCGAGCTTCGAATGCTGATGGGTCAGGAGGTGGCGGCCTGCTCGTCGGACTGCTGGTCGCTCAGGTACTCCACCAGTTGCCCGAGCGCCGGAAGCGCCGCGGCGATCGCGTAGCGTTCGACGACGCCGAGCCTGTCCAGGGCGGCGGCGATCCGCCGCTCGTGCGCACTGGTCCACTCGGCCAGTTGCGCGGAGCCCGCCTCGGTCAGCTCCACCACCGACATCCGCCGGTCCTTGGGATCGGTGCCGCGCTCGACGAGCCCCGCGGTCATCAGCTGACCGATCAGGCCGCTGACGGTGGACGGAGACAGCCGCAGCCGGTTCGCGAGGTCACCGACGCGGGCCGGGGCGACCTCCTGCAGCAGTTGCATCACCTCGACCTGCGCCATCGGCAGCGCCTCCCACGGATAGTCCGTGCGGATGCTGCTGCGCAGCACCCGGCGCAGCCGGGCGACCGTGTCCGTCAGGGCACGCGCATCCCCCGGCTGAGCGGCGGAGCGTGCGGAGGCGGGCTGAGCTGCAGTCATGCACGTACTCTACCGGCACGAACGCCCCGGCGGTCGAGCGCCGCGAGCCCCCGAGCCGACACGGCTGCCCGGGCGGCAGCCCGCGATTGCACGCGTCGGCGGCCGGCCCCCTCCACGACCTGGGAGAAGCCCGACCGCCGACGCGCTCCGAGGGCAGCGCGTGACCAGCGCACCCAGCGCCCGTGGAGTCCCGTCCACGCCGAAACGCGTGTCAGTCGCGCAGCACGGCACCCGAGGTCGGGCTGAGCAGGATCCGGCGCGCGCTGCGCTTGCCGAAGTCGAAGAACGGGTCGAGCGACCCGGCGACCTGGTCGAAGGAACCCGAGATGGTGCCGGTGCTCCAGTTCTGCTCGACGAACGCCAGGATCGAACTCTGGTCGGTCACCGAGTGGTTGACGTAGTTCGTCTTGGCATACGGGGAGATCACCAGTAGCGGGATCCGCGGGCCGTAGCCGCAGCGGTCCTGCTCCCCGGCCAGCGGAGTGCGGGCGGTCGAGTTGCACGTCCCGGTGCCGTCGAGCGCGTCCATGGCCGGGTCGGAGGAGGAGTTGACGTTCGGCGGGGCCTGGTGGTCGTACCAGCCGTCCGAGTCGTCGTAGGTGATGTAGATCGCGGTCGAACTCCAGTACTTCGAGGACTCGATCGTGTTGACCAGGTTGACCACGCCGGCCTGCTCGTCGATCGGGTCGGAGTACCCGGCGTGCCCGTCCTGGTATCCGGCCTGCTTGACGAACGAGACCGACGGCAGGTTGCCGTCCTTGAGCGAGTCGTAGAAGTACGACAGGTCGTACTGGTGGTTGGCCTGCCCGTTGTGGCCGACCTCGGCCTCGTTCTTCGGGGCGACGTGGTGCGGGTTGGCCGTGGAAGCGTAGTACTGGAACGGCTCGTGGTGTGCGATGTAGTCGCTGATCGACGCGCCGCCGACGTTGGTGTGCGACGCGCCGCACACGGCCTTCGCACTCGCGGTCGCCTTCGCGGTCGGGGCGAACCCGCCCTCGAACCAGCCCCAGGTCACGTGCTTGGCGTTGAGCAGGTCGCCGACGTTCGTACCGGACATCTTCAGCTGGTCGCCGGCCTTGGAGCAGTCGTCGTAGTACGGGTCCATGTCCCGGATGTCCGTGCCGACGCCGGAGGAGTTCGGGGAGGCGACGGTCGAGGCGTCGATGACCGTCTTGCCGGTGGCGGAGTCGATGATCTGAGCGCCGTAGGTCTGACCGGAGATCAGGTTGAGCGCGCCCGGGGTGGACGGGCCGTAGACCGAGCCGTAGTTGTCATCGCTCATCGCGTAGTGCTGCGCGTAGTTCCACAGGCCGGTGACGGTGTTGCCGTCGTAGTAGTCCATCACCAGGCCGGGCAGGCCGGTGTCCGGCGAGGAGCAGTTGGCCACACCCGTGTACTGCGGGAACTTGTCGGCCAGGCCCTTGTCGTAGGCCTTTTGCTCCGGCGTCATGTCGTGGTCCTGGTCGCAGGTCAGCGCCTGGGACGGGTTCAGCCGGGTCGGGTTGGCCCCGTTCGGGTTGTTCTCCAGGAGACCAGGCGTCAGGCCGTTGACGGCCGGGGTGTTCGCGGCGGCGCGGAACGTGGTGCCGTCGGTGTTCGCCGCGTTCGGGTAGGTGCCGAAGTAGTGGTCGAACGAGACGTTCTCGTCGTAGATCACCACCACGTGCTGGATCGGCGTCGCGGTACCGAGGTGCGCGCCGGTGAGCATGACCGAAGCCCCCGACGATTCGGGGGCGACCGTGCCGGCATTCTGCGAGCCGAAGCTGGGTTGGGCGACCGCGAAGGACAGGCCGAGCGCGACCGCACCGGCCGCGGCGGTTACCGCCGCGCGCCGCTTGGTCTTGGGGTGCATCAGGGATTCCCTCCGGAAACTGAAGCCATGGCAGACGAAATGCTTGGCTTCCAAAGTTATCGGCGCCGCTAGGGCCGGTGCGGCGAATGGGAACTGACGGGTGGGTGAACATCGTCGGGAAGAGCACCCCAACGGCTGATGCCAGGGCTCCGAACCTTTCGGGAACCGAGATGCCTTGCTGGATGTCTATCGAGTAGACGGCTCGTGGAGCGCGAGCACAGATGGCATGGGGAGCGAAGGAATGTCAGGTCTCAGCGACGTTCTGAAGAACGAGTACACCGGGAAGCTGTTGGACCTCACGGGTGTGCGCAAGCCGCCGTTCGTGCCGGATCTGAACACGAAGCACTACCGTGCCCCGCTGGTGGAGGCCGGCGGCGGTTACGTGCAGCTGAAGAAGTACGCGGGTCCGGAGATCCCCGCCTCGGAATGGGAGTCGCTGGAGTACACCACGTACAAGAGCGACCCGTTCACCTTCTTCGCTCCGATCACCTCGCCGACCGGCAAGATCGAGATGATCGGCGCCGCCGAGGTGGGCAAGGAGGAGCTGGAGTGCGTGCCGACGCCGAACGCGGAGAAGTGCCCGACGATCATGGCGTGGCTGGACTCGATCGGCGCGAACTACGGCCGGGTGCAGCTGCTGCGGATGAAGCCGAACACGATCCGCGAGGCGCGCTGGGGCCTGCACCAGGACAACAACAACATGAAGAACCCGGACTCGAACGGCTGGATCGTGCGGGTGTGGCACGAGTTCACCAACGACGCGACCTCGCGGCTGCTGGTGCGCTCGGAGCGGTTCAACAAGAAGACCGAGTACCAGATCCCGCTTCCGGCCGGTCAGCAGGCCGTGGTCGACTCGGAGCGGCTCTGGCACGGCGGCGCGCACTCGGGCACGCACACCCGGTACGCGCTGATCGCGAGCTTCGAGTCGAGCCCCGCGCTCAACGACTGGATCCAGGCCCAAGTTCCGCAGTTCGGCATCGCGCAGTGGCCAGGGTCGGACGAACGCGCCCAGTGAGCCGATCGCGTGCGAGAACGCGGTGATCTGCGGCGCCAGCCCGGTCGAGGCGAGGTAGAAGCCGAAGAGCGCGGCGGTGAGCAGATGCAGGACCTTGAGCACCAGGCAGACGCACAGGATGCCGAGTCCGAGGACGACTGAGACCGAAGAGTCCATGTGGGCACGCCGGTTGTGCAGACTTTGAAGGTCGGCGCCGCGGCGCCGGATGGATGAACACCGCCGCGGCGCCGACCGGCTCACGGGTCAGGACACTCCTCGGCCAGTGCCGGCGAGGCCGCGGCCGCGAGGGTCAGCGCGGCACGGCCGCCCGGGATGCGGCCTTGGCGGCTGCCGCGGTCCTGGTCCTGGTCATCGGTCTTCCTCTGGGGCGCCGGAGCGCCCGTGGGTCGTACTCCGACGCCCATCGCCTCGTCGCCTATTCATATCGCCTCTTAGCCTCTATGGATAGCTTGGCAGCCTAAATGCTTGGTATGCGACACGATTGAGTGATGGCGTCGGTAGCGTACGTGGAGGGTGCCCGCAGGCTGAACACGCTCGATGGTCCGCGCGGTGCGGCCGTCCGCACCGCTTCATCGAGCATCCGCGACACCAGGGCGGCGACCAATCCTCCCGGCACGTCCATCCTCTCCGGCATATGCTCAGCCATACGCCTCCCCTCCCTCCCCGGCCCCCGGTACACCGAACGGTGCCATCCGCATGCTACGGCGAACCGCGCACCGCGACGATTACTCGAACTGCCCGACAAGCGCGGACGCAGACACCGTAGTCGCCTGAGCGCCGATCCCTACGTCATCGATCGGGGACCACGGCCTCGGCCAGGCGGATTGCCGCAAGGCCCGGTTGTGCGGGAAGAGCCGCCGGAGGTCTCCGCGGCTTCGAACACCCGAACAAGTGCAGCGAGATGCATCGCGACGTATCCGTGGAAGGCGCTCGATTCGGCGCTCGAGCCGACGATGCAGTCAGCGGGCAGCACGGAGTCGGAGAAGGCGAACGTCAACTCCCCGAGCCGAGTCGCGACGTACTCGCGGAAGGCGGCCTGGTCATCCCCTGCCGAGAAGGTGTGTCCAGCCAGCGCTCCCCTTCCGAAGAGCCATTCCGGTCGCCGCGCGCAGCAGCGAATACTATATCGGTTACAGAAATACTTGCCTACCATCGGATCTGGGAGGCCAGGGGCCGCGGGGCCCCGGCTCCTGAAACCCGCGCCCGCTCCCCGGTTCGGGTGATCTTCGACGCTCAGTGGTCCGAACGCCAGCCCCGCGATCGCTAGCATCGGCGGCGCGAAACGCCGCAAAGTCGGCGCTATGGGAAAGGTGCGGTCCATGCAGGGCGTGTTTTCCGGTACCCGGCACAAGCTCGAGGCCACCGAGGTCGATTACCGCTATGTCCTGGCCAACGAGCGCACGTTCCTGGCCTGGGTCCGCACCGCACTCGCACTGCTGGCCGCGGGTGTGGCCGTGCGGCAGCTCGCACTGCCTTTCGGGCTGCGCCATGGCAGGGGTCTTTTGTCAGACCTCTGCCTCGGCCTCGCCGTGGCACTCGTGGTGCTCGCCTACCAGCGTTGGCGTGCCTCCCACCACGCGATGGTGAAGGCCGCTCCGCTGCCCCCCGCCGGAGTCGTCGGGCTCCTGACATTAGGGATGCTGGCGATCGCGATGCTCGCCACGGTGCTGATGGTGCTGCGATGACGCGTCCCCGCTCCGTGCGAGGCGATCGCATGGATCTGACCCCAATGCCGGTGCGCACCACCCGCCTGGCACGGCAGCGCACGTGGCTCGCCTACGCCGGGGGCCTGATCGTCACGATGCGCTCGACATGCGAGCGCGGGCAGGACGCGGCCGTGTTCTCGCTGGCCACCACCACCGCCGCGACCGGTGCGATGCTCCTCGTCCGCCGCGTGCGCCGACTCGGGCTGGCCGCGCAGCACCGCAGACGACACACCCTGCGCCCCCGGGCCGTGGGCCTGGCGACCAGCGCGCTGCTCGCTTGCGCACTGGCGTTGCCGGTCCTGCACGCGCTCACCCTCACCGGCGCCGCGGGTCGCCCGCACATGCAACGACACCTCTCGCGGCGCGCGCCGCGTCTCGAGGCCGCAGCACCGCCAGGTCCGCCGCATCCACCCGCCCGTCAATACACAGCGCGTCCTCGCTCCGCCCGACAGTCCCCCGCGCACGCCGTCTCCGCTGTACGCATGCTCGGCGTGCACCGACGCGCGCACCAAAGCCGGATGCGGCACCAGCCACAGTGCCGAGTGATCTACCGTAAGCACCGGATCGGTCATCAGCGCCACTCCCCCACCAGGCACGAACGAGGACGGACGCACCGCCCCCACCGCGGCTCACACCTGTACGCGCAGCACCAGTTGGTCGGCTGTGTCGCTGCGAACTCGGTGGCGGTCTGGGATCCGGGCCGCACACTTCGAGTCCGATGATCGTCGACCTCGACGACGTCCGGCCGCGGCACGCGACCGGACGGAGGTTCGCCTGTGGTGCCGGAATCGGGCCGTGACGAGCGCACGCCCGCGGCCACCCGGGCGCGGCCGCGGACCGTGTCGTGTGGACGTCGGCCGCCGGCGGCTCAAAGCTCCAGAGGTTCGGCGGCGGCGTGGTCGCTCGCGTGGTGCCGGGGGTGGAGCAGATTGCTGGCGCAGACCGCGAGCGTGACCAGGGCCAGCAGGCCGGTCGCGGCCATCGTCGCGTGGCGGGTACCGGGCACGACGTGCAGGACGAGAGCGACCAGGGCGACGCCAAGTGCCGTGCCCAGGCCACGGGTCATGTTGAGCAGGCCGCCGCCGGTCCCGGCGGAGCGTGCCGGGATCGCACCCATGACAAGGGTGTTGTTGGCGGGGGTGAAGGCGCCGAGGCCGAGACCGAGCACGGCCAGCAGGGGGCCGAGATAGGCGGGGGTGAAGGGCGCGGGCACCATCGCGATCATGGCGGCGGTCGCGAGCGCGGAGCCTGCCAGCGCCCTGGTCCGGTCGCTCCAGGCGGCCGGCAGCACGCGGTTGGCGCCGAGTGCGGCCGCGGCGAAGCCGGCGGGCAGGGCGGTGAGGATGGCTCCGGCTCCCGCGAGGCTGGTTCCGGTCTCGGTCAGCACCACGGGTACCAGGACCAGCGGGCCGAACAGCACCAGGTAGCCGCCGAGCGCACCGGCCAGGCCGGCGGCGATCTGACGGGTGCGCAGCAGGGCCGGGTCGACCAGCGGCGCCAGGGCGCGGCTGATCCTGCGCCAGAATCCGTAGCCGGCGCCGAGTGCGGCGGCGAACAGGCAGGCGGTCGCGGCGGGCGGCAGGTTCAGCCCGGAGGCCGCGGAGATGCCCAGGAGCAAGTTCGTGCTCGCAGTGGCGAGAAGCGCCAGGCCGGACCAGTCGAACCGGCCAGGCGGGGTCTTGGCGCGGGTGCGCGGCAGCAGGTAGTGGCCGGCTATCACGGCGATCACCCCGACCGGCAGGTTGACGTAGAACACCCAGCGCCACCCGAGGCCGGAGACGATCAGCCCGCCGAGGGTCGGCCCGAGGGCGAGACCCAGCGCCTGCGCCCCGGCCTGCACTCCCAGGGCCGCGCGCATCCGCTCGCGCGGCGCGCTCGTGGTGACCAGGGCGACGCTGTTGGCCTGCAGCAGCGCTGCACCGACGGCCTGGACGACGCGGAACGCGATCAGGGCCGTAAGGCTGGGAGCGAGCCCGCAGGCCGCGGACGCCGCCGTGAAGACGATGAACCCGTAGAGGTAGAGAAGCTTGCGCCCGTACACATCCGACAGCCGCCCGACCGGCACGAGCAGCGCGACCAGGGTGAGCAGATACGACAGCGAGACCCAGGAGACCGCAGCCAGGCCTGCATGGAACTGCGTGCGCAGCGCCGGATAGGTCAGCGTCGCGATCGAGGCGTCGAGCTGGCCCATGAACGCGCCGAAGCACACGGTGGCGATCGCGAACCACCATCCGCGCGGCATCGCGCGGATCCGCTCCGGGCGGGCACGCTCGCTCCGCAAGATCATGATCCAATCATGCCGGTGCGCCCCGACGGGGCTCGACCGGGCGGTGTCGGTGGCCATCCCCTTTCCCCTCTCCTGCTGCGGCACCCGACCGGCGCCGGGCTGACAATCCCATGGTAGCCGAATCGTTCGGTATGCGAAATAATTTGGATCCGTCGTTTTGCTGCGCCGGACGCTAAGGTGAGCCCATGGACGGGAAGGTGGAGGGTTCGCCTGCCGGCGACGCGGTGCGTTCGGAGGAGTGGGGGCGTGCCGAACTGACCGAGGTGGTCGCCCGTCTGTGCCGTGCGCTGCGGGCGAGCATGAGGACCGACTACGCATGGGAGTCGCTGCCGATGGCGCAGGTCGAGGTCCTGCAGTCGCTCGCCGAGCACTCTCCACAGCGCGCCCGGGACCTGGCCGAACGGCTGCGCGCCTGGCCCCCTCGACGGTCAGCGGCCTGCTCACCCAGATGATCACCTCCGGACTCGTGGAGCGCGGAACGGACTCGCGCGACCGGCGGGTGGCGGTGGTCGCGCTCGGCGACGCCGGGCGCGGGCAACTCGCCGCGTGGAACGACGCACACCATCGCAGGATCACCGCGGCCCTGGAAGCGCTCGCGCCGACCGAGCGCTCCTCGATCGACCATGCGCTCCCGGCCCTCGCGCAGCTGGCCGAGCAGTTGGCTGTCGTAGCCCACCGGGGGTGAGCACTGCGCCGTGCGGCTTCGGCGCGCCCCTGCCGGGCACACCGGCGGCTGCGGCGCTCAGGTCACAGGTCCGTCCCGGCCGCCTCCTGCAGGTGCCCTGAGGTCGGCACTGGCACCTGCCCCTCATCAATAATTTGGATACAGAAACTATCGGGAATCCGCATGATCACGCCGCTCGATGGCGCGGTGTGCGCGGAAAGCCGCTCGTCGGAAGCATGGGCACTCGGCCGGCCCCTGCTCGTCCGGAACGTGCAGCCGCCCTCGCGCTAACGCGAGACACCCTCGCCCACCTGCGATGGGATCGCGCTAGCGAGGCCGAGCGGGTGTCGCGTGAGGCCTTGGCGCTCTCCTGTGCACGCTCGGCGCACGGCGGCTGGGCGCAGGGCTATGCTTCCGAATATGTTGCACACCGAAATACCGTCGCCGGGCGTGAACGGGGTCCACCTGGGACCGCGGCTCATCCACGCCTGCGCGATCGCGTACATCGTGGGCATCGCACTCGCGGTCCTCCTCCACCGGTGCCGGGCCGCGACCGGCGGCGACCCGGCACCGGTGGAGGAGATGGCGATCTGGGGCGTACCCGCAGGCCTGATCGGCGGCCGGTCACGGCCCGCCACACCCACGATCGCACAGATGCGCTAAGGGGCTGGCTGCATTCTGCCAGCCGTCTTCGCCAGCGCACGGCACGGAACACGTCAAGGAGTACACACACGGATGGACGGCTATCCGCAGTCGGGCAACGAGATGAGCGGAAACGGCGGAGAGTACCCTGCGGAAGGTTCCCGCGGGTACCGCGGCTACGGCGGCACCGAACCGGCCGGTGGGCCAGCGCGCGGCTACGGCTCCTCGGCCCGGAGGGGCGCTCCCTGGTCTGAGCAGGGCGCTGCCGATCATCGCAGCGGAATTCCAGAAGCCCGGCGCGGCCCCGCGCCGTACGGCCGTGACGCGGCGGGACGCGGTGCCGGACACCGACGCGGTACTGCCGAAGACGTGGCTGGGGATAAGGATACTGATGGCTGGTACCGGGCGGGGCCCGGTCACACCCGCGGCGACGACGGCGAGCGGTCGGATCGGCACGCGTCGCGGCCGAGTCGGGTCGAGGAGCGCCGCGCGGCGCGGGCGGGCCGGCACGGGACCCGGCCGCCGGGACACTCCCGGTCCGAGCAGTACCCGCCGAGTGCTCTCGAGGGCCGCTCGACCCGCAACGGCGCGGCCGCCCGGACCCGCGCGGGATCTCGGGCGGCCGGGAACGGGCACGGCGCGCGGCCGCGTGCCAGGACGGGGTACCGGCGGTATTTCGACTATCCGCGCTCCGGCAAGCGCGGGTGGCGGGCGTGGGTCCCGTCGATCAAGCAGGTGTGCGGGGCGAGCCTGGCCGGGGTGTTTCTCATCCTGGGCCTGATCGCCTTCGAGTACGAGACGGTGCAGATCCCCGACCCGCATTCGGCCGCCTTCGCGCAGCAGTCGACGTTCACCTACGACGGCGGCAAGACCGCCTTCGCCTACGACGGCTCGACGAACCGCACCATCGTGGACTTCGCGCAGATCCCCGCCACCGTGCAGAACGCCGTGATCTCCCAGGAGGACAAGACCTTCTGGACCAACCCGGGCGTCTCCTACACCGGCACCCTGCGCTCGCTGCTGGTCGACCTGACCGGCGGCAGCACCGAAGGCGGCTCGACCATCACCCAGCAGTACGTGAAGAACGCGTACCTGACCCAGGCGCAGACCTACTCCCGGAAGATCGACGAGATCTTCATCTCGCTCAAGCTCGCCCAGCGCGTGGACAAGCAGACGATCCTGACCGACTACCTCAACACCTGCTACTTCGGGCGCGACAGCAACGGGATAGCCGCCGCGGCCAAGGCCTGGTTCGGCCTGAGCCTGGCCCAGATGAACGCCGAACCGACTGGCGAGCAGGCCTCCCAGGCCGCACTGCTCACCGCCATGCTCAACTCCCCCACCACCTACTCCGGAGGCTGGGATCCGACCCTGCCGCCCGCTGCCCAGGCCGCGGACAAGGCCGCCGCGCTGGCACGGTGGAGAGACACCCTGACCAACATGAAAGCGTACGGGCACTTGTCCGCCGCCGACTACCAGTACGCCGTGAGCCACCCGCCGCAGCCGGTGCCGCTCGGCCAGGCGCAGGGAGTCTCGATCGTCGACGCGCAGATGAAGCAGGCCGCCATCGACTGGCTCGGCACCTACGAGTCACAGAACCCGAACTCCGGCCTGCCCACCGTCGACCAGATCGCGCAGGGCGGCTACACCGTGGTGACCACCTTCAACAAGACGTACATGGCCGATGCCGCCCAAGCCATGCAGAACGCGCTCGTCGGCCATGAGAACAGCGTCGACAAAGCCACCCTCCAAGCCGGGCTCGCCGCAGTCGACCCCGCGACCGGCGACCTCGTGGCGTTCTACGGCGGCCCGACGTACGAGAACACCGCCACCCAGGTCACTACCCAGGCCGGCTCCACCTTCAAGATCTTCACGCTCTCCACGGCCTTCGCCCAGGGCATCTCCCCCGACAGCCACATCAGCGGCACCGAACCGTGGCCCGATCCGTCGAACCCGACCGAGGTCGCCGAAGGCGCCGGCGGCGCGCCGATCCACAACGACAGCCCCGCCGGAAAATCCATCACACTGCAGGCGGCCACCGACGCATCGGTCAACACCGCGTTCATCCGCCTCGAGGAATCCGTCAACGGCGGGTACAACGCCGTGCACGCCACGGCCGAGAAGTTCGGGCTCGACACCGCCGACATGGGCAGCCAATGGGACAGCAGCGCCGGAGGCTGCGACAACGTCCGCTTCACCCTCGGGATCTGCTTTACCGACCCCGCCCGCATGGCCGACGCCTACGCCGTGCTCGCCGCCGACGGCACCTACCATCCACTCACCGAGATCCTGAAGATCATCAACAACAGCACCGGCCAGGTCTACACCCCGACCGAGACCACCGCCCAGGCCATCGACCCGAACACCGCCGCCGAGGTCACCGGAATGTTCACCGGCGTCATCCACGACTCTGACGGAACAGCACATCAGGCCTATGACAACAGCAGCCTGCGGATGACCAACATCGCCGGCAAGACCGGCACCGGCACCATGGACATCACCTCCACCACCGACCAGGCCATGCACGCCGCCGGCTTCAACCCGGACGCCTGCAACGGCCCGTGCGGCACCGGCGGCGTCTGGTTCGACGGATACAGCAGCAAACTCGCCGTCTCCGTCGGGATCAGCCGCTGGCAGACCATCACCGTTGGCGGCAAGCAGGAGAACGTGCAGATCCCCGTCGACGACATCGACGGCACCGGCGCAGCCTACGGCGCCCAATTCCCCTTCGCCGCCTGGGCCGAGTTCATGAACCGGATGCAGTCCACGCCCTACGGCGGCGACCAGCCGTTCGCCACCCCCGTCATCAACCCCAGCGACACCGTGCTCGGCACCCCGTCGGCCACCCCGAGCGCAAGTGCCGGCACCGCGAGCCCGAGCACGACACCGGCGACACCGTCGACGACCGCGGCCGCCACAACCGGGCAGACCCCGTCCGAGACGCCCACCGCACCGACCGGCTCGTGCACTCCGGGCCTGCTCACCTTCTGCACCAGCCCGACCCCGAGCACCACCGGTCCCTCGGGACAGACAACGGCGAGCACCAGCACCCCGACGGCGACCGGCGCCGGCTGAGCCGAACACGGTGCCGAACGCAGCGCACGACCACCGATGCACCTATGAACGACCAAACAGGGATCGAAGCATGGACCGGGATAGGCACATGGACGAGAATTCAGGGCACAAACCCCGCCGCGGCTACGGCATACCGGCGCAACCGGCAGCGGGATCGGGAACTCAGCCCGCACAGCCGTGGACAGCTCCACCTCAAGCCGGAAACCCGCGGCCCGCATCGCCGGACCAAGGATCCGAGGCGGCACAGCCGTCGTTCGCCGCGCCGGCCGCGGCGCCCCCGCAGGCGTTCCCGGGCAACGGCGCGATTCCGGGCACATCGGCCGCGCCGTACCAGCAGCCGACCGGTTGGAACCTGGGGACGGGCGGCGTGCAGCGGCTGTCTGTCCCGGTGATCCCATCCGATGCCGAACGCCCCCGGTCGCGCAGGAGACTCGCTCTTGCCGGCGGGATCGGCGCGGCCGGGATCGTCGCGCTCGCCGCCGTCCTGATCGTCCACCAGACGGGGCTGAGCCGCAGGAACCGCGCGGGCACCGCGACCAGCGGCTTCCAACCCACCGCGACCACCATCGCCGGAGACGCGCAGCAGACGGCCGCGGCGTTCCTCGCCGCCTGGCAGAGCGGCAACTTCCAGCAGGCCGCCGCCTACACCGACGATGCCGCGACCGCGCAAAGCGCACTGACCTCCTACGCGAACGGCCTGAACCTGCACGGACTGCACCTGGCAACAACCGGCACGAGCACTCCGGCGAACAAGGCAAGTGCCCAGGCGAGTGCATCGGCAAGCGCATCGGCTGGCGCGAACCCGAGCGGCACCGTGACATTCTCGGTGGCCGCGACCGTCGGGATAACGGCCTCGTCCACCGCAGCCCCGTCTTCGGCGTCCGCCGCCGCGTCCGGCGCGAGTCCGGGCTCCGGGGTCACCGCCACGTGGTCGTATACGTCGAAGCTGACCGCCTATCAGAAGAACGGCGGCTGGTGGGTCAAGTGGGACAACTCTCTGATCGCGCCGAACCTGACCGCGGGCGAGAAGGTGGTCAGCGCCGCGGTGCCGCCGACCGCGTCCAAGGTGGTCGACGCCTCCGGTGACGACCTTTCCACCGCCACCGATCCCGGGGTGAGGAACATCGCTGCGGCGCTGAAGAAGGACGCGCCGGCCGGTCAGGGCACCGACGGGGTCGAGGTCGAGTTGGAGAAGGCCGACGGTACGGTGATCCCGGGCACGGCCGACGTGCTGGTGAAGCCGGTCGACACCGGCGTGGTCACCACGACGATCGACCCGAAGGTCGAGGCGGCCGCCCAAGCCGCCGCCGCCACCCACTCCGACAGTTCCATGGTGGTCATCCGCCCGTCGACCGGAGCGATCCTCGCCGTGGCCAACAACGACGGCCAGAACGACTTCGCCCTCACCGCAAGGGTCGCCCCCGGATCCACCAACAAGATCATCACCTCGACCGCGCTGCTCGCGAACAGCCTGATCGCCTCCCCGTCCACCCCAGACGAATGCCCCGCCTCGCTCACGGTCAACGGCACCGTGTTCCACAACGACACCGGGATGAGCGAACCGGCCACCACCCCGTTCCTGACCGACTTCGCCGTCTCCTGCAACGACGCGTTCGCCAAGTGGTACAGCAAGGTCGGTTCGACCACCCTCGCCCAGACCGCGCAGAAGTACTACGGCCTGAACGAACAGTGGAACTTCGGCACCGGCGAAGCAGGCCCCTACTACACCCTCCCCGCCAGCGCCTCCAACGGGGAACTGGCCCAGGAACTGTTCGGCCAAGGCCAGATCGAAGCCTCACCGCTCGCCATGGCCTCCGTCGCCGCGACCGTCGACACCGGCGACTTCAAACAGCCGATCGTCATACCCGGCCAAGCGCAGATCACCGCGACCCCGCTGCCCGCGAACGTGAAACAAGACCTGTGGCAGCTGATGAAGGCCGTGACCACCGAGTCGGACGGCACCGCCTACAACGTCTTCACCGGCGTCAACTCCCAGGTCTACGGCAAGACAGGAACCGCGGACGTCGGCGGCGGAGGAAGCACCGCCGCCCAAGCCAAGCCGAACAGCTGGATGGTCGTGTTCGACCCGACCCTCGACCTCGCCATCGGCTGCGTCGCCCTCGACGCCGGCTACGGCGCCTCTGTCGCCGGACCCGAGGAGGCATCCGTCCTCAAGGCCCTGCAGTAGTACTGTGCGTGTGCGCTGAGGCGTTTTCGCACGCGCATCCGCTGGCGCTTCGGCACCCGCCTGCTGACGCTCGGAGGCCCGGGGTCGAGTCCCCGGGCCTCCGAGCGTCACGAGTGTGGCGGGCGATACGGCCCGTCAGGCGTCGCGAGTACGCCCCTTTCCCGGGGCAGCGTCGAGCCTAACGCGGCAGGCCGCCGTGACCCGGCGTCGGTCCGGTGACGGGGTCGAGGTTCTGAGCCGGCGCGTTCGTCGGGGTGGGCACGAGGTCGCTTCGACGCGCTCACGATGCTGCCGTACTCACGGCTCCGGCCGAAGCGCACGGCGGGCGCCGGCACGTTGGCCGCGGTCCGGTAGGCGCCGACCGACCAGGAGACGTGCATCTCCCTCGCCGGGTCGGGTCCCAGAGCAATCCACTGCGGGCCGGTCGGGCTGCCCGCCGCCGAGGAGTCGGCGTAGGCGCGCTGCCAGAACGTCGGCCCCGCCGCCGCGAGAGCTCCGGCGCCGACGGCGGTCTTCAGGAAGCGGCGGCGCGAGTAGCGCTTCCGGAGGTAGTCGTGCATCTCCTGCGCTGACATGTCCTTGACGAAGCGTTCCGGGATCTCACCATAAGGGGTCTCCATGGAACCCGAGCTAAGAAGCCCGGCGTGAAACAGGCCCCGCAAACAGTTAGAACCCGTATGCCGCGGAGGTGAACAATCGTCGAGCGCGTACCGGGAGAGTCCTTGTTCCCGTGAGGGCGCCACGGCCGCAGAGTCCGCTCTGGATCAGCGCGGATGCGCAATGACGCGGCGGACGATGCCGCCGCGCAGTGTCTCGGCGTCGGTGATCGTGAACTCTGCCTCTATGGCGAGTGCTTCCGGCTGGCGCACGTGAGGATTCGCCGGAGCGGGCCGCGCTCCAGCGCCCGAGGAGTCGTTGCAGCGCCGCGATGGCGCGCCAGGAGGATGTGGAGCGCTCGATCGGTACGAGACGCCCGCTGGGTCGCAGGACCCGGCGAACCTTGGTCAGGACTTGTGAGCGGGTCGGGCATCGCGCAGAGCGTGAGCGTGGAGACGACAGCGTCGATCGAGGCCGCGGCGATCGGAAGACGCGCGGCGTCCGCGGCGATCAGTTCCGCTCGCGGCTGTGCATGGCTGTCGCGAGTGCGCGCTGCCGCGAGGGCGAGCATCCCCCGGGAGACATCGAGGCCGATTGGTGCGGGTTCCTGCGCGCCGAGCTTGTGACGTACTTCGGTCAGGGCGCGTCCCTCCTTGCCAGTGCCGATCTCAAGCTCGAAGACTTCGGCATGCGGACGCGCAAGGATGATTGCGGTTCCGTAGGACATGGCGCTCTCGCTTCGCTGGTCGGGACAGGCCAGTTCCTCGGCAGGGCAGTGTTCGGCATCGGGGCAGGCTGGTCATCAGCCTTCACAGTTGGGTGCGTCAGGTGCCGTCGGCCAGCGTCGCGGACATCCAGGCCTCGACGATGCGCACCTCCATCCGCCCGCAACCGGTGCCGTGCTTGTACTTCCCTCCGCTGGATGATGGTCAGGTAGGAACCGCCCGGCAGCGCGCGGCGTACCGCGGGGCGCCGTTTGCGGTTCGAGCGCAGCGCGCGGCGCGCGTCTGCGTGACCTGCTGCAGGAAGTCGTGCGCGTCGTAGTAGGCGTCGGCCAGTAGCACCATCGAACGCCCCAGGCTCGATCTCAGTCGACGGCGTGCTCGACCGCCGCTGATCGGATGGGCCATGGCAGTGCGGTGGGCCAGGGGCATCGCCAGCATGCTGAAGTGCTGACGAAGAGCAACAACCGAGTCGCGAGAATCGTGGGGTCGCCGACAGGTCGTCGGCGACCCCACAGTCGTGGCGCTGTGGATCGTCATCAGAGCTTGAGGGCGAACCGCCGCGGTACGTCACGTGGACGAGTCGCACCCGGCAGGATGCGGTAGTAGAACACCTCGATCAGCACAGCGACGGCGCTCTCGTGCCACTCGAACGCCGGAGCCGCGAAAGCCCGGATGTCGACGGGTGGAACAGGACCGTTCATCTCCAGCGGTAGATACGCGGACGGTGTGCGAATCTCCGGATGGGCAGGGCGCACGACGTCGACCACGATGGGGCTCTGCTCGGTGCGTGAGGTCCACACGACCCGGATGAGGCAGTTCGCGGAGCCCGTGGGGTCCGCCGCGGGCTGCCGAAGGTGCGGTGGACCTCCGAACCCGTGCCAGCCGCCGCTCGCCGCACCGACCGGATCGCGGATCGCGGAGATGGGACCAGGGTCGATCGCGTGCCGGCTATTGTGCAGGCTCAGATTCCAGCCCGCGCTCTCGAGTGCTTTGACCAGATCGAGGACACGGTCGCCGACGGGGCCGTCGAGTCCGTAGGCCACGGCGACCTGCCGTTGAAAGCTCATCGTGGCGAAGACCCCGGAGCGGATCCGCAGGATCCCGATGTCCCGCTGGCGCCGACTGTTCGTGCCGGTGAGCGCGCCGAAGTCGCTCACCAGCCTCGCGGCGGGAACCAGCGCCCCGCCGCCACCGATGGACTCGAACTGGTCCTCGATCCAGCCTTCGGCCGCGGCGTGCAGATCGCGAAACTGCGCGGTACGCGCGAAACGCGGCAGATCCGGCGGCCGCCACGGAAGCTCCCAGTTGAGCAACGGCCCCCGAACGCCCATGACAGCCTCTCCACGAAAACCCGGATGAATTGCCCAAAATCCGGCAACTGACGCATCGCCATGCTAGCCAGCCAAGCTTTTCTATGCTTGTCAATCAGTACGCCGCGTGACGGCACAGTCCAACCCGTAATCAACAGGTTCAAGGTTTCGAGTCCCTGTCGGCGCACAGCCGTCGGTCAGGGGCGGCACCGCATGACGGCACCACGAACGCCGATCATCCCACGTCGCAGGGGGTCCAGGAGCGATTATGACTGTCCTGCCAGGTAGAGATAACCCTGTCGACCTCGCGCCCATCCGCGTGCCGAGGACCGGCCCGGGACGCCCGCGCACCCGCCCGAACCGGGCACTGGCCGACAAGGCGTACTCGTCCCGGGCCAATCGGAAACTGCTGGGTCGAGCGCAGGATCGAGGCTGTGATCCCGGTCAAGGACGACCAGAGGGCGAACCGGGAGAAGAAGGGCTCACGCGGCGTGCGTGGGCACGGCTTCGACCGGGAGCTGTACAAACTCCGTCACGCCGTAGAATGCGGGATCAACCGCTTTAAACGAAACCGAGCCGTCGCGACCAGGTACGACAAACTCGCCGTCCGCCACGGAGCCACCGCGCAGATTGCAGCCATCAGTGACTGGCTACGAGAGCACTATTCAAACGGTCCCAAGTCGAGCAGGGCTGCCCAGAACGGCCTGATCTGCGCCTCGTCGGCCGAGTCGAGCCCGAGCTCGGTGAAGTTTGGGGTTGGCGGCGCTCGTCAACTGTGTGGGATCTGACGGCCCACCAGGCACGGAAGACGAAGCTCCGGCAGAACGGCTTGTCCGCCAAGACGAGTCGTTTTTCCCGGGAGCTCCGCTGTCTGGTCATTCTGTCATCACGCGCACGGCCACGATGGCCGAGGGCGTCTTCGCGCCCGGGCACCTGGGTTAGCTGACCCGGATCACCCCGTTCGAGACGGTCGACGCGGTACTGGCCGAGTGTGGGGCGGTGCAACAGCGGCTGCGCAAACTCCCCGCCCGTGTGACGGTGTACGTGCTGCTGGCCGCAGCGTTGTTCCAGAAACGCGGCTACCCGGATGTCTAGTCGTGATCAGGGCGAACCGCCCATCCGGGATACCCGTCGTAGGGCGAAATGACATATTCGAACGCCCAGTCAAAGCGAGGCGCCGTTCCCGGCGGAGGCAGCGAGGCACGATCCGCGGTCGGCCGATGCCCAAGCACGCAACGACGGCGTCCATCAATGTCCGCGCATTCGACGCCAGCCTCGCTCGATCCTACGGCAGGTCCAACAACCGGGCCATGGTCTCCGTCGGCATACGCCACGCAGGTGCGATCCTGCACTGGCTCACCGAGGTCGCAACCGACATACAGCACCGTGCACACGCCGACCTGGGACAGGCCGATCCTCTGGCTGACGAGGAAAAAGTGGAACTGATTCGGGGCCCCTTGGTTATGGTCCCCCCATAGCGCCGGGTCGCGACGGGTGGGCGATCGCCTGGGATGTTTGCGCGATGGCGGAGGATCAGTGTCTCGATGTCCTTGGCTAGCGCTTCGTGGCGCGACAGCCGCGCCCAGCCGGGCATGTGTCGGACGACCAGGTAGATCAACTTCAGCGCCACGAACGCCGATCATCCCACGTCGCAGGGGTTTACGGCACACACAGCGTCTTACGCTTGAACGACATCGAGTTCCCCCGGCGATGACTGGTCGTCGCCGGGGGAACTCGATGTCGTTCGGTTCACCTGATTGTCAGTTGGAGGAGTTCGGCTCCGGTGTGGTCGTGGTCGTGAAGCCTTCGAGCTTGTTCGCGGCCTCGGCGTACTTGTTGGTGAACGTCGCGTCGAGGTTGACCGAGGAGGTGTTCACGCCGATCGTCTTCTCCGTCGCCAGGATGGTCTCCGGGCCGCCCTTGGGCATGATGCCGTCGGGCAGGAACTGGCCCTTGTCCTGGGTCAGGGCCGTAATGTACTCGGCCTTGGTGAAGCCGTTGCTCGACGTGTACGACGCGGGCAGCGCGTTGGCGATGTCGGCGGCCGAGTGGTTGGCGATCCAGTGCATCGTGGCGACCAGCGCGTCGACGACGTCCTGGGCCTCGGTCTGGTGCGCGCTGACCCACGCGGTGGTGGTGAGCACGCCGGCCGCCGGCCAGGTGCCGCCGAGCGTCGCGGTGATGCCGGACGAGGTGGCCAGGTCCATCGCCGAGTAGCCCAAGCCCTTCTGCTCGATCTGCAGCACGGTCGGCTGCGTCGTCATCAGGCACTGGACCTTGCCGGTCTGCAGCGCGGCGATGGCGGTGGCGCCGTCGCTGACGCCGATGCGGCTGTACTGGTGCGTAGTGAGGCCGGCCTTGGTGGCCATCAGCTGGGTCAGCTCGTCGGTGCCGGAACCCAGGTCCGTCACGCCGAGGGTCTTGCCGCTCCACTGCGACGGCGAGTGGATGCCGCTGTTGGTGGCGCACATCTCCCGCTCGCCCGGCGCGCCGGACAGCTGCGCGAGGCTCACGACCGACTTGCCCTTGGTCTGGAAGTCGATGGTGTGGATGTACCACGCACCGGCCAGGTCCACCTGGCCGGAGGCCATCGCGTCCTCGGCGCCGATGCCGCCCTGCGTCTCGGTGCTGAGCACCATGTTGACGCCGTACTTCTTGTAGTAGCCGAGCTGCTGGGCGAGCTCATACGGCAGGTAGATCTGCTTGTCGATGCCGCCGACCATCATGGTCACCGTGGGCAGCGAGCTTGAGCCGGAGCCCGAGCCGCCGCTGTTGCTCGAGCTGGAGCTGGAGCAGGCGGTGAGGCCGCCGGCCAGCATGAGGGAGGCGGTGACCGCGCCGATGGTTGTCTTCTTGAGCATGGCAGGACCCTTCCGTGTCTTCGTTGACGAACGGTTTTCGTGCGTTTGGTGCGGAGGCCGACGTCAGATCGCCGCGGCCTCGGACTGGGACGGCGGTCGCCAGGACAGCAGGCGCCGCTCGACGCGGGTGAGAATGAACTCGACGCACAGAGTGATCACGGCGATGACGAACATCGTGGCGAACACCCCGTCCGGGTTGAACTGGTTCTGCGCGGTGGCGATGACCAGGCCGAGCCCGGACTGCGCACCGAGCACCTCGCCGACGATGGCGCCGACGATGGCGAAGCCGAAGGCGGTGTGCAGGCTCGCGATGATCCAGGTGAGCGCCGAGGGCAGGGTCACGTCCTTGACGATGCGCAGCTTCGAGGCGCCGAGCACCCGCGCGTTGTTGAGCACGTTGCGGTCCACCTCGCGCACGCCCTGGAAGGCGTTGAAGAAGACCACGAAGAACACCAGGACGGCTGCCAGCAGGATCTTCGGGGTCGGGCCGAGACCGAAGGCGACCAGGAAGATCGAGCCGAGCACGATGCGCGGGATGGCGTTGAAGATCTTGATGTAGGGGCCGATCACCTTGGCCATGAAAGGGCTCACGCCCAGGCCGATGCCGAGCACGATGCCGCCCGCGGTGCCGAGCAGGAAGCCGAACACGGCTTCGCGCATCGTCGTGAAGATCTGGGACCAGTAGGAGCCGAACTCGGTCGCCTGGTCGCCCTGGGTGAAGTAGTCCTTCAGTTGCTTCGCGATGCCGCTGGGCTGGCCGAAGAAGAACGGGTCGACGACCTTCCAGGTCGTCAGCAGTTGCCAGGAGCCGATCAGCACCACGGCGAGGACGATCTGGGCAGCTACGACGCGCAGGCGCCGGACCCGGGCCATGCGGCGGCCGGGGTTCGCGCCGCGCTTTGCGTCGCCTCCCTCGAGCCGGGCGGCGTCCTGCGCGGTCCGCATCGGGCTTTCGACCGGCATCATGTACGTGCCGTTGTGCTGCACGGGCTGCGCCGCGCCGGCATCGTGCGAGGTGTTCATGCTGCTACTCCTGCGGTGCGGGCGTACGCGGTCTCGACTTCCTCGCGCAGCGACTCCCAGATCTGCCGGTGCAGCTCGAGGAACTCCGGCTGGAAGCGGATGTCCTGGATGGCGCCGCGCGGCCGCGGCAGGTCGATGTCGAAGACGGCCTTGATCGTGCCGGGGCTCGAGGTCATAACCACGACCCGGTCTGCGAGCGCGACGGCCTCCTCCAGGTCGTGCGTGATGAAAAGCACTGAGGGGCGCAACTGCTCCCACAGGCCGATCAGCTCGGTCTGCATGATCGCCTTCGTCTGCACGTCGAGCGCGCCGAAGGGCTCGTCCATCAGCAGGATCCGCGGCTCGTTGATCAGCGCCGCGGCCATCGCCACGCGCTTGCGCATGCCGCCGGACAGCTGGTGCGGGTGCCGGTCCTCGAAGCCCGCGAGGCCCACCCGGCGCAGCCAGTCGCGGGCCTGCGCCTCGGCCTCCTTCTTCTTGACCCCGCGAAAGCTCGGGCCGAGCGCGACGTTGCCGAGCACGGTCTTCCAGGGCAGCAGCGCGTCGGCCTGGAACATGAAGCTGACGCCGTCGGAGATGCCGTCGACCTTCTTGCCGGCGACGCGCACCTCGCCCTCGCTGGGCTTGTCGAGCCCGGAGACCAGGCCGAGGGTGGTGGACTTGCCGCAGCCGGTCGGTCCGACGACGGCGCAGAACTGGCCGGGCTCGACCTCGAAGTCGACGTCCTTGATCGCGGTGAACACCTCGCCGCTCGGGGTGAGGAACCGTTTCGTCACCCCGGAAATCTCGATCCGGGCGCCGGGTACGCCGGTCACGGGCTGCGTTGCCATCGCGGATCGCCTCCTTCTCTCCATTGATCTGGGGAGGCCCACGCTAGGCAGCGCGCCCCGCGGCGGTCTCGCTTTCGGCGATAACCCGCGTTTTTGTCATTCCGCAGCGTTTTGTGCATTGCGTACGTGCGAGGAGTCGGATATACGGTCAAAACTTGCCGCCGAGGATGTCCGCCACGCAGAATCCGGAATATGCGACGTGGCATGCGGAGGCTGTCCAGCCAGATCTTCATCGGCCAGGTGTTGATCCTGGTCGCGACGATGCTGGTGGGCTTCGCCCTGTTCGCGAAGGAGCAGCGGACGCAGCTCGACGTGCAGTATGAGGACCGGGCGCTCACGGTCGCGCAGGCCGCGGCGGCCGACACCGAGATCCGCGAGTGCCTCACCCCCGGCGCGGAGCCCTGCGGTAGCCTCGTGCAGCAGATCGCCTCGGAGATGCAGCGCAACACGGGCGCGACGTACATCGTGGTCATCGACATGGACCGGGTGCGGCACTCGCATCCGGACCCCGCGGAGATCGGCCAGAAGGTCACAGAGCCCCTGGTGACGAAGCCGTCCGTGGACATCGACCCGGGCAGCCTCGGGCGCTCGGCGAACGGCAAGACGCCGGTATACGCCCTGGACGGTAAGACGCAAGTCGGGGAGGTCTCGGCCGGCATCCTGGAGAGCTCGGTCACCTCCGCGCTGTGGTCGGTGCTCCCGGTCTACGCCGAGTGGTTCGCCGTCGCGCTGCTGATCGGCGCCGCCGCGTCCTGGCTGCTCGCGCACCGGCTCAAGAAGCGCACGTTCGGCCTGGAGCTGGACGAGATCGCGAAGCTCC